>CALBMM010000020.1 GCA_937896535.1 uncultured Pseudomonadota bacterium
ACCTTGGCGCAGTAGCGGTCCCAGTCGTCGCCGTACTTGCGCTTGCACATCGCGTTGTCGCGGCGCTCGCGATCGAGCAGCAGCGGCGCGAAGTACAGGAAGTAGAAGTACGGCACGATCGAGCCGAAGCCGCAGGCCAGACACCACGCGGCCGCCATCGTCAGGTCACCGAGGTAGTTGGTGTGGCGCGCCATCCCCCACCACCCCGACAGCAACAGCTTGGTGCCGCGCGCGGTGTCCATGGTGACCGGAGGCTTGCCCCAAATCGGCCGCGTGGGGTCGCGCCGGAACCGCTGCTTTTGCAGGTTGGAATCGCGGAACACGAAGTAGCCCGCGGCGTTGAGCACCAGCAGCCCCACCCCGGTCGCGACCGAGAGCGAGGGATCGGCGGCGAGCACGTACTGCTGCTGCAGTGTGAAGTTGAACGGCATCCACACCAGGAACGCAAACCACAGCATGAAGCCGAGGTTCTCCTCGATGATGTCGATCATCGTCAGCAGCAGCGGCTCGAAGACGAAGAAGTCGACGATGTAGATGAGCTGACACAGGCTGACGACGAGCATCGCCGTCGAAAGCGAACCTTCGCTCTGCAGCTGGGCCGCCGGCATCAGGATCGCGAACGTTCCCCACGCCCCCATGCCCACGCGCGACTCGAAGAAGAACTTCAGGTCGTGGCGCCCGAGCCTCGGGTTGAGGATCGTGCCCATGTAAAAGTCGTAGATCGGGTGCCCGGTGCTGCGCTCGAGGTGACCACGCCGGCGGCCCGCCACGTAGCTCCACGCCGAGGCCACGATCGCGAACAGCGTCGCGAGGGTGAGCATCGGCCCGAGCTCGGCGAGCACCGCCCGCGGCGACACCAGGTCCAGCGCGATCCCACCCACGAGCGCGGCCGCCGACAGCGCGAACGCCAGCAGCCCGTTGATGCGGTACTGGGCCTGCTCGCCGTGCGCGGTGGGCCGGCCCTCGATCACGCGACCGGGCAGCACCACGTAAAGCACCCCGTGCAGCGCGATGAAGCCCGCGAGCATCCCCGCCGCGGCCATCGTCGGGGCCGGGAACATCGCGACGAGCTCGCCCCACCCGCGCGGCCACCACAGCGCGCCGCCGTGCTGCGCGACCGCGGACCAAAGATAGAAGCTGACCGTCGGCATGACGATCGTCAGCGCCAGGGCTCCCCACGGTCCGCCGAACTGATCGGGGCGGGGCTGGTCGTGGGAGGCGGGCGTACCCTGTCCCGCATTCTGCTCGCGCATCGGCGGCACGATAGTGACGATCGACGGGGAACTCCAGGCACCGGGCGGTGGCGGCGCAGCGCGGCGAGACCTTCCCGGCCCCCATGACCCCGACCCTTGCGGCAGGGCGCTCCTGCGCGCCCGCCACACCGACCGGCTCGCGAACACGGCTCGAATGTGGCAGACACCGGGCGCGCCGCGGGTGGAAACATCGGTTTGCCGACGTAACTCGTCGGCTTTCCCCGGCGAACTTGGAGGGCCCGGGTTCGACCATGCGCTACCTCGTCACCATTTTGGGCCTCGTCGTGGTCGTCGGCGGGCTCGTCTACGTCAAGTGGTCCCAGATCTCGGCGCTCATCGCCATGGGCGAGCAGATGCAGGCCGCGGGGCCTCCGCCCGAAGCGGTCGCGACCACCCCCGCCACGTCCGAGACGTGGGAGACCACGGTGCCCACCATCGGAACCGTCACGTCCGCCAAAGGCGTGGCGATCAGCACCGAGGTTTCGGGCGTCGTGACCTCGATCGCGTTCGCTTCCGGCGCGACGGTGAAGAAGGGCGAAGTGCTCGTGCAGCTCGATGCCCGCGTGGAGCGGGCCCAGCTCGCCTCCGCCCAGGTTCGGCGTGACCTCGCGCTGACCACGGCCAAGCGATCACGCGAGCTGGCGAGCTCGGGCGCCGAGTCACAGGCGACGATCGACGCCGACGAATCCGCCCTCGCCTCCGCGCGCGCCGAGATCGAGGTGCTGCGCGCGCAGATCGCCAAGAAGACGATCCGTGCGCCGTTCTCGGGTCGACTCGGCCTGCGCGAGGTCGACATCGGCGAGTACCTCAATCCCGGCGCGGTGGTGACCACGCTCGAGTCCGTCGAGGGCGTCAACATCGACTTCGATCTGCCGCAGCAGACGCGGGTCACGCAGGGCCAGCAGGTCCGCGTCACCGTCACCGGCCGCCCCGAGTTCCTCGGCAAGGGCGAGATCGTGGCCATCGAGCCGAAGATCGACGCGAGCACTCGCATGCTCAAGCTGCGCGCGACGCTGAGCAACGCCGACGATTCGTTCCAGCCGGGGATGTTCGTCAACGTGGAGGTCATCCAACCGCAGCAGGCCGCGGTCGTGGCCGTTCCGGCCACCGCGATCCTCTACGCGACCTACGGCGACTCCGTGTTCGTCGTCGAGCCCCCGGCCGAACCCACCGAGGCGAAGGGCCCCGACGGTCAGCCGGTGATGAACGCACGCCAACAGTTCGTGCGCCTCGGGGCGCGCCGGGGCGACTTCGTCGCGATCGAGGAGGGCGTGGCCGCGGGCGAGGAGATCGTGACCGAGGGCGCCTTCAAGCTGCGCAACAACGCCCCGGTCTACGTCGACAACGACAACGCCCTGCAGGCCTCGGTGTCGCCGACGCCGACCAACCGCTGAGTCGCCGCCATGCGCTTCACGGACGTCTTCATTCGCCGCCCCGTGCTGGCGATCGTCGTCAACCTCGTGATCGTGATCGCGGGGCTGCAGGCGATTCGCAGCCTCAACGTCCGGCAGTACCCCAAGCTCGAGAGCGCCACCGTCACCGTACGCACGCCGTACATCGGCGCGGACGCGGAGCTCGTGCGTGGATTCATCACCACCCCGCTCGAGCGCTCCATCGCCGCCGCCGACGGCATCGACTTCATCGAGTCGCAGAGCGTGGCCGGCCTGTCGACGATCAACGTGCGCCTGGAGCTCAACTACGACGCCAGCGACGCGCTCGCCGACATCAGCGCCCGCGTCAACCAGGTGCGCGCCGATCTCCCGCCGGAGGCCGAGATCCCCGCGATCTCGATCGAGCCCACCGACGGCCGCATCGCGGCGATGTACCTGACCTTCGGCTCGGACATCCTCGAGGACAACCAGGTCACCGACTACCTGCTGCGCGTGGTGCAGCCGCGGCTGTCGGCCATCGACGGCGTGCAGCGAGCCGACATCCTGGGCAACCGCACCTTCGCGATGCGGGCGTGGCTCAAGCCCGATCGCATGGCCGCCCTCGGGGTCAGCCCGTCGCAAGTGCGGGCGGCCCTGAGCGCCAACAACTATCTGGCCGCGGTCGGCCAGTCCAAGGGCGCCCTGGTCCAGGTCAACCTGACCGCGAGCACCGACGTGTCCTCCGCCGAGGACTTCCGGCGACTCGTGATCCGGCAATCCGGCGACGCCATCGTGCGCCTCGAAGACATCGCCGACGTGGTGATGGGCGCCGACGACTACGAGCAGGACGTTCGGTTCTCCGGCGAGCGCGCCGTGTTCATGGGCGTGTGGGTACTGCCCAACGCCAACTCGCTCGACGTGATCGCGGCCGTGGCCGAGGAGATGAAGTCGATCCAGGCCGAGCTGCCCACCGGCATGACGGCCGGCATCGCCTTCGACTCCACCAAGTACATCGACAACGCGATCGACGAGGTCGTCAAGACCCTCACGGAGACGGTCCTCATCGTCATCGTGGTGATCTTCCTGTTCCTCGGATCGCTGCGCACCGTGCTGGTGCCGCTCGTGGCGATCCCGGTGTCACTCATCGGTGCCGTGTTCCTGATGTCGGTGCTCGGGTTCACGCTGAACCTGCTCACCCTGCTGGCCATCGTGCTCGCGGTGGGCCTCGTCGTCGACGACGCCATCGTGGTGGTGGAGAACGTCGAGCGCAACATTCGCGAGGGCAAGTCGCCCCAGGTCGCGGCGCTGCTCGGCGCCCGCGAACTGGTGGGGCCGATCATCGCGATGACGATCACGCTGGCCGCCGTGTACGCGCCGATCGGCTTTCAGGGGGGTCTTTCGGGGGCGCTGTTCCGCGAGTTCGCCTTCACCCTCGCCGGCGCGGTGTTCATCTCCGGCGCGGTCGCGCTGACCCTGTCGCCGATGATGGCGGCGAACCTGCTGTCGAGCGGCACGCATCGCGGCTGGCTGTCGCGGGCGATCGACCGGGGGTTCGAGGCCGTGCGCCGTACCTACGCGCGAGCCCTCGCCGCGACCCTGCGTGCGCGCCCGGCCGTGTACACGGTGTGGGTGCTGCTGTCGCTGCTGACGGTGCCGATGTACATGTTCTCGCCGACCGAGCTCGCGCCCAACGAGGACCAGGGCGTGGTGTTCAGCGCCCTCGACGTGCCCGCCAACGCCACGCTCGAGCAGGTCACCCACTACACCGAGCAGGTCGGCGACGTGTTCGAGTCGACCCCGGAGTTCGACCACAGCTTCCAGATCTCGTTTCCGACCGGAGGCTTCGGCGGCATGATGCTCGTGCCCTGGGACGAGCGCGAGCGCACGATCTTCCCGGTCCAGAACGAGGTGAACCAAAAGCTCACCCACATCACGGGTCTGCGCGCGCCGGCGTTCCTGCCCTCGGCCCTGCCGAGCTCGGGCCAGTTCCCCGTGGAGTTCGTGATCGCGTCGACGGCCAGCCACGAGGAGCTACTGCGCTTCGCCGAGCAGCTCGTGGCGGAGGCGACCGAGAGCGGCCAGTTCGCCTTCCCGCTCATCCGCGACGTCCGCATCGATCAGGCCAACGCCCGCATCGTGATCGATCGCGAGAAGGTCGCCGCGCTCGGCCTGAGCATGCAGCAGGTCGGCAGCGACGTGGCCGCGATGGTCGGCGGCAACTTCGTCAACCGCTTCGATCTCGACGGGCGAGCCTACAAGGTCATCCCGCAGATCGAGCGCAAGGCCCGGCTGACCCCGCAGCAGCTCACCGAAATCCACATCAGCGGCCCCGACGGAACCCTCATTCCGCTCTCGTCGGTGGCCTGGGTGGAGGAAGGCGTCGAGCCGCGCACGCTCAATCGCTTCCAGCAGCTCAACGCGGTCAAGCTCTCGGGCATTGCGACGCGCTCGCTCGACGGCGGCCTGAAGCTGCTCGAGGAAGCGGCCGCGCGGATCCTGCCGCCGGGCTACCGCATCGACTACACCGGAGAGTCGCGGCAGCTGCGGCAGGAGAGCGGCAAGTTTCTGCCGGCGATGATGCTCGCGCTGCTGCTCATCTTCCTGGTGCTCGCAGCGCAGTTCAACTCGTTCCGCGACCCCTTCGTGATCCTCGCCGGCTCCGTGCCGCTGGCGATGTTCGGCGCGCTGGTGTTCACGTTCCTGAAGTTCGCGGGCCCGCCCGGGATGAGCTTCGGGCTGACCGAGGGCTGGACGACCTCGCTCAACATCTACTCGCAGGTCGGGCTCGTGACCCTCGTCGGGCTCGTGGCCAAGAACGGCATCCTCATCGTCGAGTTCGCCAACGCGCAGCAGGAGGCGGGCCTGTCGAAGATCGAGGCGGTGAAGGTCGCCGCGTCGACCCGCCTGCGACCGGTTCTGATGACCACCGTCGCCACCGTGGTGGGGCACTTCCCGCTCACCCTCGTGACCGGGGCCGGCGCCGTCGCCCGCAACTCGATCGGCCTCGTGCTCGTGGGCGGCATGTCGATCGGCACCCTGTTCACGCTGTTCGTGGTGCCCTCCGTCTACGTGCTCGTGGCCAAGGACCACCGCAAGGACCGCAAGACCGACGGCCCGGCCTCGACCGCCGTCACCGTCCCCGAGCCCACGCGCGACGACGACGCGTGAGGCCCGCTCGGAGCGCCCCGCCTACCCGCGTGCCGCGTCCAGCAACGCCGCCCTCGTATTGCGCGACGGATCCTCGAGCACCAGCCCCAGCAGGGTGCGCATGCAATCGCCGACGGCGGGGCCCTTGGCGACCACGCCTTCGGCGATGAGCTCGCCGCCGGAGATCGCCAGCTCCCCCACCGAAAGCGGGGCGCCGTCGCAGGCCGCCATCACGGCCGCGGTCTGCTGCGCCGAGGCGCCGCCGACGGCGAGGGCGTCGTCGATGTGCGGCCGACCCAGCAGCGCGGCGGCCTTGCGCATCGCGACCGGGTCGGACGCGGCGAGCAGGTCGTCGGCGGCCGTGCCGATCGCGGCGAGGATCCGCTGCCGCTGCGCCTTGGAGGGCTTGAGGGCGTCCACGGCCTCTTCCACCGTCGCCCGCGCGCGCCGGTGCGGCCACAGCAGCCTCGCGGCGCGCAGGCCCGGGTCGGCCGGCATCGCATCCACGGCTTCTATCGCGGCGTCGGCCTCGTCGTCGGACAAGGCCGGCAGCACGTGGGGCCAGATCCCCGTCACCCGCATCGGCCACAAGCCCAGGGAGGGCTGCGGCGCGCCGAGCATCTTCCACAGCTCCACGCGCACCCGCTCGCGGCTGACCTTGGCCAGCACGTGCAGCGCATGCGGGATCGCGGCCGCCGTCTCGGGCTCGAGCCGCAGGCGCATGGTCGCGCACATGCGGACCGCCCTCATCGTGCGCAGGCCGTCCTCGGTGAAGCGGCGCAGCGGCTCGCCCACCGCCCGCACCAGACCGGCGCGCAGATCGTCGAGCCCGCCGAACGGGTCGGTGAACGTCTCGGTGATCGGGTCCCACGCCAGCGCGTTGATCGTCAGGTCGCGCCGCGCCAGGTCCTCCACGAGGTCGCGCAGGAACACGACCGAGTCCGGGCGCCGGCCGTCGGCGTAGGCACCCTCCCCTCGAAACGTCGTGACCTCCACCGGCTCGGGCTTGCCGTCGCCGGGCATCAACACGGTGACCGTGCCGTGCTCCATTCCCGTCGGGATCGTGCGGCGAAACGTCGCGATCACCTCGTCGGGCGTCGCCGAGGTGGCCACGTCCCAGTCCTCGGCCGCCTGCCCGCGCAGCGCATCGCGGACCGCTCCGCCGACGAGCACCGCCGCATGACCGGCCTGCTGCAGCTGACGCACGCAGGCGAGGATCGGGGCGGGCACGTGGGCCTGCCGCAACCGCTGCGCCGCCGCGTCGGCGTCCTCGGGCAAGATGTCGGGATCTGTCATGGCGCGTCGCCCAGCGTACGCCGCCGCTGCGCCGCTCCCAAGCCCGCGCCGTGTAGATTGGGGGCACCTCCCCCCGGGCCCGACGGCAACGAGCTTGGTATCCTCGTCGCCGTGCGCCGGGGCGTGCGGTGTGTGCTCGCGGGAGCGTGGGGGCTCTCGGTCGGCTTGGCCGGCTGCGAGATCGTCGATCCCGGACCCGACGTCGGCGTCGCCAACCGCTGCGTCGTCTCGGCGAACTTCTTCGTCGAACGCATCGTCCCCGAGTACCTGCAGCGCCACGACTGCGCGCAGGCCAATGGCTGTCACGCCGCCGACTCCAGCGGCAGCATCTACCGCCTCGAGAGCACGTCCGACGTGCTCGCGCCCCTGCCCACCGATCCCGTCTCCGCGTGGCCGGTCGTGTGGCAGAACAATCTGCAGAGCACCACGTTCTTCATCACCGACTGCGACATCGCCGAGCTGTCGCCGCTGTACGGCAAGCCGGCCGGCGGATCGACCGTCTCCCACGAGGGCGGCGACCTCTTCTCTGCCGACGGGCCCGAGTTGGAGCTGATCCAAGAGTGGCTGGACGGAAGCTAGTCGGATGGCTCGTCGCGGGCGTGCTCGGACTGGGCGCCGTCGCCTCGGCGGCGACGCCGGCCCAGGCGGCCCCCGCGAGCGACCCCGACGTGCGCCCACACGCGCGTGTGCTCGCCGAGCGGGCCGAGGTGCGCTCCGGTCCCGGCTTCGGCTTTCGCACGATCGCCGCACTGTCGCGCGACGACGTGGTGGAGATGGTCGAGCGTGGCAAGCGGGGCGGCTGGACCCGGATCCGGCTCGAGACCGGCACGACCGGCTGGATCCTGTCCGAGCAGGTGGAGCTGTTCGGCATGCCCGAGGACGAGAAGCGACCCGGCCCGCTTCGCCGCTTCGGCCGCAAGCTCCGCGACAAGGTCCTGGGTCCGCCGAACCTGCTCACGGCCCGCATGGGCGGTGCCCTGTCGGCCGGCGCCCTCGGACGCGAAGGGCTGTTTCTGGTGCGCCCGTCCGGGTTCATCTCGCCCAACGTGGCGATCGAGGGCTACCTCGGACCGAGCGTGGGCCGCGAGACCTCGCGCGGCATCTTCGGGCTGTCGGCGAACCTGTACCTGTCGCCGTCGATCCCGTTCACCCCGTTTCTGAGCGTCGGCGGCGGGGCGTTGTTCACCCGCGGCAAGGTCGACGCGCTCACCGACGCCCGCTGGTCGTACCTGGCCAGTCCCGGCGGCGGCGTCTGGATCATCTTCAAGCACGGGGTCGGGCTGCGCTTCGACTTCCGCAACCACGTGTCGTTTCGGGCCGACGACGCCACATCCTTGAGGGAGTACAGCGGTGCACTCGCGTTTTCGTTCTAGCGTCGGAGCTTTGATCCTGGCGACGGCGGCCCTCGCGGCCACCGGCTGCGCGCGCGCCGTGCTGCCCTCGGAGAAGGCGTACCTCGCCGACCCGATCATGCAGTTCGACGCCGACGGCCTCGAGGCGGCCGCGAGCGCCCACATCGAGGAGAATCGCGAAGGCGCCTCGGGAGGACGGGGCACCGCCGGAGGAGGCTGCGGTTGCAACTAGTCCCCGATAGGGCGGTGCCACGGTGCGCGTGGGCGGCCCTCGCCGTGCTGACGTGGTGCGTGCTCGCGTGGGCGTGGCCGTCGGCCGCGTACGCCGGTGAGGACGACGAGGTCCGCGCGGCGGTGACCTACTTTCAGGAGCCGGCGCCCGACACCTCGCTCATCGTCGTGCACCCCCAGGTCAACTACCGCCAGGACTACACCGGGCACTTCGGCCTCGACGCCGGGTACGACGCCGACGTCGTCACCGGGGCGACCCCGCAGATCTTCGGCATCGACGCCGTCAGCTCCGCCACGAGCTTCAACGACGTGCGCCACCACGGGGCGCTCGGCCTGCGCTTTTTGACCGACTACGCGACCCTGCGCGTCGCCGGCGGCTTCGCGGGGGAAAACGACTACCGCTCCGGCACCGTCTCGGCGCAGCTGAGCACCGACCTGTTCAACCGCAACACGCAGATCGCCGGCGAGTACACCCACAACTTCGACCGGGTCTGCGACGCCAACAACGCCGACACCGAGGAGCTGCTCGAGCTGCGCGCGCTCGACAACTCCGACAACTGCTTTCAGTCGGCCGACGACACCACGACCCGCAAGCTCGCCATCGACACCGCGCAGCTGTCGGTCACCCAGATCGTCACACCGTGGATGCTGCTGCAGGCCGGCACGACTGGTCAGGTGCTGCGCGGCTTTCAGTCCAACCCGTACCGGCAGGTGCTGCTGGGGCAGCGTGCCGTGCAGGAGCACCTGCCCGACGTGCGCAACCGGCTGTCGCTGTTCGCCCGCGGCAAGTTCGCGCTGCGACCGATCCGGGGATCGATCGAGGCCGGCGTGCGCGGCTACTTCGACTCGTGGGCGGTGGAGAGTTTCTCGGCCGACCTGGCCTGGGACCAGTACGTGGCCCGCCCGCTCATCGTTCGGGCGCGGGCCCGCTGGCACGTGCAGGACAGCGCGCTGTTTTATCGCGACGGCAACGACTACGCCCAAAGCGGCGCGACGGGCAGCTACTGGACCGGCGACCGCGAGCTGTCGGCGTTGCTCAACCAGACCTACGGCATCAAGGCGACCTTCTTGCTGCGCCCCAAGAACGGGCAGCTGCTCAAGATCATGGACGACGTGCGGATCTCGGCGAAGGCGGACATGATCATGTACCGCTCGCTGACCGACACGCCCACCCAGTCGCCCAACTACGACCGGACCAAGGGGCTCATCGACGCCGTGGTCGTGACCGCCCAGGCCGGCTTCGCGTTCTGACCGCGGTCAGTTCGCGACCGGATCGACGAGGCCTCGCTCGGCCAGCCACGCGGCGATCGCCTCGGCGACGAGCGCGTTGCCCTTGGCCGTGAAGTGGTCCTCGTCGAAGAAGTACTCGGCCATTTCGGGCGCAAAGCGCCGCCCGATCGTCTCCGGGTCGTCCCCGCGGGCGCGCATGAAGGCGACGAGCTCGGGGTCGTCGAGCACCGCGGACGCAAAACGCGGCGCCATGTCGACGAGGTCGACCCCGTGGGCGGCGGCGTGCTCGGCCAGAATCTGCTGCGGGGCCCGCAGGTTGTCGTCGGGGAGCTGGAACGTGAACGGGAAGACGACCACGAGCAGCGGCAGGTCGTGCGCGGCCGCCTCGGCGTACAGCTGCTCGAGGTGGTCGAGCGTGATCTTCCAGGCCTCGACGTAGCGCGGCTCGGTGCGCGAGCCCTCGATCATCGCGCGCACGTTGTACAGCTCGAGCCGCTTTTCCTCGTCCTTGGTGCGCCCACGCTCGGCGAGCTTCTGCGACAGCCGCCCCACCCCGGTGTCGTTGGCCAGCCACCCCATCAGACGGCTCGGGGTCTGGCGCACGCCGTGGTAGTCCAGGCCCGTGCCGCCGAGCGCCGTGTCCACCACGAACGGCTCGGTGACGTCGTTGAGACAAAACCCCAGCACCACGTAGTCGGGCGAGAAGTCGAGCGAGCGACGCAGGACCGTCAGCTCCTGCAGCGTGGCGTAGCCGTGCACGCCCGTGTTGATGAGCTCGTGCGAGGAGTGCTTGCTGTCGGTCTCGTCCAGCCTCACCTCGAGCTGGGCCGCGAACGTCTCGGGATAGGTCAGCCCGTACCCCATCGTCACCGAGTCCCCCAGCGCGATGCCCCGCAGCTGCCCCGCCGGTTTTTCCTTGGGTAGCTCCGTGTCGTGGTGGCCCCACTCGTTGATCCGCACGATGTCGTCGGGCCGCCCCACGAGGGCGAGCGTGCGCTCGATGCCGGGACGATGCCGGTAGTGCAGCTGCGGGTCGTGCTCCCACAGCGTGAGCCCGAACCGCGTCAGCAAGAAGCGATCGAACAGGATGGCCGAGGCCACCAGCAGGATCAGCACGCTGGCGCCGTCCCAGCGCGACTTGCCCTTGGCGCCGCCGACCTTGCGCCCGGCGAAGATCGTCAGCCCGCCCAACGCCCAGCTCCACAGGAAGTAAGAACGGCTGACGTCGGCGAAGTCGAGCGCGGCGGATCCCTTGAGCATCCGCCCCACCCACGGGTTGATCAGCACCCCCGAGGCCAGCATCGCGGCCCCGGCGAGCACCAGGATTCCCCCGCCGATCTGGCGGCTGCTGAGGGTGACGTTGGCCACCGGCGACTAAAACAGCGTGTAGATGAAGGGCGCCGCGGCGGTCCCTCCGAGGATGACCAACAGCCCCACCACGAGCAGCACGAGCAGGATCGGCAGCAGCCACCACTTCTTGTTCGCGCTCAAGAACGCGAACAGCTCGGAGGTCAGGCCGGTCGATTCGGCCTTGGCTTGCTCTTCGAAGGAGCTCTTGGACTTGTCGTCGGCCACGGAGTCTGCCTTGGTCATCGGATCACCTCAAAACTGTCGGAAGTAGGACGCCGGGTCGCGTCCGCCGGTGCGATTTTCCACCCAGTACGTCTTCGCGTCGCGGTCGATTCGCCGCTGCAGCGCGTCGCGTCCCATCAGGCGCATCACCAGCGCGATGGGGGTCACGACGAGGAAGTACACGACCCCCATCACCACGTGGGAGACGACGAACCCGATCGGGTACGCCGCGTACAGCCACCCGAAGTAGATCTTCCGCTGCAGGGGCGGCGCGGCGTAGTACAGCGCCGTCAGGCCCACGCCGATGCCCCACAGGGTGTAGACGACCGTCGGAGAGGTCCCGCGCCAGCGCACAATTCCGCCGACGAGGGCGAAGAACCCCAGCATCAGCACGCCGAAGATCCGCAGGTCGCGCGGGGTCGGGTCTTTGATCTCGATCATCGCCATGGGTCGGGTCCTCAGTCGAGCGCGAACTCCTGCAGGTAGGCGCTCGGGTCGAAGTTGTCGGCGTTGGGCTGCGTCGTCTTGAGCAGCACGTAGTTTTCGACCACGAGCACGTCCATGTGAGTCGACATGAAGCAGCGGTACGCGTGCTCGGGCGTGCAGACGATCGGCTCGCCGCGCACGTTGAAGCTCGTGTTGATGATGACCGGACAGCCGGTCTTCTCCTCGAACCTCTTGATGAGCTGGTAGTAGCGACCGTGCCGCTCGGCGTCGATCGTCTGCACCCGCGCCGAGTAGTCGACGTGGGTGATCGCCGGCACGTCGCTGCGCTTGACCTTGAGCTTCTCGATGCCGGCGAGCTTTTGCTGGTCCTCGGACATCTGCGTGCGGCGCTCCTCTTTGACCGGCGCCACGAGCAGCATGTACGGGCTGTCCTCGTTTTCGCGCATGTCGAAGTACTCGTGGACCCGCTCCTTGAGCACGGACGGCGCGAACGGCCGAAACGACTCCCGGAACTTGATCTTGAGGTTCATCGTCGACTGCATCTGCTCGCTGCGCGCGTCGCCGATGATGCTGCGGCTGCCGAGCGCGCGCGGACCGAACTCCATCCGGCCCTGCATCCAGCCGACCACGTTCTCCTCGGCCATGAGCCCGGCCACGCGGTCCACGAGGCCCTCGCCGCCCTCGAAGTGCTCGTACTTGGCCCCGACGCCGTCGAAGAACTTGGCGATATCGTCGTCACCGAACTGTGGCCCGAGCAGCGACGCGTGCTGCCCATCCGGAGACTCGACGGTGCGCTCGTTGTCGAGCAGCTGGTGCCAGATGAACAACGCCGTCCCGAGGGCACCGCCGGCGTCGCCCGCCGCCGGCTGGATCCAGACGTTCTCGAACGGACCTTCGCGCAGCACCCGGCCGTTGCCCACGCAGTTGAGCGCGACGCCGCCGGCCAAGCACAGGTTGTCGGTCTTGGTCTGCGCGTGCGCGTGCCGGCAGATCCGCAGCATGATCTCCTCGGTCACCTTCTGGATCGAGGCGGCGATGTCCATGTACCACTGGTCGATCTTCGTCTCCGCCGTGCGGGGCGGCCGACCGAAGAGCTCGTGGAACTTCTCGGACGTCATCGTCAGCCCCTGGCAGTAGTTGAAGTACGCCATGTCCATCCGAAACGAGCCGTCCTCTTTGAGGTCGAGCAGGTTGTCGAGGATCTTGTCGGTGTACTTCGGCTCGCCGTAGGGGGCGAGCCCCATCAGCTTGTACTCGCCCGAGTTGACCTTGAAGCCGCAGTAGTAGGTGAACGCCGAGTACAGCAGGCCGATCGAGTGCGGGAACCGCATCTCCTGGGTCAGCTCGATCTTGCTGCCGCGCCCCACCCCGATGCTCGACGTGGCCCACTCGCCGACGCCGTCGAGGGTGATGATGGCCGCCTCCGAAAACGGCGACGGAAAGAAGGCGCTCGCCGCGTGGGACTCGTGGTGGGACGGGAAGATGAAGCGCTTTTGGTACGCGCCGTCGAGCGCCTTGCGCATCTGCCGAGGCAGGTGCAGCTTTTGCCGCAGCCACACCGGCATCGCGCGCAGAAACGAGGCGAACCCCGCCGGCGCGTAGCCCACGTACGTCTCGATGAGCCGCTCGAACTTCAGCAGCGGCTTGTCGTAAAAACCCACGTAGTCCAGCTGCGACTTCGACAGGCCGGCTTCGGCCAGGCAGTAGTCGATGGCGTGCGTCGGGAACTCGTGGTCGTGCTTCTTTCGGGTGAAGCGCTCTTCCTGCGCCGCGGCAACGATGTCGCCGTCGACGATCAGCGCCGCGGCCGAGTCATGGTAGTAGGCGGAGATTCCGAGAACCGCGGTCATGAGCGAACGTCGCGAGGATGCCCGGGGCCGCCACGGAGCGACAGGCGGCGGACGGTGCGAAATCTCAGGCCCGCGCCGAGATTGCGCCCGCCCTCCCGCGGCACCCCCCGTCTGCTAACCTCCCCGCCCGAGATGGATCCCATCGTCTCCCCGCTCGACATCGAAGGTCTGCGCGAGCAATGGCAGACCGCAGAGCCCTTCCCTCACTTCAAGATCGACGGCTTCCTCGACGGCGATTTCGCGCGAGAGATCGCCGAGGCCTACCCGACGTTCGGCGAAGCGACGCGACAGGGACGGATGTTCAACTTCGTCAACGAGCAGCGCAAGGTGCAGATCTGCGACGCGGATCGGTTCCCGACCCCCGTCCGCCGTCTCGCCGACGCGGTCTCGTCACCGGAGTTCCGCACCGCGCTCACGCAGATCACGGGGATTTCCACGCTGCTCGCCGACCCCGACTACGTGGGCGGAGGCATCCACGTCACGGGCCCGCGCGGGCGACTCGACGTTCACGTCGACTTCAACTACGTGGAGGAAAAGCAGTGGCACCGGCGACTGAACCTGCTGCTGTACCTCAACCCGGTCTGGCAGGAGGAATGGGGCGGGCACGTGGAGCTGTGGAGCCAGGGCGTGCGGCAGCTGCACCACTCCTTTCGGCCCGTCCTCAACCGCTGCGTGGTCTTCGAGACCTCCGAGATCAGCTACCACGGCGTCTCGCCGGTCACGTGCCCCGACCACGTTTCCCGCAAGTCGTTCGCGGCCTACTACTACACGCGCGAGGCCCCGGCCGGGTACACGGGGGAAAACCACAGCACGATCTTCCGGGCCCGACCCGAGGAGCTGGTGCGGCAGTACTTGTTGATGCCCGCCGAGAAGCTGCAGCGACGCCTCGCCGACGAAGGCCGCCGCGCCCGACGCCTCGTCGGCCGCGTCCTCAAGCGCTGACCCGTCAGCCCTTGCAGGCCGCCCAGGTCTTGCCCCAGCCCGCGTCCACGCGCAGCGGGACGGCGAGCGAGACCGCCTCTTCCATCAGCGGTCGGCAGATTCCGACGAGCTCGTCCACGCGATCCTCTTCGCACTCGAAGATGAGTTCGTCGTGGACGGTCAGCAGCATGCGCGCCCACGTCGCGTCGGCCAGGGCCCGCTCGACGGCGATCATCGCGACCTTGAGGATGTCGGCGGCGCTGCCCTGAATCGGGGTATTGCGGGCGATCCGCTCCCCGTGACCGCGCGCGGGACCCTTGCGTCGCAGCTCGGGGATCCGGCGCTTGCGGCCCAGAATCGTCTCGGCGTAGCCGCGGCGCTTGGCCAGGTTCACCAGCTCGTTCATGTAGTGGTCGACGCCGGGAATCTTCTCGAAGTACGCGCGGATGTACTTGCCGGCGTGGCCGCGTGGGATGCCGAGCTGCTGGGCCAGGCCGAAGGCCGTCTGGCCGTAGATGACGCCGAAGTTGACCGCCTTGGCGATCCGGCGCTGGTCGGCGGTGACCTCGTCCTCGGGGACCTCGAAGACCTCGGCCGCGGTCCGTCGGTGCACGTCGACGTCGTCGACGAACGCCGAGCGCAGGCTCGGATCCCCCGACAGGTGCGCGAGCACCCGCAGCTCGATCTGCGAGTAGTCGATGGCGACGAGCACCTGGCCCTCGGGGGCGACGAACGCCTCGCGAATGCGCCGCCCTTCGGCGGTTCGGATCGGGATGTTCTGGATGTTCGGGTCGGTGCTCGACAGCCGGCCCGTCGCCGCCACGGCCTGCTGAAAGGTCGTGTGCAGCCGTCCGGTCTCGGGGCGCACCAGCGTGGGCAGCGTGTCCAGGTAGGTGTTCTTGAGCTTGGTCAGCGTGCGGTAGACCAAGATGTCGCCGACGATCGGATCGATCTGGCTGAGCTCTTCGAGCACGCGCGCGTCGGTGCTGTAGCCGGTCTTGGTCTTGCGCCCGGCCGGCAGCCCCCGGTCCTCGAACAACAGCTTGCGCAGCTGGATGGGCGAGTCGAGGTTGACGGGGTAGCCCGCCTCCTCGTCGACGCGTGCCTGCAGCTCGGCGATGCGCTCCGACAGCAGCTCGCTCTGGGCGCGCAGCACGTCCACGTCGACCGCGATCCCTCGATCCTCGAGCGCCGCGAGCACGTCGGCCAGCGGCAGCTCCACCTCGCGGTACAGCCGAGCCGCGGCCGCGCCGGCCAGCACCAGGTCGTCGGTCAGCGCCCGGCCGAGCGCCTCGAGGGCGTGCACGAGCTCGCAGGTCCAGCGGCCGGCCGAAGGGGCGTCGAGCGCGGCCATCGGGGTGGCCTTCTTGCCCTTGCCCAGCACCTGCTCGGCCGTGCGCAGCTTGGCCCCGAGCACGTCGTCGGCCAGCGCCCACAGATCGTGGGCCGACCGCGCCGGGTCGAGCACGTACGAGGCGAGCATGGTGTCGATCGACACGCCCTGCAGGGACATCCCCGCGGCGCGAAGCATCTGGCCGGCCGTCTTGTGGTCCTGCACGAGCTTGGCCACCTGCGGGTCGGCCAGCAGCGGTGCGACGTGCTCGAGGACCGCCGCGGGTGGCAGCTGAGGCCCGCTGACGAGATTGCCCTGGTGCCCGACGGGTAGATACGTGGGCAGGGCGTGGTCGCCGGCGGCCCCGCGGGCGCACAGGCCGATCCCGAGCAGCGAGGACTCCTCGATCCGACCGGTCGCGACGACCCACACCGCGACGGTGCCGGCCTCGCGTAACGCGGCGACGTAGCCGGGCAGCGCGTCGACGTCGGCGGCCATCCACACGCGATGGGCGTCCCCCGGGGGCGCGTAGCCGGCCACCTCGCTCAGCTCGAACGCACCGGCTTCGTCGCCCTCGGACGGGCCGGTCTGCTCCGCGCGCCGTCGCGCCATCTGGGTCGCCGCGCCCAGCTCTCGCAGCACCATCTTGAAGCCGAGCGGCTCGAAGAACTCGACGAGCCCGTCCTCGTCGGCGCCTTCGTCCGCGAGGTCCTCGAGCGGGATCGGCAGCGCGACGTGATCGTGCAGCGCCACCAGCTTGCGCGAAAGTCTCGCGTCGTCGGCGTGCTCGATGAGTCGCTCGCGGCGCTTCTTCTGCTTGATCTGCGGGGCCGCCTTCAGCACGCCCTCGAGGTCGCCGTACTCGTCCAGGAGCGCGGCGGCGGTCTTGGGCCCGATGCCCGGCACGCCCGGCACGTTGTCGGAGCTGTCGCCGGTCAGCGCGAGCAGGTCGCCGAGGCGGTCGGGGCCCACGCCGAACTTCTCCACCACCTCGGCCGGGCCGAGCACGCGTTGCTTCATCGTGTCGTACAGCACGATCGAGCCGCCTTGGCCCGGTACGTCCGGCAGCGTGCACAGCTGCATCAGGTCCTTGTCGCTGGAGACAACCGTGACGTCGTAGCCGGCGTCCTTGGCCGCGAGCGCATAGCTGGCGATCACGTCGTCGGCCTCGTATCGCGGATCCTCGATGCGGGTGATGCCGAGGGCGTCCGTGGCGTCGCGCACCATCTGAAACTGCGGCGCGAGGTCCTCGGGCGGCGGGGGACGGTTGGCCTTGTACTGCGGCGAAAGCTCGCGGCGACCGCCGTGGCCCCCGGAGTCGAACACCGCCGCGATCGCCCCCGGGCCGAAGTCGCGCCGCGCCGCCTGGACCATGCGCACGAACCCGTGCACGGCGTTGACCGGTCGGCCGTCCGGTGCGTTGAGCATCGGCAGCGCGTGGTACGCCCGAAAGATGAAATTGTAGGCGTCGAAAAGGAACAGCGACTTTTCGCCGCCGACGGGTCTGGCAGGCGTGTCGATCACGCGCGGCTCTCGGAATCGTTGAACACGGGCGAGCGCCGTCGCGCGTGAAGGAACAGGTTCTGGACGATGCTCGCCACCGGCACCGCCAGCAGCGCGCCCGTCAGCCCGTAGACGTGCTCGCCGGCCAACAACGCGAAGATCACGATGACCGGGTGGATGTGGGCCGAGTCGCCGATGATCTTCGGGTTGAGGAAGTTGGCCTCGATGAGATGAATGACCACGATCCAACCCAGGACCGCGATCGCCGGACCGAATGCCAGCGCGCCGTCGCCGGAGCTGACGAGCGCGATGAGCACGATCGGCACCGAAGAGATGATGGTGCCGAAGATCGGGACCAGGCTGAACGCACCGGCGAGCAGCGCGAGCAAGAAGCTGTACTTGATGTCGAGCACCCACAGCCCGATGAAGGTCAGCACGCCGTTGACGAAGCAGATGAGCAGCTGACCACGGATGACCCCGGACAGTCCGCGATCGACGTTGGCCCACAGCTCCTCGAAGTCGGGTCGATACTCGTGGGGCACCAGCGAGCGAGCGAACCGGCTGACGCGCTGCACGTCGACGAGCACGAAGGCCGCGAGCATGAAGGTGATGACGAACGAGGTCAGAAAGCCCGCCACGCCGGCCACCACGCTCTGGATCGCGGGGCCGATGAACGCGGTCAGCTCCGTGCCCTGGTCGGAGATGAGCTCGCGCAAGGACGAGGACAGGTCCACGCCCTCGGTCCGCGGCTGCGGCGGGGCGATGACCCAGCGACCGTCACCGGTCTGCTCGACCGACAACCGCACGCCTTCGAGATCGACCCGCCACGACCCGTCGCCGAGCGGCGTCATGATGAGCTCGTTGGGCACGTCGACGGGGTCGGTGGGCGCGCTCGAGCTGACGAAGCCGCCGAACGTGTCCTGCAGCCACTGCGAGACCCGCGGCAGGTACTCCTTGTCCACCTTGTCGAACGCGTCCGGCAGCGCGTCACGGAGCCGAAACAGGTCCTCGAACACGGCGGGCAGCAGCAGGCCGAAGAAGGCGGCGATGAGGCCGAGGATCACCAGATAGATCGTGATCACCGACAGCACCCGGCCGAGCTTGGGCTGCATCCGGGCGATGACCGGCGCCAGCATGTACGCCATCAGCATCGCGAACACGAACGGCAGCACGATGCCGCGGAACATGAAGATCACGACGACCGCGAAGATCAGAAAGCCCCACAGCCGCGAGAAGCGACGCAGGACTCCCACGAAGGTCTCTTGGCGACGACGTAGCCCCGTTCCCGTGCGGGACGCGGACGCCGATGGGCCGTGACTGGGCTCGTCGCTCATGCGCTCTTCCTATGCGGCGTCGAGCCCACGGACCCACGACCGGTTCGAACGACCCCTTGCTGCGACGCGCTGTCCCACGCCCCGCAATCCGAGCAACGAAAACGAAAACGCGGCATCGAGGTCCCGCACTTGCGGCACAGCAGCGCCGGCGCTTCGACCTTGGCCATGGCCGCATCGCGGGCACGGTCGCGCTGCCCCCGGGCCAGCCGCAGTCGCACCAGCTGCAGCCGTGCCGCGGCGCTGTGTTCGGCCACGCGCTCGAGCGCCGCGGCGGCCTGGTCGGGGTGCTGGCGCGCCACTCGCTCCGCGAGCGCGACGACCAGCGGCGGGTGGACCACCGTGCGCAGCGTGGCGAGCATGCGCTCGACGAGGTCGGCCACGACACCTTCTTCGGACGCCCACGCCCACGCCTCGGGTACCACCACGTGGGCCCCGGCGGGTGTCAGCTCCCACGCGCGCTGCCAGGCGTCGAGCGCCTGCGTCGGATCCCCGACCGCCGCGTCGACACGCGCGCGAGCGGTCCACACGTGGCCGGAGTCCGGCGCGAGCTCGGTGGCACGCTCGACGAGCTTGCGGGCCTTGCGTTCGTCGCCCTCGGTCAGCGCGACCGCGGCCTGACCGGCGAGCGCGTGACCGCGACCGATCTTCGACTCCCGACGGCGGCGGCCCTCGACGAGCTTTTCGTGGCGCTCCCACGCCGCGGCGGCACGCTCCCACGCCCCCGCCTGCTCGAGCGCCTTGGCCAGCGACTCCAGCGTCGCCACCGAGCGCGGCGCGAGACTGATCGCCCGCACGAGTGCGCCCACGGCGGCACGCTCGTTGCCCTGCGCGAGCAGGTCGCGACCGAGGCCGACGAGCGCGGCGACGCGCTGCTCGGCCGGCAGCGTGGCCGAGGCGAGCACCGTGCGATGGATCGCCTTGGCCCGCTCGATGCGACCACGCCGGCGATCGAGCGCGGCGAGGGCCAAGAACACCGTCGAGTCTCCCGGCTCGGCTTCGGCCACGCGCTCGAGCTCGTGGGCGACGTTGTCGACGTCACCCTCGGCGAGCTCGTACAGCACGCGGCTGCGCCGGCTCATCGCGTCGAGCACGCCGCGACGCGGCGCGACGTACCACCAACCGGCGGCGAAGCCGGCGGCCAGACACACGAGCGCGAGCACGAGCTCGGTCAAGGACGCCCTCCACCCGCCGCCGCGCCGCCCTCGGCCCGCGGTGCCGGACGCAGCTCGTCACGCCGCATCTTCTCCGTCATCACCTTCTTGGTCCCCGCCTCGATGTGCGCCTCCGCGGCGAGGATCTCGTCCTCTTCCTGCTGTCGCAGCGGCAGCGTGCGCAGCTCGAGCACCTCTCGCTCGAGCTCGCGGATCCGTCGCTGGGTCAACGCGACGCCGCGGATCTTGAAGGGTGCTCGGATCGCATACACGGCGACCAAGCCCGCCGTGAGCACCCAACCGGCCAACAGCACCGCGAGATTGACCTCGTAGCGGATCCGCGAGAGCGGCTCGATCGGATCGGCGCGCGGAACGGCGAGGACGATTTCGACCCACGCCGCATTGGCTTGGAGCGTGTTCGAGGCCCAGACCACGCCGACCAGCACGAGCGCCAAGCTGACGCCCAGGTAGACCTTCCCGAGCAGCGACACCGGATGCGGCGACGATAGCAAGCAGTGTATGCTCTGGCCATGGCAGCCGCGTTTCGCCGTCCTGCGAACACCCCCGGCCCGATCTCACCCTCCAGCCTCTCCACCACCCGTTTGGCCCCTTCCCCATCACGCCGCCTCGGAACCGTCCTGACCGCGCTCTCGGTCGCCTTCGGTTTCGGTCTCGCGGTCGGAGCCGGCTGCGCCACCTCGGACGCGATGCTCGAGAAGAAGCGTCGGGAGCAGGCCGGCAAGGGCGGGCCGCGGTGCCGTCCCGGTATCGAGGAAGACTGTTATTCCGGTCCCGACGCCAGCCTCGGCCGCGGGGCCTGCCGCGCGGGCCGAGCGATGTGCAGCGACGACGGCGAGATCGGCGAATGCAGCGGAGAGGTGCTCCCGAGCGCCGAGAGCTGCAACTCCGTCGACGACGACTGCGACGGGATCGTCGACAACGGCTTCGAGCGCGACGGCGCGCTGTGCTTCTACCAAAACGCCAAGGGTGCCTGTCGCACGCAAGGCGTCTGGCACTGTGCGCAAGACGGCAAGTCGTCGACGTGCGACGCCCCGCTCGTGCAGCCCACCGCCGAGACCTGCGACGGGATCGACAACGACTGCGACGGCGAGACCGACGAGGACAGCGTGGCGGCGGCCGATCAGAAGTGCACGACCGGCAAGGCCGGTGTCTGTGGCCCGGGCACGAACAAGTGCGTCAACGGCAAGGTCACGTGTGTGCAGAACGTCAAGCCGGGGCCGGAGATCTGCAACGGCCTCGACGACAACTGCAACAACGACATCGACGAAGACTGCGTCAGCGAAGAAGCAGCCAAGAAGCAGATGTCGGGCGCGGACTGACGCCGGCACCGCGCGAAGGCCCACGACCTACCGCGCCCTTCGTCGCGGTACGTCGCGGTTCATTGCCGTACCCTCGGACGCCCGGTCGCGTCGACGCGGGATGACGTGTCCACGCTCGATTGACCACGTGGGACCGTCTGCATACGATTGCGGCTGCGCGCCAGGGATGTCGATGGACAAGAACCTCACGACCACGCTCGTCGAAGAAGATCCCACGGCCGAGCCCGAGGCCCAGGCGCGGCCCTGGCTCATCAGCCTGGGCTCGCCCGAGGACGGCTTCGTCACCGCGGGTCGGATCCAGCCGATAGAGCGCTACGGCACCGTGTTGTTCGGACGTGACGAAACGGCCGACCCCATCGCGGTCCAGGACGCCGGCGAGGGGGTGCTGACCGTCGGCATCCCGTTCGGCTGGGTCAGCGGTCAGCACGCGCGCCTCGACCGGTCCGGGAGTGGCGAAGGCCGCGAGGTCACCCTGACCGACCTCGGCAGCCGCAACGGCACCCTCGTCAACGGCGAACGCCTGCGGTCGACCGTGCACCTGCGGCCGGCGGACATCTTCGAGGTCGGGCGGTCCTTTTGGATGGTCCGCCACGTTCGTCTGCGCCGGCTCAAGCAGAAGCAGGTCGCCGAGCTCGATCCCACGGGGACGTGCAGCCCGCACCTTTATCAGATTCAGCGCACGCTGCACCGGCTGTCGGGCAGCTCGATTCCCATCGTGCTGCGCGGCGAGACGGGCACCGGCAAGGAGCATCTCGCCCGCGCCGTGCATCGGCTGTCGGGACGACAGGGTCCGTTCGTGCTCGCCAACCTCGGCGCGTTGTCGCCGGACCGGGTCGAGGGCGTCCTCTTCGGCGGTCCGACGGCCGGTCGCGGCCTGTTCGAGCAAGCCAACGGCGGCACGCTGCTGCTCGAGGAGCTCGGCGAGCTGTCGCCCAGCGTCCAGGGCAAGCTGCTGTCGGCCCTCGCCGACGGGCGGGCGGCCCCGGTGGGCGGCGAGGAATCGCGCACCTTCGACGTGCGCCTGATCTGCTCGACGATGCACGACCTGCCCCGCATGGTCGAAGAGGGCCGGTTCCGTTCCGACCTGTACTCGCGACTGGCCGGCTATGTCGCCGAGCTCCCCCCACTGCGCGCGCGCCGGGAGGACATGGGCCTTCTGTGCAAGCACCTGATGGCGAAGATGGCCGAAGACGGCCGCCCCGTGCGGCTGACCACCAACGCCTTCCGCCGCATGCTGATTCGGCCCTGGGCGTTCAACATCCGCCAGCTCGCGCAGACGCTGACGACGACGAGCCTGTTGTCCAGCGGCGACGGCACGATCACCGCCGAGGCGATCGCGGAGGTACTCGATCAAGACGACGGACTGCCCGAGTCGCCCGACGAGGTCCGCCGCGTCCGCGCCGAGCTCGTCCAAAAGCTCGCCGACCACGAGGGCGACACCGAAGCCGTCGCACGCGCGATGAACCGCGACCCGTTCCAGGTCCACCGCTGGATCCAGCGCTTCGACCTGACGCCGGAAGCCTTCACGTCGAGCAACTGACGGCCGCGGGCGCGCTCGGCCCCGGTGGAGGGCGGACGAGTGCCCGCCACCGCCGAGTCCAAAGCGACCGCCCTGCCCTACTCGAGCGCGGCCAGCTCGGTGGCCAGCTGCGGGTGCTCGGCGTCTTCCTCGAGACCCCGACGCAGCATCGCCCGCGCCTTGGGCGTCTCCTCGAGCGCGACGTGGGCCCGCGCCAGCGACACGTAGATGTCCCCACGACGAAGCAGGCCCGAGCGGTCGGCGTTTTGCAGCAGCATCGTGCGGTAGATCTTCAGCGCGTCCTTCCACTCCGAGGACTGCGCGTGCACGTCGCCGAGCGCCATCAACGTCTCGACGTTGGTGGTGTCGATCCGGTACGCCTCCAGCAGCTGCGCCCGAGCGCCGGCCGCATCCGCGGGCATGACGATCTTGGCGATCCGGGTCAGGTAGTGGGCGACGGACTTGTCGCGTCGTGCGCCCTGCTTGCCCACCTCGGCCAACCATCCGTACATCCCGTGCGCCTCTTCGTGGCGCCCGGCGGCGAACAACGCATCGGCGATCCGCCGGTTGACCGTCACGTCGTCCTGCACCTGCTCGTACAGCACGTGCAGCATCTCGAGCGCCCCGTCGGGGTCGCCGAGTTCGCTCGACAGCAGGTCGGCCCGCTCGAGGATCAGGTCGCGCCGGCGATCCGGGTCCTCCTCCTGGACCGCTCGCGCCTCCAGCAGCGAGGCCACCCGCGCCCAGTCCGACGCTTCCCGCGCGAGCGCGAGCGCGGCGTCGAGCGCCGGCACGTAACCCGGCGACAGCGACAAGGCCCGGTCGAGGTGCTCACGCTTTTCGACCTTGGACTCGGCCAGCTGCGCCAACCGAAGGTGCAGCATCGCGCCCTCTTCGCCGGCCGGCGACATCGACACGGCGCGATCGAGCGACTCCTTCATCGCGTCGAGGTCGCCACGTGCCTCGTGGACCTTCGCCATCGCGACCATCGCGGGCACGTAGCTCGGGTCCATCTCCAGCAGCTCCGACAAGATGCCCGCCGCCCGCTCCACGTCGCCGAGCTCGCCGGCGAGCAGGTCGGCCAGTCGCGAGGCCGTGGCCCGATGGCCCGCGGCGTCGGCCTGATCGCGCTGCCGCTGCATGCGCGCGTCGAGCAGCTCGGACAGATCGACCCAGCGCTCCTCGGCGACGAGCAGCCGTTCCAGGTCACGCTCGGCCGCCACGTCGTCGGGTGCCTCCAGGCGTAGTTGCCCCAGGCGCTCGATGGCGTCGGCCGGATCCTCGAGCCGGTCTTCGGCCAGCCGCGCCAGCGAGCGCAGGACCTCCACACGGGTCGATCCGTCGGTGACCTCGAGCTTGTTCTCGAGCGTCTCGCGGACGTCGTCCCACCGCTCCAGACGTCGCAGGATCCGCTCCAGCCCCGACAGCGCGTCCATGTCGTCGGGTTGGTCGGCGATCATGTCGTGCAGGGTCGCGATGGCATCCTCGGGCCGCGACAGGTGCTCGTCGTACACGGCGGCGAGTCGGGCCCGCACCTCGCGACGCTCGTCGGCATCGTCGGCCACGGCCGCGCGTCGACCGAGCGCGTCGGCGAGCCGACCGTGGTCGCCGGAGGCGCCGAGCAGCGCGAGCATGCGCCCCCACGCCGACGCGTCGCGATCGTCGTTGGCGAGCACCTGCTCGAGGTCGGACAGCGCCGTCTCGTGATCCCCGAGCGGTCCTTCGGCGACCGTGGCGGCCTCGGCCCACAGCTTCGCCGCTCGCTGCGGGTCGGGGTTGGCCCCGGCCGCCCGCGTCAGCGCGGCGTGCAGGCCCTGGGCATCGCCGGCCCGACGCGCGCCGTCCACGAGCACGCGCAGCGCATCGGGATGATCGGGCTGCTCGCCGAGCACCGGCTCGACGAGCGCCACGGCGGCCGCACCGTCACCGAGGTCGTCGAGCACGACCTGGGCCGCGCGCAGCGACAGCGACGCGTGCTCACGTTCCGCCTCCTCGGCGGCTTCGATCGCCGACAGCAAGTACTGGGCAGCCTGGTGGACTTGGCCCTGGTCTCGCCCGATCTGCAGGACGCGGTCGACCGCGGTGACCGACTCGGGGTCGATCGCCAGCAGGCTTCCCCACGCCTCCATCGCTTGATCGGCCGAGCCACCACCGTCGTCGTAGAGCCCGCCGAGCCGCTCCAGCAGCGGCGCGCGGTCGAGGGGCTCGGCGAGGTCGATCCGCTGACGGACCACCCGCGCCAGGCCGGCCTTGTCCCCCGTGGCCTGGTACGCATTTTCGAGCGCGTCGAGCAGGTGCGGCGACACCTGATCGGGGCTGGCGTCCAGCAGCGCTTCGAGACCTCGGATCGCGCCGGGGTCCTGCGACTGGTCGAAGGCGTCGCGGTACGCATCCATCGCCGCGTCGAGCTTGCCTCGGCGCGCGCACGCGTGGCCCAGGCGTACCAGCAGCGTCGCCTGCTCCGACCCCGGATCGACCTGACGCACCCACTCGCGCAGGGCGGCCTCCACGAGCTCGAGGTTGCCGACCGACTCGGCGAGGCGCTCGATGTGCTCGCACATCGACTCGTCGGCAAAGCCGTCGGCGAGCATGCCGGCGAGGATCTGCAGCGCGCGCTCGGCATCGCCGCCGATCTCCTCGGCCAGGTACGCGGCGTAGTTGGCGAAGTGTACTCGCGCCGCGGGGTCGCGCCCCGATTCGGCCGAGCGCTCGGCCAGACGATCAACGTACGCGCTCGCCTCGTCGAGCTGTACGGCGAGTCGGCCCGCCTGCTCCAGCGCGCCGAGGATCTGCTCGGGCTCGGCGGCGGCGGCCATGGCATCCAGTGCCTGGTGGGCACCGGCCACGTCGCCGAGGTGCTGCAGTCGCACGTCCGCGAGCCGCTGCAGGGCCTCGGCCCGATGCACCGGGTCGGAGGTCGCCTCGGCGCGGGCCACGAGCACTTCATCCAGCGCCGCCCACCGGGCCGCCTGCTCCAGATGCGGACGCACCATGTCGCCGACGACCTCGAAGTGATCGCGGTCCTTGGCCAGCGTGACCAGGTCCGACAGCGCCTCGTCGTGCCCGGGCGCCAGCGACAGCACGGACTCGTACCGCTCGAGCGCGGCCACCACGTCCGCGAGCGGACCGGCGAGCACGCGCGCCGCCGCGAGCATCAGGTCCGCGCGCAGCCCGACGTCCTCGGTGTACTGCGCCCGCTCGACGATCGCGTCGACGGCCTCGGCATGACGCTCCTCGGCGATGAGCGCCTCGGCGACCAACGCCAGGGCCTCGTCGTCCTGCGGACGCTCGACCAGCAGGTTGCGCAGGGTGTCGATCTGCGCCGCGCGATCCTGCAGAGCATCGCGCTGCAGGTTCGACAGCTGCAGGCGCAGGTCCCGGCGCTCGTCCTCGTCGTCGGTCGTGTCGATGCGACGCTCGAGGATCTCGGCGAGCTCGGGCGCCGCCGCGGTGGCTTGGTAGCGCGCGGTCAGCCGCTCCAGCGCCTCGCGATCGCTGGGGCGAAGCTCCAGCACCTCTTTCCACACGCCCTCGGCGTCCTCGTCGCGCACGAGCACATCCGACAGAAGCTGCGCGCGACGGCGCAGCAGCTGCACCCGCGTGTCGTCGTCGGTCGCGATCGTCGCCCGCGTCACGAGCACCCCGTCGAGGCGCTCGTGATCGCCGAGCGCGACGGCGGCAGCGTCCATCAGCGACAGTGCCTTGTCGTCCTCGGCACGCAGGTCGAGCGCCTTCTGCAGCACGTCGACCGAGGCCGCGAAGTCGGACTGCTTCTGCAGCAGCCGCGCGCCCCAGTTCAGCAGGTGGATCCGTCGATCCTCGTCGCTGGCGAGCTTGTCGCTGTCGGCCGCGGCGACCACGGCGTCGGCGAGCGCCGCCTGCATCTCGAGCACGTCGGCCACCCGGGTGACCTCGGCATCGAGACCGCGCAGCGCGTCCTCGGGACCCGGCTCGGCCAGGGCGCGGCACAGCGTCTGGAACGCGACCACGTTGTGGTCGCCCGTCCGCTGCAGCAGCGCCGCCATCTCGCGGTACAGCCCGTGACGCTCGGTGGGATCCTCGGTGTGTCCGAGCTGCCACTCGTCGACCTCGACGAGCCGACGCACGTTGCCCTGCCGCTCGTAGATCGGCCGCAGAATTGCCAGCGTGCGCGGGCGCAGGGCGCGATGGGCCTCCGCGATGCCTTCGAGCCGCACGACCGCTTCGGGGTCGTCCTGGACCTGGGCGAGCATCGTCTCGATCGTGTCGACCGCGCCGTCGGGGTCTTCGAGACGCCGCGCCTGCACGTCGGCGATGCGCGCGTACACCCCGTTCTGCGCCTCCGTCCCCTCGACCAGCGGCACGCGATCGCGCAGCAGGTCGACGAGCTCGGGCCAACGCTCGGTGGTCTCGTAGATGTTCTCGAGGCGCGTTCGCGCCAACTCGCTGTCGGGTCGCAGCTCGAGCATGCGCTGGAAGGCGCGACCGGCCTCGTTGGGGTCCTCGAGCAGCTCCTGGGCCAGCGTGGCGGCGCGGCGCAGCAGCTCCATCTGCCGGTCTTCATCGAGCGCATTGTCGATCTCGCGCCAGTACGCGGCGAGCAGGTCCGGCCACATCTCCGCCTGCGTCAGCGCCGACTCGAGCGCCACGAACACCGAGCCGTCGTCGGGGTCGGCCTCGCGAATGCGCGTCAGCAGCGGCACGGCGCGCTCGGGCTGGCGCAGCGAGCCGGCCCACAGATCGGCGGCGTCGCGCGCGATCGCCAGGATCTCCGGCGAGTCGTCGGCAGCCCCCTCGTTGACCACGTACTCGGTCAGCAGCTCCGCGTAGCGCTCGAGGCGGCTGAGCACTCCGGCGAGGCGACCGAGCTGGTCGCGCACGGTCTGGTTGCCGGGTTGCTCGCGGAACACCCGGGTGTAGCTCTCGAACGCCTTGTCGAGGTCTTCGAGCTGCTCCTCTTCGATCTGCGCGATCCGAAGCAGGATGCGCACCCGCTCGCTGTCCTCGGCTTCGGCGAGGCGGATCTCCTGGATCTGGATCAGTCGCTCCCAGTCGCCCACCGCCGCGAACACCGGCTCGAGCATCTCGGCCGCGCGCACCCGCATCGACGGATCCTCGAGGTAGCGACCGAGCTCGTCGGTGGCGACCGCGTGATCGGGGTCCATGCGCAGCGCCGTGGACAGGTGGCGCATGCCCTCCTCGGGGTCTTGCAGCTGTTGGCCGTACAATCGCCCGAGCCGGAGGTGGGTATCGACCGCGTCCCGACCTTCGAGCGAGGCGAGCTTGCGACCGAGCAGCGTCGCCAACTGTGAGAATCGGCCGGTCTCTTCGAGCAGCGGCTCCATCACGTCCTGCACGTCGGCGCGCTGAAGGCCCTCGGACGACAGACGGTCGTACAGCGCCAGCGCCTCCTCGGGCTGCGAAAGATGGACGCGATACAGCTCCGCGGCGCGCACGAGCAGGTCGTCGCGCTCGGCGGTCGAGTCGACCCGATCCGCCCGCGCGAGCAGCAGCTTGGCGAGCGCCGCCGCGTCTTCTTGCTGCCGGTAGATTTCTTCGAGCGCCACGTTGGCGGCATCGTCGGCCGGGGCGTGCTCGAGCACGCGCTCGTAGGCATTGCGCGCCTCGTCCAGCTGCGACAGCCGGGTGTAGGCGAGCATGCCCATCGACCGCAGCACACGCTGCTGCAGCTCGGCGTCGAGGATATGGTTGACCGTGCGACCGAAGGCCGAAAACAGCTCCTCGGAGCGGCCGCTGGCGTCACCGAGCCGTTCGACGCGCTCGAGCACGTCGACGAGCTCGGGCTGGTCGGCGGCCTCCGTCAGGGCCTCGCACAGCACCCCGAACGCCCGCTCCGGATCGCCGATGCGCTCCTCTTGGGTCTTGGCGACGCGCAGCAGCGCCTGCAGGCGGCGGCGTCCCGACGGCTGGCGACGCGCGTGCAGCTCCTCGAGCTCCAGCAGCGAGGACCAGTTCTGCTCCTCCTCGTACAACGGCATCAGGATCTTCAGGGCCTGATCCCAGGTGTCGTCCTGCTCGAGGTACTCGGCCACCGCGCCGCGAGCCCGCGGGTCACGGGGATTGACGTCGAGCACGCGCTTGAGCAGCGCCAGCGCGTCGCGCCCTCGCGACAGGTGCTTGCCGAGCACGGTGGCCGTGCGGACCATCAGGTCCAGCCGCTCGGCGTCGGACTCCGACAGATTGACCAGACGACGCAGGCCGTCCTCGACGTCCGCCCAGCGCTCGAGCTTCTCGTTGAGACCCACGAGGGCCTGCAGCGCGTACGCGGTCTCCTCGCGGCCGACCTTGAGGTCGAGCACCGACTGAAACGCCGAGATGGCCCGGTGCGGGTCGCCGAGCTGGTCGCGCTGGATCTCGCCGATCTGCCGCCAGACCGGGGCCCGCATGCGCGGGTCGGGCGTGACCTCGATGCGGTGCTCGAGCACCTCGCACAGCCGGACCCACTCGCCTTCCTCGAGGAACAGGCGCTCGAGCGCCTCGAGGGCGCCGAGGTTGTCGGGCTGCATGTCCAGGACCTCGGAGTAGGTCAGCGCCCCGCCCACGCGGTCGCCGAGCTGTTCCTGGATGTCGGCGATCTCGAGCCGGATCCTGACCTGGGCCGCGTGACTGTCGGTGAACCGCAGCAGCTGACGCTTGGCTTCGATGAGCGCGACGCCGTCGCCGGCTTCGAGATGGAGGCGACACAGCGCCTCGACCGCCTTGTGCGCGAGGCTGGCGTCGGGGGGATCGAGGGCCAGCAGCTGACCGTAGGCCACGCGCGCGCCCTCTTGGTCGCGCAGGTGCTCGTCGAGCAGCACGCAGATCCGGTGCACCAGATCGATCCGCAGCGCCGGGTCGATCGCGGCGTCGGAGTCGAGCGCGGCCCGCCACACCTCGACCAGATCGCCGGCGCGGCCCTGCGACAGACCGAGACGCTCGACCTCCTCGCGAGTGTCGATCCGGCGCGGGTCCATCATGTAGGCCTGGCGCATCGCCTCGAAGGCCGTCGCGGCGTCGCCGAGGTCGTGCTCGTAGATCCTCGCGATCGAGATGAGGTGCGTGACCGCCATGTCGGTCGCGCCATCGCGCTGGGCGCACTGGCGACGCACCGAAAGCACGCGAATTCGTCCCTCGTGGTCGGCCTTCTGTGCGTAGATCGGCTCCAGCAACGAGCACGCCTGCAGCTGCACGGCCTCGTCGTCGAGCAACCGCTCGAGCAACACCCGGGCGTCGACGTTGTCGGCGTCGTCGCGGACGACCTGCCCGAGCATGTCGACGGCCCCGAACGGATCGGACAGGCTGTCCATCCGCAGCTGGCCGCGCCACACCATCAGGCGACGACGCTCGGCGGCATCGTCGACGAGCTCGGCCCAGCGGCCCACGATCTCCTCCAGACTCTGGTAGTCGGAAGGCTGGCTGCCCTCGGCGTACATCTCGGCGAGCAGCCGGATCGTCGCGAGGTCATCGGGGATGAGGTCGAGAAGCTCCTCGGCCGTCGCGATCGCGGCGGCCCGATCGCCGAGCAACGAGCGGCAGATGTCGGTCATCCGCGACAAGAGCTCGCGCTGCTCGCGTTGGTTGAACGTCACGTCGACGCGTCGGCGGTACAGCGCCACGAGCTCCTCGTTGGCGGAACGGTCGCGCAGCAGGGTCTCGAGCGCCTCGTACGCCCCCTGGTGGGTCTCGTCGGCGTCGAGCACCTCGCGGAACGCGTCCTCGGCCTCGCGCGGTCGGCCGAGCTGGTCGCGCAGCGTCGCGCCGTGCTCGAGCAACAGGTCGCGACGCAGCGCCGCACGATCGCGCGAGACCGGCTCGCCGGCTTCCTCCGCGGCCGCGGCCTCTTGCGCCAGCGTCGCGAGCACGCGGGCGGTCGCCGCGGAGACGTCGTGGGTGCGACCGAGCTCGCCACCGAGCCGACGCAGCGTGGTGCGACCGTCCCAGTCCGAGGGATCGGCGATGAACAGCTCGGTCCGGATCCGCAGCGCATCCTCGCGACGATCCTCCATCTGCTCGTAGGTCGTCGCGAGCTGGGCGAGCAACTCGCGGCGCGTGGCCGGGTCCTCCTCGGCGGCGACGATGACCTCCATCGCCTCCGCCTCACGCACGCGATCGGCGACGCGGCGGTAGTACGGCAGCAGGCCGCGCATGATCGGCAGGCTCGAGCCGGGCTCGGCCTGACGCAGCGCCTCGAGGGCGTCGACCGTGGGACGATGCGTGGGCTCGAGCTCCAGCACGCCCAAAAAGCCCGCGATCGCCTCGTCGGTCATCGACAGTCGCGTCGCCCGCAACTGCGCGAGCTCGAACATCAAAGGCACGCGCGCGTTCGTCGACGTGGTGTGCTGGAGCTGTCGCTCGAGGATCGTCGCGAGCTCCCCCCAGTTGCCGCGTGTGCGGTGGATCCGGGCCAGCGAGTCGAGCGTGGCCACGTCGTCGGGCTCGATCTCGAGGATCTGCTGCAGCCCCACGATCGCCTGGTCGAGATCGCCGAGGTGCTGCTCGTGCAGCCGTGCGAGAGCGCGTAGCGTGTCGAGCTTGGCCGACACGTCTTCGGTCACGTCGAGCCGACGGCGGTACACCTCCGCCAGGTCGTCCCAGCGACGCGTGGTCGAGTAGATTTCCTCGAGGGCCGACATCGCCCGAGCATCCTTGGGATCGATCGCGATGATCCGCCGGAAGTAGCGCTGCGCGTCGTCGGGCTTGAACAAGCGATCGCGGGCGATGAGCGCGAGCTTGTCCAGCAACATCAGGCGCTCGGTGTCCGCGACGCTCTCGTCGGCGATCCGCGTCTCGAAGATCCGAACCAGCTCGTCCCAGCCGTCGGCGCGCTCGGCCGCAGCTTCCAGCGCGCCGCGCTTGTCTTCGTCGGCGGGGCGCAGCCGATACGCCGCGGCCGCCCACTGCAACGTCAGCGCCGGTGAACCGAGCTCGTGCTCGGCCACGTGCTGCAGGTTCTCGACGACCTCGAGGCGCTCGTCGTCGGTCTCGGCTCGAGACAGCAGCACCTCGTAGGTGCTCATCAGACGCGCCCAGTTGGCCTGCTCGCGATAGATCGGCACCAACTGTCGCGCCACGTCGACGTTGTCGGGCTGGATCGACAGCGTGCGCTCGAGGGCCTTGAGGGCCCGCTCGGGCTGCCCGAGCTCGTCGGCGCACAACGCCGCGACCCGGCGGTACAGGGCCACGCGCTCCTCGAGCGTCGAGACGCGGTCGGCCGCCGATTGCAGCACGTCGACCACGTCGACGATCCGGCCCTGCGCCTTGTACAGCGCGACGAGCTCGTCCCAATGTCCTTCCGCGACGTAGGCGTCGCGCAGCCGTCGGATCGCACGGTCGTGCCCCGGCGACAAACGCAACAGCTCCGACCAAACCTTCACCGCGTCGGCCCGGTCGTGCAGGCGATCGGAGTAGATGCTGCCCAGCTGCGACAGCAACGTGATCGCCTCGCCGCGCTCGGCCTTGCCGATCTTGCGGTGCAGCAGCTCGGCCGCCGCCGGCCACCGCGACTCTCTCTCGTACAGGTGCACGAGGGCATCGATCGCCTCGGCCACGTCGCCGTGCTCGACGAGCACCTCGTTCCACGCCGCGATCGCTTCGTTGCGATCGCCGAGGCGTTGCTCGGCCACCTGCGCCAGCTCCACCCGCAGCGCGAGCGCGGCGTCGCCTTCCTTGCCCACGAGCTCTTCGCGGCGAAGGTTGATCAGCGCCCGCCAGTCCCGACGCTTCTCGTGGATGCGCGCGAGCAGATCACGGGCTTGTGCATCGTCGGGCGCCAGCTCGCGCACCTTCGACAGCGGCTCGAGGGCGCGCTGCGGGTTGCCGAGCTTGTCCATCCAGATCTCGGCCACGCTGCGCAACAGCTGCACCTGGTGGGCCGTGTCCCCCGCTTCGACCGCCGCCTCGATGCGACGCTGGTACACGCCCAGCAGGTCGTTGAAGCGCCCCGCCCCCGCGTACGTCTCGGCCAGGGCCTGCAGGCTCGCTTCGTGCCGCGGATCGATCTCGAGGATCTTCTGCAGAGTCGCCAGCGCCATCGTGTCGAGCTTGAGACGCTCGCGGTACAGCTCGGCGATCTCCAGCAGCTTGGCGATGCGCGGCGCGTCGTGCTCGGACCCCGGCGCGATGCGTTCCTGTTCCTCCTTGAGCAGGTCGACCAGGGCCGTCCACTTGCCGCCGTCGCGGTACAGCCGCGACAGCGCGGCCGCGGCCCGCTCGTCGTAGCCGTCCTCGCGAATGACCGACCGCCACACCTCGATCGCACGATCGGGACTTCCGATCCGCTCCTCGGCCAGCGTGGCCATCTCCTGGGCCAGCTCCAGTCGCCGCGTCGGCTCGTCGCTGGCGCGCCGGGCCTGCACGAGCACCTGCAGCAGCTGCGTGGCCTGGTCCTGCGCCCCGAACAGGTCGCGGTAGAACGCGAGCACTTGTGGGTTGGAGGCGTCCCCCCGCCTCACCCGCCGAAAGTACGGCTCGGCCGATTGCGCGTCGCCGCTGATCCGCCAGATCGCGGTGCCGCACAGCAACGCGGCATCGTTGCCCTCGTCGCCACGGGGCGCCCGCTGGGCCAACGACTTGGCGGTCTCGACGACCTCTTCGGCCGGCGCGCCCTCGACGATCGAGGTTCCGACGATCGTCGCGATCGCCTCGACGTCGGCCGGGTTGTCCTTGACGGCCTTGCGCGCTTCGGTGACGTCGGTCCCGGCGAGCGCAGCTTGGAGAGCCTGCCGCGAGTCGTCGTCGGCAGCGTTTTCGAAGTGTTGCAACAGGGCGGTGCGGGCGTCGGCCATGGAGTGATCTCGGACGTCGACAAAACGTTTCGAGCGCCGTGCGCAAGCACTGCGACTCGAGCGCCCCGAGCCCTCAATCCGCGGGGGTGCGGGCCGGGGCGACCGGGCTGGGGCCGCAAGGTTACGCCCCGGCGCCGGGGCCGTTCAATCCGCGGGCGTGGCCTCTCGCGACGGGCTCGCGAGGGCCGCGAGGACGACCGCGGTCGCCGCGGACACGTTGAGCGACGCCACCGCGCCACGGCGGTCGATCGTGGCGAGAAAGTCACATCGCTCCCGGGTCAGCCGGCGCAGCCCCGAGTGCTCCGCGCCCATCACGACGACGAGGGCCGACGGCAGCGCGCCGGGCACGGCGAGCTCGCGCAGCGGCCGTCCGCCCTCGGCCACCGTGCCGACGATCCAGGCGCCAGCGTCCCGAAACTGCGATAGCGCCCGGGCCAGGTTCGTCACGACCGCCATGGGGACCCGCTCGGAGGCCCCCGCCGAGGAGCGGACCGCGGCTGGGGTCAGCCCGGCCGCGCGGTCCTTGGGCCAAAAGACCCCCTCGACGCCGAAGAACTCGGCGCTGCGCAGGATGGCCCCGAGATTGCCGGGGTCGACGACGCCGTCGAGCGCCAGCCAGAGCCGGCGTGCGCCGTCTTCGGCCTCCAGTGTCTTCGGCAGCAGGTCCTCGAGGTCGGCGAGCGGCCGCGGCGACGCGACCGCGACGACCCCGCGCGCATCGACGTTCGGCGCCCGTTGCTGCAGCTGCACGGCCGTGACGGGCTCGACGCGGACCCCCGCGGCCTCGGCCATCGTCTCCAGATCGGCCATGCGGCTGCGCACCCGCGTGTCGATCCACAGCACGTCGATGCGGTCCGGGGCGACGTCGAGCAGCTCCCGAACCGCGCGTTCGCCGGGGACGAGGTGCCGATCCGAGGGCGGGCCTTCCCCGCGCCGCGCCGACGACGAGCCACCCCCGCGTCGGCCCGGCCCGGAGGCCTCGCCACGCCGCGCGTCGGGCGGGCCGTCACTGCGCCGTCGACGCTTCCCCGACAATCATCCCCTCCGAAAAGCGCACGAGCGGTGCCTCGGTCTCCAGGGCCGAGGCCGAGGAGGCCAGCGCGCGGCGCATGGCATGGAAGACCAACAGGGCCTGGTCCGAGGGCAGCTCGCCCTGTCGCGCCGCGTAGGCGTCGGCGAACGCCCGGGTCGGCTCGTCGATCGCGGCGACGGGACTGGCCCAGACGCCTTCGAAGACGTCGGGCGAGGCCGCGACGAGCGCGGGATCGGTGCCCTCGGCCGTCGCGAGGACGAACAGGCCCGAGCTGTCGCCGCGGGCCGGCACCTTGCCGGCGCGAAGCAGCTGCCGGACGATCGCCTCGGTCCGCGGCAGGTGGTCGGCCACCAGCAGCGCCGCGTCCGACGACAGCGCGGTCATGATCGGCGTCAGCACCGGCTTGAACGAGGTCGTGTTCGACGGATAGGTCGCCACGACCGTCTTCTTGGCGAAGCCGCGGGCCTTCGCCTCGGCCGCCTTGATCGCGCGCTTGCCGTAGCCGTTGTCGGGCGCCACGATGATGATCCGCTCCTTGCCGGCCGCCTTCGCGTGGGCGACCAGTCGAGCGATCCGCCGCTCGAGACTGGGGGCCACGCCGATGGCCTTGCCGCTCGACTCGCTCGGGACGATCACCGCCGCCGTCCCGTCGAGCGCCTCGACGACGGCGGTCACGTTCGCGGCGCCGACGGGGCCCACGACGACGTCGACGCCCTGCCCGACCAGGCCGATCGCCCCGGCGCGCGCGCTCGCGGCGGTGGACCCGGCGTCCGCGAACACGACACGGTCGACGCCCACCTCCGGCCCGAGCACCTCGATCGCCGTCACGGCCGCGGCCAGCTGCACGTCGGCGAGGGCCGACAGCTTGCCCGTGCGGGGCAGCAGCACGCCGACCTTGCCTCCGCCGCTCGCGCATCGAGCGACCCAATCGGGGACGACCTCGCCCTCGGGCAAGCGCTCGCCGTGCAGCGCCCCCAGACAGGTCCGTGCCGCCGACGCCGGCACGCCGGGCAGCAGCTCCGTCCACGCGGCTTCGTCGAGCGAGGTCGCCAGCTGCGACATGCGGTGCTCGGCCCAGGTCGCGGCGGGATCGGATCCATCGAGGACCTGACGCCACTGCGCGTATGCGACGGTCGCCGGTCCGTACTGCGCATCGCGGTCGAGCGCGGCCGCCCGTGCGCCCCATCGCTGCTCGAGCGTGAGCCGGTCGGTGCCCGCCAGGATCGGTCCGTCGAGGGCGGCGAGGGCCGCTTGCGGGTCACCGCCACGTGCGAGCGCGAAGGCGCGGAGCCGCGCCAGGTCGACCAAGACGGCCGCGGCACGATCCCCGGCCACCTCGACCAGGCCGAGCCCTTCGTCACCCGCGGCGATCGTCGCGGCATCGTCACCGTGGGCGTAGGCGTGCTCGGCCCGAGCGCGGAGCGCGGACAACCGCACCGGCAACGGCGGATCGCGCTGCAGCAGCTTGGTCGCGAGCTCGGCGACCTCCGGCGACGCGGGGTCGGCCGCCCGCGCCTTCTCCATCGCGGCCCAGTCCTCACGGTAGGCGGGATCGACATCGGACGCGTCGAGCTGCCGTGCGTCGCCGAGAAACTTGGGCGTCGGTCGGGACGGTCGGGGGCACCCCGCGAATGCCGCAAGGCCCGCCAGCAGCAGCCAACGCGCGCTCAGGGGCACGGCACGGGGAATCGACGAGGCAGCGGGCACGGGGGGTCGGCCGACAGCGCGCCGGCGGTGGGGCATGTTATATGAAATCACGAATGAAGAGCCGAGACGCCGAATCCTACGAGGATACGGGCTACGGCGAAGGAAGCCGGTACGCGGCGCACCTGGACCGAGGTTGGTCGTTGCTGGAGCGGGGGGATCTCGAGCCGGCGCGGACCGCTGCCGAGCACGCCGCCCAGAGCCGACCCGAGGATCCGGACGCGGCCATGCTGCTGGGCGCCATCGCATTGGCCGAGGGCGACCCGGCCGAGAGCCTGCGCGCGTACGAGCGGGCGATCGAGCTCGACTCGGACTACCTGGAGGCCTACGCCGCGGCGGCGCAGGTGTGTCTGCTCGATCTCGACGAGCCCCGGCGCGCCCTCGCCTTTTGTGAAGACGCGCTCACGCTCGACGAGCTCGGGCCGTTCGAGGCGCTCGACCTGGGCTTGCTCGCCGTCGACTGCGAGCTGTCGGCCGACCTGCTCGCGCAGGCGCGCACCCGGCTGACCACGATGCCCGAAGGGCGCGTGCTCGATGCGGCGCTCGATCTCGTCGGGACCGACGACGAAGGCGACGACACCAGTCTCGAGATCGATCTCGGCACGGATCGCGGCGCCGCGCTGGCGTTTCTGCGGACCGACTTCGAGGGCGAGCCGCTCGACGACGAGGAACGGACCGAGCGGGCCAGCCGCGTGCTGGGGCTGAGCCTGCGGATGGCTCGGCTGGCGCTCGACGCCGAAGAGACCGGGCTGGCGTTCGACCTCGCCCGTCGCGCCGCGGAGCGGTTTTCGATGGAGCCCGACGCGTGGCATCTGCTTTCGGAGGCGGCCCACCGCGCCGGCGATCCGGTCGCAGGCAACGCGGCCGGCCTGCAGACGCTCGAGCTCGACCTGTCGCTCGGCCTGCCCGAGTGGGTGCCGCCGCCGGCGATCGTGTCTCGTCGCGTGCTGCGGACGCTGGCGCAGTCCGGCGATCCCGAGCTCGTCGCGCTCGCCGAGGCCGATCCCGCGCCGGCCGTCGTCGTGCGGGAGGCGCCGCCCCCGGAGCTGGTGCTCGAGGGCGTCGATCCGCGGCTGCCGGCCCTGTCGCTGGCCACGCGCGTGGGCGACGACACGCCCATGCGGCTGACCGGCGTCGCCGTCTACAGCGGAAACATCGCCCGGTACGCCGGGGATGCCGAGCGTTTCGAGACCGAGCTCAAGTGGTCGGTGCTCGACGAGCTGTCGGCATTCTTGGGCCTGTCGGACGAGCGCCGCGACAAGCTCGGACTGCCGCCGCTGCCCGCCGCGATGCGACCGCCGGAGCCCCTGCCGGTCGAAGACGACGATGCCGCGAGGCGTCCGCGTCGACGCACGCAGGCCAAGAAGAAGGCGAAGACGGCGTCGACCAAGAAGACCGCCAAGAGCAAGGCCAAGGCCAAGCCCAAGAACTAGGGACCCCCCTCGTGTCCTCCGACCGGGTGATCGTGGGCGGCCAAACACCGCCCGCTCGCCCCGCCGTTGTTGCGAGAGCTCGCCGTGTCGAGGGGCTCGGGCACAGCCCGTCCGACGTCGGGGTCACACCAGGCGAGCCGCGCTCTTGCCGAACAGCCGCTCGAGCGCCAGCAGCAGCGACTCGTCGGCCGTCACTCCGAACTCGTCGCCGAAGACGATGTTGCTGGCGAAACGATCGTCGACCGTGACCTGCAGCTCCATGCGGCAGGCGCCCGAGTGATCGGCAACGACCTGCTTGAGTCGCAGGATCTTGTCGTCGGTCAGCTGCTCGGCGGTCAGCGTCAGCAGCACGCCGGCGGTGCGTTCCTTGCGAACGTCGGCGACCTCGGCGATGTCTTCGAGCAAGAGCTTGAAGCGCTGCACGTCGCCGTCGTCGCCGATCTCGACCTCGACGCGACCGTTGACGAGCACCGGCTCGTCGGCGGCGCGCTCGATCTTCTCGGCGGTCGTCAGCCCTCGGATCTCGTCCATGCGCGCGTAGGTCTTCGGGAACACGACGACCTCGACGCGCCCGTACTGGTCCTCGAGCTGGAAGAACCCCATCGGACCCTTGCCCGAGCGCGTCTGCACCTCGCGGAAGTCGCAGATGACCCCGGCGAGCACGACCTCGGACTTGTCCTGATCCTTGCGCAGGCCGCCGATGTGCGTGGTGGCGAATCGCTCGACGTCCTGCTGGAAGCGGTCGAGCGGATGACCCGTCAGGTAAAAGCCCAGCGCCTCGCGCTCGCCGAGCAGACGCTCCTTGGGCGTCCACTCCTCGCACTCGGGATACTGCTCGACGAACACCGCGTCGTCGGTCTGGGCGAAGGCGTCGAATAGACCGGTCTGACCCGACTCTCGATCGCGCTGGGCGCTCTGGCCCTGGTCCACCGCCATCTCGATCGCCCCGTGCATCTGCGCCCGCTTGCGGCCGCCGGAGATCGAGTCGAAGGCGCCGGCGCGCAGCAGGCCCTCGAGCACGCGCTTGTTGACGCGCTTGAGATCGACGCGGCGGCACAGCTCGAACAGGCTCGCGAACTCCTCGCCGGAGGTCCGCGCGGCCAGGATCGAGTCGACCGCGTTGGCCCCCACCCCGCGCACGGCTCCGAGCCCGAACCGGATCTGCTGCTTGCGCTCGGCATCGAAGACGACGGTGAAGTCGCGATCGGACTCGTTGACGTCCGGCGGCAGCACCTCGATGCCGACCCCGCGTGCCTCCGCGATGAACTTGACCACGTTCTCGTTCTTGTCCTTGTCGCACGTCATCAGCGCCGCCATGAACGCGGTGCGGAAGTGGTGCTTGAGGTACGCGGTCTGATACGTGATGAGGCCGTACGCGGCCGAGTGCGACTTGTTGAAGCCGTAGCCGGCGAACTTGTCGATCAAGTCGAAGATTTCCGAGGCCTTCTTCTCGGCAATGTCGTGCGTGGTCTTGCAGCCCTCGACGAACAACGCCCGCTGGCGGTCCATCTCGGACTGCTTCTTCTTGCCCATCGCGCGGCGCATCAGGTCGGCGGAGCCCAGCGAGAAGCCCGCGAGCACCTGGGCGGCCTGCATGACCTGCTCCTGGTACACGAACACGCCGTACGTCTCCTCGAGCACGTCCGCGAGCAGCGCGTGCGGGTACTCGATCGCCCGGCGGCCGTGCTTGCAGTCGATGAACTGATCGACCATGCCGCCCTCGAGCGGGCCCGGCCGGTACAGCGCGACGGCGGCGATGATGTCCTCGAAGCAGTCCGGACGCAGGCGCCCGAGCAGCTCGCGAAAGCCGCTGGATTCGAGCTGGAACACGCCCGTCGTGTCGCCGCGGCTGATCATCTCGTACACGCCGGCGTCGTCCATGGGGACGTTGTCGATGTCGAAGGTCGTGTCCGAGCCGTCCTCGGGCGTGTACAGGCCCACCTCGTTGATGAGGCGGACCGCCGTGTTGATGACCGTCAGCGTCTTGAGACCGAGGAAGTCGAACTTGACCAGCCCGGCCTTCTCGGCGTCGACCATCGTGTACTGGGTGACGATGCGGCCGTCCGCGCGAAAGCACGGGACGTGTTCCCACAGCGGGCGGTTGCCGATCACCACGCCGGCCGCGTGCATGCCCGCGTGACGATTGAGCCCTTCGAGCGAGCAGCCGATGTCGAGCACCTCGCTGGCGCGCTTGTCCTGCTCGGCCCGCACGCGGAGCTTGGTGGCTCCCTCGGCGATCTGGATGACGTCGCGCAACTTGCCGGCGGCCGACGGGTCCTTCTTGGCCTTCTTCTTGAGCTCGTCGGGGTCGGCCATGCACGCCGACAGCGTGACCTTCGGGCCCTCGGGAATGAGCTTGGCCAGGTCGTTGGTCTCCGAGACCGGCCAGCCCATCACGCGGCACACGTCGCGCACCAGGCCGCGGGCCTTGAGGCTGTGGAACGTCGCGATCTGGCCGACGTGGTCCTCGCCGTAGCGGTCCATCACGTAGCGGATCACTTCGTCGCGGCGGTCCATGCAAAAGTCGATGTCGAAGTCCGGCATCGACACGCGCTCGGGATTGAGGAAGCGCTCGAACAGAAGGTCGTATTGCAGCGGGTCGAGGTCGGTGATCCGCAGGCTGTAGGCGACCAGGCTTCCCGCGCCCGATCCACGGCCGGGCCCGACCGGTACGCCGATCGACTTGGCGTGACGGATGAAGTCCCAGACGATGAGGAAGTACCCCGGGAATTTCATCTGCACGATGATGGACAGCTCGTGCTCGAGCCGCGCGCGGTAGGCCTCCTCGTTGGGCGCGCCGCCACGCGCTCGGATGGCGGCGAGGCGCTCGGCGAGGCCCTCGTAGGTGATCTTGCGCAGGTAGCCGGGAAGGTCTTCGGCGGCGCCGGGCGGCAGCTCGAAGTCGGGCAGCTCGGGCCGGCCGAGGTCGAGCTCGACGTTGCACATCCGCGCGATGCGGGCGGCGTTTTCCATTGCGCCGGGGTACTGCGAAAAGTACGGCGCCATCTCTTGCGGGCTCTTGATGAAGAACTCGTCGCAGTCGTGCTTCATCCGCTTGGGGTCGTCGAGCGTGCGCCCCTGCCCCATGCACATCAGTACCTCGTGGGCGTGCGCCTCGGCCCGGTTGACGTAGTGGCAGTCGTTGGTCGCGACGATCGGCACGTCGCAGTCGGCGGCGAGCTGGGCGAGCAGCGGGTTGATCCGCTCCTGGCTCGACAGCCCGTTGGGCTGAAGCTCGAGAAAGTAGCTACCGGGCTCGAAGATGTCGCGGTACTCGAGCACCCGCTCGCGCGCCTCGTCCATCTTGTCGGCGAGCAGCAGACGCGACACGTGTCCGGACAGACACGCCGACAGGCCGATGAGGCCCTCGGAGTGATCGCGCAGGACCTTCCGGTCGATCCGCGGGTTGTAGTAAAAGCCACGCAGGTAGCCGAAGCTGACCAATCGCTGCAGGTTCGCGAAGCCGATGTTGTTCTTGGCGAGCAGGACGATGTGGTAGTTCTTGCGATCGGCCCGCGCGTCCATGTCTCCGTCGGACAGGTAGGCCTCGCAGCCGAGGATCGGCTTGACGCCCCACTTCTTGGCTTCCTCGTAGAACTGGACCGTCCCGAACATGTTGCCGTGGTCGGTCACGGCCACGGACTTCATCCCCCGCTCGTGGACGGTCTTGCACAGGTCCTTGGTCCGGATCGCACCATCGAGGAGGCTGTACTGCGTGTGCAGATGCAGATGCGCGAAGTCCGACAGATCGACGCTTCCGGGCGCGGACGGGGTGTCCATGGTCCGCCACGGTACGACAAAGCGGCGGCACTCACACGCGGCCAGCGGGCGCGGATCGGCCGTCTGCGCGGTGTTCGACCCGACCACGACGGTCGTCGGGGAGATCGCACCGGGGTCGGCGGTGACATCGCCACGGCGGCCTGCTAGAAGTCGCGGCGCTCGGGCCCGCCCGCGCAAATCGCGAACCTCTCCCTTGTCGACATAGGGAAATCATTCGGAAACGAAGCACGCCATGCAACGCACGCTCGCCCTGATCAAGCCCGATGCTTTCGCCGCTGGACACGCCGGCGCCATCATTGCCCGGATCCAGGAGTCCGGTCTGACCGTGCTCGCGTCCAAGACGCTGCACCTGACCCAAGCGCAGGCCAAGGGCTTTTACTACGTGCACGCCGAACGTCCGTTCTTCGGCGACCTCGTCAAGTTCATGACCGAGGGCAAGATCGTCGCGATCGCGCTCGAAGGCGAGAACGCGATCAAGCGCTGGCGCGACCTGATGGGACCCACGGACGCGGGCAAGGCCGAAAAGGGCACGATCCGCGGCGACTTCGGAACCAACATCGAGCGCAACGCCAGCCACGGCTCGGACGCCGAGGACACGGCCAAGTTCGAGGTCGGCTACTTCTTCGCCGGTCTCGAGCTGGTGTAAGGAGGCCGTGGTGTCCGCGCCCGTGGTGATCCGCCGGCCCGGGCATCCACTGCCCCGTCGCGACAAAGCCCCGCTGCGGGACCTTCCCCGCGCCGAGCTGTCGGCGTGGGTGCAGGCCCACGCACCGGGGCCCGGCTATCGCACCGAGCAGCTGTTTCGCTGGCTGCACGAGCGTCGCGCCAAGGACTTCGACGCGATGTCGAACCTGCCGGGGCCGATGCGGGCGCAGCTGGCCGAGCTCGGCGAGCTGCCGGGATTGAGCGTGGACGCGGTGCAGAAAGCCCGCGACGGCACGCGCAAGCTTCGGCTGCGCACGGCCGAGGGCCACGCGATCGAGACGGTGCTGATCCCCAACGAGGGACGCGGGCTCACGCAGTGCGTCAGCTCGATGGTCGGCTGCTCGCTGACGTGCCGGTTCTGCGCGACGCAGTCGATGGGCTTCGTCCGCAACCTCGCGACGTGGGAGATCGTCGATCAGGTCTACCGCGCGCTGGACATGCTCGCGGAGGAAAACGCCGACGAACAGTACGTGCCTCGGATCACCAACCTGGTGTTCATGGGCATGGGCGAGCCGCTGCACAACTTCGTGCAGGTACGGCGCGCCCTGTCGATCCTCACCGACGAGATGGGCCCCGCGATCTCGGGCCGTCGCATCACGGTGTCGACCGCGGGGCTGGTGCCGGCGATCGAGCGCTTCGGTCGCGAGGGCCTGGGCGAGGAGGTCGGGCTGGCGGTGTCGCTCAACGCCACGACCGACGAGACGCGCGACGAGGTGATGCCGATCAACACGCGCTGGAACATCGCCGAGCTGCTGGCCGCCGTGCGCAACATGCCGGCGCCCAACCGCCGCCGCGTCACGTTCGAGTACGTGCTCTTGGCCGGGGTCAACGATTCGGACGCCGACGCCAAGCGTCTGTGCTCGCTCGTCGGCGACATGAAGGCGCAAGTCAACGTGATCCCGTTCAATCCCCACGACGACGCGCCCTACGTGCGCCCGGACGCCGCGCGCGTGGACGCCTTCGTCAAGCGCTGCCGCCGGGGTGGGCTCAAGGTGCACGTGAGGCGCCCGCGCGGCGACGACATCGACGCCGCGTGCGGGCAACTGGCGCTGCGCAAGCGTCAGCCGTAGGCAGCGCCGCCTCGCTCGCCGGCGCTACGCCGGCCACAGACAGATCTGGTTGTCGAAGCAGTCCATGCCGGCCGGACACAGGCCGTTCATCGAGCAGTCGATGATGCAGGCGTCGTCCGCCGGCAGCACCGGGGAACAGGTCACCGTCAAGCCCGGACCGGGGTCGGCACAGTCGCCGACGTCGATGCAGGGGGTCGCGCACGCGCCGTAGTCGGGCGGGAACGCGTCGACGAGACAGATGTCGTCGCCCGAGCACATCGCGGTCGTGCTGACGCAGTCTCCGAAAGGTGGCAGCGGTTGCGGCGGCGTCGGGACACACAGGGTGGCGGCGAAGCAGCTGTAGCCGCCTGGACACGGCAGGCCCCCGCTGCAGTCGAGGAAGCAGTCGTTTTCGTTGTCACCGGTCAGCTCGTCGCAGCCCGGTGTGCCGCCGGGCGGGGGCGCCGGGCACTGGCACGCATCGTCACAGCCCTGCACCGAGCACACGCCGAAGTTGGCGACGGGGTCGGTGATGCACACGGAGGGATTGGGCCCGCAGGGGAACAGGTCGATGCCACCACCGGGCAGCAGGCAATCGTCGTAGCTGCCCGCGACGATGTTGCACGACTCGGTGATCGATCCGCCGTCGTCGGTCGGGAAGATACCGGTCGTGAAGCCTCCGGTCGCGAAGCCCGTCGTGAAGCCGCCGGTCGAAAAGCCCGTCGTCAATCCCTCGGTGTCCGAGCCCGTCGTGAGGCCACCGGTGGCAGATCCGGTCGACGCGCCGGTGCCGGTCGTCGTGCCGTCCATGCTGATCGTGGTCGCCATTGGACCGGAAGACGAGTCGAGGAACGGACCGCTCGAGTCCGACACGCCAGTGGTCGTCGTGGCGCTCGACATCCCGGGACCGTCGATGGAGTCGGCGGATGCGGTCCCGCCCGAGCTACCCGAGCCGTCCATGGTCGAAGCCTCCGGGGGGTCCACCGCGCACGCGACGGTGAGCACGAGCAGCACAAAGCGACACGGTTGCACTAGCGAATAACCCATCGCAGCTACCATAACACACAACTCGAACCATCGAGTGTGCCACCATGCGCGCGCGTCACCACGGCCCCGCGGCCGGAGCGGACGGCGTTCTCGGGCGGTTGCGGTGCCTCGTCCGGGGTCAGACCAGCAACCCGGGCAGACCGCCGTCGCCCGTGTCGAAGCCGCCGAAGGCGTCGATGTCGAGCCCGAACGCCTGGCACAGCGAGACCATCAGACGGCAGTGGTTGTCGCCGGCGAACTGGTGGAAGCGCTCGGTGACGATCTTGCCCTGCCCGCCGCCGAGCAGCACGAACGGCATGTTGTCCCACGAGTGCGAGTTGCCGACGGCGATCTCGGACGCCCACAGCACGACGGTGTTGTCGAGCACGGTGCTGCCGTCGGCCTCGATCATGTTGTCGAGTCGGTCGGCGAGGTAGGCGAGCTCCTGACCGTAGAACGCGTAGATCGAGGTGAGCCCGTCGTACGCGGCCACGTTGCTCGTCGGCTCGTGCGTGGTGATGTGGTGCTCGAAGTCGACGTCGATGTGCGGGTACGGCTGGCCGTCGTTTTCGCCCCGTCGGTACATGATGCTCGCCACGCGCGTCAGATCGCACGCGAGCGCCTCGGCCACGATGTCGAGCTGGTCGCGCGAGACGGCCCCGATGTTGGCCACGTCGTCGTACGGCAGCATCGCGGGCGGCGGTGGCGTGGTGCACACGTACTGGGTCTGCAGCTGCTTTTCGATGTCGCGGATCGCATCGAGGTGCGCCTCGATCTTGAGGCGATCGTTGACCGCGACTTTGTTCTGCACGACCTCCAGCTGCGGCGCGACGATGTCGATCACGCTGAGCCGATCTTCACGGCGCTTGATCGCGGCCGCCTCGTCGATCCCGATCTCGCCGAAGATGCCCTCGAACAGCGCGGTGGGGTTGCGCTCGGGCGCCAGTGGCTGCCCCGGGCCCGCGTAGCTGATCCGACTGCCCGGATGGTTGCCGCCGGTCTGGATCCCGACCTCGAGCGACTTGAACGGGGTCGTCTGCCCGATGGCTTCCGCGATCACCTGATCGATCGACGCGTGCGTGTTCCAGCCGTGGGGCGTGCAGCAGCCGTGGTCGAACTCCGAGCCCTCCTCCATCGGCGATGCCGTGAAGACGAACGGCGGTCCGACGGTGTGCGGCCCGCCGAGCGGCCCCGTGGGCAGCACCGACAGGCCATCGACGACCACGAGCCGATCGCGAAACGCCGAAAGCGGCGCGAGGATCGTCGGCAGCGTGAAGTCCGTGGACGATCCGCTGGGCAACCAGGCGTCGCGCACGACCCCGTGCGGGTGGAAGAAGGTCAAAAAGCGCATCGGCGGCGCCTCGCCCCCGGCCGCGCTCTCCAGCAACGGCAAAAACGGTGCGGCTGCCGCCCCGACACCGAGACCGGCCAGGAGGCTGCGACGGGAGAACGCGTGCTTGGCTGTAAGTGGCATCGTCGATCTCCTCACTGCACCCGCAGGTTTCGGAACGCGTCGCTGGCGACGATTTCCACCATCAATGCGCGTACGTCGTCGTCGCTGTCGTGGAACGCAGCGCGCAGGTCGGCGATCGTGCACTCGTCGAGCTCGGTCTCGCCGCGCCCGAACGCGAACCGGAACCACTGGACGGTGAGACAGTCCCCGACCTCTTGGCTGTCGGCGAGCTTGTGGGCGAGCTCGACGGCCCCCACGTAGTCGCCGTCGACGTCGGTCCCCAGCAGAGTCCCCGACGCATCGACGGTGATGCCGTTCTCCTCGAGGCGGAATCGGCCGACCCCGTCGTAGTTTTCCATCGCCAGGCCGATCCCGTCGATGAGCTGGTGGCAGCCCGCGCAGGCGGGATCGGTGGTGTGCTGCTCGAAGCGCTCCCGAGTGGTCGAGTTGGGGTCGACCGGGCCGAGCTCGGGCACGTCGTTGGGCGGCGGCGGCAGCTGCTGACACAGCATGTGGCTGCGTACGATGACGCCGCGCTGCACCGGACCCGACGAGTCGTTGTGGGCGTGCTTGGCCAGGAAGCTCGCCTGGGTCAGCAGGCCCGCCCGACGGGCCGGGTCGAGCATCACGGGCTCGCCGGGGTCGTGGTCGGCCGGCGGCGTGACCTCGTACAGCTCCAGCAGCGGGCCGTCGGCAAACGAGGCCGACGACGTCAGCAGCGTGTCGAGCTTGCCGTCGCCCTCGAGCACCACGTGGGTGACGAAGCGCTCCGTCTCCGCCCACATCGCCGTCCGAAGCTCGTCGTCGAACGCCGGGTAGAACGTGGGCTCCTTGATCACCGAGGCCGGGTTGTCGAGCCCGAGCCACTGCAGGTGGAAGCTCGCGACCGCATCGGCTGCCCTCGGATCGTCGAGCAGACGCTCGGCCTGCGCCCGCAACCGTTCGGGATCGGCGAGCTCGCCCGCGTCCGCAGCGTCGAGCAACGCGTCGTCGGGAACCGAGCCCCACAGGAAGAAGGACAGTCGCGCGGCCAGCTGAAAGTCCGGGAGCGCGACGACGCCGGGTGCCGCACCGTCGGGCGCGAGCTCGAGGTGGTACAGAAAGTCGACCGACTGCAGCATGGCCGTGATCGCCAGCCGCACGCCGTCGGCGAAGTCGGTGCCGCCGGCCGCGAGCGCGGTCAGCTCGTCGAGCTCGGCCGTGGTCAGGGGACGACGGTACGCGCGACGCCCGAACGAGGCCACGAACGCCGCCGTGCACGCCGTCGCCATCGCGCCGTCGGCGGCGGCCGCGACCGGATCACACGGCACGAGCGCCGCGAGGTCGGCCATCGCCGCTTCCGCCGAATCCTCGGCGAGGGTCTGGTACTGCCGCACGATCGCGACCGAGACGGGCGCGGCCAGATTGCTGTCGAACGCGGCGAGCTTTTCGTCCGGGTCGAGCGCGGCGACCTGCGCCGGTACGCCGAGCAGGTCGTCGACGGCGTTGGCGTACTCGCGGCGCGTCAACCGGCGCAACGGCGAGGGGCCCACGTCGGTCACGCCATCGCAGGCCGCGGCGCTCGGGCCATCGTCGGCCCCGTCGTCCGCCCCGTCGTCGGCGGCCCCGTCCGCCCCGCCCTCGCCCGACCCCGGAGCGTCCGGCTCGCCACCGTCGCCTTCGCTGCGGCCGGCGTAGCAGCCGAGCGTCGTGCCGAGCGCGAAGCAGCCCAGCGCGCGCGCCATCGTGGCGATGCGTCCCATCGATCCCTCCAGACGTACGGTCCGACGAACGCCGGACTTGTCACAGACTTTTTTCGGGACGACCGACGGATCCGCGCGGCGCCCCCGATTCCCGGACAGTTACGGCGTCAGGCGGGTGATCCAGGCATCGGTCGCGCCGTCGGGTCCGGTCCGCTCGCCGGCGACGACGATGTCGCCGTCGGGGCGCACGGCCACGGCGCGCGCGACGTCGTCGTTGGGTAGGGGATTGTCCCACTGCCACAACAGCGTCCCGTCGGGGCCGAGCTTGTACACGCGCGCGTCTTGTCCCGACCCCGTGCCGAAGCCGACGGCGACGATGGCTCCCGTCGGATCGATCGCGACGTCCTCGATCTCCTCCTCGCCGGGCTCGCGCGTCGTGAACGTCCACCCCGTACCGCCGCCGACGGTGTCGATCGTCGCCAGCCATGCGTCGCGCATCCCGAGTCCCTCGTACCCCGCCGCGACGAGCACCCCGTCGCGGAAGGCGAGCCCCTGCAGCCCGGCACCGACGGCCGTGTCGCCTTCCCACAGGGGTACGAGCGCGGGATCGGCCGCCGCGTCGGCACGCGCGACGGTGGGCACCCCGCCGATCGTCCCCGCGTAGTAGGCGACGTCGCGCACACCGTCGGCCGCAACCGCGGCCGCCCCACCCCCGACCACTTCCGCCGTCGCCTCGAGCGTCAGCTGTTCGTCGAACGTGCGCACCCCCGTGGTGCCGAAGCCGTGGCCGGCGACGACGAGGCGCCCGACGTGCATGTACGCGATCGCCGAACCGAACTGCTGCCCCGTCACGGCCTGGTCCTCGACGTCGCCGTCGGCGGGCTCGACGTTGAGCAGCCACGCGGTCTCGGCATCGACGGTCGTCGTGCGCCCGACGACGAAGATCTCCGATCCGACGGCCGCCGTCACCGAGCGCGCGAGGTCTGCGGCCGCGTCGACGTCGTAGTGCCGCGCCCAGACCACGTCACCGTCCTCGGACCACAGCACGAACAGCGCCGCACCGCCCGTGGCCAGGGCCTCGCTCCCGACCGCGATGACCGTACCGTCGGGTCGCACGTCGACGTCGAGGAACTTCGCGTCGGACTCGGGTGCGCCGCCGTAGACCCGATCCCAGGGCGACCACCGTGGGCTTGCCGACACCGCACAGTCGACGTTGCAGCCGTCGCCATCGACGGCGTTCGCGTCGTCGCACGCCTCGCCGCCTTCGCGCACCCCGTTGCCACAGACGGCTTCGGTCCGCGTCGGGGCACCGGTGGAGTCGTCGTCGACCGGCAGGCCGCCCTCGGTCGTGTCGTCGTCGGAGGTGCTCGAGGTGCTGCCGACCGGCGGCTCGACGTCGACGCAAAGGCTCGCCAGACTCCCCGCCTGGTCGCTGTAGCGTTCGCCCGACGGACAGTCGGCGTCGGGGTAGCTGCAGTAGCCGTCGGCACGACACGTCCCCTGCACCCCGTCGTGGCGACACTCGACGCTGTCGGCGCACCGATAGTCCGCCGTCCCGAAACAGGCGGCGAGGGCGAGCCCGAGCGTGGCCCCGAGCCCGCCCGCCGTCTGCCGTCGCCGCATCCTTGCAGTGTGGCGGCCGGTCGGACGTCGGGTCAATCCGGCACGACGATCGTCCACGACACGCGCGGGACGATCGCACGCCGCCGTGCCGCCGCCTCGTGACGCCCGCCGCCGCGCCGACCGACGACCGCGAACCGAGTGATCGCGGCGAGCACGAGCGCGCCACCGACCGAGACGAGCGGGATCCCGACCGAGACCATCGTGGCGCCGCCGCGGCGGGCATCGCGGTAGGCCTGCTCGTCGCTGGCCGCCTCGCCCCGACGCCGACGCGCCATGCCTTCGCCCCAAAGCCCCGCCCCGACGCCGACGAAGGCGACGCCCGACCAGCCGAGCACGTGGCCCGCCGGATCGCGCCACCACGGACGCGCCACGGGCCGGGTCTCGTCGTCGATCGCGGGCGGCGAGGTGACAGGGGTCGGATCGCTGGCCGGGGGCGGCGATGGCTCGGGCGGCGGCGACGCGGTCGACTCGCCGCCGCACGCGTCGATGTGACCACGCGCTTCGGTCACGGCGTCCGCCGGAGGATCGAGCGCGATGAAGGCTCGGTACCGAGGCACCGCGGCGTCGCAGTCACCGGAAAATCGCAGCGCCTGCGCCTGCGCGAACACGTACTCCGGACGGGGATCGAGCGCGTAGGCGCGGGCCATCGCCTTCGCGGCGTCCTCCCAGCGCTCCTCGTTCCACGCCTGCACCGCTGCGGCGAAGTGGGGATTGTCCTGCGCACCTTCGGGTGGCGCGGCGAGCAGCGTGGACGCGAGCAACCAGGCGTTCATTGCATCGCCTTGGGAAACATCCCGGCCGGGGTCTGGGTCGGCGCCGCGGCGGGACGGGCATCGGGCTTGCGCGACGGCTTCTTGCGCCGGCGTCGCGTGGTCGCGTCGGACGCCGTCGGGGTCTCACCGTCCGCCCCACTCACCTCGGCGTCGACGTTCGGCGGCGTCGGCTCGACCGCTGCCGCCGAATTCTCCGGTGGCGATGGGGACGGGGCGACCGCATCGTCGCTCGCGTGCACGGGGGCCGACGGCTCGACCGGTGGGGTCGCTTCGACCGGGGTCGGCGTCGGCGTCGGCGCGGCCTCCTCGTCGACCGGCCCCGGCTCTCCTCGCGCCATTCGCCACCCTCCGATCGCCCCCACCCCGATCCCGATCACGCCGATCGCCGCGAACGCGATCATGGAGGGACGAAACCCTCGCGCGCGTCGCGTCGGGCGCGTCGGGCGTTCCTCGGGCGCGAGGTCGACGACCGACGGGGGCAACGATTGCGACGACACGCGCAGCGTCGGCTCCGCAGGATCGTCGAACAGCGTGCGCATCCATGCCGACAGCGCCCCGACGGACACGTCGAGCTCGAGCGCCTCCGCGATCGCCTCGAGCTCGTCGGCGACCGGCCCGGCTCGCGCCGGTCGCCCCGCAGGGTCGGTGTCCAGCAGTCTCGCCACCAGGTCCGCGAGCGCGGACGGATAGTCCTCCACGACCTCGGCCGGGGCCGCGTACTCGCCGGCGAGGGCGCGGTTCATGATCGAAAACGTCTGCTTGCCCCCGAACGCTCGCCGACCCGTGGTGGCCTCGTACAAGACCACGCCGAGCGAGTACAGGTCGCTGCGCGCGTCCGCGGCCTGCTGCAGGTACTGCTCGGGCGCCATGTAGCCGAACTTGCCCTTGAACGTGCCGGTGCGCGTGTGGGCCGTCTGATCGGCCGCCTTGGCGATGCCGAAGTCGGCGAGCTTGACCGCCCCCGCGAACCCGACCAGCACGTTCGCCGGCGACACGTCGCGGTGCACCAGGTGCAGCGGCGCGCCTTCGGGACCGGTGCGCGCATGCACGTAGTCGAGGGCGCGGGCGATGTCGACCACGATCCGAATCGCACAGCCGAGCGGCAGCGGGCCGCGCTGGGCCGCGAGCACGCGTCGCAGGTCGCGGCCGTGCACGTGCTCGAGCGCCAGGAAGTGCTCGCCGCCCGCCACGCCGACGTCGAGGACCTGCACGATGTTGGGATGGGTGAGCCCGGCGGCGACACGGGCCTCGCGTTCGAACATCGCGACGAACTCCGGGTCTTCGGCGACGTGCGCGTGCAGCAGCTTGAGGGCGATGGGCTTGGCGAAGCCGCGCGGCCCGTCCTGGCGGGCGAGGAACAGCTCCGCCATCCCGCCGGCCCCGATGCGGTCGACGATCGTGTACCGACCGACCACGGTGCCCGGCGGCAACGAGGTCCGAATCGACGTGGCCGCGGGCGCGCTCATCCTGCGGCCGCGATCGTACCAGGCGGCGCCGACGGGTCAGACCGCGCTGGGCAGCTCGCCGAGCACCGAGCCGAGCGAACGCGCCCAAGCGTCGAGATCGTCGAGCACGGCGGCGCGCACGTTCGGCGGCGCCGGGAGCTGCGCGAGCTCGGCGCGCAGGGCGTCGCGCGCCCGGGACAGCCGGGTGGTGACCGCGGTCGTCGACATCCCGAGCACTTCGCCGATCTCCCGCGCCCGCAGCTCCTCGACGTAGAACAACGCGATGAGCTGCTGCGCATCGAGCGCGAGGTTGTCGAGCGCGCGAAGCAACAACCAGTACTCCTGGCGCACGTTGACGATGCGCGACGGGCTGAAATAGCTCGGCGCCGCCGGGGTGTCGAAGTCGAACGCCGCGTCGTCCTCTCGACTGCGCGCGTCGAGGTGCTTGAGCAGCATCTTGCGCGCAATGCCGAACAGGTACGCCCGCACGCTGACGGCGATGGGCTCACGCCCCTGACTGCACGCCAGAAACGTCCGCTGCGTCAGATCGTCGGCCACGTCCGCGGCCCGCAGCGCAAAGAAGCGATGGACCGCCGCGTAGTACTGCCGCGTCAGCCGATCGCCCGCGCCTCGGTCCCCCGCGCGCCACGCCTCGAGCAACTCGACGTCGCCGCTCGCCATCCCCCACCAACCGTACCAGCCCGGCGACACCCCGCCCACGCAGCCTCCACGAGGGTCCGAACCTGCGCGGCGCGCAGGGGCGCGCCCAGGAGGGTTCGAACCTCCGACATCCGGCTTAGAAGGCCGGCGCTCTATCCAGCTGAGCTATGGGCGCAAAGAACGACCGCCGAAGCGGTCGTTGGTCGGGGCGAGAGGATTTGAACCTCCGACATCCTGCTCCCAAAGCAGGCGC
>CALBMM010000021.1 GCA_937896535.1 uncultured Pseudomonadota bacterium
CGTCGTCGCAGACGATGAACGGGTCCTTGCCGCCGAGCTCGAGCACGACCGGCGTGATCGTCTTGGCCGCGGCCTCGAGCACGCGCTGGCCGTTGCCGACCGAGCCGATGAACACCAGCGAGTCGATGCCGCCGGCGATGAGTGCCTGGCCCGTGGCGCCGTAGCCTTGCACGACCTGGACGAGCTCGGGCGATTGGCCCTCGGCCGCGAGTGCGTCGCGCACGAGCTGCACGAACCCGTCGGCCGACCATGCGACCCACTCCGAGGGCTTGACCACGAACCCGTTGCCGGCCATCAGCGCCGGAATGAGCGGGTTCATGATGTTCTGGAACGGGTAGTTCCACGGGATGATCGCGCCGATGACCCCGAGCGGATGAAACTCGAGCCGGGCCTTCTTGTGCACGAACAGCCCGGACGAGACTCGCTCGGGACGCAGGTGCCGCTCACCGTGGGCGGCGGTCCAGCGCAGCTTCTCGAGCACGGTCCAGATCTCGCCCATCAGGGCGTTCTCGCGGGTCTTGCCGCTGTCGCGGACGATCGCCTCCACGAGCTCGTCGGTGCGCTCCAAGATCGCATCGGAGATCCGTCGCAGCACGCGACGGCGCGTCGCGAAGTCGGTCTCGGCCCAGCCGACTTGTGCCTCGCGGGCGCGCGCGATCGCGGCACGCACCGCCTCGGCATCGTCGACGTCGACGACGCCCAGCAGCACGCGCGTGGCCGGGTCGTAGCACTGGATCGTGGAGGCATCGACGCCGCGAATGTCGACGGCGGCGGAGGAGACGGAGGCGGGGGCGTTCATCGGGCCACTCCCTGGAGCGGATGGGTCGGGGCAGGGACCACGTTGTTGGCCGCGCGTTCGGGCGCGCCCTTCTTGCGGTCGAGGTACTCCTGCCATTTGCGGATCGTCAGGTCCTGAAAGGCTTTGACCACGGGCGAAAGCTCGGGGGCCGGGCGGTCCCAGTACTTGTCCCAGCCCTCCTGCTCGTGGCGAAGGACCCACACGTCCTGGCCGAGCAGCGGCTGCAGGGTCGTGTAGCGGGTCGCCTTCATCATCTTGTCGGCCAGCCACCGTGGCACCTTGCCCAGGCCGGGAATCTTCACCGAGCCGGGCTTGATGTAGAAGATGAAGAAGTGGCGGTTGGACCGCTCGTCCATCGGCAGCGTGATCAGAAAGTGCTTGATCCGCCCGTCGGTGTTCGACCAGTGGTACGGGTAGTCGTAGCAGGCCGTCATGTGATCGCAGTCGGAGTCCGACCGGTCGATGAACAGGTTCTGCAGCCGGCCCGCGCCGATCTTGGACTTGTACTCGAGCTCGACGCGGTCGCCGATCGACTCGCAGCGCAGCAGGTCCGTGCCGTCGAAGGGCTGGAACTTGCGGTGCAGGAAGCCGTGGGTGAAGTCCGACACGTTGTCGAGCAGCATCGAGTGGTGCCCGGGGCAGTCGAACTGCACGATCGTGTGGGGCCACGGCGCCGCGCCCTCGAGCTCGGGGATCGAGGGGATGTCCTTGCTCTTGGCCCGCTCGGGGTCACCGGGGAAGATCCACACGAGTCCGTACCGCTCGCGCACCGGCACGGCGGGGATCGAGATGTTCGGCTCCTTCTTGCCGAACAAATCGTGGGGGATCGAGGCCTTGCCCTGCGCGTCGTACGACCAGCCGTGGTAGGGGCACACGAGTCGGCAGTCGACGACCTCGCCCTCGGTGAGCTTGAGATGACGATGCGCGCAGCGGTTCTCGACCGCCCGCACCCGGCCGTCCTGACCACGAAAGACCGCGATCGATCGACCGAGGAACTTGGTCTCGAGGTGCTTGCCCTTGCCGAGTCGGCTGCTCTCTTCGACGGCGTACCAGTAGTCCGGATCGAGTCCGGCCGCGCGCGCCTTTTGGCGGCGGGTCTTCGCGTCGACGAAGCTGGGAGGTGGACCGGGAGCGTGGCCGGAGAGGTCGGGCATGGTGGAGCTGTCCTCGCCTGTGGGGCGTGAGCTAGCGTAGCGTGCGCAGAATTGCGATTCTGATTTTGGAAGCTACTATTCTGGCCCTCCGCCGATGTCAAGCGACGCCGCGCACGCCCTCGATGATCCCCGCCAGCGCCTCGTGCAGGCCCGCCGGGCGATGTACCGCGCCGCGATCGTCGACGCCGCCGAGGGGGTGTTCGCCGAGCACGGCTACGACGCCGCCAAGGTTCAGGTGATCGCCAAGGCCGCCGGGGTCTCGCTCGCCACCTTTTATAGCGTGTTCGACAAGAAGTGGGACGCGTACCGGGCGGTGCAGTCGGACCGGCTCGCGGCGTTGATGCAAGAGGTGGGCACGCAGGTGCTCGCGGCGACCGATGCGTTCGAACGCGTACGCGCCGGTCTGTCGGGCTACCTGCGCTTTCACATGGCGCATCCACAGTTCCTTCGCGTGCAGCTGCGCGAGCGCGTGCCGTGGGGCACGACCGACGAGCTGCGCACGCCGGAGCAGACGCGCGCCTGGGAGGCGGGCCTGCAGATGCTGATGGCGGCGATCGGCGAGGGCATGAAGTCGGGCATGTTTCGCGCCGACGATCCCGAGCTGTGCGCTCGCATGGCGACCGCGATGGGCCAAGTGCGTCTGGCGCTGTGGGTCGGTCGTGGCATGACCGAAGATCCTCACGGGGTCGCTGCAGAAGCGATGCGGCAGTTCGTGCGAACGTTCGGTGCCGCCGATCGCATCGACGCGCTCGTGGCTCGGGTGGACGCACCCACGGCTTGAGCCGGTATACTGCCGGGCATGCGGAGCTCGGGTTGGGGATGGGGTGGCGCGCTGCTCGCCGTGGCGACGTTGGCGAGCGGCTGTCCGGCGTCCGAGGACGGTGACGGACGGGGCGACGACAGCGGCGGGCTGTCGGCGACGTCGGAACCGACGACCACAGGTGTGGCGACGACGAGCGCATCGATGACCTCGGCGACCTCCGCGGACCCGACGTCCGGACCGGCCGACTCCAGCGACGGGGGCGGCACCGACGGGACCATGATCAAGTTCGACCTCGGGGTGATGCCCGACGCGCCGATGCTGGAGCAGGGTTGCTCGAAGGTCGACTTCTTGTTCGCGATCGACAACTCGGGATCGATGTCGGCGCAGCAGACCCAGCTGCTCAACAGCTTCCAGGGCTTCATCGACGCGATCCAGGCGTCGCTCGAGGGGACGGTCGACAGCTACCACGTCGGCGTGATCACCTCCGATGCGTACTCCGCGAACGCGCCGGGCTGCATGACGCTCGGCAGTCTCGTGTCGCAGACGCAGGCCGGGGGCAACTGTATGCCCTTCGCCGAGGGGGGCCGATTCGCGACCGAGCAGGACGACCTGTCCGTGAAGTTCCCGTGCATGGCATCGGTGGGGGCGTTCGGCTCGGGCGTCGAGCAGCCGGTGACGGCGACCCTCGCCGCCCTCGACCCCGCCATGGCGGGGGCCGGTGGCTGCAACGAGGACTTCCTGCGCGACGACGCGATCCTCGTGCTCGTCGTTCTGACCGACGACCCGCCCGTGGCGTCGACGATGGACGACGCGAATCTGATGACCGACACCACCGGCTGGTACGACGCGATCGTCGCGGCCAAGAACGGCGACCCCGAGGCGATGGTCGTGATCGGCTTCGTGCCGTGGAATGACGTCAGTTGCGTCGTGTTCGGCACGGAGAGCCCGAACCTGATCGACTTCGTGATGTCGTTCGGCAAGCAAGGCGCCATTGCCAGCATCTGCGAGCCGGACTTCGGGCCGGTCTTCGCCGAGACGATCTCGACGATCGTGACGACCTGCGAGAACTTCGACCCGCCCGGCTGATCGCCTCCCGATTCGGGGCGTTTGCGCCCCGGATTTCGCCGCCATCGCGACCGCCCTCGGCTGCTAACGTAGGCACCGGTGACGGGGAGCACGCTGGACACCACCGGACTCGAGCTCGTCCGGTCGACCCGTGGCGGCGCGGCACTGGCGGGCCGTGGTCTCGCCCTGTGTCGATTCTGGCGCGAGACGAGCCTCGAGGAGGTCGCCATCCTGCGGGAGGCCTTCGCGATCGCCACACGGCGTTCCGACGACCTCGCCTTCGTGGTCGTGATCGACGAAGACACGGACGTGCCCAAGAAACAGGTGCGCGACGGACTGTCGGCGATCGTGCGCGACCACGCGGCCCACCTGCGCTACTGGGCGGCGTGCGTCCGAGGCCGAGGCGTCACCGCGAGCTCCAAGCGCACGTTCATGCGCCTGCTGATGTCGTTCGGTGACCTGCGCTGTCCGTGGACGGTCGCCCCGGACCCGAACGAGACCATCGCGTGGCTGGTCGAGCAGGCCGGCAGCCGCGACGCCGTCCACGACCAAGCGCGCCTGCTCGCCGCCATCGACGGGGCGCGGCCTACCGATTGAGCCCGGCCGCCACCGAGGGCAGCCGCGCGAAGGAGTCCTTGTCGCTGGCGCGATCGAGCGCATCGGCGGCCGTCACCACGCCGTCGGCGACGAGTTTTTCCAGCGTCGCGTCCATCGTCTGCATGCCGTCCTTGCGACCGGCCTGGATGAGGCTCGGGATCAGCGAGGTCTTGCCCTCGCGGATCACCGCGCCGACGGCGGTATTGCCCACGAGGATCTCGTGGGCGGCCACGCGTCCGGAACCGTCGGCGCGCTTGAGCAGCTGCTGCGAGATGATGCCGGCGAGGGCGTCGGACATCATGCCGCGGATCTGCGACTGCTGGGCGGCGGGGAAGGCGTTGACGAAGCGGTCGATCGTGGCCGGCGCCGAGTTGGTGTGGACGGTCGCGAACACGAGCACGCCGAAGCTCGCCAGCTGCAGCGCCAGGCGCATCGTCTCGGCGCCCCGCAGCTCGCCCACGAGGATCACGTCGGCGTCCTCTCGACCGGCGCTGCGGATCGCGTCGGCGAAGGTCGGCGAGTGCACACCGACCTCGCGGTGGGTGATCTGGCAGCGCTTGGGCGTGTGCACGAACTCCACGGGATCCTCGACGGTGAGGATGTGTCCGTCGCGCGTGCCGTTGATGTGCGAGAGCATCGAGGCGAGCGTCGTGCTCTTGCCGCTGCCGGTCGGCCCGGTCACGAGCACCAGACCGGCGGGGCGCTCGGACAGATCGAGGATCGCCTTGGGCAGCTTCAGGTCCTCGGGCGACGGGATCCGCGAGGGAATCGTCCGGAACACCGCGCCGGGCCCCGTGGTCTTCTGCATGTAGTTGGCACGAAAGCGGGCCCGTTTGCCGTGCGCATGCGCGAAGTCGAGGTCCATGTTCTCGGCGAACCGTCGCCGCCTCGGCTCGTCGAGCAACTCGTCGAGCATCCGCGTGATCTCGTCGACGGTCAGCGGGGATGGACGCAGGGGCCTGAGGTCACCCTTGACGCGGCCGATCGGCGGGTAGCCGACCGACAGGTGCAGGTCGGAGCCGTCCAGATGCAGCAGCTCGTCGAGCAGAGCGTCGATGACCGGCACGTCAGTGACCTCCCGAGGGGTTCCAGCTCGCGCCGGCGGTCGGGTCGTTGCCCGCGAGCGCCCGCGGGTCGTCGGCGTAGCGCAGGGCCTGCTCGTGTGTGATCGCCTTTTGCAGCACGAGCTCGCGCAGCGACTCCTCGATGCGACGCATGCCGTACGCCTTGCCCCGCTGCAGCAGACTCGGCAGCTGGTGCAGCTTGCGATCGCGGATGAGACCCCACAGGGGCGGTCCGCCGGTGATGACCTCGAACGCGGCCACGCGAGCGGTTCCGTCGGTGCGGCGAATCAGTCGCTGACTGACGATGAGCTTGAGTGCCCCGCACATCGTGGCGCGGACCTGGGATTGGTCCTCGGGGGGAAACAGCTCGATGAGCCGCTCGATCGTCTTGGCACCCGAGGGCGTGTTCATCGTCGCGATGACGAGGTGGCCGGTCTCGGCGGCGCTCAGCGCCATCTCCACCGTCTCGCGGTCGCGGAGCTCGCCGATCGCGATCACGTCCGGGTCCTCGCGCAGGGCCGCCTTGAGCGCCGTCTCGAACGAGTGGGTGTGCCGACCGACCTCGCGCTGCGACACGATCGCCTTGGCGACCGGATGGATGATCTCGACCGGGTCCTCGACCGTGATGATGTGAACGCCCTTGTCGCGGTTGAGCTGGTCGATCAGCGCCGCGAGCGTCGTGGTCTTGCCGTGTCCGCTCGGACCGGCGATGACGCACAGGCCCTGGTGCAGCAGCTTGAAGCGCTCCATCTCGGGCGGAAAGCCGAGCTCGCCCGCCGAAGGCGGCTTGTCGGCGACCAGTCGCGCGCACAGCTTGAGGCCGCCGCGCTGCCGGCACAGGTTCATGCGCAGCCGGCCCGCCCCGGGGCGCTCGGCCGCGAAGTCGACGTAGCCGTGCCGGTCGAACTGCTCGACGAGCCGGGCGTCGAGCAGCGCCGACGCGCACTCGGTCACGAGCTCGGGTGGGGTCGTCTGCGCGAGCGACTCGAGCCGCCCCGCCTTGCGGATTCGGATCGGCTCGCCCGCCTGCACGTGCACGTCGCTGGCCCCGTCTCGTCGGGCCTGCGCGAGGGCTTCGGCGATCGGTCCGGGGAGGGCGGCTCCCTCGCGTGGCTCGATGCTCCCGGTGGCACGCGAGCTCTTGGGCGCCGGCGCCGGCACGACGACCGACAGCGGGGTGGGACCCGAGGCTGCGGCGGGAATGTGGCGCGGCACGCCCGGCATGCGCGGCGGTGCGGTGGGCTCGGCGTCGGCCGTGGGCACGGCGCCCCAGGGCGTGGGGAACGACGGAAGCTCGGTCGGGGGCCCGATCTCGGGGGTCGCCGTGTCGGGTCCGTCGAGCGCGATCGGTCCGCTGATGTCGCGCTGCGTCTGCCGGCCGACCTCGCGCTTGGTCTGGCGATCGACCTCGCGCTTGGTCTGGCGGTCGACCTCCTGCTCGGTCTGCCGCGTCAGCTCGCGGCGCGTGCGGCCGTTGCCGACCGTCACGGGCGCCGGCCCGTCGTCGCCGGGCATGCGGGCGATCCGAACCTCGATGAGATCGAGGAACTTCGCGATGTTCATCATGTACGCGCGGCCGCGGATCTCGACGACCTCCACCTCGCCGGCCGTGTCTTCCTTCGGGATCGCGGTGCCCACCGAGGCACCATGGAGGGCCGAGAGGATCGAGTCGCGTGTCAGCGCCTTGCTGCCGTGCTCGCGCTCACCCTTCTTGCCGCGGAGACGAACCGTCTGGCCGCTCTGCAGGACGACCTCGTCCGCCTCTCCGCGGTCGAGGTACTCCAACAGTTCGCCGAGGAACACCAATGCGTCGCGAGGATAGCAGGTGCGGGCGCACGCGCGGGAGCGTTCAGCCGTCGAACACGGCGGCGGCGGCCGCCGGGCCGGCCCCACCGGGCACCCGCAATCCCTGGGCGCGCAGCGCTTCTTCGAGCGCCGGCAGCAGCAGCATCACGTTGCGTCGCGAGCATGACGCGCCCATCAAGCCGACCCGCCATGCCTTGCCAGCGAACGGGCCGAGTCCGCCGGCGATCTCGATCCCGTAGTGCGACATGAGGTGGGCTCGCACCTTGGCGTCGTCGACCCCGTCGGGCACGCGGACCGTGGTCAGCGTCGTCAGCCGGTGTGCCTCGTCGACGACCAACGAAAGGCCCATCGCCTCCAGACCGGCCCACAACGCCCGTGCCGTCGTCGTCGTACGGTCGATCCGCGCCTGCAGGCCCTCTTCCTCCAGGATTCGCAATCCTTCATACAAGGCGTACGACAGATTCACGGGACCGGTGTGGTGGTAGCGGTGGGGCGTCTGCCAGTACTGCAGGTTCAGCAGCAGATCGAGGTACCAGCTCCCCACGGGCGTCTTGCGGTTGCGAACGACCTCCATGGCGCGAGGGCCGAACGTGATCGGCGAGATCCCCGGAGGCACGCTCAGGCACTTCTGGGAGCCGGTGTAGACGACGTCGGCACCCCAGTCGTCGGTGAGAAACTGCGCGCCTCCGAGTGACGCGACGGTGTCGACGACCAACAGCGCACCGTGGGCATGCGCGATTTCGGCGAGCTCCTCGATGGGCTGGCAGACCCCGGTCGACGTCTCGCCGTGGGGCACGCACACGAGCTTGACCTTGCCGAGCTGGGCGAGCTTGTCGCGCAGGGCCTTGGGCGAGCTCGGCTGTCCCCACGGGGCCTCCACCACCTCGACGCGGGCGCCGCTGCGCTCGGCGACCTGCCGCATCCGATCGCCGAAGTAGCCGTGCACGCACGCCACGGCGACATCGTCGCGCTCGAGCACGTTGAACAGCGCCGCCTCCATCGCGGCCGTGCCGGCACCCGTGATCGTCAGCGTGTCCTCGTTGGTGGTCGCAAACACCATCCGCAGCAGGGGCTGCAGGGCCTCGAGCAACGCGGTGTAGGTCGCGTCGAGGTAGCCGACCGTGGGGCGGGCCATCGCCGACAGCACGCGCGCGGGCACGTCGGACGGGCCGGGGCCGAGGAGAATGCGGGTCGGGGGATCGAAGACGAACGGTTCGGTCATGACGGCCTCGTGCGCCCGTCACCGTCGCGGATGCGACGCGCGCCGTCAATGCCGGAGTCGCCCCGGGAACCGGGGCAGGCTCAGCCGCCGATGCGTCCCAGATCGACGAACGCGTCGTCGCGCATGATCACGAACGGCCGCTCGTCGAACGTCAGGGTGCCGTCGCCGTCGTGGGTGATGACCTGGAGCTTGCCCATGCCGTACCCCATCGGCCCGCGTCGGTAGTAGTGCGCCTGCAGCGTGTACGCGTCGGCCTTCGGCGTGCCTTCGATCGTGAAGCACTCGGGGCCGTAGCCCGTGGTGACGTCGGCGTACAGCTCGCCCCCGCTGGGCATGACGGGACTCGAGTAGTAGGCGTGGCCTCCTTGGTCGTCGTAGACGTGCAGGTCCACGTCGTTGCCATCCGTCTCCCAGTTGAGGACGAACCGCGTCGAGGCTTGCGTCGGCAGGGTCATGCCGTGCTCCTTCAGCGTTTCCTCCACGCGCGCACGGGCCTTCGGGGCGCGCGCCACCCAGGCGGCACCGACGAGCCGAAGGTCTTCGCCGAGCACTCGGATGACGCCCCGGTAGCGGTCATCGGGTGCACGCACCGTCAGGCCCTTGGCCAGGGTCTCGAACGCTTCCTCGGGCTTGCCGGCTCGCAGCAGCGCGTAGGCCAGCAGCCGGTAGCCCGACAGGTGATCGGGGCGCTGGCGCAGCGCCTTGCGGTACGTGTCGATCGCCAGGCCTTGGCCGGGCCCGCGCAGACGCTCGAGTCGTTCGCCGGCCATGCGACGAAGATCCGCGCGCGAGGGGAACAGGTCCACGAGCGATCCGTAGGCGCGTGCCGCTTGCTGCAGATCGCCGCGCGCCTCGAGGGTCTCGCCGAGCGCCACGAGAGCGAGCACGTCGCCGGGGTTGTCCTCGTGCCAGCGCTGCGCGAGCGCGGCGGCCTCGCGGGTCCGGCCGTCCGCGAGCCGTGCCATCACCCGGCCGAAGTCGCCTTCGTACGGATCGGTGGATGGCGGCTCGGTGGACCCGGGCCGGATATCGCCCTCGATGCCGTCGTCGGCGAACGCGTAGTCCCGTTGCTCGACCGGGGTGGCCGGGGCCGGGGCCTCCGGGGCCTCGTCGTTGGCGACGATCGAGGCCGGTCGACGCGTGCTCGAACCACGCGACGACGATCCCGTCGTGGCGGTGCGGCGGCGGGGGCCCGCGGCGGTCGGCTCGGGTCGCGGTCGTTGTTCGAGCCGGAGCATCCGCTCGGATTCCTCGGCGTGGGCGAAGGCGCCCGCGTCGCCACCGGCATCCGCGGGAGGTGGCGACGGGGCATCCGAGCCGTCGCCGTCGAGCATCACCTTCATCTGAGGCTCGGGGACCGCGAGGGAGAGCTTGCCGTCGAGGTCGAGCTTCTTCTTGGCCTCGTCCTCGAGGCCCTGCGGGTCGCCGGGAATGTCGACGCTGCGCGCCAGCTCGGCCTCGGGGGTCGGCGGCAGCTTTCGATCGACGACCTCGATCCCGTCGGCGCGCACGGTGAGGATGTCGGCCAACGCGTTTCGCTCGATGCCGTAGCGCGCGTAGTCGTCGGCGGTCTCGAGCACGAGCAGTGCGGTCAGATCCGACAGCACGCGGTGCTCCTTGGACAGCGCGATGATCTGCTCGCCGAGTCGCTCGCGCTTGGCGGGATCTTCGGCTTCGCCGCGGCGCCGCGACAGCTCGGCGATCTTTTCGCGCGCGTGGGCACGGGCCACCAGCGGCGCCGGGGCGGGGTGCAGCGTGGGCGTGGCGTCGTCGACCGTGGCACCGGTCATCGCCACCGTCATCGCCGCGTTCGCCGGCAGCTTGGCGTACACGAGCACCTCGTCGCCGGACTGTACGCCGTCGAGCGTGCGCGGCCAGCTCCAGCTCGCGCCCGGGACGGCGACACGCACACCGGAAACCGTGCGGGCCTGCAACCTGTCGACGACCGTCGCGAGTCGACGGCGTGCGTCGAGGACGAGTCCGTCCTCGGCCAGTCCCGCCGTCACCAGTCCCTGCAGCATGTCCTGGTCCGATCGACCGCCGTCGACGAGGGCGTCCAGGCGCGTCACGCCGTCGTCACGCAGCCGTCGGACGATCGCGCGCAGGTCCCCGCGCTCGGTCTGACCGGCCGTGGCGACGCCGTCGCCCACGAGCAGCACGCGCGGCCGCACCAGGCCCGCCTTGCGCAGGCCGGCCAGGGCGCGCGCGAGGTTGGATGCCCCGAGCGCGCCGCGTTGCCGCAGCCGGGCGAGCTCGCCGTCGCCGAATCCCGAGGCCGGGCCCTCGTAGACCTTCGCCAGACTCTGATCGAACGCGGCCACGCTCAGCGGAAGATCGGGGGCGCGTCGAGCCAGCTCGGACACGAGCCGCCCGAGCCGATGCACCTGGCCGTCGAAGTCCAAGCCGCGCGAGGCGCTGGTATCGAAGAGGATCGTCAGACCGTCGAGCGATGCGGGGGCCGTGTCGAGACGGATCTGCACGCGGGCGATCGCGAGCTCGCCGGCTCGGACGCCGGCGACCTGATCTCCCGGTCGTGCCTCGAGGTCCATCGTGGGCGAAAAGCCCCGCTCGTGCAGCGTCAGGTGCTCGATGTCGCCGGCCGAGGCCGCGTCGGCGAAGCCCACGTCGACGTCGAGCTCGGAAAGGCGCGGCAGCCCGCACACCGGCAATCGAAACGGCTCGTCGGAACCGGTGAGCGTCTGCGAGTAGGCGACGACGATCTCCTTGCGGCCTTGCGGGGGGATCGGGAACACGCGGGCGGTGAACACGTTGCCGGCGTCGGCCTCCATCAGGGCCGGGTCCTGGCGTTGGTGCAAGAAGTCTTCGTAGACCTGCCGGGCCTTCTGGCGCTCGAGGACTTCGCCCTCCTGCCAGCGGCCGTCGATCTTCATCGCGAAGCGCGACAGGGCGGCCCCGGGCGGCAAGGTGATCGCGAAGGTCCCTTCGCGCACGCGCGGCTCGGGGTTGTCGAACGAAAGCGACAGCTCGGTCAGGGCGATCGGCCCCTCGACGAACGCGTTGGCCGAGAGCTTGGTCAACGTCAGGCCGGTGCCGTCGGAGGCCGTCAGCGACAGGGCGGCTCCGTCCTCGCACGTGTTGGCCCGGACCCAGGCCAGCTGTGCGCCCGAGCGATGCCGCACGACGACTTCGGGCTCGGGCTCGGGCTCGGGCTCGGCGACCGCCGGCGGCTCGTTCGGCTCGGCCGCGTATTGCGTGCAGGACAGCGTCCACAGGGCGCTCATGGCAGCGAGGAGGCAGGCGCGTCGCATCGAGATCCTTGAACGCATGGGTCGAGGGCCGGTTCTCGCCGCGTGCGGGCCGTCGATCCCGGTCGCGGAGCCGTGCCGCGATCGGCGCCTCGCGGTTGTGCTTCGGCGGCGGCCCGAGGTTGGGTAATCTAGCGCGGTCGTGGTCGCAAAACGGGCAAACCGAACCATTCGCAGGCTGATCAGCGTCCCCGTCGGGCTCGGGATCGTGAGCGTCGGCGCGATCGCGTCCGCCGACCCGGGCGCGGTCCAGAACCCGAACTTCAACCCGCGTCCCGAGCCGGTCGTGATCGACTTTTCGCCCGACGCACCGGCTCACCTGCGACCGCGGATCGATTCGCAGACGCCGGGCGGGGTCGCGTTCTCGGAGCTCGACGCCTACGTCCGCGAGGTCGCCCCGTCCGATGGCGACGTCGGGACCGATGCGTTGCCCGAGGGCATGGCGCAGGTCGGATCGATGGTCGTGCCCGCACCGATGCTCGACGGTGCACAGATGGTCGGCGACGCCGACATGACGCTGACCGTCGGCGAGCTGCCGACGCTGCCTGGTTTCGTCGACGACGTGTGTGCCTTCCCCGACGAAGTGCCCGCGGGGATCTACGACTACGACTACCGGCCCGGCATGGAGCTGCCGCGTCGACACACCGTGTACCTCAACTTCGTGGGCGCAACGCTGACCACGGGGGGCGAGAACGCGGCCGAAAACCTGTCGGGCATCGCCCGCAGCGGTCACCCCTTCCCGGTCTACGCCGGCGGGGAGATGTCGGCGATCGCGGTCGCCCAGGCGGTGGCGGCCGACCTCGACGAGTGGGGGATCAACGTGGTCTACCTGGAGCGTCCGCCCAAGGTTCTGCCGTACTCGATGGCCATGATCGGCGGGCACTGGTCGGACACGACGTCGGGGCCGTCGGGCGGGGTCGCTCCGCTGGACTGCGAGGACTTCGGCCAGCGCAACGTCTGCTACGCGTTCCAGAACAACGGGGCGATCACGGGCCAGGCCAACGTCACCAGCCAGGAGATCGGCCACACGATGGGGCTCGAGCACACCAACGCGCCCGACAGCGTGATGGCGCTCGGCTACGCGCAGACCCAGGGCGGCGACCTCGGCTTCAACGACAGCTGCGCCAACTCGATCAGCGTCTCGGGGCAGGGCACCGGCTGCAACGGCGTCAACCGCTGCCACTGCGGCAACCCGGACCAGCAGCACGATCGCAACACGTTGTCGGCGATCTTCGTGCCGGCTGGCGCCGACGTGATGCCGCCGACGATCGACATCGTCGAGCCCGCCGACGGCGCAGTGTTCACGCCCAACGACTCGTTCACGGTCACCTTCGATCCCTGGGACGACGTCGGCGGCTACGGCTGGAAGATGATCCTCGAAGACGAGGCCGGTGAGGTGCTCGTCGATCAGCCCGACTACGATCGCGCCCTCGAGTTCATGCTCGCCGGTCTGCCGGTGGGGACGTACACGATCACCGCGCTCGTGATGGACCACGGTGGCAACGAGAGCACCGATTCGATCACGATCACGGTCGCCGAGGACGGCGCCACGGGCGGCACCGGAGGCAGTGGGTCCGGCGACGGAGGGGTCGACGGCACCGCGGGAGATGCCGGAGACGAGTCCGGCACGATCGGCGGCACCGGCATCGACAGTGAGACCGATGGGGACTCGGCGGGCCAGAGCGACGACGCCGGGGGCTGCGGCTGCACCACCGACACTCCGCCGTCGTCCCTGTTCGCAGGACTGGGCCTGTTGCTGCTCGGCCTTCGTCGGCGTCGCGACTGACCCGCGGGGGGGACCGCGAGCGTCCGGCGATCAGCCCGCCGGGACGGTCTTGCAGCCGAAGCGGATCTCGATGCTCGCCTGGCGCAGCGCCTGGAAGCGTCCACACGTCTGCGGGCACATCAGGATCTTGGTGGGGGCGAGCGCGTCGTCGTAGTACCAGCCGTTGCCCACGCCGGGGCAGTCCGACACCGCGTCGACATAGCCGATGGTCTGCAGGCCGAAGCCGTCGTCGTAGTCGACGTTGACCAGGTCGCGTGCGAACACGAGGCCGTCGGGAGCGGGTGGGATGTCGTACTCGCACGAGAGCGCGACTTCCTGGATCCGGTCGAGCATCGCGTCGAACAGCAGCTTGACGCTGTAGTTGCACAGGGGCTCGAAGACGCCGCCGGTGTCGGTCGTGAGGGCGGCGAGCGCCGCGGCATGTTCGGCGTTCGTACCCGCGACGACCGACGCGCAGCTCGGGTCGTCGGCCTCCGGTGCCAGCGCGTGCACGGTCAGCCGCTCGAAGGCGGGATCGAGCGCGACGAGCTCGGCGAGGAAGTCGGTGGTGGCCAGGCTCGGGTCGGCGTGCGTGACGATCCAAATGTGCTTCCACGCATCCGGACGCATCGCGGGACCCCACTGGTCGTGGGTGGCCAGGACCTGCGTGAGCAGCGTCGCGGCGTCGATGCGCTCGTCGACGTGGGTGTACAGGGGAGGGTTGTCGTCGGTGGCGGGGCACTGCTGCACGCCCAGCGGCGGATCGTCGATGCACACGCCGCCGCCGTCGCCCGGGTAGCCCGCGAGCATCACCACCCGCACGTCCTCGATCTGGTCGTTGGCGATGAGCAACGAGAAGTTCTGGAACGTGGCGGCGTGCTGGGCCGTGGCGATCGCGTGGTCGACGACGACGAGAATGTCCGACGGGCCCTCCGCGATCGTGCTCGTCTGGCCGACCGACGCGCACTCCTCGATGGGGATGTCGAAACCGCCCATGTCCAGGCGCGGATCCTCGATGCCCGTGTCGGTGTCGTCGCCGCCACCGGTGGCCGGCGGTGCGGTGGAGGTGCCGGGATCGATGCCGGTCAGCGAGCCGGCGTCGCGATCGACGACGCACCCGGCCGCGAACAAGACGGGGAGCAGGACCCGACGACGCCCGTTCATGGCGAACCTCCTTCGCACCCCGCGAGCACGTCGCGCGTCGATGCGGGAAACCGTCGGGCGAATGCGTCGGCCTTCCTGCGAGCGTGCTCGTCGCGACCGGCCCGGCACAACGCCGTGATCTCGGTCGCGTCGCGCTCCTCGGCGAACGTGCTCGCGGGAAACGCTCGTCGGTGGCGGGCGACGACCTCGAGCGCGTCGGTGGCCTGCCCGGCCCGCAGCAGTTGTCGAGCGTCGCGCAGCAGCTGCAGTTCCTCGGCGAGCGTGGACGCGGCGGTCGTAGGACGGGCGCGTCGCTTCGGGGTCGGCTTGGTCACACCGCGGGCCGGCGGGGGCATCTCGTCGCCCGCGGAGTCCTCGGCGACGGGCACATCCGGAAGCTGCTCGGGGGCGGTGGGCTCGTCGACGGTCGGCGAAGACTCGGGCCCGCGATCGAGCGGGGGCTCGGGCGCGGCCGCGGCGACACGCGGGAGCGTCGGCGCGGCGGCCGACAGCGTCGTCGCCGGGCGGGCCACGGCCCACACCCCCGCGCCGACGAGGATCGTGGCGAGCACGACCTTCGTGGTCGAAGACAGGCCCCCGGCCGTCGTCGCCGACCCCGATCCCGATCCGGGCACGGACAACTTGGTGGTGACCGAGCGCAGCGCGGCGTCGACGTGCGACGCGTCGCGGGCCGTGTCGTGCTTGAACGCATCGATCAGGTCGAGCGCCGCGGGGTCGAGGTCGGGGAGTTCGTCGGTCATCGGTCGCTACCTGCGCTTGCGCTCGCGTGCGACGAAGCGGTTGAGTTTGTCCCGGATCAGTCGCAACCGGGAGTGCACGGTGTTGGGCGAGATGTCGAGAAGCTCGGCGACCTGTGTCGCGTTCTCCCCATCGATCTCGTAGAGCGCGAACACGAGTTGCTGCTCTTCGGGCAGAGACTCGACGAAGGCCGACAGCAGGAGGGTGGCCTCGTGGCGGAGCGCGACGTCCTCCGGATCGGGGGCCGGCGAAGGGGGCTCGGCCTTGTCCTCGCGGGCCTGCAGCCGCCGCCGGGTGCGACGATGGGTGGCGGCGACGCGGCGGCTGATCCCGAGCAGCCAGCCGGTGATCGAAGCATCGCGTCGCAGCGTGTCGATCCGACGGTGCGCGATGATGAACACCTCCTGGGCCGCGTCGTCGACGTCGCCGCCCTGCACGCCGAGCACCGACAACCAGCGGACGACGCGGCCGTAGTGGGCGCGAAACATCTCCTCGTAGTCCGGCGACACGGCGCGCCGCGGGCTGGATTCGGCCGCGGGGCTCTCGAAGACGCGGGGCACGGCGAACAGCAACACTCCAACATCGCCGCTGCGGTCTCAAGTCGTCAGTCGAATTCACCGATCGGGTCGACGAAGATCGCGCGCGTGGCGCGGAGACGGGAACCCGGCGTTTCGACTGACGAGGGGACGCCCGCCCGGCAATGACAGCGGGTGATGCAGCACTACCATCGTCCCCCGTCTCCTCGTCTTCGGTCTCGACGCGTCGTGTCCGTCTTCGTGTCGGTCGCCACGGCGTGGTCGGCCTCGGTCGCGTTCGGCTGCGCAGCGAGCTCCGACGACGAGTGCACATCGACGGCGTGCGCCGAGGGCGATGCGAGCTCGGGGTCCGCGAGCGCGAGCGCGAGCTCCGAAGGCGGGGACACCTCGGGGGCAATGTCGTCGTCGGGGGCCGACGGGGGCGAGACGACGACCGACGGCGGTGCCGAGGACACGGGCACCGGTGGGCCGCCGGGCCAAACGTGCGCCAGCGCAGCCGTGCTGCGCGACGTCTCGCTGTTTCAGGTCGTCGAGGTCCCGCTGGTGCAGGGCTGCGCCGAGGTCGACCCCACCGCGCGCCGCACGATCGTGGCCGATCGCGTGGCGGTGGTCCGGGCTCGGATCGAGGCGAGCACGCTCGCGGCCGGTACCGAGCTCGCGCTTCGGCTCGAGATCGGGGACCAGGTCCTGACCGGGTCCTGCGTCGACGTCGGCGGCCAGGCCAGCGCCCCGTTGCTGGTCGACGTGCCGGCGGGGGCCGTCGCGGCCGACGCCGACTATGCCGTGTCCGTCATCGACTGCGCCGCGCCCGACGTTGCCGCGCTCGATGGCTTTCCCGCGAGCGGCCGCGCCGATCTCGGAGTGGACACGATGGCCCCGATCCGGCTGCACCTGGTGCCGTTCGAGGTCGGCGGGTTCGTACCCGACACGTCGCCGGCGGTGATCGACGGATTTCGCGACGCCGTGCTCGCGATGTACCCGGTCGCCGACGTGCAGATCACCGTGGCGGACGTGGAGCCCGACGACAACGGCGGCCAGGTCGACATGGGCAACCTGATGTTCCGGCTCATCGCCCTGCAGGAAGAGCTGGTGTTCGCGTCCGGCGATCTCGATCCGAGCGTCGCCGACATCTACTACTACGGTCTGGTGACGGGCGCCGCGACGCGCGAAGAGTTCTGTGACACCTGTCCGACCGGGACCTCCGAAAGCGGCGTGGGCGATCGCGCCGGATCCGCGGTCGGGGCGGCGTTCGCCGACGCGCTGTCGGAGAGCACGCTCGTGCACGAGCTGGGGCACATGCATGGGCTGCTGCACTCGCCGTGTGGCGACCCCAGCCTGCAGGACGACGCGTTCCCCCACGCCGACGGCAGCACGCAGACCGAGGGCTGGGATTTTCGCACCGGCACCTTCGTTCCGCCGGACCACCACGACCTGATGGGCTACTGCCAGCCGCGCTGGGTCAGCGGCTACCACTACGACAAGATGGTCGAGTGGGTGCACCTGGCCGCGAGCTGGAGTGGAGCCGGCGACGTCGCCCCGCCGCCGGGAGCAGGGCGGGGCGCGATCGCGTGCGGACACTGACCGCGCGGCGGGTCACAAGCGTAGGGTCGGGCCGACGACGACGCGGAACCCGACCGTCCGCGTCTGTGCGGCGACACCGAGCTCGGGGACGGACCACCGTGGGCGGACGAGGTGGAACATCGCGTCGGCCGCGGCCCACAGCCCGATCCGTCGTCGCGAGATCCACGTCAGCTCCGGGCCGAGGGTCGTCGCCACCGAGGGGGCGGCGCTCGTTTGCGCGGTGGTCAGGCCGATGCCGCGGCCACGCATGAAGCCGGCCTCGACGCCCGCGCACGTGGCGATGACGACGGCGTCGCGTCCAGGGACGAAGCACGCGCGCACGAGGCCGCCGGCCTGCTGCACTCGCACGCCGGCGTCGGGCTCGGCCGCAAAGGGCCGTCGGCGTCGGGGGGCCACCCACGCCGCGCCCAGATCGACGCGCACGTGGGTCCACACCAAGCCCGCCGACACATAGGCACCGGCGCGGATCGTGTCGAGGGTGCCGAGCTCGAGCAGGGGGCCGACCCGCAGATCGATCGCGCGCCGTGGTGCCGGCGAAGACGCGGCAAACGGCTCGGCCTGCGGGGGGGCGTGCGGCTCGGGCGTGGGCGCCGACGGACGCTCGGGTGCGGTGCGCTCGACCACTGGCTGGGGCTGGGGCTGGGGCTGGGGCGCGGGCTCGGCCGCGCGACGGGCTTGCGCGGCCGCGCGCAGGGGATCGAGCGCGACGGCGATGATCAGACCCGCCGCTTGCGTCAGCTCCTGGCAGCTGGACCCCTGTACCTGCCGTCGGACATCGCCGTCGGGGAGGGTGACGGCGACGGTGAGGGTCCACGTGTCGCCCTCGCCGGTGAGGGTGCCGGCGACGCGCACCTGCGACAGCGCGTCGCCGAAGTCCTCGCGCGCCAGATGCTCGCCGATCTGGTGGCGCACGGCGTCGCGCTGCGGGCAGTCGGAGGGGGCGGTCCACTGCAGCGGCAGATCCTCGCCGGCCGACGGGGGGCCGGCGAGCGCGACGGCGAGCGCGGAGGCGACGAGCACCGGCGCCAGCATACCGTCGCGCGTGCCGGGATTACCCGGCTCGCCTCGGGCGTAAGGGGCACGAGCCATGCCCACGGTCCTGCATTCCTTGCTCGTTCTCGGCGCGCTGACGGCCGGTGACGCCGCAGTGCCGCCCGTCGCGTCGGGTCGTCTGACGATGCGCGCGGTCGATACCGCTCCGCCCCGCACGTCGGAGATCGACGAAGCCGAGCTGAAGGCCCGACGTGACAAGGTCGACGCCGAGCCCCGCAACCGCGACGCTCGCCTCGACCTGGTTCAGGCGCTCATCGACGCCGGTCGTACCCACGAGGCCCTCGAGGCAGCCAAGCAGTGGCGAAAGGTCGACGCGTACAACCTCGTGGTCGTCCGCATGATCGGCGACATCCTCACCGAGCTCGGTCGCGACGAGGACGCGCTACGGGTGTACTCGGCGGTTCCCGAGCTGCTGCCCGAGGATCCGGAGGCCCAGCGGGCCCTGGCCACGGTGCTCAAGCAGCAAGGCGATCTGGGCGCGGCCGCGGCCCGCCTGAAGGTGGCCACGACGCTGCGCCCCGCCGATGCGCGGACCCGGTTCGAGCTCGCCGACGTCTCGCTGCGGTTGGGCGAGACGACCGACGCGCAGACGTTGCTGCAAGCGATCGTCGACGACGACGAGGTCCCCCAGGCGCTGCGCTACCCGGCCAAGCAGCGGCTGGCGCAGGTCTTCGCCGGGCAGCGTCGCGCGGCACGGGCCGAGGGTGACGACGCGAAGGTCACCGAGCTCGGCACCAAGATCGACGCGCTCGAGGTCAAGGGCGGCGTCGACAACGACATCAAGGTCTACCTCAGCTGGGACACCGACCGCACCGACGTCGACCTGTGGGTGACCAACCCGGCGGGCGAGAAGGTCTTCTACTCTCACCGCAATGGTCGCTTCGGCGGCGAGCTGTTCGACGACGTGACGACCGGCTACGGACCCGAGAGCTTCACGGCCCACCGAGCCCACGCGGGCACCTACGAGGTCGCGGTCAACTACTTCGGGACCAGCCGCGATTCGTTCAAGGAGGCACGTGGCGAGGTGATCATCGTGCTCAACGAAGGGCGCGACGACGAGGTCCAGCACACGTTCCCGTACCGGCTGTACCGTCCCAAAGAGACGGTCACGGTCGCCAAGATCGAGGTGGCCAAGTGAACGCCGCACGCCTGCTGTTGCTCGTCGCGCTCGGGCTGACCTCGTGCGCATCCCACAATCCGACGGTGTCCGGCGACTCGTCCGATCCCCAGGACGACGTGACGCCCGACGACGTCGCGTCGCCGACGCCCACGCTGCCCGCTCCCGTGTGGGACGACGTGCCGCCCGCGCCGGCCGAGCAGGGGATCGGCACACTCGAGGTCGCCGGACGGACGGACCTGACCGCGCAGCTCGACCTCGCTGCCGTCTCGGTCGACGTGAGGCCGATGGGCGCGATGGCGGCCTACGAGGTCGAGCATCGCTTCGACAACCCCACCGACGACGTGCTCGAGGGCACCTTCCGCTTCCCCGTTCCGGACGGCGCCGTCGTCACGGGTCTCGCGATGGAGATCGACGGCAAGCTCATGGAGGGCGAGGTGCTCGACCGCGATCGGGCGCGTGAGATCTACCAGTCGATCGTCGACCAGATGCAGGACCCCGCGCTGCTGGAATGGGAGAAGGGCCGCGCGATGAAGCTGCGCGTGTTCCCGATCGAGGCCCACGGTCAAAAACGGGTCATCGTTCGCTACCTCGCGCCGCTGTCGCGCGTCCGCGACGGTCAGGCCGGCTGGCAGGTCGTCGTCGGCACGTCGGCGCCGACCCTGCAAGGCACGGTCGGACACCTGAAGGTCACCGTCGACGGCAAGACGGTCGTCGACGAGCGCAACGTGGCCGCGCGTGGTCAGGTCCGCGCCCCGCTTCCCGGTCACGAGGTCGTCGCGGTCGAGCGACAGAGCGACGACCACGGGCACTTCACGGCGGTGCGCCTGTCGCCCGACTGGTCCAAGGTCGCCGCGCCCGATCACGATGGACACGCGCGACGGCTCACGGTCGTCGTCGACACCTCGCGCAGCGCACTCGAGAGCTGGGAGCTGGCGCAGCAGAGCTTGCGCGTGGCCCTACAGGGGCTGCAGCCACGCGACGAGTTCTGCGTGCTCGCCTCGGACGTGGGCGTGCGGGCGCACGCCGGTGGGTACGTGGCGGCGTCCGAGGCCAACGTCGACGCGGCGCTGGCCTTCGTCGCCGACACCGAGCCCGACGGCGCCAGCGACCTGTCCAAGGCGTTGACCGAGGTCGGCACCCGCCTCGCAGATGCTCGTGGCGACCGGATCGATCAGGTGCTGTACATCGGCGACGGCGTCCCGACGTGGGGCGAAACCGACGCGGCGGCCCTGGCCGACCACGCGCGCGCGATGCTGGACGGTCGTCCGCTCTTCGCGATGGTGTTCGGCCGCGACGCCGATGGTGAGCTTCTCGAGAGCCTCGCGGGTGCATCCGGCGGCCGCGTGGCGCGTCCGGACTCCGAGGCGGCCGTGGAGTGGTTCACCGGCTTCGTCGCGATCGCCCCGCGCCTTCGTCATCTGCAGGATGTGACGATCACGGTTCCCGATGGCGCCCACGAGCCGGTGCCACTGCTCGCCAGCACGATCTACGAGGGGCAGACGCCCACCGTGTACGTCCGCACCGCGCCCGAGGCCGAGCCACCGCGCCGGCTCCTGCTGCGGGGACGCGGCGGCGACGGCCTCGTCGAACAGGAGATCGACCTGACCTCGGCCGCGCCGACGCAGGGCGTGCGCAAGCGCTGGGCGGCGGCGCACATCGGTCGGCTGCAGTCGGACAAGTCGCGCAAGGCCGAAGTGATCTCGCTGTCGGAAACCCACGGCGTGCTGTCGCGCTACACCGCGTTCCTCGTCCTCGAGTCGGACGAGGCGTACCGCGAGCACCAGATCGAGCGTCGACGGGCCGAGGAGCAGGCGGCGGCGCAAGGCGGTCCGTCGGTGAGCGGCGGTGACCTCGGCGAGGCATCCCTGCGCCCCGGCGACATCCAGCCCGGCGATCCCGAGATCCTGATCCCCGCCCCCGAGGACGCGCGCAGCGTCACCGTGGTCTTCCCGTTCGGCGAGACCAAGAGCGCCCGCTTCGATCCCGCGACCGGCAAGTGGGTCGTCCGCTTCCTCATCGACGAGAACACCGAGCCGGGGGTGTACGAGGTGGACGTGCGGGTCACCCACGCCGACGGCACGATCGAGCGTCTGAAGGCCGAGTACACCGTCGACACGCGGGCCCCCGCGCTGACGCTGCACGTGCGTGCGGCCAAGGGGGGCGGCTACGTGGTCACGGCCGAGCAGGTCGTCGGCGAGGCCGACCGCGAGCGAGAGCGCGTGGGGGGGCTCGATGCCCCGCTGCCGCAGGAGGTGGCCGCCGACAGCTTCGACGCCCACCGGGTGGAGCTGCGCACGCCCGACGGCCAGACGCTGTCGATGACGCGACACCCCGGCGGAGTCTTCACGGTGCGCTGGGAGCCCGAGACTGCGCCCACGTTCCCGCTCGAGCTCGAAGTCGTGACGATGGACCGCGCGCTCAATACCGCCCGCATCGTGCAGTCCGTCTCGCCGTAGGCCGGGGCGGGAAGGGATCGTGGCGCTCGGACGTCTGAGCCCCGAGCGCCATGACCCTCACGTTCGCCCTCCTCGTCGCGCTGTTTCCGGTCTCACAGACCGAGTCGTCGCCGGCGTCGGCGGCCGGGGAATTCGCCCCGGCCGTCGACGTCTTTACGTCGACCGCGGACGTGCGGGCGTGTGCGATCACCGAGGACGGTGGGGCGCTCGCGGCGACCGGCGGTGGCCTCGTGCGTCTGACTGCCGAGGGGGCGGCGTATCCGGTGCGCACGCGACTGGACGGCCTTCCCGGCACGCAAGTCGACGCGCTCGCGGCGATCGACGCCGACGGCTGGTGGGTGGGCACGGAGGAAGGGCTCGCGCGGATCGAGCTCGACGACGGCGTCGTCGGGGGCGTTCGTGTCACCCGGACGATCGGCGACGAGGCGATCGTCGCGATCGCCCCCGGGGTCGGCTCCGAGCGTACGTTCGTCGGCACGCGCGACGCCGGACTCTTCGAGGTCGACGGTCGCCGCCTCGTCGCGGTCGAGTACGCCGGCGAGGTCTCCGCCCGTCGTCGCCGCGTCCACGACTTGGCCCGCGTCGATGGGGTCTGGCACGCCGCGACCGCCGACGGTGTGCTGCGCCGAGACGACCGCGGGCGGTGGGCGGTGTGGACCGACACCCCGTTCTCCGAAGAGGTCGTGTTCTCGTTGGCCGCATCGGACGCCACGCTGTGGGTCGGCACGCTCGGCGGCGTGTTTCGCCACGACGCACGGGGCACCCGGCGGGTCGACCACGCGGACGCACGGGCGATCGCGGTCGGGGCGTCCGGGGTCGAGGTCGCGGCGCTCGGGGAGGGCGTGCTCGCACTGACCTCCGCCGGGACGCGGGACGGCATCGATCGCGTCGCGGGTACGGCGGTTCAGGGACTCGAACGCCGCGACGCTCGGCGCTGCGTGGCCACCGGTCACGGACTGTGGTTGGGCGAAGGCGAGGTACTGCAGCGACACCTCACCGACGGGATCGCCTCCCGCGACGTCTCGGCCATGGCGTGGGACGAGGCGACGGGCCGGATGTGGGTGGGGACCTTCGACGGCGGCGTCTCGGTGGGCGACGGCAAGACGTGGCGCCGTGTGGCCCCGCGCGACATCGACCCGCAGGTCAACGCGATCGCGCTGCAGCCGGTCGACGGCCGAACCGTCGCGTGGATCGGCACGGCGCGCGGGCTGTACCGCGTCGACGGTCGCCAGGTCGATCACTGGTCGTTCAAGGAGGGGCTCCCCCACCACCACGTTCAGGCACTGCACGTGCGGGCCAACGGCGACGTCGTCGTCGGGACCACCACGGGCCTCGTCGTCGTCCGCGACGGCGAGGTGATCGCCGACATCCACGGCAAGCGACCGCCCCGCTGGGCGGTATGGGCGATCGCCGAGGACGCCGACGAGACCCTGTGGATCGGCACGACGCAGGGCTTGGTCCGCTTTCCGAAGCAGGGCATGTGGGATCGCCTGTCGATGCTCGACGGCGTGCTGCCGGACAACTGGGTCACGGCGGTCGTCGCCGAGGGCGAGCACCTGTGGGTCGGCACCTACGCCAAGGGCGTCGCCCGACTCACGCGTGACGGCGAGACCGTGCGCGACCCGGTCCACTTCGGCGGCGGTCGGATCAACCCCGGAGGGGTGACGCTCGACGGGGCGCACGTCTATGCCGCGACGATGGGCGGGTTGCAGCGGATGTCGACCACCGACGCGACGTGGCACGCGTTGCCCGACGCGACGCCGGGCCGCGACGTCAAGGCGGTCGTCCTCGCCGCAGGGCGTCGCTGGGTCGGCAGCCGTCGCGGCATCCGCCGGCAGTAGCTGCGTCGCTCAGTCGACGTCGGGCTCGGCCTCGAACTCGTCGCAGGTTTGCAGCGCGCGCAGGTGCTTGTCGGCCCCGGCGGCCGACAAGTCGGCCTTCGCCTGCGCGACCGCGGCCCGCCCTTGGGCCTTCAGTCCGAGCGCATCGAAGGTGTGGGCGAGCTCGTGCCGCAGACGTCCTTGCATGACGGGATCGGACGCCGCCGTCGCGCGCTCGATCCCCAGCTCCAGCACGTCCCGTGCTCGCGAGGGGTCGCCGCCGCGTCGCAGCGCACGGGCGAGGTTCATCCGCACCATCTGCGCGTTCGTGGTCTGCTGCAGGCCCTCGGCCTCGAGCTCGTCGAGCACGCGCGCGAGCACCTGCGCCGCCGCGTGCAGATCCCCCTGCCGATCGAGGAGGGCCGCGAGGCTGGCCCGGATCGCCAGCAACTGGTGGTGGCTCGGCTCGACGCCCGCGTCCACGAGGCGGTCGTCCGCGCGCTGGTACAGCTGCCGCGCTTCGTCGTCACGACGCAGGCCCATCAGCGCCCCGGCGATGTTTGCCTCGATCGCGGCTCGTTCCTGCGGCACGCGTCCTCCTCGCTCGTTGCGCACCTGGTCGACGCGTTGCAGCGTCGCGAGGGCGCCGGCGTCGTCGCTCGCGCGCAGCTGCAGCATCCCGATCCGCACGTCGATCGCCAGCGTTTCCGGATGCGCGTCGCCGTAGCGTGCTTCGGTGCGGCGGCGCAGGTCCGTGGCCTCCTCGAGGGCTTGCGCGTAGCGACCCATGTGCACCAGCGATTCGACGATCCACGTGTCGACCGACAGTCGGCGCAGGTCGTCGGCGGCAGCGACGGTCTGCATGCGCTGCTGTGCCTCGCGGTAGATCCCGAGGGCCGTCGGGTACTCGCCCTTGGCGTAGGGCAGGTGGCCGCGCCGTCCCTGCGCCTCGATCGTCTCCGGGTCGTCGGGGCCCAGGACCGTCTCGTACAGCGCGGCCGCGCGGTCGAAGGCGGCGCCCATGCGATCGTGCTCGGCCGTCATGTGCGACAGCAAGCCGAGCGAGGCGTTCCAACGGGCGGCGGCCAGTGGTGCCGCGGTGCCGACGCCCAGATCTCCGGCCCGGGTCAGTGCCGCTCGGGCGAGCTCGAGGTCGCCGTCGGCATACGCGAGTCGGCCGCGCAGCAGCTCGGTCTCGAAGCGCGTCACGCCGTCCGCCGTCGAGGGGGCGGTCTCGAGGGCGCGAAGACCTCGTGCCGGATCGCCGAGGTCGAGCCACCGCTCGGCGCGTTCGAGCGCATCGGCCACCGAGCCTTGCGACGCGCCGGCGCGCCCCTGAGACCACTCCGCCAGTCGCACGGGATCGCTGCACGCGTCGACGTAGCGCGCCGCCGCATCGAGGGCCGGGGTGGTCAGCTCGAAGGTTCGCGCCGAGGGCGAGCGCAACGCCTCGACGAGCCCGGCCACGCGCTCCCGTCCCCGCTCCAGGCACGAGACCTGCGCGGCGGGGTCGACCACGTCGGGTCGCTCGGCGTGACGGCACGCGTCCACGCGGGCGCGTCGCCACGCGTCGGTGAGTGCATCCAGCGACTCGATCGCGCGCGCGGCCGTCTGCGTCCCGAGTACACCCGCCGCCGAGCCGGCGGCCGTCACGTCCGCCCGGGCGGCGTGGTCCCACACTTCGTCGATGCGATCGCCCGCCGCCGAGCAGGCATCCGCGGAGGCCTCGGCGAGCGAGGCCGACGACGGGCGCAGCGAGAATCCGAGCGTGGCGGCCGCGAGCATCGCCCCCATCGCGAGGCCGAACCGCCGGGTTCGTTCTCCGCCCGCGAGCTCGACGAGCAGCGAGGGCATGTCGGCGAAGCGTGCGTCCGGGTCCACCGACATCGCGCGCAAGATGGCCCGCTGGGCACGACGGGGCACGGCGACGCGGGGCCGAAACGGGCGTGGTCGGCCCTCGAGCACGGCGACGGCGTACTCGTTGATCGTGCGCCCCGCGAACGGCAGTCGGCCGTTGAGCGCTTCGTACAGCGAGACGGCGAACGCGAACTGATCGGCGCGGGGATCCGGCTCTGCGCCGATGAGCTGCTCGGGAGGCATGTAGGCCGGCGTGCCGACCCGCTGATCGCTCGAGCCCGTGCGCGTCGCCCTTTCGTCTCGCCCGATCGCGCTGCCGGACCGCCGTCGGGCGATCGCGAGCGCCTCCGGCACGCCCGACAGGGCGCCGAGGCCGAAATCGACGACCTTGACCTCGCCCTCACGACTGACGAGCACGTTGTGTGGCTTGAAGTCGCGGTGTACGACCCCGCGGTCGTGCGCCGCCGCGAGGCCTCGACCCGCGGCGGCGAACGCCGCGATGATCTCCCGGTACGTTCGCGGTCGCGTCGACAGCCAGTCGCCGAGCGTGCCGCCGTCGACGAGCTCCATCGCGATGAACCAGCGCTCGCTGGCTTCGTCGTGTCCCACGTCGTAGACCGCCGCGACGTTGGGGTGGGTGAGTCGGGCGATCGCCTGCGCCTCGTGCAGCAGCTGTGCCGGCGGCTGATCGTCGGCGATGAGCTGCTTGATCGCGATGAGCCGGTCCAGCTGCGGGTCGTACGCGCGGTACACGGCCCCCATCGCGCCCTGGCCGAGGCGATCGAGGAGCATGTAACGCCCGAGCGTCCGCGGCGCCTCGTGCGGGGCCGCGGATGGATCGCCGAGCGTGGAGGTCAGGCTGGGCGGCGCGGCACTCACCTCGGTTTCGGCCAGAGCGGGTCGATCACAGCACACGGGTCCCCGTGCCATACGGGGCGCCGAGGGGCGATCTGACCCCGAAGGGCGCTCCGTGCTCACGTGCGCGATCCTGCGCACGTGCGCAGGCGGCGGGGGAGTCCGCTCGAGCGCCGCAGCACGTGGGGGGCGACACCTGACGCTGTTCGCGGTAACTCTGAGGGGAATCGGCGACGCCATGCCGTCGCCGTCGACGACCTCATGCATCGACTTCGACTGCTCGCTTGCCTTGCCCTCCCGCTGGCGTGCAACCCACCTCCCGAGGCGTTCGCGCCGACCAGCACCGCCAGCACCGGCAGCGACGACTCGTCCGGGACCGGCGCGAGCGCGACCGACGGGGCCGACACCGACACGTCCGACGACGGGCCGACCGATGACTCGGGCACGACGGCCGGGGACACCTCGGACGCGTGCGGCAACGGCATGGTCGAGGGCGCGGAGGTTTGCGACGGCGACGATTTGGCCGGGCAAAGCTGCCTCGATCTCGGCTTCGACGAGGGGACGCTGGCCTGCACCGCGGACTGCCAGCTCGAGCTGAGCGGGTGCGCCACGGCGACGTGTGGCGACGGCGTGGTGCAGGGGCGTGAAGCCTGCGACGGCACCGAGCTCGGGGGAGAGTCGTGTCAGAGCCTCGGGTTCTCGGGTGGTCGCCTGAGCTGTGCGCCCGGCTGCGCCACGTTCGACACGGCGGCGTGCGAGCTGTGCGGCAACGACCTGGCGCAGGGCAACGAGGCGTGCGACGGGACCGACCTGTCGGGCGAGACGTGCGCGTCGCTCGGCTTCGACGCGGGCGCGCTCGCGTGCGATCCGGGTTGCACCACGTTCGACACCTCGAGCTGCGTCGACTTCCTGTGCGGCGACGACAGTGCCGAGGGGTCGGAGGTTTGCGACGGGACGGACCTGTCCAACCAAGACTGCACGGACGTCGGCTTCGACGGCGGCACGCTCGCGTGCGCCGGCGACTGTCTGGCGTTCGACACCGCCGCCTGCTTCGCGTGTGGCAACGGGATGGTCGAAAGCGGCGAGACCTGCGACGGCGCCGCGCTCGGTGGTGCGACCTGCGTCTCGCTCGGCTTCGACGCTGGCGCGCTGGCGTGCGCGGGCAACTGCGGATCGTTCGACACCGACGGCTGCGTCGTCTTCACGTGTGGCAACGACACGATCCAGGGCACCGAGGTGTGCGACGGCACCGCGCTCGGCGGCCTGACGTGCAGCGCACTCGGCTTCGACGGCGGCACGCTGGCGTGCGCGAGCAACTGCGGATCGTTCGACACCTCGGGGTGCTTCGAGTGTGGCGACTCCGTGGCCGAAGGGCCGGAGGTGTGCGACGGCGCGGACCTACAGATGCAGTCGTGCATCACGCAGGGCTTCGACGCCGGATTGCTCGGCTGCGCGCCGACCTGCGACGACTTCGATACCGGCGGCTGCTTCGACTTTCAGTGCGGCAACGACGTGATCGAGGGGGCCGAGGTGTGCGACGGCACGGACCTCGGTACCTCCACGTGCGTGACGGAGGGCTTCACCGAAGGCGCGCTGGCGTGCCAGGCCGGCTGCGGCGGCTTCGATACGTCGGGCTGCGAGCTGTGCGGCGACGGCACGCTCGGCGGGACGGAGGCGTGTGACGGGGCCGCGCTCGGGGGCCAGACCTGCCTCGGCCTCGGCTTCGACGGCGGCGGGCTCGCCTGCAACGGAAGCTGCGGCTTCGACACCTCCGGGTGTTTCTTCTTCTCCTGCGGCGACGACACGATCCAAGGTGGCGAGGTCTGCGACGGGCTCGATCTCGACGGCGAGAACTGCTCGTCGCAGGGCTTCGACGGCGGGGCGCTCGCATGTCAGGGCGACTGCGCGGCCTTCGACACGTCGGGCTGCACGTTCACGTGCGGCAACGACATGGCGCAGGGAATGGAGGCCTGCGACGGTCTCGACCTCGCGGGCGAGGATTGTCTGTCGCTGGGATTCGACGGGGGGACCCTCGCATGTCAGGGCGACTGCGCCGGCTTCGACACGACGGCGTGCACCTACGCGTGCGGCAACGACTCGGCCGACGGCGCCGAGGTGTGCGACGGCACGGATCTGTCGGGGCAGAGCTGCCAGACACTGGGCTTTGCGGGCGGCACGCTCGCATGCGCGCCCGGATGCAACGCGTTCGACAACTCGGGTTGTTCGGCGACGTGCGGCAACGGGGCGATCGAGCCCCCGGACGTGTGCGACGGCGCGGACCTCGGCGGTGAGAACTGCCTGTCACAGGGCTTCGACGCCGGGGTGCTGGCGTGCTTGCCCAGCTGCGCGGCGTTGGATACGAGCGGGTGCACGTTCACGTGCGGCAACGGGTCGGCCGACGGCAGCGAGGCTTGCGACGGGGTCGACCTCTCCGGGCAGAGTTGTCCGTCCCTCGGGTTCGCCAGCGGCACCCTCGGCTGCCAGCCCAACTGCACGTTCGACGTGTCGGCGTGTCTTCTGACGTGCGGTGACGACGTGATCGACGGGGCCGACGTCTGCGACGGCATCGACCTCGGCGGCGAGGACTGCGTGTCCCAGGGCTTCGCCGGCGGCGGTACGCTCGCCTGTCAGGCCGACTGCGCGGACTTCGACACCAGCGGCTGCGTCGGTTGAGCGCCGGACCGTCTCGGGCGCCGCGTCAGTTGCACTGACCGGTGCCGAGGCAGTTGCCGTTGCAGCAGCTGGCGTCGTTGCCGTTGCAGTTGACGCCGGTCGGGCGACAGCATTCGCCCTGGACCTCGTCGCAGGTCAGGTTCTGGCCGCAGCACTGCGCGTCGGACTGACACGCATCGCCGAAGTTGGCGTTGCAGCACATCGACGTGTCGAACGTGCAGTTGCCCATGCACTGCAGCATCCCGGCGTCGTACCCGACGTCGTCGCACATGTTGCCGTCGAGGTCGCCCATGTCGCACTGCTCGCCGGGTTCGGCGACCGAGTTGCCGCACAGGTAGTCGACACAGCCCGTCGTGTCGAAGGTGCACTGCCCGTTGCACGCGAGCCGGCCGGCGTCGAAACCCTGCAAGATGCACGTCTGGCCGTCGAGGTCGCCCGTGTCGCACTGCTCGCCGGGGTCGACGGCCCCGTCGCCACACGCGTAGCACCCGGAGGTGTCGAACATGCAGGCGTCGCAGGCGAGCATGCCCCCGTCGAAGTCGAAGTCGCTGCACATCGTCCCGCCGAGCTGGCCGTTCTCACAGTCCTCGTTGGGCTCGACGCTGCCGTTGCCGCACGCGAAGCAGTTGCTGTCGTCGAACGAGCGGCAGTTGCTGCTGCACAGCAGCGTTCCCCCGTCATTGCCCTGCGACTGGCAGGTCTGCCCGCCCACGTCGTCGAGGTCGCACACCTCGACCTCCGCTTGGACGAACCCGTCGCCGCAGCGGGGCAACAGGCAGCTCGGGAGGCAAGCGCCGGTCTCGGAGTTCATCGGACCGAGGTCACACTCTTCGCCTTCCTGCATCTTCCCGTCGCCGCACGAAGCGAAGCCGCAGCTCGACGTGCAGTCGTCGTCGTCGTTGGCGTTGCCATCGTCGCAGGCTTCCCCGGGTCCGAGGTAGCCGTCCCCGCACACGTTCGCGACACAGTTGTCGCGGCAATAGTCTCCGGTGCCGTTGGCGGGGCCGAGGTCGCAGTCCTCGTCGCCCTCGACCATGCCGTCGCCGCACGCCGGGTCACCGGGGCCGCCCGTGTCGTCGGTGTCCGCGTTGCCGGTGTCCGCGTTGCCGGTGGTCGGTCCGCTCGTGCTGGGGTCGACGTTGGTCGTCGCGCTCTCGCCGGTGGCGTCGTCTCCGGACGAGTCGTTTCCGGGGACCGCACTGCTGGGGACGCTGCAGCCCGGCGATAGCCAGGCCGGCAGCGAAAGGAAGGTCAATAACGTAGCAGCGTGTCGTCGCATCGTGTCTCGTCAGCCCGTACTGGAGGACCCGCCGCCGTTGCACATGGACGTGTCGAACATGCAGGTGGGGGAGCAGCCGAGGGTGCCGCCGCCGGCAAAGCCCTGCGACGCGCAGTCTTCACCCCCGAGCGCCTCGCCGTCGCACTCCTCGGGGGACTGGATCGTTCCGTTCCCGCACGGGTTGCAGGCCGACGTCACGAGGTCACAGTTTTGGTCGCAGCTGAGGTTGCCACCGCCGAACCCTTCGTCGACGCAGGTGGCGTTGCCGAGGTTGGCACCGTCGCACTCCTCGCCGGGATCGATCATCCCGTCGCCGCACTCGTAGCAGCCCGAGCTGTTGATGTTGCAGTTGTTCGTGCACACCAAAGAGCCGCCGTCGAAGCCCATCGTCCCGCAGGTCTGCCCGCCGAAGGCGTTGCCGTCGCAGTCCTCGCCGAAATCGATCTGGCCGTTGCCGCACTCGGTGCAGCCGCCCACGTTGAAGATGCACGTGTTCGTGCAGCCGAGGTTGCCGCCGACGAAGCCGAGGCTCGCGCAGCTTTGGTTGTCGAGGTTGCTGCCGTCGCACTGCTCGCCGGGGTCGAGCGAGTTGTCGCCGCACGTGTAGCAGTTGCTGGTGTTGAAGCCCTGACAGTTGTCCGTGCACAGCAGCGTCCCACCGTCGAAGCCCTCTCCGGCGCACGTGGCACCCTGGACGTCGTTGCTGTCGCACTCCTCGACGCCGGCCCACACCAATCCGTCGCCGCACGAAGCCATCTGGCAGCTGGGCAGGCACGCCCCGGACAGCGAGTTGTTGTTGCCCTGATCGCACTGCTCGCCGAAGTCACCCTGGACGACACCGTCGCCGCAGTCGGCGGGACCACAGCTGTTGGTGCAGCCGTCGTCGTCGATCATGTTGCCGTCGTCGCAGGTCTCGCCGGGGCCGAGGTAGCCGTCGGGGCAGCGGTTGGCGCGACAGTTGGGCCGGCAGTAGGTCCCGCTGCCGTTGTCGGGACCGAGGTCGCACTCTTCGGCGCCCTCGACGATGCCGTCGCCGCACTCGGTCATCAGCGGGGGCGGCATCGGTGGTCCGTCGTCGCCCGAGTCGCCCGAGTCGCCCGAGTCTTCGCCCGCGCTGCTGGGCCCGCTGCCGATCGTGGTCACGCCCGTCGTGGCGATCCCGCTGGAGGCCGACGCTTCGTCGAAGTCGCCTCCGCAGGCCACACCGCAAAACCACGCCGCCAACAGGGCGCCGTACACCGGGGGACGGTGCAGGTCGGAGCAAGCCATTGCGCCCACTATCCTACCGTGTCTCGGGGCGCTGGGCAGGTCACGTCCGAACCGCCCGCCGACGCGTGCGCGTCGGGGGCCTCGGACCTCATGGAGGGAGCGCGCGGGCAGGTCAGGTCAGGCCGTCGAGGCCACCGCTGCCGCTGTCGATGTCGCCGAACGTCGTCTGTTCGTCGAGACCGAGCGCGTGGCAGATCGAGACGAGCAGGCGGTTGTGCGGCACGCGGTCGTAGGTCAAGTACCGACCCGGCTGGATCCGACCGCCCGCGCCACCGGCGAGGACGAACGGGACCGGGTGGTTGCCGTGAGAGTTGCCGCGCGACAGCTCGTTGCCCCAGACCACGAGCGTGTTGTCGAGCATCGTGCCGTTCCCCTCCGGGACCGACGCGAGTCGCTCCAGCAGGTACGCGAACTCGCCCGCGTACCAGGTGTTGATCGCGGTGATCTTGTCGACCATCGACTGGTCGCCGTCGCCGAGGTGGGACAGGTCGTGGTGTCCGTCCGGGACGCCGATCCAGTCGAAGCGGGTGCCGCTGACCGAGCGCGACCACTGCAGGCTCGCGACGCGGGTCAGGTCGCACGCCAGCGCCATCACCATCTGGTCGATCTGCAGCCTCGAGACCGCCGGGAAGTTCTCGTTGGCGTCGTGGGGCAGGGTGGTGTCGAGCATCGGAATCTCGCACACCGGGACGGCCAGGTCGTTGCGCTGCTCGATCTGACGGATCGCGTCGAGGTGCGCCTCGATCTTGAGCTGGTCGGCGGCGCCGTACTTGGGCGACAGCGCCTGCAGGTCGCCCTTGACGAGGTCGATCACGCTGCCGCGCTCGGCCTTGATCCGCTCGAGCTCGCTCGTATCGATGTCGAAGTCCGCGAAGAGGCGATCGAACATCGCGGCCGGGCTCGGCTCCGGTGCGATCGGCTGGTTGGAACCCGCGTAGCTCATGCGGGACCAGACGGTGGCGCCGCCGGTCTGCACCCCGAACTCGAGGCTCTTGTAGGCGGTCTGTGCCCCGACCGTGTTCGCGACGTGCTGGTCGACGGAGATGCCGCCACCCCAGCCCGCGCTCGAGCCGTCACCGCCGGCGAACTCGGTGCCCTCGAGGATCTGCGAGCCGGTCCACAGCAGGGCCATGCCTTTTTGGTGGCCGTCGCCGGGACCGGGACGCAAGACCTCCAGGCCGTCGAGGATGGTGAGCTGGTCCTTGAACGACTCCAGCGGCGACAAGATCGGCGACAGCTGGAAGTCGCTGACCGTGCCGGTCGGCGTCCAGTTCTCGTGGATCGTGCCGTTGGCCGAAAAGCACAGGATCAGCCGGACGGGGAACTCCGTACCGCCCGCGTGCCCGCGCATCATCGGCAGAAACGGGGTCAACGCACCGGCCGCCCCGAGGGAGCCCAGAAAGCCGCGGCGCGAGAAGTTGCGGTTGAGTCGCTTGCGCGGCCCGTGCTCGATGAATCTCGGTTTGCGCGACATCTCAGATTTCCTCCGGGTCGAGCGGGGCGGCCGACAGCTCGTCGACGCGACGGAAGCGGAACGAGTCGCTCAAGATGATGGTCTTGACCAGCGCGCGCATGTCCTGGTCGCTCTCGTCGAAGGACTCGAGCATGTGGTCGAAGGCGCACTGGTCGTCGTCGGTCTCCAGACGCCCGAGGGCGAACCGGAACCATTGCTGGGCGACGCAGGCCGAGACCTGCCGGCTGGAGGCGAGCTGGGCGGCCAGCTGCAGCGCGCCGTCGATCTCGCCGTCGATGTCGTCGGTGCCGAAGATCGCGCCCGAGGCATCGACGGGCAGACCCTGGTCGAGGTCTCGGAAGGCGCCGATGCCGTCGTAGCTCTCGAACGCGAACCCGAGACCGTCGATGAGCTGGTGGCAGCCCGCGCAGCTCGGGTCGGCGGTGTGCTCGGCGAAGCGCTCGCGCGTCGTCGCCCCCGGGGCCGGGTCCGGCGGCACGTTGTCGACGTTCATCGGCGGCGGCGGCAGCATCTGGCACAAGAAGTTCTCGCGGATGAGCTGCCCGCGATGGACCGGTGACGTCTGGTCCGCGTGGGCGTGCTCGGCGAGGAGGCTGGCGTGGGTCAGCACGCCCGATCGCTGCGTGGCATCGAGCGGCACCGGATCGCCGGGGGTGTGCCCCGCCGGCAGCGTCGCGCCGTACAGCGCGAGCAGGTCGGGGTCGTCGGTGATGGTGAAGTCGGCGGTCAGCAGGGTCTGCAGGCTGCCCTCGCCCTCGCGCATGACCCAGTTGGAAAACGCCGCCGTCTCGGCGCGCATCGCCGCGGCGAGCTCGGGGGTGAAGTCGGGGTAGGCGGTCGGGTTCTTCTCGAGCGCCTCGATGTGGTCGACGCCGAGCCACTGCAAGTGGAAGTCCGCGATGGCCTCGTACGACCGATCGTCGGCGAGCATGCGATCGACCTGGGCCTCGATGCCCTCGGTCGTCAGCAGATCGCCGGCCTCGGCCGCGGCGAACAGCTCGTCGTCGGGCATCGTGTTCCACAGAAAGTACGACAGCCGCGAGGCCATCTCGTACCCCGACAGCGCGACGGGCTCGCCCGGCACGCCGGCCTCGATCCCGTTTTCGATGTGATAGAGGAAGAACGGCGACTGCAGCAGGCCCTGGACCGCGATGCGGATGCCGTCGACGAACGCGCCCTCGGCCTTGCCGTCGGCGTACACGGCCATGACCCCGGCGACCTCGCCGTCGGTGAGCGGGCGACGGTACGCCTTGAGCCCGAACTCGCGGACGAACATCTCGGCGCACGCGTCCTCGCCCATCGCGGTGGGGTCGCACGGCAGCAGCGCGCCGAGGTCGGACACGGCTTCGGTGGCGAGGCCCTCGGCGGCGTCCATGTACTGCTCGACCTGCAGCTGTCCGACGGGGGCCGCGCCGTTGCTCTTGAACGCACCGATCCGTTCGTCGGGCGCGAAGGAGGTGGAGAAGTTCGTCTCCACGCCGAGCAGATCGGCGACGGTTCGGTCGTACTGATCGTTGGTCAGTCGACGCAGCGCGGTAGGACCGGTCTGCGGGTCACCGCACAGGCCGGCCACGGGACCCTCACCGCCGTCGCCCCCGTCACCGTCCCCTCCGTCCGCACCGCCACCATCGGCATCGCCGGCCCCGAAGGGACTGCGGTCTTGCCCCGACAGTCCGTCGTAGCAACCCGCCGTCCCCACGAGCGCCAGCAAGGCGCACGCATGCCCGATCCTCACACCCATGCCCCCATACTCCGGGGTGGGACGAAGTGGGTCAACGACAAAAAGCGTGAATTGGGCCACGTATCGCGCACTGGAGCCCGTTTTCGAGACCGCGGCCAATGCTGGCAAAGCCCCTTGGGCGACGCCGTGGCGGTGGGTCGGCGCACCGAACAATCGGCGATCTCGCGAAATCGGGACCGCGAGGTGTCGCGGTGGCCACGCGCACTACGGCTTGGTCACCAACGAGGTGGGAGCGCGGCCTCAGCCCTCGACGCACTGCAGGTCCACGAGATCGGCGGTGTCGTCACAGGACTGGACCGACTTCGGGCACTCCAGCGGCTCGATGCACGCGCAGTCGGGGCTCGCCTCGCACCGCGTCGGGATCGGTCGGCAGCTGATCTCGGTCGGGCCGTCGACGATGCTGTGAAAGCAGAACTCGGTGAGCGGGTCGCAGTCCTCGCACGTCACGGTCGCGCCACCCGTCGTCGAGCTCGTCCCGGCGTCGGTGCTGTCGCCCGACGACGTCGCGCTGGTGGCCCCGGTCGCGCCACTGCTGCCCGAGCTCGTCGCCGGCGAGGTCATGCCGGTGGCGGGCATCGTGGTCGCCGACATCGTCGTCGAGCCGTCGGTCGTCGTTGCGCTCGAGTCGTCGTCGGCGCAGGCGAGCGCGAGGGCGAAAATGCACAACCAAGCTGCTCTCATGCCCGCAATGATAACGTGCATGGTCGCGACTATCGAAACTCGGTGGCGATCCGCTTGGCCAGTGCGGCGCCCACTCCTTTGACCTGCGACAGGTCCTCGGCATCCGCTCGACGGATCGCCGCAACGGTTCCGAAGTGCTGCAGCAGCGCCTTCTTGACCGCGGGTCCGACGCCCGGGATGTCGTCGAGGGCCGAGCGCAGTGCCTTCTTCGAGCGTCGTTTGCGGTGGTGCGTGATCGCGAAGCGGTGCGCCTCGTCGCGCACGCGCTCCATGAGGTAGCGCTCCGAGCTGCCCGCGCGCAGACGGATCGGCTCCTTGGCTCCGGGCACGAACACGCGCTCGGGCTTGATGTCGATCGTCGCGTCGTCGTCCTGCCCCGCCTTCGCCTGGGCGACCACGAGGTCTTGGTACGCACGCCCCGGTGCTGCCGCCTCGTCGCGCGCCTGCGACTGCAGAGCCTGCAGCGTCTCGCGGTTGGGGGCGGCCTGGCCCCGTCGTTCCTTGGCGAGGGCGACCACGTCGACCCCCTCGGCGCCCACCGAGATCCCCAGGTCGGACATCGCCGCGACCACCCGCGACAGCTGGCCCTTGCCCCCGTCGATCACGATGAGGTCGGGCAGGGCCCACGACGCTTCGTCGCCCTGCAGGGCGCGACGGAAGCGACGGCCGAGCACCTCGTACATGCTCGCGAAGTCGTCGTTTTGGAAGGCGCCCTGCGCCAGCGCGTCGCCCTCGGCGTCGGTCGCCGCCGCGCCCTTGATCCGAAACGAGCGGTAGCGTGCCTTGACCGGTACGCCGTCCTCGAAGACCACCATCGACGCGACGGTCTGCGTGCCCTGGATGTGGCTGACGTCGAAGCACTCGATCGTGCGCGGCAGTCTCGAAAGGCCCAGCCGCGCCTGCAGCCGAGAAAGCGCCGCGTCGGCGTCGCGCCGGCGGTCGCGTCGGGTCACGAAGTTGGACTCGGCGTTCTTTGCGGCAAGGCGTGTCAGCTTGCGGCGGTCGCCACGCTCGGCCACCGCCAGCGCGACCTTCTTGCCCTTCTTGTCGCGCAGCCACGACAGCAGCGGCACCTCGTCGTCTTCGGGCAGGGGATGCGGCAGCAGGATCTCGTCGGGCACCAACGGGGCCGAGTCGTAGTAGGCGGCGACGAAGTTGGCGAGCACCTCACCGTCGGGCAGCTCCATCCCGGTCTCGGAGAACTGCTGGGAGCCGAGCACGCGGCCGCGGCGGATGTTCATGACGACGAACTCGACCTGGCCGCCCTCGCGGTACATGCCCACCGCGTCTTGGTCGAGCGTGGCGTTGCCCACGACCTGCTGCGACTGCAGGGTCGTCTCGATCGCGCCGAGCTGGTCGCGCAGCCGCGCCGCGACCTCGAACTCGAGCGCCGCCGCCTTGGTCTCCATGCGCTCGCGCAATCCGGCGACGAGCTCGCCGTGGCGACCGCCCAGAAACAGCGCCACGTCGCGCACCTGATCGGCGTAGGCCTCCTCGTCGACCTCGTACACGCACGGGGCGGGACAGCGGCCGATGTGGTGCTGCAGACACGGGCGGCGCCGGTGCGTGAGCGTGTAGTCGGTGCACGTGCGCAGCCGAAAGTGGCGGTTGACCACGCGCAGCGTGCTGCGGGCCGAGCTCGCGGAGTGGTACGGGCCGAAGTACTGCGCCCCGTCGCGCTTGAAGTTGCGCACGAGCGTCAGCCGGGGCCAGTCGGCCTTCGGGTCGAGCCGAAGCACCAGGTAGTTCGAGTCGTCGCGCAGCTTGACGTTGAAGCGCGGGCGATGCTCCTTGATGAGGTTGTTTTCGAGGAGCAGCGCTTCCTTGTTGTTGGCGGTGACGACCGTCTCGATGTCGCCGACGATCTTGGCCAGCAGCGGGACGAACACGCGGTTGTCGTGCCCGTTGAAGTACTGTCGAACCCGGGCGCGCAGGCGCCGGGCCTTGCCCACGTAGATCACGTGGCCCTTGCGGTCGCGCATCACGTACACGCCGGGGTCCAGCGGCAGTCGATCGAGCACCTCTTCGAGCGAGGCGTCGTCGGTGATCCGCGCCGTCCAGCCGTCGGGCACGGCAGGCTTGCGCGGCGGCCGACGTGTCGACTGCACGCTGGCCCCGTCGGTCGCCGTGGTCTTGCGCCGTGCGGTCTTCTTGCGACCCGTCGTCGCCATCGCGGGGGAGCTTAGCGCAGCCTCGAGGGCAGCACGCTCAGAGCATCGAGCGGATGTCGCCCACGGTAATGAGCAGGATCAACGCCAGCAACGCGAGCATCCCGTAGCCGTGGACCAGCTCCTCGACGTGGGGGTTGGCGCGTCGGCGGGCGATCGCCTCGTAGGCGAGAAAGGTCAGCCGGCCGCCGTCGAGCGCGGGCAGGGGCAGCAGGTTGAACATGCCCAGCAGCGTGCTGATGAGCGCGGCCATGTACACCAGGGGCACGAGCCCGGCCTCGGCCGACTTGGCGATGTACCCGACGATCTTGACCGGGCCTTCCATCTTCTCGGTCGACAGCTTGCCGGTGAACAGCTGGCCGAGCGCGACGAGCTGGTTCTTGGATTCCTTGAACGGCTTGGCGAAGCCGCGGCGCATGGCCTCCATCAGCGGCACCGGCTGCCGGCTCGCGTGCTCGACGAGGATCACGCCCATCGCGTGGGTGTCGGCGGGCAGGGTGGGGGTCACGGTGACCAGCTCGCCGTCGCGGCGCACCACGATGTCGACCGGTTTGCCCGCGTACGGCTCGGTGGCCGCGACCACTCCGGGCTGGCGCGCGGCGGGATCGACCTCGGTGTCGCCGATCTTGACCAGCTCGTCGCCCTCTTGCATGCCGGCGTCACGTCCCGCCGAGTCCTCGGCGAACTCGCCGACCGTGATCCGGTCGACCTGGGGCACGCCCGCGGTCGCGAAGATCCCGAAGAACAGCCCCATCGCCAGCAGGTAGTTCGCGATCGGCCCGCCCGCGATGACGATCATGCGCTTGAACAGCGGCTTGTCGCGGAAGTTTGGCGAGTCCTTCGGGGGCGGCCCCTCGCGCGGCGGTCCCTCGTCACGGTCCGGTTCCATCCCGCGGATGAGCACATAGGCGCCGAACGGGATCGCCGAGATGACGAACTCGGTGCCGCGCCAGGTGCCCAGCTTGAGGATCGAGGGCCCGATGCCGAACACGCTGAAGCGGTCGACCTTCATGCCGCTCCAGACGGCGGCGAGGTAGTGGCCGGCCTCGTGAATGATGATCACCAGGCACAGGGCGACGATCGCGACGACGATCTCCTTGGGGCCCAGACCGGCGGCGAGAAGCATTCGCAGGACTATAGCAGCGGCGGCGCGCTTCGCCCGATCCGGGGAGGCCCCGTCGTGGACTCTCTAGGGCCGGTCGAGCCAGCCCAGACCCACGCGAGACAGCCGGCCGCGCATGAACAAACGCGCCCGCGAGACCGCGCCTCGATCGGGCGCGGGGCTCCACGCCGGCTGCGTGTTTTGGCTGCGGAGGTAGCGCGCCGCGGCGCGCGAGGCGGACATCAGGCCGCCGCTTTGGCCGGGCAACACGGTGACCCCGAGGGCGCGGTCGAGCGCGAGCAATTCGCCGGGCACGATCGCCGCGCGCTGGCCGCGAAGCACCTGCCCGACGCCCCACGCCGCGAGGTGGGGATCGACGACGTGATCGACGATGAGCCAGACCTCGCCGCGGGCCAGTCGCGCCGCGCGGCGGATCGAAGCGCCGCGATCGAGATCCTGCAGCGTCCGCAGCGTGGGGATCTGGCTGTGCAGCAGGCTCAGCACGCTCAGCGTGTTGTCACCGGAGCGCTCGTCGAGCGCGATGATCTCGTACGTCAGCGGCGCGTCGGTCTGCGCATCGTCGGGGCGTCGGACGTGCGCGGCGACCTTCGCCGCGCCTCGAATGATCGGCGCGACGTGTTTTTCTTGATCGCGCAAGGGCACGATCACGGACAGCTCGACGTCTTGGCTCACGGTGCGTTCTGCGCTCTGGCCCGTTTCAAACAAGGTTCGCCGGCGATCGTCGGCAGGTCAAGGAAGGGGCGATCTCGGGCGGTTGCGCGAAAAAATGACCGTCACTGTCGATCACGGTGCAACGAACGGCTTCGGCGGTCGAGATCCGTCACGTGCAATCCGCTACTCTTCCCCACCCTCAGCGCGAGCCGTCCGCCCACGCCGATCTCGGCCAGGTGAACACTCGCAAGGAGAAACGAAGCGCAATGGCCGGAGTCAACAAGGTCATCCTCATCGGCAACCTCGGGCGCGACCCCGAGCTTCGCTACACCCAGGGCCAGTCGGCCGTCTGTCAGCTCAATATCGCGACGACGCGCGGCTACACGAATCGAAACGGCGAGCGCGTCGAGGAGACCGAGTGGCACCGCGTGGTCGTCTGGGGCAAGACCGCCGAGCACTGCAACCAGTACCTGACCAAAGGCCGGCAGGTGTACATCGAAGGTCGCCTGCAGACCCGCAGCTGGGAAGACAAGGACGGCAACAAGCGGTACACGACCGAGGTCGTCGCCGATCGCGTTCAGTTCCTCGGCGGAGGCCGCGGCGGTGAAGGCGGCGGCGGTGGCGGTGGCGGCGGTGGCGGCTTCGACCGCGGACCTTCCGGCGGCGGCGGCGGTGGCGGCGGTGGCGGAGGCGGTGGCGGTCGCGACGACGGCGATCCCGGCGGCTACGACAACTACATCCCGAGCGGCCCGGGAGATGACGACATCCCGTTTTAGCTGAGCGCGCGAGCGCTCAGCTCCGTGCCCATGCCCGCGCCCGTGCCCGTGCCCGACGAGATCGGGCACGCCCCAAGGCACCACCAAAGATCGCCCAGGCCCACCAGCCCCCCTGCGGCGATCCTCCCCGCGTCGAACAAGCACACGCGCCACCGCCCGCGTCCGCGCCGGCGGCCGCCGCGTCCGACGTGCCGTCCCGATCGCCGACGCCCGTGCCGTCCTCGGACGACCCGTCGCCGCTCGGTGGCTCCCCCGACGTCGCGCCCCCACTCGTCGTCGATCCGGCTCCGTCGCCGGTGCCCGATCCGCCCGTCGTGTCCGGCTCGACGACCACGCCGCCATCGTCGCCCGGGGGGAGCGGTCGCGCCTCGGCGACCGCTTCGGCCAGCGTCAGGATTCCCGCGAGCGCTTCCTGCCCCGTGGGCACGATTTCGGCCGGGCCGGGCACGAATCCCACGTCGTGTGGCTCGGCCCCCATCGGTCGCAGCTCGAACGTGAACCCGCGCGCGCCCAGTGTCCCGTACGTGTAATCGGGCAACGTGCCCGCCGCGGGGTACAGCTCGGCCGCGGGGATCGGCGTGTACTCGGACCCGGCGACCTCGCTCATCGCCGTCGCCATCGCTTCGCCGAGGCCGGTCAGCTCGAGTCCGTCCGGTGGCTCGTCGAGGCCGAAGCTCCACGGGCTGAGGACGAGCTGGCCGTAGGCGTGCACGTCGACATGGGCGACGAGCGGGTGCAGCCCGTCGGCGAGCTCGGCCAATGCGGCCGCCTCGGGCTCCGACAGCGGCGCGGCCCCACGGTAGTTGTTCGACGTCGGATCGTCGCTCGATCCCTCGCCGCCCCAGGCGACCGGCCAGTTGCGATTGAGATCGACGCCGACGTCGTCGCGTCGGTTCTTGCGCCACAGCCGATCCTCTTCCCACGTGAACACGTAGCCGTCCGGATTGGCGACGGGCACCACGACGAACGTCACCTCCTGACGCAAGGCCGCGATCGTCTCGTCTTCGGAGTGGATGAGCGCGTCGGCCACGTACATCGCCGACGAAGTGGCGATCCACTCGCGCGCGTGCTGGGTGGCGTTGACGAGAATGATCGGAACGTCCTCGCGATCGCGGTCGTGCGTGCCGATGCGGATCGCTCGAATCTCGCGGCCCTGCAGCGACGTCCCCACGGTCACCGGCGCCACGCGCTTGGGGACGTCTTGCGCCCACGCGGTCAGCTGCGCTTCGATCTCGGCGAGGGGACGGAAATCGGCGAAGAAGTCCTCGCGCGCCCCGGGCAGCTTCGTCGGTCGCGCGCTCGCCCGGTCCAGCGCCGCCTGCAGATCGGGCTCGAGCACTTCATAGGGCAGTCCGCTGATGTCCAGCTGCGCCCGCGCCGACGCCGGCACGTGCAGCAGCGGCGCGAACGGATCGGGATGATCGCTCCACGACTCGATTCCCCAGGCCTGCAGCTGCGACTGATGGGCCGAAAAATCCCCGTCGAACCGCACGATCGCGTCGCCGTCGTATCGAATCGGCGTGTGAGCCAACGCGGGGGTGCCCGAGCACACCGCAAACAGGGTTCCCGTCAGGATCTGTAAGCGGCGTGACAAGTCCCTTGTCATTTCAGAAACTTCGCCGCAACATACCACGCATTCTCAGTGGGATATGTAAGTTTTCCCTGAGTCGGGTGTTCTGGTCAGGCGCCATGAAGTCCACAGGTCCATCCTCCGCGACGCGCGAAGACGCGCCCTTGGAAGAAGGGTTGTGGCTCGGCGCATTGCTCGGACGCATCGAGGGCGTCCGCGGCGACGACGTGCGCGTGATCGTCGAAGGCGAGGATCTGCGGTGGGAAGTGCAGGCGCCGTCGGGCTCCTTCGCCCTCAAGGGGCTCGAGCCCGGCCCGTACCGCGTCGAGATGCGAACCGAGCGCTTGGTGATCGCCAAGCGCATCGACATCGTGCCCGGCCACAACGCCGTGACGCTGCGGGTGCAGCCCGACGTCGCGCGTCGCATCGGCGGCGCGGTCGTCGGCTCCGCGCTCGCGCCGGTCATTCGTCTTCCGGTGTAGCCGCCCAGTCGGGTAGCCGTGCGCGAACGTCCACGGCTCGACCCGTGACCGGGTGATCGAACTGCAGCCGGTACGCGTGCAGATGCATGCGCGCGGCCTCGTCGTCGGCGTTGCCGTACTTGCGATCACCGACCAACGGCAGGCCGAGGTGTGCCGCGTGGACGCGGATCTGGTGCGTGCGCCCCGTGTGCAGCTGCGCTTGCAGCAACGTACCCGGCCGCGCCACGCGAGCGTCGAGGCGCTCGAACTCCGTGCGCGCCGGCCTTCCATGCCCCGCGGTGGCGACTTCGACTCGACCGCCGCGTGCTTCGGTCAGGGGCACCGCGCACGCGAAGGCGTCGCCCGGCGCGGTGCCATGCACCCGCAGCCGATAGGTCCGCGCGATCCGGTGCTCGGCGAACTGCCGATGGACGCTCCGGTTCGCGACCGAGCGGATCGTGAACAGCACCAGACCGGAGGCGGTCTGGTCGAGCCGATGCACGACGCCGACGTACGGTCGCAGCACCCCTTCGTGCTCGAGTCGTCGACGCAGCGCTTCGGCGAGCGTGCCGCGGGCGGTCGCCTTCGTCTGCGCGACCGGGACGCCGGGCGGCTTGTCGACGACCACGAAGTCCTCGCCGCGATGGACCACCACGAGCGCCTCGTCGGGCAAGGGCTCGATCGACTTGGCCTCGGGATAGGCGGTGATGCGCTCGCCGCTCGCGACGCGGACGGTCGGCACGCGCACGCGCAGGTGACCCAGGTACACGGCGCCGGCCCGCACGAGCGCCTTGGCCTGGGCGGCCGTGGTGTCGGGAAGACGCCGGGCCAGCAGCGCAAAGAGCATCGTGCCCTCCTCGGAGTCGACGACTCGAAACCGGACCGGGCGCGCGGACGATCCTGGCATCGGGGCCGATCGTGGCGTCAGCTCGGCCTCGCGTCCACCCCCACCGTCACCACGGCGCCGCCGGTGACCGCGCCCGCCGCCATCACGACGAAGCCTGGGGGCCACGCCGTGTCGTGCTGTGCTTGCAAGGCGCCGTCCGCGGCCAGGAACACCAGCTTGGCCAGCTCGCCTTCGTCGGCGAGCGTCACGATCGCGAAGCCTCCGTCGGGGCGCAGCCCCACGAGATTGCGATCGTCGACGACCCCCGTCGCCACGTCGAACACGGCGTGACGGGCCGACGACACGAGCGAGTCGGGGGCACCGAGGACCGGTCCGAGCCAGGTCGGCGTGTCGGCGGCCGTGGTCACCACCGCCGCCGCTTGCGTGTCGTGCATCAAGTCCGCCGACAGGGGTCCGAGCGTGAGCGAGTCGTCGAACGACCCCGTCACCGCCAAGCGACCATCGGGCGCGAGCGCGAGCGCGGCACTCCACGCCCGCGAGGTCTGCAGCGCGACGACACTGGTGATCGCCCCGGCCAGGGTCAGACGCACGTAGCCGATCTCCTCCACCACCGTGGTGCCCACCTCGAGCGGCCCGGTCGGGGGGATCACGGCCATCGCGATCTCGGCGGCAGCGAGGCAAAACGCCGGCGCGTTCGACCCCTGGTCGGTCGACAGGCTCCACACGATCTCGCCGTCGACGACGTCGTACTCGGGCAACAGGCCGCAGAACGGATCGGCGGGCGGGCCGTCGGACGTGCCCGAGCTGCCGTCGACGCCGGAGGCCGCGTTCGAGCCGGCCGTCGTCGTCGTCGGGCTCGAGGTCGCGACGGTCGTTCCCACACTGTCGTCGCCGGTGCCGTCGCCATCGGCAGCCGTGTCGTCGCCGCATGCCATGGTCAGGCACAGCGCCGTGGCGAGACGGCGAGGGGACTCGTGCTCGCGGACGTGGGCGTGTGCTCGCCACCCTCCGGGAGCATTCGACGACATGACGCGAGGGTAGCCGATGCGACAGCGGCCCGATCACCCGCGCCAGTGATCGACCGCCGCGAGCCCGCGCGCGACCAGCTCGGACGCGCGCACCTCGTCGTCGGCCTCGACGTAGCAACGCAGCTCCGGTGCGTTGCCGGACGGACGCAGGTGGATGATCTCGCCGGACGCGAACACGATGCGGATGCCGTCGGTCGCATCGATGCTCGCGATCGCGCCGAGGTCGGGCCCCAACAGCTTCGCGACCGCCGCGGCCCCGCCGGCGAGCAGGCGCTCGATCTCGGACAAGGCTCGCGGGCGCGTCACCGAACGCAGCAAGCCGCTGGCGCCGAAACGGGCCGGGAGGTCGGCGACGTGGGCCGACAACGGGCGTCCGTCCACGACCACGGCGTGCAGCAGGACCACGAGGCTCGTGAGGGCGTCGCGCGTGTGCAGTGCGGGCAGCGGTCCCGCGGGGCCGGTGAACCCGTCACCGAGCAGCACGCCGCCGTTGGCCTCGAAGCCGAACACGTGCGAGCCGGGCTCGGCCTGCATGCCGGCGATGACGTACGGCGAGCCGATGCGGGTGCGTCGGACCGTCCGAAACCACCCGCAGCCTTCCACCGCCGAGCTCGTCGACACCGGGGTCACGACCACCCGCGCCGCCAATCGTCGCGCACACATGATTCCCACCTGATCGCCGCGCAGCCAGCGACCGCGTTCGTCCGCCAGCAGCGGGCGGTCGCCGTCGGCGTCCGTCGAGACGATCGCCGCGTACCGGCCCGATGCCGCCCAGGCGCGGGCCGCCTCGTGGGTCGCTTCGTCGATCGCCTCGGTGTCGATCGCGACGAACTCGTCGGTGTCGCCCACGCGGTCCACCGTGGCCCCGAGCGCCTCGAGGATCCGCGCCGTCAGATCGCGGCCCACCGCGCTGTGGCCGAACGCGGCGACCGTGCAGCCCGAAAGCGCGTCCGCTCCGAACGCGCGCACGAACCTGTCTCGGTACCACCGCGTCGGCGTGTCGGGATCGGCCGCGCGTCGTGGGGACGCGTCGGCGAGTGTCCCCGTGGGCACGGGCTGGCCCGTGATCGCGGCCTCGTCGTCCTTGTCCAGCTCGCCGTCGGCCCGATAAAACTTCAGCCCGTTGCGGTCGGCCGGGATGTGGCTGCCGGTGACCATCACGCACGGCCAGCCGTGCGCGATCGCCCAGCCGGCGAGGGCCGGGGTCGGGACCAGGCCGGCGTCGACGGGGACGTGACCGGCGCGTGCGATGCCGCGGACGACCGCCGCGGCGATCGTGGGCGAGCTGGGCCGCCGATCGTAGCCGACCGCGATCGGGGTCCCGGCCGCCAGACCATGCTGCTGTCGCTGCGCGGCGACGAAGGCACCGGTGTAGGCGGCGACGAGCTCGTCGTCGAGCGCGACGACCCGACCGCGCGCGCCGCTGGTCCCGAAGCCGACGCCGCTGTGGGACATCAGGTCGGCGATCGTCTCCGGCGCGCTCACGATTGCTGCTGGCGCAGACGCTCGGCGAGCTCGCGCAGGTCAGTCGCCGACAGGGAGTACGCCCGCCCGCAGTACGTGCACGTGACGTCCGTGCCACCTTTTTCGTCGGCGAGCGCGTCGATGTCCGCGGCGCCGAGCGTCGTCACCACGGCGAGCGCGCGTTGCCGACCGCAATCGCACCGGAAGGCGATGTCGGTCGATCGCATTGCGCGGTAGGGCTCGCCCTTGACGGCGAAGCCCATGAGCTCCTCGGGCGTGCGGTCGTGGTGCAGGACTTCGTGCAGGGTCGCGCCGGCCAGCTGCGCCGCGATCGGTCCCAGGCGCGTTCCGTCGGTGCCGGGAAAGGTCTGACACAGCACGCCCGCGCTGCGGACCGGAATCCCGTCGGCGTCGACGAGCACGACGCACCGCAACGCGGAGGGCAGCTGCTCGCTCTTTTCGAGATAGCGCTCGAGGTCCTCGTCGATCTCGCCGGTGCGCAGCTGCACCACGCCCTGGTACGGCTGCTCGAGCCCGAGGTCGCGGGTCACCGCCAGCATGCCGCCGCGCCCGACGAGATCGCCGATCGACGTCACGCCGTCGACCACGTTCGGCATCGCCGGCGAGGGCAGGCGCGTGACGAGGCAGCCGCGCACGCCGCCGTCGCCGCGGGCGTCCACGAGGGCCCGACCGAGGGGCCCGTTACCGCGGACCTCGATGCGGACCCGCTCGTCGTCGTTCTTGGTCAGGGTCGCCAGCAGGGTGGCGGCGGTGATGAGCCGGCCCAAGATGACCGCTTCGGCGCCGAGAAGCTCGTGACGCTCGCACGCCTCGGCCACGGTTCGCGTGGTCACGACCGTGACGAGGCGGACTTGTTCGTCCTCGGAGACGCCGCGCAGCAGGCGATCCACCCCACGAGGCTAGCACGGCGCGCGGCCCGGCGAATCGGCCGCGGCCTACAGCTCGACGAGCTCGGTCTCGATGGTGAAGACCTTCTTGCTCGGCATCCGCATGATCTGAAGCTCCACGGTGTCGCCGGAGGCCTTGCCCTCGAGCTCCTTGTACAGGTCGTCGTAGACTTTGATGCGGGCGGTGCCCACCCCGACGATCACGTCGTACTGCAAGCCCGACGAGGACTTGACGATGCCGCGCAGGCCGGCCTTGAACGCCGGTGACGTGCGCGACACGGTGTCGACGATCACGCCCTCGACGCCCTCGCGTCGTGCGATCGCGTCGTCGAGCTTGGTGATGCCCAGGCCCACGCGTACCGGGCGGCCGAACTTGATGATCTCCGGCACCGACTTGGAGATGGCGCTGTAGGGGACCGCGAATCCGATGCCGGCCGAGCTTCCGCTGCGGCTGAAGATCATCGTGTTCATGCCGATGAGCCGGCCCTGACTGTCCAGCAGCGGGCCGCCGGAGTTGCCGGGGTTGATCGCCGCGTCGGTCTGAACCATGTCGCGGATCGTCACG
>CALBMM010000022.1 GCA_937896535.1 uncultured Pseudomonadota bacterium
CGCGAGGGGTGCTTGGACGGGGGCAGCAAGCTGCGGGTTCCCCCCGCAAGCGGGGTTTGGCGTGGAGCCACCGCTGGCGCGATACACTCGGGGGGATGCGGGTGATGCGGTTGGCTTTGGGATGCGTCGTGGTGGCGGGCTGTTTTGGGGAGCCGGCCGGGGATGGCGGCGATGCATCGGGGGCAACGGAGAACCCGACGTCGACCGGAGAGGTTTCGGGATCGTCGGGCGGGACCATGTCGAGCACGACCGGCGGCGGCGTGGACTCGACGGGCGGCAGCGGGAGCGTGAGCTCGTCCAGCGGCGAGGGCGTGGACGCCTCGGGCGACCCGGCGGGCGTGACGGTCAGCGGGGTCGTGCACGACGGCCCGTTCGGCGACGGACCGGCCGCGGTGGGCGCGAGCGTGACGCTGCTGCTGCCCCCCGGTGCCGGGATGCCGCAGACGACGACCGCCGCCGACGGGAGCTTTTCGTTCTCCGGCATCGCGCCCGACCAAGTGGCGTTCGTGGTGATCGCGCCGACGCCGAAGGTGGCGGTCGGTGCGGTGTTCGGCGTCGAGATCGGCGAAGGCGATCTCGGCGGCCTCCAGCTCTTCCGGTTCCCCTCGCGCAACTCGCAGGCGCTCGAGGTCGAGCTGATGGTCTCGTTCAACGCCGGGACGGGCGCGATCGTCGGGTATGCGACCACGCCGATCGTCGAGTTCACGTTCACGCCCCCGCCCGAAACGGGGAGCAGCTTCGCCTACGACGCCGGCGGCGCGGCCGTGCTCGGCGACTCGATCTCCGAGTGGGACCCGCCGGTCGCGTCCAACTTCAATCTCGCGCCGGCGATGCCCGAGACGCACACCGTGGTCGCGGCGCGAGAAGGTCTGCCGTGTGCGCCCGTCGGGCCGAACAACCCGCCCATCCTCGCCGACCACATCAGCTACGTCGCCTTCGACTGCGGCTGAGCCCCGCCGCGTCCCCCCGCGGCCGTGCGTCCTCGCCCGCTCGCGTCACGCCGATCGCCGAGGCCGCCGATGATCTCGGATCGATCCTGCGAGCCCGAATTCGCAAGGTGTGCGGTTTGCCTACACGGGGGGCAAAGTCGACAAATTGACGCGGATCTGGCGTTGGGCGAGGGTGACCCGGCCCGATGACCCAGCTGACGCTGATTCCTCCCGCGCTGTCGGCCGGCCAGGCCTCCGACGGATCGCAACCCCCCACGGCCGCCGCCGACGGTTCCGCGGGTGGTGGGGCGACCGGGCCCGTCGAGGGCGACCTGGCCGACGAGGCCCGCCGCAAGTACCTCAACTACGCGCTGTCGGTCATCACGTCGCGGGCGATCCCGGACGTGCGCGACGGTCTCAAGCCCGTCGCGCGCCGGATCCTCTTCACGATGTTCCGCGAGCTGCACCTGACCCACGAGTCGCGGCACCGAAAGAGCGCGAAGGTCGTCGGCGACGTCATCGGCAAGTACCACCCGCACGGCGACACCGCGGTCTACGACGCGATGGTTCGCCTCGCCCAGGACTTCGTGATGCGAGCGCCGCTCGTCGACGGCCAGGGCAACTTCGGTTCGATCGACGGCGACTCTCCTGCGGCCTATCGCTACACGGAAGCTCGCCTGACCGAGGTCGCGTCGCAGCTGCTGACCGAGCTCAACAAGGACACGGTCCACTTCCGCGACAACTTCGACGGCACCGGGCAGGAGCCCGTCGTCCTCCCGGCCCGGTTTCCGCAGCTGCTCGTCAACGGGGGCACCGGCATCGCCGTCGGCATGGCCACCGCGATCCCGCCGCACAACCTGCGCGAGGTCGTGCACGCCGCCATCGCGCTCATCGACGACGACCAGCTCACCGTCCGCAAGCTGATGCGCTTCATCAAGGGGCCGGACTTTCCGACGGGCGGTGACCTCGTCGCGAGCCGGGCCGACCTCGTCGGGATCTACGAGACCGGCAAGGGCACGATGAAGCTGCGCGGCCGCTGGAAGGTCGAAGAGCACGCCAAGGGCGGTCCGCGCATCGTCGTCCACGAGGTCCCGTACGGTGTCGAGAAGGCGTCGATCGTCGAGGAGATCGGCAACATCATCCTCTCCAAGAAGCTACCGGCGCTCGTCGGCGTGCAGGACCTGTCGACGACCGACGTGCGCGTCGAGCTCGAGCTCGACAAGCGCGCGACGGTCGACCCCGAGCTGGTCATGGCCTACCTGTTCAAGCACAGCCGCTTGCAGGTCACGGTCAAGGCCGACTTCACCGTCCTCGTTCCCACCGACAACCCGGAGATCGGTGCGCCGGCCCGCCTCGACCTCAAGTCGATCCTGCGGCACTTCCTCGACTTCCGCTTCGAGACCGTCAAGCGTCGCCTCGAGTACGAGCTGCGGCTGCTGCTGCAGCGCATCCACATCCTCGAGGGCTTCGAGAAGATCTTCGACGCGCTCGATCGCGCCATCAAGCTCATCCGCGCCTCCGACGGCAAGAAGGACGCCGCCGACAAGCTGATGAAGGAGTTCGACCTCGACGAGGTGCAGGCCGAGGCGATCCTCGAGACCAAGCTGTACCGGCTCGCCAAGCTCGAGATCATGAAGATCCGCGAGGAGCTCGAGGCCAAGCGAAAGGAAGCCAAGCGGCTGCAGGCCCTGCTCAAGTCGCCCGCCAAGATGTGGGCGCTGGTCAAGAACGAGCTCGGCGAGGTGGCCGAGCAGTTCGGGGACTCCCGTCGCACTCGGATCTCCGACGACGACCTGACCGAAGAGTTCTCCGCCGAGAGCTTCATCGTCGAAGAGGACGCGGTGGTGCTCGTGACCCGCGACGGTTGGGTCAAGCGCCAGCGCACCATCAACCTGGCGACGACGCGCATGCGCGACGGCGACGAGCCGTTGGCCACGATCGGCGGCAGCACCCGCGAGTGCGTCGTGTTCTTCTCCAACTTCGGCTCGGCCTACGTGTGCCGGATCAACGACGTGCCCCCGTCCACCGGCCACGGCGTGCCGGTGCAGAAGCTGTTCAAGTTCAAGGACGGCGAGCGCGTGGTCGGGGCGACCGGCACCGATCCGCGCATCATGGAGGAGTTCGCCCACGAAAAGCCCGAGCTCGGCGAGGAGTACGAGGAGCCGTATCCCCACTTCCTCGCGGTCACCAAGCGCGGCTACAGCCTGCGCTTCGCGCTGTGGCCCCACCGCGAGCCCAGCACCAGCCGGGGTCGTTTGTTCGCGCGCCCGGCCAAGGGCGACGAGGTCGTGTCCGTCTTCAAGGTCTACGTCGAGGACGAGGTGTGCGCCCTGACCCACAAGGGCAAGCTGCTGTGCTGCAACGCGCAGGAGGTCAACCTGCTGTCGGGCGCCGGCAAGGGCGTCATCTTCATCAAGACCGACAAGGACGACGAGGTCCTGGCCGCGTTCAAGTCCGACCAAGAGGTCGTGATCGTCAAGTCCACCGGCGGCGAGCAGAAGCTGCGGGCCGACGATCGCGAGGCCACCAGTCGCGGCGGCAAGGGACGGCCGGTCTTCAAGCGCGGAACCGTCAAGCAGCTCAAGCTACCCGAGCCCATCGTGCCGAATCTGTCCGGGGAAGAAGGGGAGGAGTAGTCCATGGCCGCCAGCAAGAAGACCAGCAGCAAGAAGGCCGCGCGGTCGGGCGACTACGGCGCGTCGGCGATCCAGTTTCTCGAGGGGGTCGACCACGTCCGCAAGCGTCCGGGCATGTACATCGGCGGCGTCAACAAGGACGGCCTGCATCACCTCGTCTGGGAAATCCTCGACAACTCCGTCGACGAGGTGATCAACGGCTACGCCACCGAGATCACCGTGTAGCTCGACGAGGATCACAAGTGCATCACCGTCACCGACAACGGTCGGGGCATCCCCGTCGACAAGCACCCACAGCTGAAGATCCCCGCCGTCGTGGCGGTGTTCACCAAGCTCGGGGCCGGTGGCAAGTTCGACGACACCAGCTACAAGCACTCGGGCGGTCTACACGGCGTCGGAGCGGCGGTCGCCAACGCGCTGTCGAGCGCGCTGGTGGTGGAGGTGTGGCGCCAGGGCGGACGATGGCGGATGGAGTTCGCCCGCGGCGTTCCCCAGGGCACCCTCAAGAAGCTCGGGTCCTCGCGGGGCTCCGGCACCAGCGTCCACTTGCGTCCGGACCCCGAGGTGTTTCCGAAGGCGTTCCTCGACCCGGCGGTCCTGCGGGGACGGCTCGAGTCCAAGAGCTACTTGCACAAGGGCTTGAGGATCAAGTTCATCGATCCGCGTGCCCCCGACAACAAGGAAGAGATCTTCCACCACGCCGGCGGCATCGTCGAGTACCTCGACAAGCTGGTGAAGGTGCGCGGCAAGCCGGCGGTGCACGCCGGCGTCTTCTCGATCGAGCGCGACGACGATCCGAAGATCGAGGCGTGCTTTGCGTGGACCGAGTCGACCGAGGACGCCACCTACAGCTTCGTCAACGGCGTGCCCACGCCCGACGGCGGCGCCCACGAGCAGGGCTTGCGCAACGCGCTGGGCAAGGCGTTGCGGGCCTACATGCAGGCGCACAAGCTCGAGCCCAAGGGCGTGACGGTGGTCCTCGACGACATGAAGGAAGGCCTCGTCGCCATCCTGTCGACCTACGTGCTCGAGCCGCAGTTTCAGAGCCAGACCAAGAACCGCCTCAACAACCCCGAGGTCGTCGGTCAGGTCGAGAGCGCGTTGCGACCGGCGCTCGAGCAGTGGCTGCACGAAAATCGCAGCACCGCCGAGGCGATCGTCGCGCGGATCATCGCCGCGGCGCGGGCCCGGGCGGCCTCGCGTGCCGCCAGTCAGAAGGTCTCGCGCAAGTCGGCGGTCTCCGGCCGCCTGAACCTGCCGGGCAAGCTCGCCGACTGCGCCAGCGACGACCCCAAAAAGAGCGAGCTGTTCATCGTCGAGGGCGACTCCGCCGGTGGCTCCGCGAAGATGGGGCGCGACCGCAAGACGCAGGCGATCCTCCCCTTGCGCGGCAAGGTGCTCAACGCCGAGCAAGCGACCCTCAACAAGGTGCTCGCCAACGAAGAGCTCGGCAACGTGGTCAAGGCGCTCGGGTGCGGCATCGGCAAGGACTTCGACGCCTCGCGGCTGCGCTACGGCAAGATCATCCTGCTGATGGACGCCGACTACGACGGCCATCACATCGCCACGCTCTTGCTCACCTTCTTTTACCGGTACATGCCCGAGCTCATTCGGCGGGGCCACGTGTTCCTGGCCCAGCCGCCGCTGTATCGCGTGGAGGTCGGCCAGCAGACCCACTGGGTCGCCGACGACGAGGCCCTCGCGGAGCTGCTGGCCACGATCAAGCGGGGCAAGCCCGAGATCATGCGCTTCAAGGGCCTCGGCGAGATGATGCCGCAGACCCTCAAGGACACGACGCTCGATCCGAAGTCGCGTCAGCTCATCCGGATCGGCATCCGCGACGAGATCGCCACCGATCGGACGATCTCGGACCTGATGGGCAAGGACGCGGCGTCGCGCTACCAGTTCATCATGGAGCGCGCGGCCGAGGCCGAAGCGCTCGACATCTGACATGAGCGTGCCCCGCCTGCGCCTGCGGCGACCGCTGTCGCGGACGATCGCGGCGGGTCACCCTTGGATCTATCGCGACGCGCTCGACGGCCGGATCCCCGCACCCGGTCGCGAGGTCGTGGTGGTCGACGCGCGGGGCAGGGTCGTGGGCCGGGGGCTGGCGGAGGCCGGCCCGATCGGGGTGCGGATGTGGACGACCGAGGACCGTCCCATCGACGATGCGCTACTCGGTGCGCGCTTGGACGCGGCGATCGCCCTGCGACGACAGGTCGTGCCCACGAAGACCGACGCGTTCCGGATCGTGCACGGGGAGTCGGACCGGATTCCGGGGGTGGTGGTCGACGCCTACGGGCGCACGGCGGTCGTCGCGTTCGACGGCGACGGGGCACTGCAGCGTCGCGACTTCGTGCTCGCGGCCCTCACCCCGCGCCTCAAGGCGCTCGGGATGACCACGTTGATGGGTCGTTGGGGTCGCCGCGACGACCGAACGGTGGACAAGCTGTGGGGCCACGATCCGCCCGAGATCGTCGAGATCACCGAGCGCGGCATGACCCTGTGCGTGGATCTGTGGCGCGGGCAGAAGACCGGGTTCTTTCTCGACCAACGCGTGTCGCGAACGAAGGCGCGGGCGCTCGCGAAGGGACGCCGCGTGCTGGATCTGTACGCCTACGTCGGGGGCTTCTCCGTGGCGGCGGGCAAGGGTGGGGCCACCCACGTCACGACCGTCGACATCGCGCCCGCCGCGATCGATCTGTCGCGTCGGGCGTGGGCCGCCAACGAGCTCGACCCGCGCCGCCACGACGCCATCACCGCCGACGTCCCGAAGCTCTTGCAAGCGCGCCTGGACGCGGGCGAGCGCTGGGACCTCATCATCGCCGATCCACCGAGCTTCGCTCCGTCGGCGGCCACCAAGGACAAGGCGTTGGCCGCCTACGAGAATCTGCACGCGGCGTGCTTGGCGTTGCTCGCGCCCGGGGGATTGCTGCTGGCGGCCAGCTGCTCCAGTCACGTCGATCGGGCCGCGTTCGAAGGCGCCCTGGCCCGCGCGGCGACACGTGGT
>CALBMM010000023.1 GCA_937896535.1 uncultured Pseudomonadota bacterium
CGGATCCTCGAGTACCTCGCCGTCCAGGCGCTGACGAAGAAGCTGAAGGGCCCCGTCCTCTGCTTCGTCGGACCGCCCGGCGTCGGCAAGACGTCGCTCGCGAAGAGCATCGCCAGGGCGACGGGTCGGAAGTTCCAGCGCCTCTCGCTCGGCGGTGTCCGCGACGAGGCCGAGATCCGTGGCCACCGGCGGACGTACATCGGCGCGCTGCCGGGCAAGTTGATCCAGAACCTGAAGAAGGTCGGCACCAACAACCCGGTGTTCCTCCTCGACGAGATCGACAAGATGTCGACCGACTTCCGCGGAGATCCGGCGGCGGCGCTGCTCGAGGTCCTCGACCCCGAGCAGAACCACACGTTCTCCGATCACTACCTCGAGGTGACGTTCGACCTGTCCAAGGTCATGTTCATCGCGACGGCCAACTACCTCGACCCGATCCCGCCGGCGCTCAAGGACCGCCTCGAGCTGCTCGAGCTGCCCGGCTACACGCGGCAGGAAAAGCTGGCCATCGCGCGGCGCTTCCTGGTGCCCAAGCAGATCAGCGAGCACGGCCTCGAGGAAGCGGGCTTGAAGGTCGACTTCACCGAGGATGCGCTGTTCGAGCTCATCGACAGCTACACGCGCGAAGCCGGGGTACGAAACCTCGAGCGCGAGGTGTCGGCGTGCATCCGTGCGATCGCGGTGCGCGTGGTCGAAGGCGAGATCGAGGGCGAGTTCACCGTCGACGCCAAGGCGGTCAACGAGTTCCTCGGTCCACAGCGGTTCCTGCCGGAGATGAGCGAGCGAACCGCCGAGCCCGGCGTCGCGACGGGCCTGGCGTGGACGCCCGTGGGCGGCGAGATCATGTTCGTGGAGTGCTCACGGATGCCGGGCAAGGGGGGGCTGATGCTCACCGGCCAGCTCGGCGACGTGATGAAGGAGTCGGCGCAGGCGGCGATGAGCTACGTCAAGAGCCACCTGCCGGAGCTCGGCCTCTCCGAAGACATCTTCAAGGACCACGACCTGCACATCCACGTGCCGGCCGGCGCGATTCCCAAGGACGGTCCGTCGGCGGGCGTGGCGATGTTCGGCGCGCTCGTGTCGCTGCTGTCGGGACGTTGCGTGCGACCGGACGTGGCGATGACCGGCGAGATCACGCTTCGTGGTCTGGTGCTGCCGGTCGGCGGCATCAAGGAAAAGATGCTCGCGGCGCACCGCGCCGGCATCAAGCGGATCCTGCTGCCGGAGCGCAACAGCAAGGATGTCGTCGACGTCCCCGAGGAGATTCGCGACGAGATGGACATCGTCTATCTCAAGTCGGTCTCCGACGTGCTCTCGGCCGCCATCGTCGACGACGAGCGCAAGGCCGGGGCCGGCAAGGCCACCACGGCCAAGGCGAAAGCCTCGCCCGCGACGTAGACCGCACCAGGGCAGGGCGCTTCGGTCGATTCGTGGTCGGCCGTCACGGACGCGGCCACGGCGCTTTGGCCGTGGACGCGCGCCGATCCGGTCCTGCTCACCGGATCGGCGCCGGCCTTGACACTTTGGGGGGTGGATTTAGGTTGCCGCCAACCTCCGGCGCGCCCCTGACCCCTCAGGCTGCGTCGTCGTCTCGCCCTCGCGAACGATGGCCCCACTCGGCGGACCCGCGCCCCCGCCCCGATCGACACTCCAACCGAAAGACACACACACGATGGGCAAAATTATCGGGATCGACCTCGGCACCACCAACTCGGTCGTCGCGGTCATGGAAGGTGGCGACCCCAAGGTCATCACCAACGAAGAGGGGGGCCGCACGACGCCGTCGGTCGTCGCGTTCGAGGAAAGCGGCAACGTCCTCGTCGGTCAGGTCGCGCGACGCCAGGCGATCACCAACCCCGAGAACACGATCTTTTCCGCCAAGCGCTTCATCGGTCGCAAGTACGACGAGGTCGAAAAGGAGCGCAACCGCGTGCCGTTCAAGGTCGTGCGCGCCGCCAACGGCGACTGTGCGATCGAGGTGCGCGGCAAGGTCTACCCGCCCCCGGAGATCAGCGCGCGCGTGCTGATGAAGCTCAAGAAGGCGGCCGAGGACTATCTGGGCGAGCCGGTCACCGAGGCGGTGATCACCGTCCCGGCGTACTTCAACGACTCGCAGCGCCAGGCGACCAAGGACGCCGGTCGCATCGCGGGCCTCGACGTCAAGCGCATCGTCAACGAGCCCACCGCGGCGGCGCTGGCGTACGGGCAGGCCAAGGGCAGCGAGAAGGAAAAGGTCATCGCGGTCTACGACCTCGGTGGCGGTACCTACGACATCTCGATCCTCGAGGTGGCCGAGAACGTCGTGGAGGTCATCTCGACCAACGGCGACACGGCCCTGGGCGGTGACGACTTCGACGCCGTGATCATCGACTGGCTGCTGGCCGAGTTCAAAAAGGACTCGGGTCTGGACGTCGGCAGCGACAAGCTGGTCATGCAGCGTCTCAAGGACGCGGCCGAGAAGGCCAAGATCGAGCTGTCGAGCGCGACCGAGACCGACATCAACCTGCCGTTCTTGACGGCAGATGCCTCCGGTCCCAAGCACCTTCAGATCAAGCTGTCGCGCGCCAAGCTCGAGGGCATGGTCATGCATCTCGTCGAGCGGTCCATTCCGCCGATGAAGAAGGCGCTCGAGGACGCCAAGAAGACGGTCGGCGAGATCGACGAAGTGCTGCTGGTCGGCGGCTCGACCCGCATGCCGCTCGTACAGCAGAAGGTCAAGGAGTACTTCGGCAAGGAGCCGAGCAAGGGCGTCAACCCGGACGAGGTCGTCGGGGTGGGGGCCGCGGTGCAGGCCGGCGTGCTCTCGGGCGACGTGCAGGACATCGTGCTCGTCGACGTCACCCCGCTGTCTTTGGGCATCGAGACGCTCGGTGGCGTGATGACCACGCTCATCCCGCGCAACACCACGATCCCGACGCGCAAGTCGGAGACGTTCACCACCGCCGCGGACAATCAGTCGTCGGTCGAGGTGCACGTGCTGCAGGGCGAGCGGGCCATGGCGGGTGACAACCGGCCGCTGGGCAAGTTCAGCCTCGTCGGCATCCCGCCGGCGCCGCGCGGCGTGCCGCAGATCGAGGTCACGTTCGACATCGACGCCAACGGCATCGTCAACGTGTCCGCCAGGGACAAGGCCACCAACAAGGAGCAGCGGATCACGATCACCGCGAGCTCGGGCCTCGACGAGCGCGACATCGAGAAGATGGTCGACGACGCCAAGAAGTTCGAGGAAGAGGACAAGAAGCGCAAGGACGCCGTCGAAAACCGCAACGCGCTCGAGGCGATGGTCATCCAGACCGAGAAGCTGCTGTCGGAGGCCGGCGACAAGATTCCTGCGGCCGAAAAGTCCGAAGTGGAGGCGGCGCTCGCCGATGCCAAGGAAGCGGTCGAGAGCCAGGACGCCGACAAGGTGTCGGCCGCCAAGGACAAGCTCACCGCGGCCTCGCACAAGATGGCCACGGCGATGTACGGCCAGGGCCAGGCCTCGGCCGGGGACGCCAGTGGTGGCGCCGCCGGGGGTGGTGCGGCGCCCGAAGCCGACGCCGGTGACGCCGGCGGTGATGCCGGCGGTGACGGCGAAGTGATCGACGCCGAGTTCGAAGAGAAGAACTAGACCTGCCAGCCGGCCATGCCCCCGCGCTCGCGCGGGGTGCTCGGTAGCGGCGACGAGCGCGGGCCGCCCCCCACGGGGCGTAGGACCCGAGTGACTCGAAACAAGGCCCCCGGCGGTTTCCCCCGGGGGCTTTTTTGCGTTCTGCGGATGGCGGGGCACAATTGGTGGCGTGCGAGGTTGGGTGCTTGCGACCCTCGCCGTGCTCCTCGGCGGATGCGCGGGGGTGAGCCTGTTCACCGACAACTCCTCGGTCTCGGTGGGCCGAACGAACGCGGGCAGGGTGCGGCAGCCGGCGCAGCTGCCCTTGCGCGGCACGGGCTACGTGGTCCCCGACAAGTGGCGGACCCGCAAGTTTCAGTACGGCACCGACGAGCTCGTCACCGCCGTGCAGCGCGCCGCGGCGCGCGTCCACGCCAAGGACCGGCGCGCCAAGGCGGGGTTTGCCGACCTGAGCAAGGTGCGGGGAGGGTCCTCGGCCTGGCACAAGAGCCACCACTCCGGCCGCGACATCGACGTGCTGTTCTACAGCACCGACGAGAGCAAAAAGCCCCTGCCGCCGCCGGCCCGCGACATGCTCGCCTACGGCGGTGACGGCAAGGCCAAGATGGCCGCCCGCCAGACGATTCCCTACGACGACGAGGGCTGGGAAGGCCGGCGCTTCGACGACAAGCGCAACTGGTGGTTTCTCGAGGCGCTGCTGACCGATCCCACGATCCGCTTGCAGTGGGTGTTCGTGTCGACCGACCTCGAGGCGCGGCTGCTGCAGTACGCCCGAAGGGCCAAGCGCCCCAACTGGGTCATCGAGCACGCGCGCGTGGTCATGAACCAGCCCGGCGACTCGCTGCCGCACGACAACCACTTCCACATCCGCGTGTACTGCTCGCGTAGCGACCGTTTCCACGGTTGCGCCGAGCGCGGGCCGGTGTGGCAGCACGAGAAGAAGGCGTTCAAGTACGGCGGCCCGGAGCAGTACGATCCGGTCCGCCTTCGGCAGCTCGGCCTCGACGGCGAGACCCCGGTCCCGATGGGCGGTTGATCGGGTCGGCGGGCGCGTTCGCTCGCCGCGCCTACATTGTGCCACTGGCACTTTCTGCGTCGGTGTTCAGGTAGGCCTTCGCCGCGACGCGTTCGCCGTCGCGCACGCGAACGGTCCAGCGTCCCCGCGTGAGTGCGACGCGTTCGCAAGACGAGCATCTACATCGTCTTACTGAACGAATTCGCATCGATAGAGCGTAAAAAACTTGGATCATCGAAAATAAAATGCTTCTAAAAATCTACTCAATGGAATACATTGACGACGCTTCGGTGAATGCGATCTATCGATTGGAGTTCTAAGGCTCGACCCGCCTCGAACCCCATCGGCCAAGGACCCCTACGGCCAGCGATTCGCAGCCACCACCCGTCGCGACTCCTCCTCCCGCTCTTCTCTCCTCGGCGCCTGCTCTCGGCGCACCCGCTCCGCTCTCTCTCCCTCCTGCGCCGCACGGCGCTCCCCCTTTCGCGATGCAGCCCGCGCTGACCGAAGCCCAAGTTCGAGAAATCGAAGTGGCCAACCCCGACGGCCTCACGTCGGCGGAGTTGGTTTCGGTCTTCTCGCAGCGCGAGGTTCGTTTCTCGGAAGCGACACTGCGCAAGTACGTGCAGCTGGGGTTGGTGCCGCGCTCGCGTCGCGTGGGCCGAAAGGGAAAGCACCTCGGCTCACGCGGCGTCTATCCGGTCCGTGCCGTTCGCCGCATCAACACGATCAAGCGGCTGATGGCCGAGCGCTGGACGATCGAGGAGATCCAGCAGCGCTTTTTGACCTTCAAGGACCACATCGAGACGCTCGACGAAGCGCTCGGTGAGCTCCTGTCGCTGTTCTCCGACAAGGTCGGCGAGCAGCCGCCGTCGCCGACCCGTACGCGCCTCGACGAGGAGCTGCGCGGGGTCAAGAAGGTGGCCGACGACCTTCTCGTCGGCGTCCACCGCCTCGAAAAG
>CALBMM010000024.1 GCA_937896535.1 uncultured Pseudomonadota bacterium
GTTGCGGTAGTGCAGCTGCAGCACCACGCCGGCGCGCGGGGTCTCGCGGCGCGCTTGCTCGGCCGCGTCGTCGGCCTCGTCGCGCACGTCGTCACCCACGTGCCGATCTTTAGCCGGCCCGGGCCGAATCGTCGAGCAACATGCGAAGCACGCGGTCGAGCTCGTCGAGGCTCGCGTACGGGATCTCGAGGGTGCCGGCCTTGTCCGAGCGGGCCTTGAGCTTGACCTTGACGCCCAAACGGCGACGCAGCCGCGTTTGCAGCTCGTCCACGATGATCTTGCGGCGCTTTTGGTCGTCGTCGAGCTTGGGGGCGGGCTTGGACTCGGCGGTCTTGGCCCGGACGGCGCGCTCGGTTGCGCGCACGCTCAGCCCGTCTTTGACCACCGTGCGCGCGAGGTCGATCATGTCGCCGTCGGAGTCCAGACCCAGCAGCGTGCGGGCGTGGCCCATGCTCAGCTGCTCGGTGCGCACCAGCTCCTGCACGCGCTCGGGCAGACGCAAGAGCCGCAGGGCGTTGGCGATGGTCGAGCGGTCCTTGCCGACGCGATCGGCGAGCGCCTGCTGGCTGTAGCCCTGCAGATCGCACAGCTGCGCGTACGCCTGCGCCTCTTCCATGGGGTTGAGGTCGGCGCGCTGCAGGTTCTCGACCAGCGCGAGCTCGAGCCGCTGGGCCGCGTCCGTCTCGCGGACGATCACCGGAACGTCGTGCAAGCCGGCGATCTGGGACGCTCGCCACCGGCGCTCGCCGGCGATGATGAGGTACTGGCCGGGTTGTTCGGCGGGGCTGACGACGATCGGCTGGATGATCCCCTGCGAGGTGATGCTCGCCGCCAGCTCGCGCAGCCGGCCCTCGTCGAAGCGGCGGCGCGGCTGCTCGGGGCTGGGACGCAGCGCCTCGATCGGCATCGTACGGGCGCCTCGGGGCTCGCCGCCGCTCGTTCCCGACGGGGTGGGCTCGGGCTCGGGGCGGGTCGCGGGCGCGGCGGGGATGAGCGCCCCGAGCCCACGTCCGAGGGCGGGACGTCGCTTGGTCACGAGGCCTCCGCGGTCTGCATGCGGTCGAGCACCTCGCGGGCCAGCTCCAGGTACGCCTGCGCCCCGCGGCTCTCGATGTCGTACAGCAAGGCCGGCTTGCCGAAGCTCGGGCTCTCCGACAGGCGGATGTTGATCGGGATCTTCGTCTCGTAGACGAGCTGGTCGAAGTGCTCCTGCACTTCCTTGACGACCTGCTGGGCGAGGTTGGTTCGCGGGTCGAACATGCAGAACAAGATGCCCTCGATCGAAAGGCCCGGGTTGAGCGCGGCGCGAACGGAGTCGATCGTCGAGTGCAGCGCGCCCAATCCCTCGAGCGAGAAGTACTTGGCCTGCATCGGGATGATGACGCGGTCGGCGGCGACCAGCGCGTTGACGGTCAAAAGGCCCAGCGAAGGCGGACAGTCCAACACGATCAGGTCGAAGCGATCGGACGCGCGCAGAGGGGCGAGGGCCTTGGCGAGCACCGACTCGCGATCGTGCACCGTGACCAGCTCGACCTCCGCCCCGGCCAGATCCGGCGACGCGGGGACGACCGAAAGCGTCGGAAGCTCGGTGGGCGCGATGACCTCGTCGATCGACGCGCCGCCCAGCAGCAGCTCGTACGTGCCCGCCTCGACCCCGCCGCGCACGAAGCCGACCGAGCTGCTGGCGTTGCCCTGCGGGTCGAGGTCGATCAGCAGCACGCGTTGCTCGGCCGCGGCCAAAGACGCGGCGAGGTTGACGGCGGTCGTGGTCTTGCCTTCGCCACCTTTCTGGTTGCTGATGGCGAGGATGCGGGGTCGGGTCGACACGAGCGCCATTGCTTACCACCGCTGCCCGGGCCCCGCCCGCCGGCGCCGATCTGGATGTTCAGTCCCGCGAAAACCCCGGCGCAGGCGGCCGAAGACGGGCGTTCTCGTTTTGAGAGATTCTTGCCTACATGTAGGAGACCAGACTACGTTTCGCTTGCCGCAACGGCGCTGCCCCTCCGGGCGGCCCCACCGACGACGACAAGGAGAACCTGCATTGAGCTACTTCCGAACCGGCTACCGGAGCTTCCAGGAATTCCAACGCGAGGCGTTTGCCGAGCTGCCCTCGCTGGGCAAGGAAGAACTCGAGCTGCTCCGCGAGCTCGAAGACGACGACGACGTCTACGCCCACCGGCCCCGACGACGTCGCTCCGTCTGGGACTGACTTTACCTTTTCCCCGACCCCTTGCCCCGCGGCTGGTCACGGCCGCGACCGCGCCCGCCGGCTTCGAGCCCGCGGGCGTTGGTCGTGGGTCACAGCTGCAGGTCTTTGAGCTTGCGATACAGGGTCGTGCGGTCGATGCCCAGCAGCGCGGCCGCCCGTGCCTTGTTCCCACCGGTCGCCTCGAGCGCGGCCTCGATCGCTTCGCGCTCGAGCTCGGCGAGCGTGCGGATGTTGCCCGACGTGACCGAGACGGCCGCCGAGGCGCCACGGCTGGGCGCAGCGTGCAGCAGCTCCGGCGGCAGGTCGTCGAGCTGCAGCGTGGGCCCGTCACCGAGCACGAGGGCGCGCTCGACCACGTTGCGGAGCTCGCGAACGTTGCCGGGCCAGCGCCAGCGCTCGAGGGCCGCGAGCGCATCGGGGGCGATCGCGTCGATGCGTCGGCCCATCTCGTCGCCGAAGGCATCGGCGAAGTGGCGGACCAGCGGCGCGATGTCGTCGACGCGCTCGCGCAGCGCCGGCAGCTGGGTCTGGATGACCGACAGCCGGTACAGCAGGTCCTCGCGAAAGCTGCCCTCGGAGACCATCTGCCGCAGGTCGCGATGGGTCGCGGCCACCAGTCGCACGCTGACCTTGATCTCCTTGGTGCCGCCGACGCGCGTGAACGTCTGGGTCTCGAGCACCCGCAGCATGCGTGCCTGGGTCGGCAGGCTCATCTCGCCGATCTCGTCGAGGAACAGCGTGCCGCCGTCGGCCCGCGAGAACACGCCGTCGTGCTGGGCCACCGCGCCGGTGAACGCACCCTTTTCGTGGCCGAACAGCTCGGACTCGAGGAGGTTCTCCGGGATCGCGGCGCAGTTGATCGCGACGAACGGGCCGCCGCTGCGCGTCGACATCGCGTGCGTCATGCCGGCGGCGAGCTCCTTGCCGGTGCCGCTTTCGCCGTGCAGCAGCACGGTCGCGTTGGACGAGGCGACGCGCTCGATGAAGACCTGCAGCCGCTGCATCGCGGCCGATTGCCCGATCATGCGGGGGACTCGACGGCCCGGGGCGTGGGTGGTGCGCGCCGCGGCCTGAAGCTGCGAGCGCTCGGACGCCGAGGCACCCATCGCCGAGACCAGGTGTGCGGCGCACACGAGCAGCAGCAGGGCACGCTCGTCGTGCACGCCCTTGGTCGCTTCGACCATGCCCCAGTCCAGATAGAAGACCAGGCCCTCGGTCGGGGCCGCCATCGCGCCCACGATCCCGCGAACGATCACGGATTTTTTGTCGGCCAGCCCGGGCTCGTCCTTGACGTCGCTGACCAGGAACGCGCGTCGCTCCGAGAGCACGCGATCGAGCAGGGTGCGCGACATCGCCAGATCGCCCTTGGCCGAGTCGGTCGACGCGCCCAAGATGTCGCGCCCGTCCGGGGAGATCAGCATCGCGCGCGAGACCGACAGCGCGCCGATCGCCCAGCTGCACGCCTCGCGGAACACCGCCTGCAGCGAGTCGCAGCGGGCGAGCTTGTCGCCGAGCGCGGCCAGTGACGCGAGCCGGTCGGGGCCGGCCGCCTCCGCGGCGAGGCGGGCGTCGATCTCCAACGTGCTGCCCGATGGGCTCTTTTCGGTCGCCGGCTCCACCCGCAGCGTGGTGCCGCCGAGCGTCAGCGTCTGTCCCACCGCGAATCGAGACCCCGCCGTGACGTCGACGCGGTGGCCGTCGATGAGAGTCCACACTGGGTTGACCCCGGTGATCTGCTCGACGACGAGCACGTCGCCCTCGGCCCGCAGGGCCAGATGCTGGCGCGAGACGGCGGTATCGGTCAGCTGCAGCGTTTGCCCCTGACCGCGACCGATCGTCGCGCTGCCCTGGACGGTGACGCGCTGGCCCGTATCGGGCCCCGCGGCCACCACGAGACTGATCGCGGACACGAGGGGACCTTAGCACTGTCCGCGCTTGCGCTCGGTGGCCTCGTGCACCCCGGGCGCAGGGGCTGTACCCGCCCGCGTGGCCGGTTGACAGGGAAGGGGCCAATGTTACGGTTGCCGCGAAGAAGCGCGCCGTGAACCAACCCGGGTCCTTGACGGAAAACGACGATCCTCCCGAGCTACCGCCGATCGTATCGCTGCTGCCTCTGCGCAACTCGGTGCTGTTCCCGGGCTCGATCATCCCGATCGACGTGGGCCGGCCCAAGTCGGTCAAGCTCATCGAGGAGGCGATCGCGGCCGAACGGCCGATCATCGGTATCGTCACTCAGAAGGAGGCGCGCGTCGAAGAGCCCGACGACGAAGACCTGCACCGGGTCGGGTGCGCTGCCCGAATCCTCAAGGTCATCAAGCTCGCCAAGGACAACTACTCGGTGATCTTGCAGGGCGTGATGCGGATCCGCATCGACGAGATCACGACGCACGACCCGTTCATTCAGGCGCGCGTCACCGAGATCGCCGACATCGAGCCGCCGTCGGAAGTCGAGTCCGAGGCGTTGGTCGCCAACATCAAGGAAACGGCCAAGAAGCTCATCTCGCTCGTGCCGGAGCTGCCGCGCGAAGCCGCCGCGCTTCTGGATTCGGTGTCCGACGCCGGGCAGGTCGCCGACCTCGTCATCTCCAACCTCGACATCGAGCCGTCCGAGAAGCAGGACGTGCTCGAGTCGCACGAGGTGCTCGATCGCCTGCGCAAGGTGCTGACCTTGCTGACGCGTCAGCTCGAGATCCTCAAGGTCCGCGAGCGCATCAACTCGCAGGTCCAAGAGGAGATGGGCCACAGCCAGCGCGAGTACGTGTTGCGGCAGCAGCTCAAGGCGATCAAGGGCGAGCTCGGCGAGATCGACGACGAGTCGGGCGACGTCGAGGAGTTCCAGAAGAAGATCGCCGACGCCAAGATGCCCGAGGAGGCCGAGAAGGCCGCCCTCAAGCAGCTCGATCGTCTCAAGCAGATGCAGCCGAGCTCGGCCGAGTACACGGTCACGCGCACGTACCTCGAGTGGCTCGTCGAGCTGCCGTGGTCGATCTCGACCGAGGATCAGATCGACATCAAGACGGTGCGCGAAGTCCTCGACGAGGACCACTACGACCTCGAGAAGGTCAAAAAGCGCATCCTCGAGTACATGGCGGTCCTCAAGCTCAACGCGAGCAAGAAGGGGCCGATCCTGTGTCTGCTCGGGCCTCCGGGTGTGGGCAAGACGTCGCTGGGCAAGTCGATCGCGCGGGCGATCGGGCGCAAGTTCGTCCGGATCTCGCTCGGTGGCGTGCGCGACGAGGCCGAGATTCGCGGTCACCGACGCACGTACGTGGGCTCGCTGCCCGGTCGGCTCATCCAGGGCATGAAGAAGGCCGGGACCAACAACCCCGTCATCATGCTCGACGAGATCGACAAGCTCGGGCACGACTTTCGGGGTG
>CALBMM010000025.1 GCA_937896535.1 uncultured Pseudomonadota bacterium
CCTCGGTCAGCGTGTGGTCGCTGCTCTTGGCGACGGCGAAGATGCGGTCGACGATCTCGTCGGACGCGTCGAGGCCACGCGACTTGAGCCAGTGCACCACGTTGGACCGGCCGCTGTAGTGGCCGATCTCGATCTCCTGGTTGCGACCGAACACGCGCGCCGGCACCGACGAGTAGACGCGATCGGCGAGGTCGAGCTCGCCCTTCTTCTCCGCCTTGATGACCGCGGCCGCATGCACGCCCGTGGCCGTGCGGAACGCGTCGCGTCCCGACAGCGGATAGCTCGGGTGGATCGGCACGCCGGTGTATTCGCTGGTCTTGCGCACGTACTCGACCAGGCACGACAGGTCGTGGCGTGACTCGTCGAGCTGCCCCAGCAGGTACAGGTTGAGCAGCAACAGGTCCATCGACGTATTGCCGACGCGCTCGCCGATGCCGAGCGCACAGCCGTGCACCCGGTCCACGCCCCACTCGAACGCGTACACGCCCAGCGTCAACGCGAGCCCACGGTCGTTGTGGCCGTGCCAGTCGAGCGCCACGTCGCTCTCCATCCCCATCCCCCGCAGCAACCCCTTGGTGAAGTTGAGCAGGTTCCGCAGCCCGTCGGGCGTCGCGTGGCCGCACGTGTCGCACAGCACCAGGCGCGTCGCCCCGGCCTCGATCGCCGTGCGGAACAGACGGTCGAGCGTCTGCGGCGGACTGCGGGTCGTGTCCTCGGTGACGAACGAGGCCGGCAGCCCGTTGTCGACCACGAGCTTCATCGCATCGTGGGTGAGCTTGACGAGCCGGTCGACGTCCCAGTCCTCCGCGTACGCGCGGATCGGGCTCGAGCCGATGAACGCGGTCACCTCGATCGGCAGACCCACGCGCTGCGAGATGTCGATGATCGGCTTGATGTCCGCGGCCACCGTGCGCGCGGCACAGTTGGGCCGGATCTTCAGCTTCTCCTCCACGATGCACCGGGCGAGCCGCTCCACGTCGTCCTGCGCCCGCTTGCCCGCCCCGGGCAGGCCGAGATTGACCACGTCGATCCCGAGGCGGTCCATCAGCCGCAGAAGCTCCATCTTCTGCTCGATCGACGGGTCGCGGACCGACGGCGACTGCAGCCCGTCGCGGATCGTCTCGTCCACGAACCGCGGATAACGCCGCAACCAGGGACCCCGGCGATCCTTTTCGTTCCAGTCGTAGATGAGCGCTTCCGTATCGGCGGTCGCGTCGTCTCGTTGCGTCATCGGCGTCCCGTCTCCCGCTCCCCGGGCCTAGGCCTCGGCGAGCACCACTTCCTTGCCGAAGAAGTCCTGGATCTGCTCGGCGACCCCGAACAGCAGCATCGCCGGGATCTCGTCGTCGTCGTCGACCTCGTCGATGATCACGTCCTTGGCCAGCACCACGCGATCGAGCTTGGCGTCCTTGTTCCCGGCGGCCGGCGTGCCCTCGAAGAACACCGCCGCCCGCGGGTCGACCCCACGCTCGACCTGTGCCGAGGTCGCCCGCGCCTGCACCTCGATCGGCGCCGACGCGACCAGCTGCAGCAGCGGATCGGGCAACTCCTCGAACACGTCCTCCATCAGGCCTCGCAGCGTCTCGATGTCCGAGGGACTGGGAGGCTCGGCGCCGCCGGCTTGCTCGGTGTCGAGTCGGAGCACGTCGAGCATGCGCTGCACGGCCTTGTCGGGCTGGTCCGTTTCCTCGTACGCGACCGCGAGCTGGTAGACGCAGCCGGCGTCGTCGGGCTCGGCCTCGACCGCCCGCTCCAGCAGCGGCACGGCTTCGTCGCTGCGATCGGCCTCGCTCAGCGCCGCCGCCCGCGTCGACAGGTACGCCGGGTGATCCTTGAGGTCGTCGGAAATCTCGTCGAGCACCTCCAACGCTTCGTCCGGATCGTCGTCGGCCAGCCGCAGCTGCGACAGCAACAAACGCCCTTCGGACTGCTGAAGATCCGACAGTCCCTGCAGCGCCAAGCCGGCGCGCACGGCCGCCTCGGCCTCCGAACGCTCGTCACACAGGAACAAGCACTCGGCACAGTCGAGGTAGATCTCGAGGCGGTCCGGCTCGAGGTCGACCGCTTGCATGAGAAAGCCCGTCGCGTGCTCGAGGTCTCCCTGCGTCCACGCGAGCATTCCTTGCAGGTGAAGCACGCGAACGTGATTTTCGCCCGCGAGCGCCCCCGCTTCGTCGACGATGCGCTCGGCAGCGTCGAAGTCCTCCGCTTCCACGGCGTCCAGCCCGCGATCGATCAGCTCGTCGACGTCCGACACTTGCAGCACCTTCGAATCGGCCATTGGCTCGCACGCTATCAGCGGCGGGCGTGCTGCCGCGGGTGGTCGATGGCCGACAGCACGTGAGCCCTCTCATCGTCGGACCGCGTCGAACGTGTGCGGGCGGTCACGGTTGCAGCGCCGTCCGGCGAAGTTGCAGCCGACGTGACAGCCCATGGCCGCAGGGCCATACTCGGCGTTCGAAGCAATCGCGGACCTCGGTTGGGCGACGCAGGCGTCGTCTGACGACGTCGCCGCGGCAAAGGCCCACCCGTTCATCACGGCCGCATCGAGCCCAGACGCATCATGGACACTCCGGTCTCCTCTTCCTCCGACGAGCGCGAAGTCCTCGACTCCGTCGTCATCCGTTTCGCGGGTGACTCGGGCGACGGCATGCAGCTCGCCGGGAGCCAGTTCACGCAGACGACGGCGATCGCGGGCAACGACCTCGCGACCTTCCCGGACTTCCCCGCCGAGATCCGCGCCCCCGCGGGCACGACGTTCGGCGTGTCGGGCTTTCAGATCCACTTCGCGTCCCACGACGTGCTCACGCCCGGCGACGCGCCCGACGTGTTGGTGGCGATGAACCCGGCCGCGCTCAAGGTCAACCTCGAGGACGTTCCGCGCGGCGGGCTCATCATCATCAATACGGGTGCGTTCACGAAGGCCAACCTGCGCAAGGCCGGCTACGAGTCCAACCCTCTGGAGGACGGCACGCTCGACCCCTTCCGCAAGCTCGAGATCGACATCTCGAAGCTGACCACCTCCGCGGTCGAGCACACCGGCCTGGGGAACAAGGAAGCGCTGCGGACCAAGAACCTGTGGACGCTGGGCCTTCTGTACTGGATGTTCGGCCGCGACCGCACGCCGACGCAGGAGTGGCTGCGCGCCAAGTTCGCCAAGAAGCCCGACGTCGCCGAGGCCAACATCGCGGCGCTCAACGCCGGCCACGTCTACGGCGAGACCGCCGAGCTGCCCTCGGGCATCGCCTGCTACAAGGTCCCCAAGGCCGAGCTCGAAGCCGGCGAGTACCGCAACATCACCGGCAACGACGCGCTGGCATGGGGTCTGGCCGCGGGCGGCAAGCTCGCCAACCTCCCCATCATGTTCGGCTCGTACCCGATCACGCCGGCCTCGTCGGTGCTGCACGCGCTCGCCAAGCTCAAGCACTTCGGCGTGACCACGTTCCAGGCCGAGGACGAGATCGCGGCGGTTTGCGCGGCGATCGGCGCGTCGTTCGGCGGCGCGCTCGGGGCGACCTCCACCTCGGGCCCGGGCATGGCGCTCAAGGGCGAGGCGATCGGCCTGGCGATCATGACCGAGCTCCCGCTGGTCATCTTCGACGTCCAGCGCGCCGGCCCGTCCACCGGCATGCCCACCAAGACCGAGCAATCGGACCTCTTGCAGGCGATCTGGGGCCGCAACGGCGATGCGCCGCTGTGCGTGCTGGCGCCGCAATCGGCCTCGGACTGCTTCGGCATGGCCGTGGAAGCGGTGCGGATCGCCACGAAGTTCATGACGCCGGTCGTCGTGCTCTCGGACGGCTACATCGCCAACGGGGCCGAGCCCTGGAAGCTGCCGAAGTTCGCGGACATGACCCCGTTCCCGGTCACGTTCCACACCAACGGCGAGGACTTCCATCCCTACCAGCGCGATCCCGAGACGCTCGCGCGCGTCTGGGCCAAGCCCGGCATCCCCGGGACCGAGCATCGCCTCGGTGGTCTCGAGAAGTCCTTCGCGACCGGCCACATCTCCTACGACCCGGCCAACCACCACAAGATGACCAAGGTCCGCGAGGCCAAGGTCCAAAACATCGCGCTCGACGTGCCCGAGCAGGCCGTCGAGCTCGGTGAGACCACCGGCAAGGTCGCCGTGGTCGGCTGGGGCTCGACCTACGGCAGCATCAACCAGGCGGTTCGTCGACTGCGCAAGGAAGGCATCGATGCCGCGCACGTCCACCTGCGCTACATGTGGCCGATGCCGCGCAACCTCGAGAAGCTCCTGCGCGGCTACGAGCGCATCATCGTGCCCGAGCTCAACAACGGCCAGCTGTCTCGCGTGCTGCGGGCCGAGTACCTGCTGCCCGCCGAGCCGCTCGACAAGATCGCCGGACAGCCGTTCAAGGTCACCGAGATCATGGAAGGCGTCAAGAACGCCCTCGAGGGAGGCAACTAGCCATGCCCGACACTCCGCAAAAACTCACCAAGAAGGACTTCACCTCCGACCAGGAAGTGCGCTGGTGCCCGGGCTGTGGCGACTACGCCATCCTCGCGGCGATGCAGCGCACGCTGCCGGAGATGGGGGCCACCCGCGAAAACACCGTGTTCGTCTCCGGGATCGGCTGCTCGAGCCGCTTCCCCTACTACATGAACACCTACGGGTTCCACACGATCCACGGCCGGGCGCCGGCGTTGGCCACGGGTCTCAAGCTCGCCAACCCCGAGCTCGACATCTGGCTGATCACCGGCGACGGTGACGGGCTTTCGATCGGCGGCAACCATCTGCTGCACGTGCTGCGTCGCAACGTCAACGTGCAGATCTTGATGTTCAACAACCGGATCTACGGGCTGACGAAGGGCCAGTACTCGCCCACGTCGCTGGTCGGCGTGCGCACGCCCTCGACCCCGCTCGGCTCGTTGGACATGCCGGTCAACCCGGCCCAGTTCGCGCTCGGGGCCAACGCGCGGTTCGTCGCCCGTGGGATCGACACGTCGATCAAGGCGCTCGGGGATCTGTTCAAGGATGCCCACGCCCACCGCGGCGCCTCCTTCCTGGAGATCCTGCAAAACTGTCCGGTCTTCAACGACGGGGCATGGGAGCACGTGACCGCCAAGGACATCGCGTCCGAGACGCAGATGTGGGTCGAGCACGACAAGCCGCTGACCTTCGGACAGGAGGTCAAAAAAGGTCTGCGCTGGGCCGCGGGCGGCAAGGGCCTGGAGGTCGTCACGCTCGGCGACGGGATCACCGAAGCCGATCTCGCGGTCCACGACGAGACGGACTCCGCGCTCGCGTTCGCGCTCGCGCGACTGAGCCCGCCGAACTTCCCGATGGCCTTCGGCGTGCTGTATCGCGCGCCGCAGCCGGCCTACGACGACGCGGTCGTGCAGCAAAACGCGATGGCACGCGACAAGTCCGGCGTCGGCGACATCGATGCGCTGTTGCGCCAGGGTCACACCTGGAAGGTCGAGTAGGTCCTCGACGGCGACTTCGGGCCCTGCGTTTTCGGAAACGGGGCTCGCGTTCTTTGGCGTCCTACGACAGAATGTCGGCGACGCCTCGACGTCCAACCCACCTCGAACTAGGTCGCGGCCCAGGGCCGCTTCCGTGTAATTGACCCCAGCTTCTCCCACTTTTTCTGAAGGGCCACCTGACATGATCTCGCCTGGAATCTTTCGCAAAATCCTCATTCCTTCCCTGATCGGCGGCCTGATGGGCATCGGCGTCGGCTGCGTGATCACCACGGGCGAGCTCTGCGACATGTGCGGAGATCCCGGCTGCCACTCCGAGCTCGACGCCTCGACCAACGAGTGCGTGTGCGACCCGGGCTACGAGTTCGCAAACCCCAACGATCCCAACGACTTCGACTGCGACCCCATCGACGACAACAAGCCGGGGGACTCCAACTGCGTCGAAGAGCACAACATCCAGATCGGCGACCAGTGCGCATGTGAGAGCGGCTACGCGTTCTGCACGACCGCGGCCGACGACTACACCTGCTGCGAGGTCGACACCGAGACCGGGGGCAACGACTCCAACCCCGGCACGGGCACCGACCCGACCACGGACGCGACCGACTCGGCCGACTCCACCGGCGGCAACCCGGACACCTGCGAGATGACGCCCGGCGTCGGCACCGGCGAGCTGCCGCCCGACGACGCGTGCACGCCCGAGGTCGCCGGTAACGCGCTGTTCTGCTCCAACACCACGGCGGACGGACCCGTCGGCGGCATCTACTACGAGTGCACCAAGAGCGGGTGGCAGGAGATGCCCGACGTCGCCCTGGAGTTCTGCGTCAGCGACAACTACGACTTCGTCATCGGCTGCATGGACAACGGCGAGGCGATCGAGTTCGCGTGCGGCGACGGCCCCGGCACCGACTGCAACGGTGCGGCCTGCGATGCCTGCGCGGACGACACCGTCCTCAACTACTGCGAGCTCAACAAGCTCCACGCCGTCGCGTGCGACGTGCTGTGCCAGTCCAAGGGCAAGGGTGGCATGACGTTCGAGACCGGCTTCTGCGAGGTCGACCCGGCCGACGGTCTGCCCGCGTGTCAGTGCTGCGACTCGGGCGACGAAGGCTGCCCGATCTGATTGGGGCGCGAGCCGCCTGACGAAACGGGCCCCGGGGCGCTACGCTCCGGGGCCTCGTCAATTGTGGCGGGCCACGAACCGATGACGACGCTCAGCTCTCACGCCAACCTTCATCCCCAGCACGGCGCGCGCTTCGTCGCCGACCGCGAGGGCGAGCTCCCGCTGACGTACGCGGTGACGGCCTACCTCCCCCAGGCGCAGACGCTGAGCGCGACGCTGTCGTGGGACGGTGAGCGCGCCGTGGTGACCCCACCCTGGGACGACGGCTGGGCGACCGAAGAAGTGCTCAAGCTCGCGCGCGTGCTCAAGCGCACGGGCAAGTCCCACGTCACGCGCTGGCGCGCGCGCCCCGACGCGACCCGATAACTCCTAGAAATCCCAACACCTTATCGGGACCGGTCCGCGGGCCGGGCCAGCGCGAAACGCCGAAAACGGGCTCGCTTGCTGCCCCCCGGAGCATCTGGAACCATCGCGGCACGGTGAAGGTCGGGCTCCGGGCGTTCGAATACATGGCGTGGGCCAAGGCGGTCCAGGGCACGGCGCGGCTGGACCTGACCGCCAGCGGCATGGCGGACACGCTCGGGCCGCACGCCGAGGTCGACGAGACGATGACCGAGCCCTGGGCCGACCCACTCGACCCCGCGACCCTGTGTCGGCGCGACCTGCGGGGCGACGTCGCGGACACGTTCCGCCGGACCGTGGCCGATCGGTACGGGGTGACTCCCGGTCAGGTGGTCCCGACGCTCGGCGCGAGCCTGGCGATCACCCACGTGCTGCTCGCGCTGCTTCGCTCCGGCGACCACGTCGTCGTCGAGCGGCCGACGTATGAACCCCTGCACAGGGTCCCCGAGATCCTCGGGGCCGACGTGTCACGACTCGAGCGCAAGTTCGACGAGAAGTGGGCGGTCGTCCCCGACCGACTCGCGCGTCTGTTGTCGTCGCGAACGAAGGTCGTGATCCTCAGCAACCTTCACAACCCGAGCGGGGTCGCGATCGATCGCCACGCCCTCGCGGCGGTCACCGAGCTCGCCGCCCGCGTCGGCGCGCTCGTGCTCGTCGACGAGGTCTACCTCGACTACGCCTTCGACGCGTCCGACGGCGCGACCGTGCTGCCGGCGTGTCGCGTCGCCGACAACTGCATCAGCTGGAGCTCGACCACGAAATGCTTCGGCTTTTCGGCGCTGCGCGCCGGCTGGATCGTCGCGGGCAACCAGACGGTCGCCAACGCGATCGCCAAGGCCACCGACTACCTGCACGTCGACGCGCCGATCAGCACGCTCGCGCTCGGGGAGCGGGTGCTGACCCAGGCCGACAACCTGCAGGCCCACGCGGCCGAGGTCGCGAGCGCGGGACGCGCAGTGGTGGAGCGTTGGCTGGCGTCCGAGACCCGGGTCCGGTGGGTCACCCCCCACGCCGGTCTCAGCTGCTGCCTGCGCCTGCCCGACCTGATGCAGGACGGGCCATTTGTCGGTCACCTACGGGAAAAATACGACACGCAGGTGGTCCCGGGGACCTTCTTCGAGGCACCGGGCTTCGTGCGCCTGGGCTTCGGGGTCGACCCCGACGATCTGCAGGAGGCCCTGCACAACTTCTCGGCCGCCCTCGACGACCTGATCTGAGGCCCCCACCGAGCGGGGAGGCGGCCGAGCCGCCGCCGAGCGCGCTCAGACGTTGAAGCGGAAGTGGATGATGTCGCCGTCGGCGACGACGTATTCCTTGCCCTCGAGGCGCAGCAGGCCCTTGGCCTTCACGGCCGCCTCGGTGCGCAGCTCGACGAGGTCGGCGTGCGCCATGACCTCGGCGCGGATGAAGCCCCGCTCGAAGTCCGTGTGGATCTTGCCGGCCGCCTGCGGGGCCTTCGTGCCCCGGCGGATCGTCCAGGCGCGGACCTCCTTCTCACCGGCGGTGAAGAAGGTCACGAGGTCCAGCAGCGCGTAGGCGCGCTGGATCAGCCGATGCAGGCCCGGCTCCTCGAGCCCGATCCCCTCGAGGAACTCGCGCTGCTCCTCGCCGGCGAGGCCGGCGATCTCGGCCTCGATCGCCGCCGAGATCACGACCACCTCGGCGCCCTGCCCCTTCGCGAGCGCGACGACCTTGTCGACGTTGGGCGCCTCGAGCCCCATGGCCGCGTGCTCCTCGGCCACGTTGGCCACGAACAGCACGGGCTTGGCGGTCAGCAGGGCGAGCGGCTCGAGGACCTCGCGATCGGTGTCCGACAGCTCGATCGCGCGGACCGGCTTGCCCTCGTTCATCTCGGCGAGGACGCGCTCGCAGGTGTCGAGCGCGGCTTTCTCTTCCGGGTCGCCACCTTTGGAGTTCTTGCGCGCGCGCGTCAGGCGAGTCTCGACCGACTGCATGTCCCGCAGCAGCAGCTCGGTGTCGATGACCTCGACGTCCGACGCTGGGTCGACTCTGCCGTCGACGTGCACCACGTTGTCGTCCTCGAAGCAGCGCACCACGTGGCAGATCGCGTCGACCTGGCGGATATGACTGAGGAACTGGTTGCCGAGGCCCTCGCCCTGCGACGCGCCCTTGACCAGTCCGGCGATGTCGACGAACTCGATCGCGGTGGGGACGTTGCTCTTGGGCTGGAAGATCTCGACGAGCTGGTCCTGCCGCTTGTCGGGCACCGCGACCACGCCGACGTTCGGCTCGATCGTGCAAAACGGATAGTTGGCCGACTCCGCGCCGGCGTCCGAGAGCGCGTTGAAGAGCGTTGATTTGCCGACGTTGGGCAGTCCGACGATGCCGACCGACAAGGCCATGCGCGCGCACGTACCACAGATTTCGGCGTGCTCACGTGTTCAGACCCCGCGTAACCCCCCCTCGGACCCCGCCGTAAGCAGCCTTGCCGGCCCGGACGCCCGCGGAACACGGTCTAGTGAGCTACCCAACGGAAAAAAAGCCTGGACCCGGTGCATCCGCCCGAGGACTCGTGCGACTACCCCGCTCGGCCAGCGTCGATGTCACGGCCCGGTCCCGATCCGGTCACTGATCGCCTGAGCATTTCCTCGAAATTTTCGTGACAACCGACGGCTCGTCGATGATCTCCATCGACCGCCGCCCGCGGGTCCTTCGCACTCGCTCTCCTCTTCCCTCCGCTCCGATCGATGGTCTCCAATCCAATCCAACAGGCGATCGTGCTCGCGACGGCCGCGGCGACCTTCGCCGGCCGACACGGCGCGGTTGCGCTGGCCAAGACCGGCGGAATCTCTCAGCTTCGCCGCACCCTGCTGACGCTGCGCCGGGCCGGGGTCCGCCGCTTCGTCGTGGTGACCGGGGCCGCCGACGCCGTCCTGCGCCGCCACGTCGCCGACGACGCCCAGCTCGCCGCGCTCGACATCGTCTGGGTGCGCAATGCCGAGCGCCCCACCGACGACGGCTACTCGGTGCTCCGCGCCGCTCAGCACGTCCGCGGCGCGTTCTACCTCGTCTCGGTGGACCGGGTGTTCGCGCCCCAGGTTCTCGAGGCCCTGCTCCAAGAGCCGCTCGACGGGGTCACGCTCGCGATCTCCGGCACCGCTCGCCCAGAGGGCACGCTGCCGGTCACCCTCGGACCCCGTCACGATGTCGTGCGCTTCGGTGAAGGCGAGCACGTGTTCACCGGCATCGCGTCGGCGGACCGACGCCTGGTCGACACGCTCTCCGCGATGCGCGGCCAAGGCGAGGGTACCGACCTCGTGGCCGCGTTCGAGACCATGGCTGCCCACGGCCAGCTGCGCGTCGCCGACATCGGCACGGCCTACTTCGCGCCGATCGCCAGCGAGGCTCAGCGCAAGCAGGCGCAGCGGATGCTGGTCGCGGCGCTGCGCAAGTCGGTCGACGGCATCATCTCGCGCCACATCAACCGGCGGTTCTCGCTGGCGATGACGCGCATCCTCATGCACACGCCCGTGCGCCCCAACCATGTCACCGCCTTCGCGCTGCTCGTGAGCATCGCGGCCGCCGTGACGGCCTCGTTCGCGACGGCCGCCGCCGCGTGGTGGTTGCTCGTCGGGGCGCTGCTGTGGCAGCTGGCCTCGATGCTCGACGGCATCGATGGCGAGCTGGCGCGGCTGAAGTTCACCGAGTCGAAGATCGGCGAGTGGTTCGACACGCTGACCGACGATGTCGGCAAGTTCGTGTTCTTCATCGGCTCGGGCGTCGGCGCCGCGGCGATCTCCGGCCAGGGGATCTGGCTGCAGATCTCGGTCCTGGGTGTGGCGATCCAGTTCGTCGTCGCGATGAACCTGTACCGCAAGCTCCTCAAGACCGGCTCGGGCAGCCACTACGCGCTCGCCTGGGAAGTCGACGAAGAGCCCAAGCAGACCTGGGCGGCGCGCTTTTATCGGAAGATCGAGTTCATGTCGCGACGCGACTACTACGTGTTCGCATGGCTGGTCTTCGTGGCCGTGGGCGCGTTCAAGTTCGCCATCGGCGTCATGTTCGCGACGACCGCGGTCGTCCTCGTGCACGAGCTGATCAAGCCCCGCCAAGTCCGCGAGGACTTCCCGATCAGCCCCCCGGCGGCGTAGTCGGGGCTGGGCTCGGCTTCGCGTCGGCCCAGGCCGACCGTAGTAGACTCCCGGACTCGTGAGCGGCGAGCCCGATCCCGACGACGTCACGCCGCCCGACGACGGCACGCCGCCCGACGGGGCCCCCGCCACCGACGGCCGGGCGGCCCGCGCGGAGCGTCGGCGCGCCCAACGACGACGCGCCATCCTCGACGCCGCCAAGCGGGTGTTCCGGGACAAGGGGTACCACCCCACCTCCGTGCACGACATCATCGACGATGCCCGGATCGCCCGCGGCACGTTCTACCTGTACTTCTCCAGCAAGCAGGACGTGTTCGGCGACCTCGTCGACGAGTTCCTCGCGGCGATCCGCCAGGCGGTCCGCAAGATCCTGGTCGGGCCCGAGCACCCCCCTCCGTTCGAGCAGCTGCGGGCCAACTTCCGGCGAGTCGTCGCGGCCGTCCTCGCGCACGACGACGTCGGCTCGATCATTCTGCGAGATCCGACCGGCTTCGACGGCGACAGTGCCGAGAGCATCGATCGTTTCTTCGCGCAGGTGCTCAAGATGGTCCACGACGCGCTCGCGGTGGGTCAGGGCCTGGGCATCATCCGCGAGTGCGAGCTCGACATCGTCTCGGCGATGGCCCTCGGCGGACTGCAAGAAGTGCTCAAGCGGATGCTCGCCGCCCACGCCGACGACCCCGCGCTGCGCCAGCGCGAGCAGCCCTTCGCCGACCCCGAGCACATCGCCGACGAGTTGCTGCAGTTTCTGCTGCGCGGCCTGCTGACGAGCCCGCGCGCCGAAACCTGACGAGTGCGTCAGTGCGTCGTGTCGCCGGGACCCGGCACGAGGAACGCGTCGAGCCGGGCCCGAATCTCGGCCTGCGGCATCCCGGCCTCGTCCTCGTCCATGTCGTTGAGCTCATCGACGAGCGCCTCGAGCACCTTGCGTGCCTCCTCTTTGGTCTCGTCGGCGACGAAGCCGGCGAAGACCGTCTCGCCCTTGGCCGCCTTCGCGATCTCGTTCTCGCGAGCGTGCTCTTCGAGCTCGGTATAGAAGAGGAAGTGGAACGAGCGGCTCCACTCGGTTTCCCGGTAGATCTCGAACATGGTCTTGTCTTCGACCGCCATCGGCCGGCGACCATGCCATCGCCGCGGGTCGTGAGGAAGCCCCGTGCCCGCCCGTCGGCTCACGCCGCCATTGCGCCGCGGCCGCCCCCACGATCCTCTATCTTCGGCGGGCCAGCCCATGTCGACGCTCAAGAACCTCATCGGGCGCGCCCGAAAGGCCGCGCAAGAGCATCTTCCGCCGGACGTCCTCGACGCGGGCCGTCGGCTTCGCCAGGAGGTCGAGCGGCGCGCCCCGGCGCCGGTCGCTCAGGTGCTGCAGCAGCTCATCGACGACGACGACGACGACGACGCGGTCGACGAGGCCGCCACGGCCAAGGCCAAGGTGGACGGCCGCGTGCCCGAGTCGCAGCGCGAGGCGGCCGAGGACGTGCTGGCCCGGGTCAAGAGCAAGGCCGAGCACGGTCTCAAGCCCGAAGACCGGTTGTTCGTGATCTACTGGACCAAGGACACCGAAGAGGATGCGAAGGCGATCCGCAAGCTCGCCGCGCGCGTCGACACGGTCGTCCGAGAGATCGATCTCGGTCAGGAGCGCCCGCAGGTCGCCGGGCAGCTCGCCAAGCTGACCGGCGTGATGGTGCCGCCGTACGTGTACATCAACGGGCGGTACTGGGGTGGCCGGTACGACATCGAGTCGCTGGCCGCGACCACGGATCTCGAGCTGGTCGTCGCCAATCGGCTCGACGAGATCAGCGCGGAGGCGCGGCGGATCGGCAAGGTGCGCGACACCTACAGCGACGAGATCAGCGTCGACAACCTCCTGACTCGCTGGAAGCTCGGCCACATCCTGTGCGTGGACGACCTCGACGCCTGGTACGAGGTCGACAAGGACGGCACGGAGCGCTTCTTCTACCAGGGTGCGCCGCGCTCGGCCGAAGACATGGCCAAGGTCGCCGAGGAAATCGTCGCCGCCGTCGAGGCCGAAGAGTACGAAGCGATCTGGCAGCTCGAGCCCAGCGTGCACTTGCCGTGAGCATGGACCCCCGCCGCGAGGCGAGGCTGCGTGCGCATCTGCGGCTCATCGACGACGACGTTGCGCCCGTCGCCGCCAAATACGCCGCGCACATGCAGTGCGCGCCCGGCTGTAGCGATTGCTGCCATCAGACCTTCTCCGTGTCGGCACTCGAGGGCGAGCTGCTCGTCGCCGGACTGCGCGCGGCGACGACCGACGTGCGCGACGACATCGTCACGAAGGCGCGGGCGTGGCAGCCCGATGCCCGCGTGCCCTGTCCGGTGCTCTCGGACGACGGCCGCTGCCGGCTGTACGAGCACCGACCGAGGATCTGCCGCAAGTACGGGATCCCGCTGTGGCACCCGGACCGGCCCCACGAGGTCCGCACGTGTCCGAAAAACTTCCAGGACGTGCACGACATCGACAGCGGACTCATCGTCGATCCGCAGGCGCAGTGGGCGGCCGATTGGATCCGCCTGCGCGCCGAGCTCGACGAGCCGCGCGAGGTCGCCCCGATCGCCACGTATCTGCGCGCGCCCGAGAGCTGACGCGTTGCCCCTCGTCGGCGCCGATGTTACGCAAGCAGCCGATGCCGATCCGCGTCGGACACCCCGCCCCGCCCTTTCGCCGCACCGATCACACGGGCCGCGAGGTCGTCGTGGGCCCGGGCCAAGACGGCGTGGTGATCGTCTACTTCTACCCGAAGGACGAGACCTACGGCTGCACGATCGAGGCGTGCGGGTTCCGTGACGAGTACGCGGTCTTCGAGGACGTCGGCGCGAAGGTGATCGGCATCAGCCCCGACTCCGACGACAGCCACGACGCGTTCGCCAAGAACCACAACCTGCCGTTTTCGCTCGTGTCCGATCGGGACGGACAGCTGCGCAAGCTCTACGACGTTCCGCGCACGCTGGGCATGCTGCCCGGCCGGATCACCTACGTCATCGACCGCGAGGGCATCGTGCGGCACGCGTTCAACTCGCAGCTGCGCGCGCGCAAGCACGTCGACGAGGCGGTTCGGCTGGTCCGGGAGCTGTCGAGGAAGTGAGCCGCCGGTACGCGGCCGTCCTCGCGACCGCGCTGGCCTCGGGAGCGTGCGGCGGCGACCTGACGCCGCTGCGCGAGCGCACGATCGCGCCGTCGGCCCCCGTGGCCGCGCCGACGGTGCGGGTGACGTGGCTGGGCACCGCCGGGGTGCGCGTCGACGACGGCTGGACCGCGCTGCTCATCGACCCGTTCGTGACGCGCGTCGGCGTGGGCGCCATCGTGTTCGGCAAGGGACTGACGACCGATCCCGAGCAGGCCGCGATCGTCGACACCCGCGACGTCGCCGCCGTGCTCGTCACGCACTCACACTACGATCACCTCGTCGACGCGCCGTACTTCGCCGAGCAAGCCGACGCCGAGTTGCTCGGCTCGTTGAGCACCGTCAACGTCGGTCGCGTCGCCGGACTGCCCGAGTCGCGGCTGGTCGCCGTGGAACCCGGCCAGCCCCGGATCTACGGCGACTTCACGGTCACGTTCGTCGAGAGCCTGCACGGCCCCGCGTTGTTCGGCCGCGTCCCCTTTCCCGGCGCGATCGAGCCGCGCATCGAGCTTCCGGCCTCGGCGTCCGAGTACAAGATGGGCGGCGCCTACGGCATCGTCATCGAGCACCCCGCCGGGACGATCGTCCACCACGCGTCGGCCTCCTGGATCGACGGCATGTACGAGGGCGTGCAGGCCGACGTCGTGCTGCTGGGCCTGGCCGGCCGCGACGACACGACCGACTACCTCGCCCACGTCGTCGACGCGACCGGAGCCAAGCGCGTGATCCCGATCCACTGGGACAACTTCTTCCGCGGTTTCGACGAGCCGCTCAAAGCCATTCGCGCCGCGAAGATCGACGAGTTCTTCGCCACGGTGGATGCGTCGCGACCGGACCTGTCGATCGAGTCGCTGCCGCTTCTGCAGCCCCGCACCGTGCTCGGCGGCTGAGCGGACTCCGTAAGACCGCGTAGGTCATCCGCTCTACGATCGCGTGCCGCTGTGGCGGCGGCGGCCGTGCGGTACGATCGGGCGATGGGCAGGCGGCGTGTCACGGCATCTTCACGTCGGCGCGCGATCGGTCTCGCGTTGGGGTGGCTCGTCGCCGGTGGCTGTGGCGACGATGGAACGCCTTCGCGTGACGAGACGACGGGCGCGATGACCGATGCGGGGAGCACCGGGTCCGATCCCCCGGTGGATACGACGAGCGCTGGTCCGAGCTCGACGACGAGCGGCGGATCGGACACCGACACCGTCGACCCCGACGGCGGCAGCGAGTCGGGCTCGACCGGCGGCCCGCCGAGCATGCCGGCGGCCACGCGCAAGCTGTGCGACCTGACGGGGCCGGGCACGAGCGCGCACACGTTCGGCGTGGGCGGTACCGACTTGGGTATTCCGGTGCGGCAGCCCGACGGACAGATCGCGTACATCTTCGGTGACACGTTCGACAACGACACGGTCGGCGGACCCGGTTGGCGGTCGCCGGTGCTCTTGCGTTCGGCCCCCGGGGCCCCCGAGGCGTGCGTCGAGTTCACGGGCGCGGCCGGTGGCGGCTACGCCAAGCAGATCCTCGACTACGAGCACAACGCCCAGCACTCGACGTGGCTGCCTTCGGACGCGATCACGATCGGCGACCGGATGTACCTGCACTACATGGTCAACCTCGGCCTCGGCAACGTGCTGTGGTCGGAGATCGCGTACTCGGACGACGACGGCGAGAACTGGACCTCGAGCGGGACACGCTGGGAAGGCGCGGAGAACGACGAGCTGCGCCAGCTGTGGACCTGGGAGCGCGGCGACGACGGGTACGTGTACACGCTGTCGACCAAGTTCACGCGCGATCGCGGGATCATCCTGCATCGCGTCCCCGAAGACGCGTTGCTCGACAAGAATGCCTACGAGCCCTGGGGCTGGCTCGACGGCGTGTGGGCGTGGGGCAACCCGCCCACGCCGGTCCTCGAAGGCGAGCACGGGGAACTGTCGTTGCGCCGGATCGAGGACAAGTGGGTGCTGTCGTACTTCAACGCCGCCGACTACGACATCACGATTCGGGTGTTCGACTCGCCGACCTCGAACCTGTACGACGCGACGATCTACAAGCCGATCCAGGGCGGCGCCTGGGGCTTCGAGAACGACACCACCGTCGCGCAGCTGTACGGCGGGTACATCCACCCCGACTCGACCCTGCACGAGATGTACCTGGTGGTCTCGCAGTGGAACACGGAGACCAACTGGCCCTACCGGGCGATGCTGTTCGTCACCGGCGTCGAGTAGACCCCGGCCGCGCCCCGCCTACGGGCACGGATCGTCGAGCGCACCCGGAGCGGCAATCACCGCGCCCGACGCCGTGCCGACCGACGCGAGAAAGCACGTGTACTGGTAGCGCGGCGCGTCCTGGTTGAAGACGACGTAGTGCCCGAGCGTGTGCGGGGCGGCGACGTGGATGACACCGTTGACCGCACCGCCGCTGCCCGTCAGCGGCGGCGGCACCGGGGGGTGCCCCGCCAGCTCCATCGCGTCGCCGAAGATCGGCTCGACGGGCTCGCCCACGATCGACACGCCGAGACCGTTGCCGATCGCGGACTGAGCCGTCGGGTAGAAGTAGCCGTCGAGAAAGCCCGCCGTCATCATCGTGTCCTTGGGCGACAGGCCCTCGAACGGCTCCATGGTCACGTGACGCGCCATCGTGGTCGGGTCCGCGAAGTCCCACGTGTGCTGCAGGATCGTCAGCAGAGGATGGCCGTTGTCGAAGTCGTCGACGGCGATCGCCAGCATTCCCGCGATGAGGGGCTTGAGCTCCAGCGGCTCCACGGCGTGCAGGGCGATCTCGGTCAACGTGCCGCCGGCGCCCGACCACACGGCGCCCCGGACCCGCGGGTCGACCGCGGCCCAGCGCACGCCGAGCGTGGTGCCCATCGACTGCCCCATCGCGGTCAGTCGCGCCGGGTCGAAGCGGATCATACCGTCGGCGGCACCACCGGCGTCGAGCGTATCGGCCAGGCTCGCGTCGACCGAGGTCTCGAGCATGAGCCGCGACTGCAGCATCAGCTCCATCGCCGACACGTTGAAGTTGTCGATCGTGGCCTCGGCGTTGCCGAACAGGTTGTAGAGCTTGAGCCCCGTGACGTCGGGCGGGTCGTTGCGGTCTCCGTGCAGCGGGAAGTCCATCGCGACGGTGGCCACCCCACGACGGGCCAGCCATTCCGAAGGTCCCCGCCCATCCTCGGAGGCGGGCGCGTCGGGGATCTCCGGTCTCGGGCCGCGATCGATCGCCTCGTAGTACTCGCCCCCGCTGCCGTGCAGGTACATCGTGAGCGGAAAGCCCGCGGCGGGCATCGGCATCTTGGGGATCGTCAGCGCCAGGCGGACGTCCTGCGTCGACTGGATCACCGGCGCACCGGCGTCGTCCCACTGGATCCGGCCCTCGCCGATCGTCTCGTACGGACGCTCGCCGTTTTGGATCACCGGCACGGTGAAGCGGGCCGTGAGCACCTGGTAGCTCTCGTACTCCTGCGCGATCGTCCACGGCTCGACCAGCGGCGGCGTGGGCTGCGTCTCGATCCAGTCCGCGAGCCGCCGCAGCTCGTCTGCCGGGTCGCCGGTACGGAACACGGCCGCGCCCGCGACCTCGTCGGGGTCGAGCCCGAGCTCGGTCAAGGCGCTGCGCAGCGGCGCCAGATGAGCGGCCGCGTCCGGATCGGCCTGCGGCTCGCCCTCGAACGCGCGGTGGAACGCCTCGCTGCGACCGATCGGCTCCCCGGCCGCGTCCAGGACGTTCGTGGTCACCACGAGCGCGTAACTCGTGTGCGGCCGTCGCACGAACCCGAACGCCGGTAGCGACACCAGCGTGTTGGGCTCCGACAGGCCGATCGCGGTTCCCTCCCACTCCAGATTCAGCGGGTAGCGCTTGCCGTACTCGGCGGACGCCGGATCGATGTCGAGCAGATAGACCGAGGCGCCGTCGGCCAGCGATGCCGCGGGATCGGCCGGTAGGCTGCCCGGGTCGATCGCGCCGGTGAAGGTGTTCATCACGCCCGCGGTCAGGCCCCAGCCGTCGGCGAGGCGTGCGTCGGCGGTGTCGAGCCACATCACCAAGGTCGCGTTCACGGCGCCCGGCCACTTGTCGAGGTCGAACGTCCCGTCGTCTTCACGGCGGAGGTCGGAAGGAATCGGCAGGTCCCAGAACCCACCGGCGGCCGGCGCGAAGCGAAACTGCGTGGGGCGTTCGACCCATGTGTCGGTCGGCGCACCGGTGGTGTCGACGCCCGTGTCGTCGACGGTCGTGGTCGCCGACGTCGTCATCGCCGGTCCGCTCGTCGACGTCGTCTCGTCGCCGACGCCGCCACCATCGTCACCGCAGCCGCTCAGTCCCAGCCCGACGATCCCGATCCAATGCCAAGAGCGCATTGGCGAGATGTACCGCAAACCTCCGCGCCGGCGGGAGGCGGAGACGTGAGTTGCCCGGCGCTCTCGCGGGGCGCGCCGACGCGGGCCGTGCAGCCCGCCCGAAGCGCCGGCAAGATGGACCCGCGTGATCCGACTTCCCGCCGCCCCCAAGCAGCTTCGCGCGATCGGCTTCGACGACGGCCCGCACCGGCGCCTGCGTGGCAGCAAGGTCGACCTCGTCGGCGTCGTGACCTCGGGGACGCGCTTCGAGGGGATGGTGCGCGGCACGATCCGCAAGGACGGCGACACGGCCACGCAGACGCTCGTCGACTTGCTCGGCCACAGCAAGTTCGCCAGCCAGGTCCACCTCGTACTGCTCGACGGCATCGCGTTCGGTGGCCTCAACGTCGTCGACCTGCCCGCGCTGCACGAGGCCTGCGGCAAGCCGTGCATCGCGGTGATGCGCCGACTGCCGGACATGACCGCGATGCGCCGCGCGATCGGTCGCCTCCCCCGGCCGGCCCGGCGCCTCGATCGCATCGCGCGGGCCGGGCCGATCCACCGGGCCTCGTCGCTGTTCTTTCAGGTCTGCGGCCTCGATTCGGCCACCACGGCCGCCGCGCTCGCCCGCATCACCGACCGCGGCCACATCCCCGAGCCGATCCGACTCGCCCACCACATCGCCGCCGCGATCGCCGACGGGCAGTCGCGCGGTCGGGCTTGAGGCCTACTTCACTTCGGCCGCGTACAGCCCGAGCAGACACATCTCGTTTTGCGTCCCGAGCCCAGGCGCCACGTCCTCGGTGCGGCTGGACGTGTCCCACTCGCACGTGACGCGAACGGTGTCGTTGGGATCGAGGATGAACGGGGTCTCGTACATGAACCCCTGCTGCCACTGGTAGTCCCAGCGATCGACGTACAGGCCGCACTCGGGATCGGCATCGGTTCCGCCGCGGAAGAAGTCGACCTGCATCCGCCGCCCCAGCGAGTGCATGTGCGGCAGCACGCCGAGGATCTCGACCTGCTTCCAGCCGGCCATGCGTCCCGAGAAGTCGCGCACCTGCTCGTCCCACTGCCACGTCCACGACTCTTCGCCGGCGGGAATCGTGATGCCGCCGCCGGTGAAGCCGGCCGCGAGGAACTTGTCCTGCAGAGCGTTGACCGCCTCGCGCTCGACCGTGTCGGCCCACGAAAGCCGCAGCACTGTCGAGTCGGGCGAGACCTCGTTGACGAGGTTGTAGTGCATCTGCGCGACGAGGATGTAGCCGGGGTCGATGCGGATGCCGGTGCCTTCGGGGAAGTTGAAGGCGCCGCCGCCGGGCGCCCAGGTCACCGGCGTGCCCTCGACGCCCACGCCGTTGCCGGCCGCGCCGAAGCAATCCCAGCCGGGCTGGTCGGGGCTGGCGGCATCGAGCGTGTCGATGAGGTCGCCGTTGGTGCCGAGCAGGCCGTTGGCTTCCGGGTCGACGAGGAAGCCGACCAGGTGATGGGTGACCGCCTCGTTGCCCGCGATGACCTCGTAGCCCGTCAGGTAGCGCGGCGTATCCGTGACGCCGAGGTCGACCTTGAAGCACTGGTAGTCGTCGACGCCCAGCTCGCTCGACGCATCGGCGATGGGCACGTAGTTCTCCGGCATCGGGTGGTCGGCGATGTCGTCGCCGGCGAGCTTGGTCAGCTCGGGCGGCTGCGGCACGGTCGTGGTGGGGTCACCTTCTTGGGCCCCGGTCTCCGCCCACTCGCGCAGCAGCGCGATCTCGTCGTCGGACAGCCAACGGGCGTCTTGAAAGGTATTGCAGATGCCCTCGTTGTTGGCGTTGAACGGCGGCATCTGACGCGCCCCCGTGACACCCGCGATGATCGGCGCGAGGCCCTTTGCCGTCTCGTAGTCGGACAGGTCATAGGGCCCGATGCCACCCTCGGCGTGGCAGCCGTTGCACTGCTGCACGAACACCGGAAGCACGTCCTCGTAGTAGGTCGGCCCGTCGACGGCCGTACCGGGCGCGCCGCTCGTGGTGTCGTCCGTGGTCGGCGTCTCACCGGTGGACGCGGGGGTGTCGGCGGTAGTGCCTTCGCCGTCGGCGGGAGTCTCGCCCTTGTCGCCGGCGCACGCGATCACGAGGGGCAGGCAGAGCAACGCGAGACGACGACGAGCCAGCATGACGAACCTCCACGCGGCGTCCGACTGATCGGTCAGTCGAGTCACCGGCACGGTAGGGGTACCGCGAAAACGGGGCACCGCCGGCGCAGATTCGCGGGCCGCGACGGTGAGGAGGACCACGCCGACTCCGACCTACACTACCGCACACCCTGTCGTCGGGCCGGGGCGGGTCCGAGGGTCGGCTCGATGTGATCGACGATCGCCGCGGACGCCAGCAGCCGTTCCTTGAGTTCGCGACGGCCTTGGTGGAGCTTGCGCTGCTGCAGTCGCTCTCGGATCTGATCCTCGAGTGCCGACTGGGGCAGCACGCCGGGTCCCCACTTGCCCGTGAGCTTGATGATGTGGAAGCCGAACTTGCTCTCGACCGGCTTGGCGATCCGCCCCGGCTCGAGCGCGAACGCGGCGTCGGAGAACGCCTCGACCATGCGGTCGTGCGTGAAGATCCCGATGTCGCCACCCTTCTCGGCGCTCGGACCCGTCGAGTACCGCTTGGCGAGCGCGCCGAAGTCGGCTCCCTTGGCGGTGGCCTTGGCGTACAGCTCGTCGGCCGTCTTCTTCGCCTCCGCGTGCAGGCGCGCGCGCTCGGAGGCCGAAGGCTCGGGTGCTCCGGTCGGAACGATCGGCACGAGGATGTGGGAGGCGCGAGCGCGGGGCTCGGAACTGTCCCAGTTGTCCTTGATCGTCGCGTAGTCCGCCTTGATCTCCGCGGCCGAGACCGCGAGCGCGCCCTCGGCCTGCAGGATCGCCTTCTCGCGAGACTCCGCGACGAACAGGGCCTCGAGACTCGCCTCCGACTCCCCGCGTCGCTCCAAGTGCTTGGCCCAGTCCTTGATCCCGCGACGGGCCTGCACCATCCGCTCGGCGACCTCGGTCGCGTCGATCGTCACGCCGATCCGCGCGATCTCGTCGGCGAGCAGTTGCTGGTGGATCAGCCGCTCCGCGATCGACTGGCGATAGCGACGGTCGGCGGTCACCGGGACCGCGCGGCCGCGCTCGGCGTACTTCTTCAGCTTGAGATCGTAGATCTCGTGAAACGCCGTCATCGGGATCGTGGTCGTGCCGACGACCGCCATCGCGCCCGTCGGCAGCGGCGGCAATGCCTCGCCGGGCGCGGCGGGGTCTTCGGGGTCCAACGGTTCCTCGCCGCCGCCGGTGGAGCCGCCGCCCTCCTCGAGCGCGTCGACGCGGGCCGACACGAGCTCCGCCATCCCGCCAGCTTGGCCTGCCGTCGCGTCGGCGGCTGCGACGACGTCCGCACCATCGTCGGCGCCATCGGATTTGGGGTCCTCGGGGACGGGCTTGCCCTCCTTGGCGTCATCGGCTTTGGCGGGCTCGGGCGCCGGGGGTTCGGCCTCGGCGCTGGCGTCGACCTCGACGGGCTCGTCGGCGCGATCGCAGGCGCCCGTCAGCGCGAGCGCGAGACACCACGGGATCCAGACACGGCGAACACCAGGCACAGCACAGCCATACCGCGCCGCAGAGACGGACACAAAGCCGATTCGGGCGCAGCCTGCTACATTGCGCTCGCATGTCGAGCCACCTCGACACCCTCAAGCGCGTCCTCGACGGCAACTACGACGACGCGACCGAACAGGAGAAGACCGACGCGGTCCGCGAGCTCATCCAGGTGTGCGCGGTCGCGGCCGGCGCGGTGACGATCCAACCGATTCCCTTGGTCGACACGGCCCTCATCACGCCGATCCAGATCGGGCTGGTGCAAGGGATCGGCAAGATCCACGGCTACCAGCTCGACAAGAAATCGATCGTCGAAATCCTGTCGACGTTCGGCGCGAGCATCGTCGCCCAGAACCTCGTCATGGCCGCCGCCAAGCTGATCCCGTTCTTCGGCTGGGTGGTCACGATCTCGATGGCCTACGCGCTGACGTGGGCGATCGGCGAGGTCAGCGACCACTACTTCCGCAACGGAAGGCAGGTCGACGAAGACGAGCTGCGCGCGATGTTCAAGCGGGTCTACGAGCGCAAGAAGGAAGAGAAGGCCGCCGAGCACAAGCGCGACAAGAGCCTCAAGGACAAGCTCGAGGAGCTCAAGGACGCCCGCAAGGCGGGGCTTTTGACCGACGAGGAGTTCGAGGCCAAGAAGGCCGCGGTCCTCGCGGATTTCTAGCGGGCGGCGTGCCCAAATGCTGCCGCAGCGCACGGTTTGTTCGTGAGCTGGGGACGCCGCGGGGCGGGACCTGCGCGACGCGGGGCCATGTCACCATACCGGGGTGAGCCGGCTCGAACCGCCGCGACGCTTGCGACCCCGACGTCCCGTCGAGGAGGTCGTTCGCGCGCCGCTGCGAGCGAGGGCCCCCACGTTCGACCGCGATGCCGCGCGACAAGCGTGGCGACAGGTCGCGAGGGCACGCGGGGGCGGACCGGGTCTGGGCCTCGGACCTCGCCGCTCCAGCCCGTGGCCGTACTGGCTGGTCGCGATCGCGGTGGTGCTGGGGGTGGGATACGCGTGGTATCCGACCCCGGACGCGCCGGCGCCCTCGCAGCAGCTGGCCGCGATCGCGGCGGCCCACACCCAGACGCCGCCGCCGACCGTGCCCGCGCCCCTACGCCCGCCGATCGCCCCCGTTGCGACCGACGCGATCGGCTCGGTCGCCACGGCCGATGGTGAGTCCGGTGCCCACGGTCCGCGCGCCGAGGGGCCCAAGCGCCGAGGGCGCAAGCACGGCAAGCCCACGCGCCCCATCGCGCAGACCAAGCGCCGCATCCCCGCCGGCACGACCGACGACCACGCCGATGCGTTCCGCAAGCTGCCCCACGGCCGCGGCGACGCCACGCCGCTGGGCGGGATCGGCAGTGAAGGCGTGCACGTCGATCACCTCGCGGTCGGGACGAAGGCACCCGACAGCATCTGCTCGGGCGAGTCCGACAAGTTCTCCACGCACCGCGACGACATGATCTTCGCGTGCATCCGCGTGGTGCACCGTCGCCTCCCGCAGCGGCTGATGGTCCGCTGGGAACGTGACGGCCACCTCGTGCGCCGTCAGTGGCTGCCGATCCCGGACGTGCACGCGTACCGGACGCGCGCCTCGCTGCCGGTGCGCGTCCGCTTCCGTGGCGACTGGGAAGTCCGCGTGCTGTCCGACGATGGGGTCGAGCTCGCGACCCATCGCTTCCGGATCGACGACTGACTCAGCCCTCGGGCACGGTGCCGACGGAGACGGTGCCGCCGTCGGCGATCCACTGGAAGTTGTCGATGAGCACCGTGGAGTCGTAGTAGGCGTCGCCGGTGTCCCAGATTGTGAAGCGGATCGTCACCTCGGTGCCGGGATCGACCGGTGCCGTGGTGACGAGCCAGCTCGTCGCCCCCGCGTCGGTGATCCCGGGCGCGTCCCAGGTGTCGAAGCCGTTGCCGACGAGCTCGCTGGTGCCCAGCGGACAGCCCGAGCAGACCTCGAAGAAGGCGATGTTGACGCTGACGGGGTTCGTCATCGCGTCGAACGAGATGTTGCCGTTGATCGACCCGACCGGCGGAGGCGAGACCAGGGCGATGTACTGGTCGTTGTACTCGGTGCAGACCCACTCGGGGTACTCGAACGAGTAGAAGTCGAAGTTGTAGCTGTACCCCGTCGCGTTGGTCGGGGCGCGTAGCGTGACCTCGAGCGCGATGTCGTCGTTGATGTTGCTCAGGCCGTCGCACTGCGGCACGTCTTGCGGGAATCCGGCCGGCGCCGCGCCCCCGCCGAGCTGACCACACGATTGGTTGCCGCACGCGCCCGCCTGACCGGGAATCCGCGCCGTCCCCGAGGACAGCACGAGCATCTGCCCGCCTTCTTGCGGCGACACGTTGGGCCCGAAGTTGTTGTGAATGCCGTAGTGCAGCGGGCCACCGCCGGCCGGATTGCCGTTGGCGCGCACCCACTGGGCGCTGACGACTCCCCAGTCCGTCGGACCGGCCGCGAGCTTGCACAGCCCCATCGCGCCCGCCGCGTTGAACGGGTTGTTGTCGTCGAGCGCGAACCCACCGTCGCACGGCGGCGGAATGTTGTCGATCCCGCCGTCGCAGTCCTCGTCGGCCGGATCGGGGATCTGCCCGTTCATGTCGGGCTGATTGTTGATGACCTCGATCGCGCCGGGATTGACGTTGGGATCGCAGTCGTTGCAGTCGCCGGTCTGCTCCGAGAACCCGTCGCCGTCGTCGTCGAGGGCCGGGTCGGTCATGCAGTCGCTGGCGTTGGGCGGTCCTCCGCCACTGGGTCCGACGTCGAACTTGGTGTTGAGACCATCGGAGTCGCCCCCGTCGGATTCGTCGGCGCCCGCGGTGCCCCCCGCGGTGCCGCCACCGTCGCCACTGGTCACGCCCGTGTCGCCAGCGTCATCCGCCCCGCTCGTCGCGGTGACGGTGACGGAGGCAATCCCCGTCATGTCCGGACCCTCGCGGTCCTCGGCTGGGCAGCCGAGCAACCAAAGCCCGGCAAGGACGACGCTCGTCCCTCGATAATTGCTATTCGTCATGTTCCCGTTCCCGTCTCGCAGCTGGTCGCGCCCACATGTGAGTGTCGGTCCCCACCGACACCACCGCCCACCGTCTCATTGTTGTCGCATACCGGAGACGGCAGCGTCTACCAAACGCGACGTGACCCTAGGACGGGGACACACCGGGGTGGGTGTACGTCAGCCTGCGACCGGCGCCGCTCGGGCGCCACGCACGAGCCGACCCGGCCGCGCGTCGGTGAGCTCGCCGTCGCGCGCGATGACCTGCCCGGCGACGATCGTGGCCCGGTAGCCCTCGGCGCGTTGCATCAGCCGCTTGCCCCCTGCGGGGAGATCCGCGTGCAGCTTCGGCGGCCGCAAGCGCAGACCGTCGAAGTCGATCACGTTGACGTCGGCACGGTAGCCCTGCGCGAGCCGGCCACGATCGCGCAAGCCGATGAAGGCGGCGGTGTCCGCGGTCTGCATCTGCACCAGGCGCGGCAGGGGGATCCGGCCACGGTCGCGATCGCGCCCCCAGTGCGTGAGCAGGAACGTCGGGAAGCTCGCGTCGCAGATCGTGCCCACGTGCGCGCCGCCGTCGGACAGACCCGGCAACGCCAGCGGGTGCGTCAGCATCGCGTGCACGTTGTCGAGGCTGAGCTCGGTGAAGTTGTAGATCGGAAAGTACAGCAGCGCGTGCCCCTCGTCGCCGAGCAGCGCGTCGTAGACGGTCTCGAGCACGGTCCGGCCGGTCGCTTGGGCCTCGGCCCACAGGCACGTGCGCGGGTCGGGCTCGTAGTCGGGATTGTCGCGCAGTCGATAGATCCGCTTGCTGAGCATCTCGATCTGCGCCAGCAGCAGATCGGCGAGCGGGGGGATCGAGCTGCCGTCGCCAGCGACCTTGTCCGTCTTCTCGGCCAGCAACGTCTCGCGAAACTCGGGGTCGCGCATCCGGGCGACGCGCTCGGCGAGGGGCAACCCGGCGATCGCCTTGTACGAGGGATAGCCGATGAACGGGTGGAACGTGGCCTCGAGCCCGAGCAGCACGCCGATCGGCCGCGGGGCGACCTGCACGTGCATCGTGGTCCCCGCCTCCTTGGCCTTGTCGACCCGGTCGAGCACCCACCGCCACTGCTGCGGCGATTGGTCGCGCTGCATCAGCGACATCGACATCGGGCGCCCGCCGCCCGCCTCCGCCATCGCGCGCAACAGCTCGAACTCCCGTTCGAAGTGCTCGTCGCCGTCGAGAAGATTGAAGTCGGACACGGCCTGCAGCACGCCGCTGTCGCGCCCCACGAACGCCTCGGCGATCCCGACGAGCTCGCGGCGACTGGCTTCCGAGGCGGGGGTGGCCTTGCCTCGGGCCGTGCGATGGTTGTCGGAGCGACCGGTCGAAAAGCCCAACGCGCCGGCATCGAGCGCCTCGGCGACGAGGTCGCGCATGCGGTCGATGTCCTCGGAAGTCGCGTCTTGTTCCGCGATCGCCCGCTCGCCCATCACGTACATCCGCAGCGCGTCGTGGGGCACCTGCACGCCGAAGTCGATCGCGTGCGGCCGCTTGTCGATCGAGTCCATGTACTGCGGGAAGCTCTCCCACCCCCACTCGATGCCTTCCGACAGCGCCGTGCCCGGAATGTCTTCGACCCCTTCCATGAGCTCGACGAGCCGGTCCTCGTCGCCGGGCCGCACGGGGGCAAAGCCCACGCCGCAGCTGCCCATCACCACGGTGGTCACGCCGTGCAGACAGCTGGGGGCGAGGGTGTCGTCCCACGACACCTGACCGTCGTAGTGCGTGTGGATGTCGACGAAGCCGGGCGTCACGATGCAGCCGGTGGCATCGATCGTCTCGGTCGCTTCGCCCTCGCACGGACCCACGGCGACGATGCGCCCGTCCTTGATCCCGAGGTTGCCGGCGAAGGGCTCGCCGCCGCTGCCGTCGATGATCGTTCCGCCGGTGATCTTCAGGTCGTAGTGCATCGGTCTGGGGCTCCCGCTTGCGTTGGTTGGACCCCTGTCGTACACCACCCTTAACCGATCGGTCAAACCGAACGGTCAAACGCGGCGCCATGCCCGACGATCCCCCCCAAAAGGCCCGTGCGCAGCAGATTCTCGATGCGGCCGAGCGACTGCTGGCCGAAGGGGGGTGCGCCTCGCTGTCGGCGCAGGCCGTGGCCAAGGCCGCCGGGGTCAACAAGGCCCTCGTCTTCTACTACTTCGGTGGTACCGCCGAGCTTCTGCAGCACGTGCTGCAGCGCTACTACGCACGGCACAAGCAGGCCCTCGCCGCGGGATTCTCGGCGCAAGGCTCCCCGTCGGCGCGTGTCCACGCGCTGATCGACGCCTACCTCGACTACATCGAAGGCGACTGGGCCTACGCGCGCATCGTGCAGGAGCAGGTCGCCGGGCGCGGGCCTCACCTGCCACTGGTGCAGACGCACCTGGTGGAGATGATGAAGTGGGCGACGTCGGAGATCGAGCCGCTGACCGGTCGCGCCGGCCCCACCGGGGCTCGGCACTTCTTCCTCAGCCTGTCGGCGATCGTGATCAACTACTTCACGTACTCGGCGGTGCTCGGCAAGGAAGGCTGGGGGCGCGATCCGTCGTCGCGCGCCGCGGTGGCCGAGCGACGCGAGCACGTCCACTGGGTCGTCGACGCCTGGCTCGAGAAGCTCGCGCGCGAGGCCCCCACCGACTGACGACGATCGGTCACAGCAGCCCGAGCTCGCGGGCGCGGGCCACGGCCTGCGTGCGGCGGCGGACTCCGAGCTTGTCGTAGACGTGCTCGAGGTGTTTCTTCACGGTGCTGGGGGCCACGAAGAGGCTGCGGCCCACCTCGGCGTTGGACATCCCTTCGGAGACCAACGCGAGGACCTCGAGCTCGCGCTCCGACAACGGCTCCACCGCCGGCATCGCCCGCGGCGTGGGACCACGCCCACGGGGCCGGGCCGCGGCGACCTCGTGCCGCGTCCGCGGATACCCCGCCAGATAGCCCGCCAGCGACGTGTGTCCGCGTGCCCGCGCGTGGGCCAGCGCGGCGTCGACGAGCACGTCGGCGTGACCGAAGAACGGGGAGACGAGCCGCTCGCCCGCCGCGGCCTCGACCGCCCCCGCGATCGCGATCTGCCGCGCCCGGTCGTCACCGCTGCGCATCGCGACGTCGGCGAGGGCCATCTGCGCCTCCACCTCGCACAGCTTGCGACCGGCCCGCTGCGCCCGGCTCAGGGCGTCCTCGGCGATCTCGCGGGCCCGCGCGAGCTGCCCGACGAACGCCAGACTGCGCGCCAGCACGACGCGCGCGAAGCCGGTGCGGCTGGTCGCGTACGGCACCCCGAGGTGGACCGGGTGATCGTCGTCGAGGATGCCGGGCACCGCGAGCCAACGCCGCACCACGGGCTCCGGGTCGTCCGGGGTCCGCACGTCGAGCGTGTGGCGAACGCGGTGGACCTGCAGGCGCCCGGCGAACCCCGGCATGTCCGTGTCGGCGATGAGACGCTCGCCGTGCGCCAGCGCTTCCTTCCAACCACCGCCCTCGGGGTCGCGGGCGACCTCGAGCTCGGCCTGCGCGAGCACCAGCGCACAGCCGCTGCCGGGATCGAGTCGGGGGTCCATCACGTCGAGCGCCCGCTCGACCCACTCGATGGCGGGCTCGAGCTCGCCACGTGCGTGGTGGGCCAGCGTCAGCGTCACGAAGCCTATCCCCGCCGACTGCGGCGGCCGGGCGCCGAAGCGAGCGCGCAGCGGCGGGATCATCGACTCCATGATCTGGATCGTCTCGCGTGGTCGCCCCTGCAGCAGCGCCATCTGGGCCCCGAACCATCGCGCCCACATCGTCGTGAAGTCGTCGCCCACCCGCGCCGCCTCGGCCGCGAGGGTCGCCGCCTCGGCGCTCGCCTCGTCGAACCGATCCGACGCCACGTGGTCGAACGCGCGGTGCATGATGAGCACGCTGCGCATCAACGCGTTGTCGGGATCGAGATCACGCTCCGCTTCGTCCATCAGCGCGCGCGCCCGCTCGATGTCGTCGCAGCCCTGGGCCTGCACGGCCTCGAACAACAACAGCTCGGCGCTCACGGCCGGGTCCGGGAACCGGCGCAGCGCTTCCTTGGCCTCGGCTACCGCACGCCGGGTGTCCTGGCGGCGCTGGTTGGCGCTGCGCACCCAAGCTTGCTTGACCAGCAGCGCCGGGCGCCGCGCGAGCTCTTCGGCGCCGAAGCGATCGAGGCGCACGGAGATCCACTCGTGCGCGCGCCGGATGATCATCATGTCGGCGTCGGCGAGCAGCAGTCGCTGCGCCCGATCGAAATCGCCGCCCTCGATCGCGTGGTGGAACGCTTCGTCCCAGGCCTCGAGTCTCTCCAGCGCCTGCGCGGCGCGTACGTGCAGCCCCGCCAGCTCCTCGGCGGCGATGCTGCCGGCGAGCTCGTGCTGCAGCAAGGTCCCGAACAGGTGATGGAAGCGATAGGTGCGCCGCGTGTCGTCGAGCGCCACGAGAAACAGGTTCTCGGCCTCGAGCCCTTCCAGGATCGCCTGCCCGTCGCCGCCTTCGACCAGCGCGTCCACGACGGGGGCCGACAGCTCACGCAGGATCGAAAGGCGCAGCAGCGCCTGCCGACGCCGTACCGGCATCTTCGCGAGCACCTCTTCCATGAGGTAGTCGAGCACGAAGCGATGACTCCCGGCGAACCCCTCGATGAACGCCTCCACGTCGTCGCGTCCACGCAGCGACAGGGCCGCCATCTGCAGGCCCGCCGCCCAGCCCTCCGTGCGCGTGGCCAGCTGCCGTAGCGCGGCCTCGGGCAGGGGAAGTCCCATCGCGTCGGCGAAGAAGGCCTGCATCTCGTCCGCGGAAAAGCGCAGGTCGGGCGCGCGGATCTCCACGAGCTCGCCGCGGGCCCGCAGACGCGGCAGCGGCAGCGACGGATCGACGCGCGTGGTGATGACCACGTGCAGGTTCGGCGGCGCTGCGTCGATGAAGAACGCGAGCAACGCGTGGGTACAGTCGGACTCGATGTGGTGCAGGTCGTCGAGCACGAGGGTCGTGTCCTGCCCCCACTCGGCGAGACCGTTGAGGACCTCGGTGATCACCAGCTCGGGATCGGCGGGCTCGAGGGCGTCGAGGTCGACCTCGGGTACCAGCCCCGGATGAAGGCGCCGCAGCGCGGCCACCACGTACGCGAGCAGTCGCGACGATTCCGCGTCCGCTTCATCCAGCGACACCCACGCGGCCGGCCGTCCCGTGCGCGTGAGCCAGTCGGTGACCAAGGTCGTCTTGCCCCACCCTGCCGCGGCGCAGACCAGCGTCAGGCGCGTCGCAGCCCCCTGGTCCAGGCGCGCGTGCAACCTCGGTCGCGGCACGCACTGGGCGCGCACGCGAGGGACGAACAGCTTCGTGCGAAGCAGGCGGCGGGGCCGCGGAGGGTCATCGGGAGCCATCGCGCCGACGTCCCCCGATCTTGGGACGCCCTCGCGCGCACCGTCAAACGCGAGCACGTCCGACGCCGCTGGGCTCGTCGAGGCACGCAAGCGAGAGGAGGACGACACCGGTGCGCTCGAGGTTACGCAGTACCCCGTGCAGCGCGGCCTGGTCCGCAATCCGCCCGCGAAGGACCGTGGTTCCCCCGTCGACGGCATGGGCGGCCAGCGGGGCGAACCGCTCGCACCACCGGGGCCCGAAGTGACCCTGCACGACAATCTCGTAGATCGGGCTGCAGACCGCGGTGCTCATCGAATGCGAGCCTAGGGCGGCCCCCCGGACGGGTCGGTACGCCTTTCGGCGAATTTTTCGGCGGATCTTGGCCCGAGGCCGCAATTCGCCGGCCGATTTCACCTTTCGGCGAATCGCGAAAAACGGGGGTCGACCTACCTTTCGTCCCGTGAACGGATCCGCGTTTCGCTCTCGCCTGCGCACCGTGTCCACGCTCGCGTTGGGCCTGGGTGCCCTCGCCGCGGCGGCAGCGCTGTTGGCCGTCCCCGAGGCCACCGGCTCCCCCAGTGCGGCCGCGACGTCCGCCACCCGCGAGCGCGCGGTCGCAGTCGCGGAAGTCGGCGACCAGATCCACGCCCGTCGGCTGCGCTTCGCCGGCGTGGTGCGGGCCCACCGTCGCGCCGAGGTCGGGTTCGTGCTCGGCGGACGCGTGACCTATCGCCACGTCGAGCTCGGCGATCGCGTACAGGCCGGCGATCCGATCGCGCAGCTCGACCGCCGACAGCTGCGACGCGCCCTCGAGACGGCGCAAGCCGTGGTGGCCCGCACCGAGGCCGACCTCGCCCACGGACAGCTCGAGCAGCGACGTGTGCAATCGTTGTCGGCGCTCGAAGCCGTCGCGGTCTCCGCGGCGGACGACGCCGACCACACGACATCCGTCGCGGAGGCGGCGACCCGTCAGGCCAAGGCCCAAGCCCAAGCCGCGCGGCGCGACCTCGAGGAGGGCGTCGTGCGGGCGCCCTTTGCCGGTCGTGTCTCACGCATCGACGTCGAGCCCGGCGAGCTCGTCGCGGCGGGTCAGTCGATCGTGGAGATCCTCGGCGACGACGCGCACGAGCTCGAGGTCCAGCTCCCCGAGTCGATGCTCTCCGACGTTGCCGAAGGGCAGACCGTGCACGTGGAGCTGCCGCTGTCCCTTGCCGAGACCTGCGCCGCCGACGGCGT
>CALBMM010000026.1 GCA_937896535.1 uncultured Pseudomonadota bacterium
GTCGGCGTGGTGATCGCCTCGTCGTACGCGTTGGTGTGCAGCGAGTTGCAGTTGTCGTAGATGGCGTACAGCGCCTGCAGCGTCGTCCGGATGTCGTTGAACCCGATCTCCTGGGCGTGCAGCGAACGGCCCGACGTCTGGATGTGGTACTTGAGCTTCTGTGACCGGGCGTTGGCGCCGTACTTGTGCTTGAGCGCCTTGGCCCAGATCCGTCGCGCCACGCGGCCGATCACCGAGTACTCGGGGTCGATGCCGTTGCTGAAGAAGAAGCTCAGGTTCGGGGCGAAGTCGTCGATGTCCATGCCCCGCGACAGGTAGTACTCGACGAACGTGAAGCCGTTGGCGAGCGTGAACGCCAGCTGCGAGATCGGGTTCGCCCCGGCTTCGGCGATGTGATAGCCGGAGATCGAGACCGAGTAGAAGTTTCGGACCTCGTGGTCGATGAAGTACTGCTGGATGTCGCCCATCATCCGCAGCGCGAACTCGGTCGAGAAGATGCAGGTGTTCTGCGCCTGATCCTCCTTCAAGATATCGGCCTGCACGGTGCCGCGCACGCGTGACAGCTGCTCGGCCTTGATCTTGTCGTAGGTCTCGCGCGGCAGGACCTCGTCGCCGGACACACCGAGCAGCAGCAGGCCCAGACCGTCGTTGCCGGCCGGCAGCTCGCCCTGGTAGCGCGGTCGCGGCACGCCCTTGCTCGCGTAGATCTGGTCGATCTTCGCCTCGACGTCGGCGACCTTGCCCTCGGCACGGATGTACTTCTCGCAGCCCTGGTCGACGGCGGCGTTCATGAAGAACCCGAGCAGCATCGGGGCCGGACCGTTGATCGTCATCGACACCGACGTCTTGGGGTCGGCGAGGTCGAAGCCGCTGTAGAGCTTCTTGGCATCGTCGACGGTCGCGATCGACACGCCGGAGTTGCCGACCTTGCCGTAGATGTCCGGGCGGTGGTCGGGGTTTTCGCCGTAGAGCGTCACGGAGTCGAACGCGGTCGACAGACGCTTGGCCGGCATGCCCATCGACACGTAGTGGAAGCGCTTGTTGGTGCGCTCGGGTCCACCTTCGCCGGCGAACATGCGCGTGGGGTCCTCTCCCTCGCGCTTGAGCGGGAACACGCCCGCCGCGTACGGGAACTCGCCCGGCACGTTCTCGGTCAGCACCCACGTCAGCACGTCGCCCCAGTCGACGAACTTGGGCAGCGACACGCGTGGGATCTTGATGTGGCTCAGCGATTGCGTGAACAGGTCCTGCTCGATGACCTTGTCGCGAACCTTGAACTGGTACTTGTCGGCCGCATAGCGCTCGCGCACGCTCGGCCAGGCCGTCAGCGCGGCGCGACACTCGGGGTGCAGGCGCTCGCGCAGCGCCTCGTACCGCGCGACGAGGTCGGCGACTGCCGGTCCGTCCCCGTCGGCGACGCTCACGGGCTCGGCCATCGGACCCGGTCCCGTCTCCGGAGACTGGCGCGCGCCCGGATCCGTGCGCAGCACCGCGATCGTGCCGTGCAGCTGGTACATCCTGCGCGCGATCGAGGCCTGCTCGGCGACGAACGCATCGTACTCGTCGGACTTCTCGGCGATCTCGGCGAGGTAGCGGACGCGCTCGGGGGCGATGATGTAGCGCTTTTCGCTCATCGCCGCCGTGACCTGCAGGCTCGAGCGCAGCCGCGCCTTGGTCTTGTCGACGATCTTGTCCATCAGCGACCGGTACAGCCGGTTGGTGCCGGGGTCGCCGAACTGCGAGGCGATCGTGCCGAAGATCGGAAGTTCCTCGTCTTCGGCGGAGAACAGCTGGTGGTTGCGCTTGTACTGCTTGCGAACGTCCCGCAGCGCGTCGAGCGAGCCGCGCTTGTCGAACTTGTTGATCGCGATGACGTCGGCGAAGTCGAGCATGTCGATCTTCTCCAGCTGCGTCGCGGCGCCGTACTCGGCCGTCATCACGTACAGCGACACATCGCAGTGGTCGGTGATCTCGGTGTCGGACTGCCCGATCCCCGAGGTCTCGACGACGACGAGGTCGTAGCCCGCCGCCTTGCAGATCTCGATCGACTCGCGCACGTGCCGCGACAGCGCGAGGTTGGACTGGCGGGTCGCGAGCGAGCGCATGTACACGCGCTTGTCCGAGATCGCGTTCATCCGAATGCGGTCGCCGAGCAGCGCGCCGCCGGTCTTGCGCTTGGACGGGTCGACGGAGACCACGGCGATGCGCTTGTCGGGGAAGTCCACGAGGAACCGTCGCACCAGCTCGTCGACCAGCGACGACTTGCCCGATCCGCCGGTCCCGGTGATGCCGAGCACGGGGATGACCTCGCCCGTGTACGTGGGCAGGTTGCTCATCAACGTCTCGTAGGCGTCGGCGTCGTTTTCGGCGGTGGTGATGAGCTTGGCGATCACCTGGGGGTCGCGGTCGCGGATCTCGACGACCTGCTCCGGCGTGGGCGGGGTCGGGGCGAAGTCACACTGCGACAGCAGGTCGTTGATCATCCCCTGCAGGCCCATCGAGCGACCGTCGTCGGGCGAGTACAGTCGTGTGATGCCGTAGGCGTGCAGCTCCTGCAGCTCCGTGGGCAGGATCGTTCCGCCACCCCCGCCGAAGATCTTGGTCTGGGCGCCCCGCTCCTTCAGCAGGTCGTACATGTACTTGAAGTACTCGACGTGCCCGCCCTGGTAGGACGTGATCGCGACGCCTTGCGCGTCCTCTTGGATCGCGCAGTCGACGATCTCGGCGACCGAGCGGTTGTGCCCGAGGTGGATCACCTCGGCGCCCGACGCCTGCAGGATTCGGCGCATCACGTTGATCGCAGCGTCGTGGCCGTCGAACAGCGAGGCCGCCGTCACGATGCGGACGTGGTGCTTGGGTTTGTACGGCGTCTGCGGCGGGGTCGCCTTCTTTACGGATCCGTCCACGGCTCTCCTTGACTAGCCCAAACGCCAAGAACGGTAAACGAGCGGGCACACGCGGCGCGTTCGGCTCCGCCGGGGCGTTCAGCGGCAGCCCTGGCCCGCCCGGCGCAGCGCTGGCGCACGCGGGTAGACTGGCGCCGTGGATGGGGAGGGCATCGCGCTCGATCGCCTCGCGGCGGCGGGCGGTCCCAAGGCGGCCGACATCGCCGCGGCCCTGCAAAGGCGCAGGCTCGTCGCGTCGATGTTCGGTCAGTCGATCCCGGCCCCCACGCTGGGCCGGTACGAGGTCACACGCGTGCTCGGCGAGGGTGGAATGGGCGTCGTCTACGAGGGTCGTGACCCGCGGCTGCACCGCGCCCTGGCACTCAAGCTCCTGCACGACCCGACGGACGCACCACGCTTGCTGCAAGAGGCACAGAGCCTCGCGCGCGTCGCCGACGACCACGTCGTCCGCGTGTTCGACGTCGGCGTCGACGACGGCCGCGTGTTCATCGCGATGGAGCTCGTCGACGGACCGACGCTGCGCGGCTGGCTGCGCGGCGCCCCCTCCCGCGCCGACGTGCTACGCGTGCTGGCCGAGGCTGGCCGAGGGCTGGCCGCCGTGCACGACGCCGGGTTGCTGCATCGCGACTTCAAGCCCGACAACGTGCTGGTCGGCAGAGACGGACGCGCGCGCGTCACCGACTTCGGCCTCGCCCGCCCCGCCATCGCGATCGGACGCGAGGGCGCGAGCGTCGATCCGGACACCTCGACGTCGCGGTCCGACCAGCTCGTGGGCGATACCACGCGCACCGGCACGGTGATGGGGACGCCCGCGTACATGTCCCCGGAGCAGGCGCGCGGCGAAACCGTCGACGCGCGCACGGACGTGTACGCGTTCGCGGTCACGCTCGACGAAGCGCTGCGGACCGCCTCGCCCGACGTGCCGATTGCCGGGCCCTTGCGCGCCGTCATCGAGCGGGCGCGCGCGGCCGCGGCCGAGGATCGGTACGCGTCGATGGCCCCCCTGCTCGAGGACCTCGCGCGATCGCGGGGCCGAGCCGAGCTGCGGCGACGTCGAGATCGCGGACGCGGACGCGGACTGGCGCCGCTGCTGGCCGCCGTCGCGCTTCCGGCCGCAGTGGTGGTCGGCTCGCCCGGCGCCCCCCCGCCATCGAGGGCCCGCGTGTCCCATGGGGTCACGGGAGAGTCCGCCGCCGAACGCCTCGCTCGGGGCCGCGCGGCGCAGGAGGCCGGTGCGTACACGGAGGCGCGCGAGCTGCTGCAAGACGCCTACGACGCCGCACGCACGAGCGACGACCCCTCGACCGCGGCGGCCGCCGCGGTGCAGCTCGTGTTCGTCGAGGGGTATCTGCTCAGCCGCGATGCCGAGGGACAGCAGTGGGCTCGGCACGCGCAGTCGCAGCTGGAACGAGTCGGCGCGCCCGGACCCTTGCAGGCGGACCTTCACCGCAACCTCGGCATCCTCGCGCAGGCCCGCGAACGGCATCGGCAGGCGCAGTCGCACTTCGAGCACGCCCTCGTGCTGCGGCTGCGCCATCAAGGCCCCGGACATCCCGACACCGGCCACGCGTACGAGAACCTCGGCACCCTCGCGTACGAGCGGGGCGAGTATGCGATCTCGCGCGCCCACTACGAGAAGGCGCGCGACATCCTGGTGGCCACCCTCGGTGCACGCGATCCCGCGGTCGCGGTCGTGCTCGAAGATCTCGGCAACGCGATCGAGGACGCCGGCGATCGACCCGCGGCCATCGCACTTTACGAGCGGGCCCGTGACATTCGCGAAGACCTCGCCCCGGACCATCCGCACCGTGCGATGTCGGAGGCCAACCTCGGCACTGCCGCCCTTCGCGACGGACGGCTCGACGACGCGCTGGCGCACCACCGGCGCGCATTGGCGATCCGCGAGCACAGCCTGGGCGCCGACCATCCGAACACGGGCGTGTCGTGGGCCGATCTCGGCGACGTGTTGCGCGAGCAGGACCGGCTCGACGATGCGATCGAGGCCTACACCCGCGCCCGGGTGATCCTCGAGCACGCCCACGGCGACGGTCATCGCTACGTCGCGCGGGTGACCGGCGCGCTCGCCTCGGCGCACGCCGAACGGGGCGAGTGGGCGCTCGCCACGTCGCTGGCCGAACGCGCCGACGAGATCCTCGCGCGCACCCTCGATCCGGATCACCCCCACCGTCGTTTCGCCCACGCGCGACTGCAACAGATGCGCGCCCGGACGTACTGAGTCATTTCTGCGTCGTCGGTCGACGCGCGGCGGCGTGGTGTCGCATCGATCGGATCCAATGCTCGAGCGCGTCGTCCCCAACGCCGGCGGACAAGGCATCGCCGGCGAGCGCGTCGTGCAGCAGCTTGCGGGCACGCGCGAGACGAGTGGTCAGCGTACTCGGAGGGATCGCGAAGACCGCGGCGGTTTCTTCCGTCGACAGCTCCTCCCAGTAGTACAGCTCGAGCGCGATCTGCAGGTCGATCGGCAGCCGCCGCAGCGCCGCGAGCAAGGCCCGCTCGTCGTCGCGACGTGCGAGGAGACCGCTCGGCGACGGAACGAGCTGCCCGGCGCTGTGGACCTGGGAGTCGAACGCATCGACCGTGCGCGCCCGCTTGCGGTACAGGGCGAACAGCTCGTGGCGCGCCACGGTAAAGAGGTAGGCACGAAACGCCCCGGCTTCGGTCAGCTGCGGGGAGCGCTCGACGGCGACGAGCAGGGTGCGCTGGATGAGGTCGTCGATCGCCGCCTCGTCGTGGGCCTTGCCGACGAAGAACCGGCGCAGGTTCGCGAAGTACCGGTCGAAGAGCGCCCGGCCGGCGTCCGGGTCCCCGCCGTGCCAGGCGCGCAGAAGCTCGAGGTCGTCGCGCACCGCCCGCACATTGTCGGTCTTTTTCGTCGCGACCGCAGACGAGCCGGCCGCTCGCGACTCCTGGGGGAGACGATGGCCTTCACCGACCAGCTTCGATGTGCCGCGGTCGCCCTCGGATGGGCGCTGATCGCCGCTTGCGGCGCGAATCCCGAAGATCCCGCCGAGGCGGCGACCGACGGCAGCGACGACGGGCCGACGACGGCCGACGCATCCGGCGACGGCAGCAGCGCCGGGCCCGGGACGTCTGGCGCCGACGCGACCCAGACCGGGACCGCCACGGGCGACGACCCCACCACGACCGCGACCGACGACGGCTCCACGGGCGGCGACCCGCCCCCGCCACCGGACGCGAGCAGCTGGCCGGGAATCCCCGAGCCGGTACTGCCGTGGTGGGACGCCGAAGTCCCGCCGGTCACCCACCGCGCCGCGTCGGGCACGATCCCCGCCGACGCCGGGTGCGGCAGCGTGGTGCAGTGGTCCGGCGACACCGGCCAGCTCGTCATCGACGCCGAAGGCTGCGACGACGACCCGCTGTGGATCGTCGGGACCGGCGTGACCGCGACGGCCAGCAACGGTGACCCGCACGAGATCCGCGGGCGCAACCTCGTGGTGATCGGGATCGACTTCCGCGGCGAGGACGGCGTGCTCACCTACACCGGCGATCGCGTGGTGATGCGCGCGATCACGGTCGTCGATCCCGCGACCGACAACGGCAGCGCGATGTTCATCGGGGGCACGAACGCGGTCATCGACGACGCCGACATCGGTCCTTCGGGCAACTGGATCGACCAGGGCGGACCCGACGTCGACCACCACTGCATCAAGACGGGCGACTCGAGCGACATCTGGGTGCTGCGCTCGACGATCCACGAGTGTCAGGGCGACGGGATCCAGTTCGGGGACCAGAACGCCTACGGTGGTCACCACTACTACGTCGCCGGCAACGACATCTACGACAACTGCCAGACGGGGCTATGGGTCAAACGGGCCGACGACATCGTCATGGTCGCCAACCGGCTGTGGGGTCACACGCAGGGCTGTCAGTCCGACGCGGTCGCGATGGGGGCGCAGTACGAAAACACCTGGATCACGTTCGCGTACAACGAGATGTGGAACAACGGCGGCGGCATCAAGGTGCAGAGCGCCGAGCTCGGTCCGCGCTTCATGATCGGAAACGTGGTGCGTGACTGCACCACCGACCCGGGGACCAACCCGCACGCTTCGCACGGGATCACCAGCCGCGCCTCGGGCAACCCGACGTACTACCTGCACAACACGATCGACCAGTGTGCGGGCGCCCTCTCGGTGGTCAACGGCACGCAGACCGCCGTGCACGGCAACCTCACCGGTGGCGGCGCAGTCAATCTCGAGTCGCCGCTCGAGAACACGAACAACTTCGAGGGCGACGCGCAGCTCGACGCGGACTTCGTGCCGCAGCCCGGATCGGCGGCGATCGACGCCGACGGGACCACGCCCCACGACGGCTACGTGCAGTGGGAGGCCCACTACGGCATCTCGATCGCCGACGATCGGCCACTGGACGGCGATGGCGACGGGCAAGCGGTCTGGGACCTGGGGGCCAAGGAAGCGGAGGGCTGAGATGATGGACGTGCGGTACTCGCTTCTGCGCACCACCCCCCTCGCGCTGCTGTCCGCGCTCGGGTGCGGCGGCGACGACGGCACCGACGAGGGGGGCTCGACCGCGCCGACCGACGGCGCGACGTCGTCGGCCACCGACCAGGGCAGCGGACCCGGACCCAGCGGACCGACCGAGACGGGACCGGGCGCAAGCGGCGACACGGGACCCGGCGGCGCGACGGCAGACGACACGGCGGGCACCAGCGACGACGCCGGCACCGGCGAGCCCGTGCCACCGACCGGCTTCGAAGGCTGGGGCGCAATGACGCAGGGCGCCGACAGCTGCCCCCAGACGCCCGACGAGATCCACGTGACCACCCTCGCCGACGCGGGACCCGGCAGTCTGCGCGAGGCGCTGTCGGACGGGTGCCGGCGGATCGTGTTCGACGTCGGCGGCACGATCACGCTGCAGTCGGATCTGAACCTGCCGTACTCGTACGTGACGATCGACGGCGCGACCGCCCCGGACCCTGGGATCACGATCGTGCAGCCCGGCGTGATCGGCACGACGATCGAGGCGTCGGGCAGCATCGGGCCGATCCGCGACGTGATCCTCACGCATCTGCGCATGGACGGACAGGCCGTCGACCACGCCAACGAGGGCGACATCTGGGGGATCGACGGCGAGGCGGCGCCGGTGTCCAACGTGATCCTCGACCACATCACGGCGATCGGCGCGACCGACGGCGTCTTCGACATGTGGGAGGACGTGTCGAACGTGACCGTGTCGTGGTGTCTCGTCGCCGACACCGTGGCTGCCCTGCACTTGTCGACGGGCGACATCGCCGTGGCGCGCGACCGCGTCTCGTTTCACCACAACGTCTTCGCGGGCAACAACGAGCGGCAGATCCGGATCCGCCACGCGTCGACCGACATCGACTACCGCAACAACGTCGTGTACGGGTGGGGATGGTTCGAGGGCGGCGCGGCGGGCTTGCACATCGCGTACGACGCGGGCGAGACGAACCCGAGCCTCAACGTGGTCGCCAACGCGTTCGTGTTCGTCCCGGGCACGGCCGGCGCCGAGAACGACGCGATCGTCTTCGAGCGCGGCCCGGACGAGGGCAACGTGTTCTTCGCCGACAACCTGGTGCCCGCCGGGGAGGGCGACGACGTGTCGACCGGACCGGAGCTGGCCGTGCCGAAATGGGCGAGCGTGACGCAGTACCCCGTCGCGGACCTCGGCACGGCCGTCGTGCCGGCGGTGGGCACCCACTACCCCACCGCTGCGGAAGTCGCACGCCTCGAAGGCATCGCGGCCGCGATCTGATCGCGAGGGCTCAGTCGAGCGTGCCACCGGCCCAGTCTTCCCAGACCTTCGCGGTCTGGGCCGTGGATTGGTTTCCCGTGGCCCATCGCGCCGCGAGCCCCGGCTCGCCGTCGAGGATCTGAGAAGGATCGGTATCGGTCGCTTCGAGGACGAGTCGGCCGTTGTGGTAGCCACGCAGGGACAGGCCTTCGACCTCGACGCGAAGCACGTCGCCGGGTTGCGGCAGCACGCCGGGCGCCGTCGCGAACACCCGGGTCTGCGCGGACGGGACGCCATCGTATTTGAAGTACCAGCTCCCGAAGAACTCCTGGCCGGGATCGTTGTCGTAGCCGAACCCGTACCGCGCCCCGTCGCGCGGTCGCCAGCGTACGTAGACCTGGTGCGCCCAATCGCCGACGACGTCGAGGGGGATCGTCGCCTCGCAGAACTGGTCGGGTCCGAACGTCTCCCCTCGGTAGTTGACGAGGAAGAAGCCCTGCGGGCCGGGGAGCATTCCGAGATCGCTGCCGTCGATGATCGCGACCTGGTCGTTGGGTGGTGGCGGAAAGATGACCGCCCAGTCGGGACCGAGGGACTCGCGCTCGAAGTCGTCGAGCACCGCATCGGAGTCACCGTCCGAGGTGGAGCCGGCGTCGTCGGTCTCGGCCGAGCCTGACGATCCGTCCGCGTCCGAGCTCGACGAGCTCGGCCCTCCCGTCGTGGTATCCGCCCCTCCCTGCGTCGTGGTGGACTCGGTGGTCGCTGGCGGCGAGGGCGTGGCCGAGTCGGACCCACCGCCGTCCCCGCTCGTGGTTGCGTCGTCGCTCCCGTCCGGGGCGTTGCTCGCGCAAGCGACGACGAAGGCGACCGGGATCAAGGTGGCTCGACGAACCTGCATGCCCGAGTTCGCCGGCCGCCGCACCCGCCGTCAGTTTTTTCGTCCGGCGTCCGGGCGTCGGCTGGCCACGATACCCATACGGGGTATATGTATCGGTGCATGATGGACGCCGAGAGCAAGAAGGCCCTGCAGGCGCGGCTGCGGCGCGTGGCCGGTCAGGTCGCGGGCATCGAGCGCATGGTCGAAGAGGATCGTTACTGCGTCGACGTCATCGCGCAGATCTCGGCGGCCCGGGCGGCGTTGGCCAAGGCGAGCGCCGTGCTGCTGCGCTCGCACGTCGAGACGTGCGTCCACGCCGCGTTCGCCGGCAAGGACCTGGCCGACCGGTCCCAGAAGATCGAGGAGCTCGTGCGGCTCTTCGACAAGAACTGCAACTGTTGAAGGACTCCGCCATGGCCGAGCATTGCTGCCACCACGAGCCTCCGGCGTCGGACCTGCGCGATCCCGTGTGCGGGATGAAGGTGACCGAGGCGTCCCAGCACCGGCACGTCCACGCCGGAACCACGTACTACTTCTGCGGCGGCGGGTGCCGGACCAAGTTCGCCGCCGATCCGGACAAGTACCTCGCCGAAGAGGAAGCGCCGGTCGTCGAGGCGCCACCGGGCACGATCTTCACCTGCCCGATGCATCCCGAGATCGAGCAAGTCGGCCCCGGCGATTGCCCCAAGTGCGGCATGGCCCTCGAGCCCAAGGGTCTGCCCGCCGCCGACGACGACGACAACCCCGAGCTGCGCGACATGACGCGCCGCTTCTGGGTCGCAACCGCCCTCGCGGTGCCACTGCTGTTCGTGGCGATGGGCGACATGCTGCCGGGCCGCCCCGTGTCCGCGGTACTACCGTCCGCCGGTCGGACGTGGATCGAGCTCGCGCTCGCGAGCCCCGTGGTGCTGTGGGCCGGTTGGCCGCTCCTGGTCCGCGGGGTCAAGTCGGTCAAGAACCTCAGCCCGAACATGTTCACGCTGATCGGGCTCGGCGTCGCGGTCGCCTACCTCTATAGCCTGGTCGCGACCGTCGCCCCGGGGCTGTTCCCCGCGTCCTTCCGCCACCACGGCGAAGTCGCCGTCTACTTCGAGGCGTCGGGAATGATCGTCGCCCTCGTGCTGCTCGGCCAGGTGCTCGAGCTGCGCGCCCGTCACCAGACCGGCGCCGCGATCCGAGGTCTGCTGGGCCTGGCGGCCAAGGAGGCGCGGCGCATCGATCCCGACGGCTCCGAGCACGACGTCCCGCTCGGCGACGTGGTGGTGGGTGACCGTCTGCGCGTCCGCCCGGGAGAAAAGGTCCCCGTCGACGGACGTGTCGTCGAGGGGGCGAGCACCGTCGACGAGTCGATGGTGACCGGCGAGCCCCTCCCGGTCGCCAAGCAGATCGGCGATGCGGTGGTCGGCGCGACGATCAACGCGACCGGTGCCCTCGTCATCGAGGCGGAGAAGGTCGGAGCCGACACGTTGCTGTCGCGGATCGTGACCATGGTCGCCGAAGCGCAACGCAGCCGCGCGCCGATCCAGAGGCTGGCCGACGTGGTGGCCGGGTGGTTCGTCCCGGCGGTCATCGCCGCGGCGGTCATCACCTTCGTGGTGTGGGCCGCGGTCGGCCCGGAGCCGTCCATGGCGTACGCCCTGCTCAACGCCGTCGCCGTGCTGATCATCGCGTGCCCGTGTGCGCTGGGACTGGCCACGCCGATGTCGATCATGGTCGCGACCGGCAAAGGCGCGTCGATCGGTGTGCTGTTCAGGGACGCCGAAGCGATCGAGACGCTGCGAGACGTCGACACGCTCGTGGTCGACAAGACCGGCACGCTGACACGAGGACGACCCGCCCTCGCGGGGATCGAGACCGTGGGCGACCACGCCGAAGACGCGGTGCTGCGCCTTTGCGCCGCGGTCGAACGAGCCAGCGAGCATCCCCTGGCCGATGCGATCGTCGAGGGCGCCCGCGCGCGCGATCTGTCCCTCGCCCGGGCGGAGAACTTCGCGTCGACGACCGGCAAGGGCGTCCGGGCGACGGTGGAGGGCCGCGACGTCGCGGTGGGCAACGCCGCCATGATGCGCGAGCTCGACCTCGATCCGCGGGCGCTGCAGACCCGCGCGGAGGACCGTCGCGGCCGCGGCGAGACGGTGATGTTCGTGGCCGTCGACGGCGCGCTCGCGGGGCTCGTCGCCGTCGCCGACCCGATCAAGGACAGCACGCCCGACGCGATCACCCAGCTGCACGCCGAGGGCGTGCGGGTCGTGATGCTCACGGGCGACAACGAGACCACGGCTCGGGCGGTCGCCGCGGAGCTGGGGATCGACGAGGTCATCGCCGGTGTGCTGCCCGACGAGAAGGCCGCGAAGGTCAAGTCGCTGCAGGCCGAAGGTCACAAGGTGGCCATGGCCGGCGACGGGATCAACGATGCCCCCGCCCTCGCACAGGCCCACGTGGGGATCGCGATGGGCACCGGCACCGACGTCGCGATGCAGAGCGCGGGCGTGACCCTCGTGCGCGGCGATCTCGGTGGCATCGTCCGGGCGCGTCGGCTGTCGCGCAAGACGATGACCAACATCCGCCAAAACCTGTTCTTCGCGTTCGCCTACAACGCGGCGGGCGTTCCGATCGCGGGCGGGATCCTCTACCCGCTGTTCGGGACGCTGCTGAGCCCGATGCTCGCGGCGGCGGCGATGAGCCTGAGCTCGGTGTCGGTCATCGGCAACGCGCTGCGACTGCGCCGGGCCGAGGTCTGACCGCCTCGACCCGGTGAGGCCCCGCACGGTGGCAGGTCGAAGGTCGCGGGCAGCTCGGACCATGGACCCCATGCAAGTGGGGGATCTGCGCCGATTTTGGCGCCGGGAAGAGACTGGAGACAGGTGGCAAGGGGGCCGCCCTCTCGCAAAGCGCTCGCGGGACCGATCCCTTCACGCTAGAGTCGAGCCATGACGACGAGCTTGAACATGACGGGAATGCTGTCCCGCTTCGCCCTGGCGGCGGCGCTGGGGCTGACGGCCGCGGCCTGCAACCCCGAGACGATTTCGTCCGACGACGACGGACTGCTGGGCGGCACGATGATGCCCGGCGGCGACACGACGACGACCGGCGACCCGCCCGACCCGACCAACGCCAACGACGACTGCAACGACTCCGCCGTCGCCGACACCGGGATGGCCGACGGCGGCAGCACCGACGACGGTCCGATCGGTCAGATCTGTGGCGACGGTTTCATCACCGGCACCGAGTCGTGCGACTGCGGCGGGATGCCCTGCACCCCGGCCGGTCTCGGCGGCGAGATGTGCATGGGTCTCATCAACCCGTCGATCCCCGACCGCATCTACACGGGCGGGTTGCTCGACTGCAACCCGGCCAGCTGCCAGTTCCGCTTCGACACGTGCACGTTCTGCGGCGACGACATCGTCAACGGCGTGGAGCAGTGCGAGATCGGCGAGCCGACCGGCGTCAGCTGCATGGACCTCGGCATGGGCGACGGCGTCGACGACCTGCCCTGCGCGATGGACTGCACCTTCGACACCACCGAGTGCGGCATGGCCTCGCCCAAGGATCCGAGCGCGCTGGTCAAGCAGCTCGAGACCGAGAACTCGCAGCTGCGCAAGCAGGTCGAGCAGCTCGAGCTCGCCTGCGGCCTCGACATGCCGTAGGCGCTCCCAACGCAGCACACCCGATGACGCAGAGGCCGTCGCCGCTCGCGTGCGACGGCCTTCACGCAAAGGTTGCCGGTGCAGCCGGTCGCGACCGCGCGATGCTCCATCCATGCGCCCGTCCTCGTCGCCGCTGCGTCTCACCTTCGTGTTCGGCCTGTCCGCCTTCGCCTGCACCACTGACGACGGCGAGGCACTCGAGCACCAGCTCGTGGACGCCCGCGAGGAGACGGACGCGCTGCGGGTCCAGGCGGACACACACCACGGCGACGCCCTCGCCGCCGCCGACCTCTCCGAACTTCGCGCGATCGAGGACGCCTACGGCCCCGGAGGCGATGCGTCGCTCGACGACCTCGACCACATGTTCGGCGACATGCACATGTGTGGGATCGACGACGACGACATGATCGATCACATGCAAGACGTGCGAGACCAGTGCGCCGGCGACCTCGACCGCCATCGCGACGGCATCGCGACCGCCACCGACCTCGAAGCGGCGATCGCGGAGGAGAACCGACACCACGACGCCATGACGGCGTGGTTCGACGAGCTCGATGCGACCCTCGACGATCTCGCCGATAGCGACGCCGAGACCATGTGTCACGGCCACCATGGCATGCACGACCACCACGGCAGCTGACTGAGGACGGGGCGACGCCGACGCCGTCGCGACCGAGGGCGCCCCGCCCGTCCCGGCGTCAGTGGTGTGCCGCCCCGTGGTGATGACGGTGCGCGTGGGCGGGCGCCGGCTCGGCGACCGGTGGCGCCGCAGCATCGGTGGGTTCCGGCGCAGCGAGGGTCGGACGCGACGGCGCGGGACGACGGCGTGCACCCCGGCGCGGTCGAACTGGCGCCTCGGTGGAGGGCGCGACGGCCGGCGGCTCGATCGCGGTCTCCGACGGTGATTCCGACGGCGTGTCGCAAGCGCCGATGACGTCGCGCGGGGCGTCATCTTCGACGACCTCCTCGCCGGCGGCCGGCACCGCCATCGAGCCGTGGTCGTGTCCGTGTCCGGCGTGTCGCTGCGCCATCGCGGCGTACTCGTCCGCCGACATGTCCGGCAGCTGCCGCACGAACGCCGCGATCGCCCACAGGTCGTCCTCACCGTGGGTGGGTCCGAGTGCGGGCATGCCCGTCATCTTGATCCCGTGCTTGACGATCCAGTACAGCTCCGCGTCGTTCCACTGATCGGCGGTCTCGACGAGCGGTTCCGCCGGAGGGTTGAGCACGAGCCAGGGGGCGGCATCGACCCCCGGCGCGCCGTGGCACGGTGTGCACGCGACCGAGTAGTGGCCGAAGGCACGCTCGGCGAGCTCGGGATCCTGCAGGTCGATACCCGTCGGGACCTCCACGTCGGCGGCATGGTGCCGTACCGACGAGCGCATCGTCGTCTCGAGCATCCACTGGACCGGTGCGTAGTGGGGATCGGTTCCCGCCACGGTCACGACGCCGCCCCACACGACGCTGCCGAAGGTGATCGCGGCGGCAAGGGCTGCCCCCGCGCCGAACAGGAGTGCTTTTTGCTTGGTCTTCATCGTTCGTCTCTTTCGTCTCGTCTCGATTGCAGTCGGGTCATTTCGTCTCGATCCCGTCGCGGCGCATCGCCGCGGGGTCGGCCACCTCGGCCACCCTGCCGCGGCGATGGCGGTGCCATCCCGCCGGATCGGCCGCCCTCGCGTCCTCGCGGACCTTCAGCAGCGTGAACATGCCGCCCATGTCGATGCCACCGAAGGGCCCCTCGCCGCCCCGCATCGGCGTGGAGTTGCGGGGGACGGGCATCTTCATCTCGTCCATGCCACCCATGCCCGTCTGCCCCATGGTCATGAAGTCCGGGGCGACACGTCGCATCCTTCGGTCGAGCCGTCGCGTGTCGGCTCCGAGCATCGGCGACATGCGGTGCCCCATCTGCGTCATCACGTGGTGGGTCATGTGGCAGTGCATGGCCCAGTCACCGGCCTCGGTCGGCACCATCTCGATCACCCGCGTCGTTCCGACGGGGACCAGCACGGTGGTCTCCGGGTGCTGGGCCGACTTCGGGACGAAGCCGCCGTCGGTCGCGGTCATGGTGAAGGCGAGACCGTGGATGTGGATCGGGTGGTGGTCCATCGGACCGAGGTTGCCGAGCCGGATCCGCACTCGCTCACCCCGACCGACCACGAGCGGCTCGGTGGCGGGGTAGCAGCGACTGTTGAACGTCAGCACGTTGAAGTCGGCCATCGCGTTCGGATCCGGACGTCGAGCCCCGGCCTCGAGCCGAAACTCGTGGGTCATCAGCGCGAAGTCGTGGTCGACCGGCGGTCCGACCGGACGGCGCGGGTGCACGATGAACATCCCCACCATGCCCAGCGCGATCTGGGTCATCTCGTCGTAGTGCGGGTGGTACATGAACGTGCCCGCGTGCCGCAGATCGAACTCGTAGACGAACGTCTCTCCGACGGGAATCGGCCGCTGATTGAGACCCGCCACCCCATCCATCCCGTTGGGAAGGATCAGGCCGTGCCAGTGCACGGTCGTCGGTTCGGGCAGTCGGTTGGTCACGTACAGCCGCAACCGGTCCCCCTCGGTGGCCTCGATCGTCGGACCGGGCGTGCCGCCGTTGTAGCCCCAACACTGCGCGCGCAGGCCGGGGGCGAACTCGTGGTCGACCGCTTCGGCGACGAGGTGGCCGACCTTGACGCCATCGACGTCGCGCAGCGGTAGTGTGGTTCCGTTCGGGGTGACGACGCTCGGGCGCTCGGACGAGATCGTTTGCGTCGAGGTGGGTCGCGCGGCGACCGAGGTCGAGCCGAGCGCGGCGGGGGCGATCGCAGAGGCCTGCAGGAAGGTTCGTCGGTTCATGATCAGTGCTCCTGTGCGCCGCTTCCGGCGGCGGAATCGATTTGGATCTCGTCGTCGGCATCGGTCGCGACGGCGCGACCGGCCAGCAGGGCGTCGTAGGTCGCGCGCGCCGTCCAGTACTCGCGCAGCGTCTCCACCCAGCTCAGCTCCGCGTCGAGCTCGTCGCGACGCGCCTGCAGAACCGCGAAGACGCTCGCGTCCATGGCGTTGTACTGCAGCACCGTCTGCGCCGTGACCTCGCGCTGGGCGGGGAGGATCACGTCCTCGTAGTGACGGGCGCGAGCATGCGCCGAGGTCAACTGATTGCGTACGCGCCGGGCCGCCGATCGCACGTCGATCGCGGTTGTCTCGCGACGTTGGGCGAGGGAGGCGAGCTCGGCCTTGCGGGCGACCACCTCGCCTCGGCCGCGGTCGAACACCGGCAGCTCGAGCGCCACGCCGCCACCGACGCCCCAAGGCGGATCACCATCTTCGCCGCCGGCATACAGCGCATGGACGTCGAGCTCGATGTCGGGCACCCAGCCTTGCAGTCGCGCGAGGTCGACCCGCTTTGCCGCCGCCGTCGCCCGGTGTCGGGTCGCCTCGAGGTCGAGGTTGCTTCCGATCGCCTTCGCTTCGAGCCGGGGGTCGTCCGGGAGCTCGGCCTCGAGCTCCGGTAGCTGCGGGACCACCTCCCACTGAAGCGAGCGACCGTGGCGTCCCAGCAGCGTCTGCACCTTCTCGCGCCGCTGCGCGAGACGAAGCTGCAGCTGGGCGACGACGATCCGCGCCCGCTCGTAGGCGGCCGTCTGCGCCGACCGGTCGAGCGCGTTGAGGTTGCCGGCGTCGGCCATTGCCACCGCCGCGTCGTGGCCCGCGGCGAATGCATCGAGCGTGCGCTCGGCGATCGCGAGCTGCTGATGGGCCGCCTGCAGGGCGTAGAAGGCGACCCGAACCCGCTGCGCCAGTCCGACGACTTGTGCCGCCGCCTCCAGCCGCGCGGCGTCCAGATCGGCCCGTGCCGCGGCCGTCTTCGCCGGCAGGAGCAGCAGCGACGTGATCTCGTACTCGATGCCGATCTCGATGTCGGAGTTGCGCTCGGGCAGCACCTCGACCTCGAGTCGCGGATTGGCGGGCGTGCGCGCCTCGATCAAGCGGCCGCGCGCGACCCCCAGCTCGAGCAAGCGCGTCCTCAACCCGCGGTTGTCGAGCAGCGCGATCCTCACGGCCGCGTCCGCGTCCAGTGGCTGCGACAGCAAGCGGGCGACCTCGCGGTCGGCGGTCGCGTCGTCGATCTGCCCGTCGATCACGCGCGGGAGCTCACCGGTGTGCCCCGCCGCATCGGCGACGTGGGCCAGATCGGCGGACCACAGCGCCGGCGCGCAGGCCGAGGCGCCCAGCGCCAGTACCAGCGCGAGCCCGCGCAGACCGAACGTCGTGCGGCGCTCAGTGGACATGACGCCCTCCGTGGCGGTGCGCGGCGTGGGGATCGGGCGCGACCGGAGTCGCCAAACCCGACCACTTTGCGGCTTCGTCGGTGCCCGGCAGTGGCGGGGCTTGGCGCAAGGCGCGGGTGACGTCGGTGGGCATGCCCTCGACGGCGTCGACCTGCGAGGCCGCCTGCGCCGACGCCGGTGGGACCGTCGCGCACGCGAGATGGAGCAGGGCACCGAGCGCGGCGGCGGCCCAAGCGAAGAGCTTCGGGGTGGAGTTGGAGCGAGTCATGGTCTGCCGTGGCTGTGCACCGCAGACGGACCCGCGTCCGTGGCATTACGCGGAATCGACGTCGCCGTGCGAATGGCCGTGACCGTGGCCGCAGCCCCGCTCCTTGGGGCCTCCGCAGGTGCAATCGAGGCAGCCGTGATCGGCACACGTGCCGCACGCCCGCGCGACCTGGCGACGCAAGGCCGCGCGCGCCCGGAAGACCCGCACTCCGGCGTTGTTGGCCGTGATGCCGGCCTCGGCCGCGTAGTCCTTGACGGGCTGCCCTTCGAGATCGATGCGCCGGATCGCGTCGGCGTATCCGGGGTCGAGATCGGCCGCGAGCTCGAGCACGCACCGACAGGTCACGTCGCGCAGGTCCGGACTCGGCTCTTCGGCTTCTTGCAGCTGTCGCGCGAATGCGTCGAGACCGCGGCTGGCACTCGCGCCCCGCCGGAAATGGTCGACCACGGAGTTGCGCAGCGAACGATAGAACCAGGCGACGACCGACTCGTCGTCGCGCACTTGCTCGAGTCGGTCGAGCCCGCGCACGAACGCATCCTGAAGGATGTCCTCGGCGAGGGCTCGGTCTCCGACGCGTTTTTCGACGAACGCCAAGAACGCACGATGGTTGCCGACCAACCGGTCGACAACCTCGCGCGACAGCGACGCCTCGGTGTGGGACGCCATGAGAGCCGGACCAAGATAGCAGGCCTTCAGTGACAAGCGCGCCCGTACTTGGCCAGCTGGTAGTAGTTGTACGGCAGGGGCGCCAGGAACCCGACGGTCATGGAGACGACCAGGGAGAACCAGAACCAGGCCGACCCCATGTCCACGACCCCCCCGGTCATGGCCATGTCCGTGACGTTGGCCGCGAGCTCCATTCCGAGCATCGAGATGAGGCTCATCGACACCGCCGTCCGCAGCGCCGCCGACCAACCGAACGACTCACGCCAGCGCAGCATGGCCGTCTCGAGCGCGATGGAGGTCAGGATCCCGGCGGTCATCGCCGCGAGCATCGTGACCAACATCGAGGTCTCCGGATGGTAGGCGCGGATGTAAAACAACATCGAGAAGTCGCCGATCGAACACCCCACCAGACAGGTGAACGTGTTCGCGGATGCGCGGCGCCAAGTGGCGGCGTTGGACCAGAACCCCGGGCTCTTGCGGGGCTTGGCTGGGGCATCGGTGGGGGCCGCGGTCGGTGAAGGGCGGCAGCAGGCGTTGGGGGCGTCCGCGCGTCCGTGCTCGGGCATCGTGCAGGTGGTCATGGCCCGCAGACGCGACCCGGACCGGGGCATTACACGGAACATGCCCCGGCTCTCCGCGCGCGCGATCTGCGGGGCGGTGCCGGGGTCACGACGGGTCCGCCGGTCCGTCGCGGCTGACGCGGGCGGCGCGGTGCCGCTGCCACAAGCGCAGCTCCTCGCCGAGACTGAACAACACGGGCACCGTCAGCAACGTGACCAGTGAAAGGGCGATGCCGCCGACCGTGGGCAATGCCATGGGCACCATCAAGTCCGCACCGCGACCGGGCGACGTGACCACCGGCAGCAGCGCCAACAGCGTCGTCGCCGTCGTCATCAGACAGGGACGCACGCGACGCGCGCCCGCCTCGACCACCCGCGCCCGAACCTCGGCGACATCGCGGGGTACCGCGGCGCGAAACGTCTGCGTCAGGTACGTCGCGACGATGACACCGTTGTCGGTCGCGACCCCGAACAGCGCCAGGAAGCCGACCCACACCGCGACGGTCATCTTGGTGTCCTGGACGCGGAACAGCTCGCGCACGTCGATCCCGAACGGCGTGACGTCCGCAAACCACGGCTGACCGTACAGCCACAACAGGTAGAAGCCGCCCGCGGCCGCGAGGGCCATCCCCGAGAACACCATCAAGGCCGTGCTCGTGCGACGAAACTGCAGGTACAGCAGCATGAAGATCACCGCGAGCGCCAAGGGTACGAGGATCATCAGGCGAGCTTGGCTGCGCTGCTGATTCTCGTAGGTTCCGGTGAAGCGGTAGCTGACGCCGTCCGGGAGCACGAGGGCCCCGCTGGCGAGAGCCTCGTCGATCAGCGAGCGGGCCGCCTCGACCGCCTCGACGTCGCCGACCCCTTCGGCGGCATCGAAGGTCACGTAGGAGTTGAGGAACGTGTCCTCGGACCGGATCATCTGCGGTCCTCGTACGTAGCGAATCTTCGTGAGCTGCCCCAGTGGTATCTGCTCACCGGCTTTGCCCGGGACCAGCACGCGCCGCAGCGCCTCGACGCTGTCGCGTTCTTCTCGCATGTACCGCACCCGAACCGGGTAGCGCTCGCGCCCCTGCACCGTGTGCGTGAGCGTCTTGCCGCCGACGGCGATCTGCAGCACGTCCTGCACGTCCACGATGCTCAGTCCGAAGCGGGAGATGGCTTCGCGGTCGATGTCGATCTCGATGTACGGCTTGCCGACGATCCGATCGGCGAAGACCGTGCTCGCCTCGATCGACGCCGGCGCGGTCTTGAGCAGTGACTCCAGCTTCAGGCCGAAGGCCTCGATCGTTTCGAGGTCCGGTCCCTTGATCTTGATGCCCACCGCCGACCGCATACCCGTCTGCAGCATCACGATCCGCGTCTTGATCGGCATGAGCTTCGGCGCGCCCGTCAGCCCCGGATAGTCGGCCGCCTCCACGATCTCGTCCCAGATGTCGTCGGGGGAACGGATGTGGTCGCGCCAGTGTCGATAGGGCCGTCCGTCCGGATCGGCGACGAGCTGGCCGTGCTCGTCGCGGACGAACACGCCGTCGTCGTCGACCGCGTACCGTCCGACATGTCCGGCGTCGTCCATCTTGAACTCGGACTGGTACGTGATCACCGTCTCGAGCATCGAGATCGGCGCGGGATCCAGCGGGGTCTCGGCCCGCCCGAGCTTTCCGACGACGCCCGTCACCTCGGGGATCTGGGCGATTGCGGCGTCGACGTGCTGGAGCATCTCCCGAGCCTGGCCGATGGAGGCGTGGGGCGTCGTGGTCGGCATGAACAAGAACGAGCCCTCGTCGAACGGTGGCATGAAGTCGTCCGCGATGCCTCCGAACGCGTCGTCGAGGGAGGCATACGCGGACGTCGCCTTGACCGACTCGGGAAGACCACCGAGCACCGCCTCCGTGCCGCGCCATGCCACCACGCCGCCGATCACGAACGCCACGTTCGCGGTCAGAAACACGACGCGGTGACGCAGGCACCACCGCAAGATCGTGCGATAGCCGAAGCTGAACAGCCAGAACCCGAGCATCAGGCTCGCGACCATCGTCGACACGAAGACGAGGTTCGCCAGCAGCGTTCGGCCGGGGCCCAACGGCATCCAGTACCCCGTCAGGCCAATCGTGACCGCCACGACGGTGACTGCATTCGCGAGCAGCGGTGCGATCCACCGCCACCTCGCCGGCAGCGACGGCTCCGACAGACGGATCATGCCGATCGACACCACCACGACACCGACCAACCGCATCCCGCTCATCAGCAGCGCCGCGCCCGTCGCCGCGATCGCCCAGTCGAACACCGCGTCGCGTCGCAGGAGCGCCCGCCATGGCGAGCGCCGCAGCGCGGTCGGGGCCCGGGGGCGACGCAGCACCAGATGGGCGAGCGCCGGCAGGACGACGAGCGCGAGCACGAACGCCGATCCCAGCGCAAACGTCTTCGTGTACGCCAGCGGCGTGAACAGCTTGCCTTCGGATCCGCTGAGCCCGAACACGGGGATGAACCCCAGGATCGTCGTGAGGATCGAGGTGAGGACCGCCGCGGCGACCTCCCCCGCTCCGCGCCGGATCGGCACGGCCGGATCTTCCCCGGCCGGCGCGTCCTCGACGTGCTGGACCATGTTCTCGACGAAGACGATGCCCATGTCGACCATCGTTCCGATCGCGATCGCGATCCCGGCGAGCGCCATGACGTTGGCGTCCACACCGCTGGACTTCATCAGCACGAAGGTGCTCAGCACGCCCAGTGGCAGCAGCACGGACACCAGCAACGAGCTTCGCAGGTGCCGCATGATCAACAGCACCACCACGACCGTGATCAGCACTTGCTGGATCAGCGCGAGCGACAGCGTGTCGAGGGTCTCCTCGATGAGCTGGGTGCGGTCGTAGAACGGCACGACACGCACCTGCGCGACGGTGCCGTCCGCCATCGTCTTGCGCGGGAGCCCGGGGGCGATCTCCGCGATCTTGGCGCGGATGCGGTCGATGGTCGCCATGGGGTTGCCGCCGAAGCGCACCGTGACGACGCCGCCGACCACCTCGGCACCGGCGCTGTCGAGGATCCCCCGCCGCAAGGCCGGGCCGACGGCGACCACGGCGACGTCGCGCACCCGGATCGGGGTGTGATCGCGGGTGGCGACGACGACGCTCTCGAGGTCCGCCACGTCGTCGATGAATCCGAGACCGCGGACGATGTACTCGGCACGGTTGATCTCGATCGTGCGCGCTCCGATGTCGAGGTTGGCGTTCTTGACCGCCTTGGCGACCTCGCCGATCGTCACGTGGTGGGCGAGCATCGCCTCGGGGTCGACGTCGACCTGGTACTCGCGCACGAAACCGCCGACCGACGCGACCTCGGACACCCCTTGCACGGATTGCAGGGCGTACCGAACGGTCCAGTCCTGGATCGAGCGCAGCTCTTCGAGGTCGAACGCCCCAGCCACGACGTTGCCGTGCTCGTCCTGCGGCTGCAGCGTGTACCAGTACACCTGCCCGAGCGCGGTCGCGTCCGGGCCCAGCGTCGGCGTGACCCCGTCGGGGAGTGTGCCGCCAGGCAGCGACGCGAGCTTTTCCAGGACACGCGAGCGCGACCAATAGAACTCCACGTCGTCCTCGAAGATCACGTAGATGCTCGAGAAGCCGAACACCGACGTGCTACGAACCGTGCGTACGCCGGGGATCCCGAGCAACGCGGTGGTGAGCGGGTAGCTGACCTGCTCCTCGACGTCGCGGGGCGAGCGCCCCGCCCACGGCGTGAACACGATCTGCTGGTTTTCGCTGATGTCGGGGAGCGCATCGACCGGCACCGGGTCGCGCGGGAGGTCGCCGAGCTGCCACCGAAACGGCGCGTAGGCGAGTCCCGCGACCACCAGCAACGCCAACGTCGTGAACACGACGAGCTTGTTGGCCAGGAAGAAGCCGATGAAGCGTTCCCACTTCGCCTCGGGAGAAGACTCGTGCGTCTGCATCTCTTCTGCCCTCCTCAGTGTTCGTGCCCGGCCACGGGGGCGCTCGGCGGTGGGGGTTCGACCGGCTCGGGGTCGGCGAGCCGCTCGCCGGTCAGCACCGTCGCCTCGACCTCGCCACAGCGCAGCATCGCCGAGCCGTAGTAGGGATTGGCCACGACATCGCCGGCTTGCACCCACTGCGCCCCTTGGTTGTCGAAGGCCATCGGGCAGTACGCGACCCGCAACGGACCCTTCGTCGGGTTGCCGAACGTCCGCAGCATGGCGAGCACCTGCATGCTGACGTGTTCGAAGGCGGTCCTGACGTCACCGTCATTCTTGGCCTTGGCCGCGTGACGGGCGTGGCCCGCGAGCGTGGCCGCCACCGACTGCCACGCATCGCGGGTCGAGCGTGGCGCCGACAGCTCGACGCGTTGGGTCGCGTTCGCGAGCTCGTCGAGCGAGCCGCGGGCCGCACCGAAGTCGTCGGCCGCCAGCTCGCCCTGCGCGGCGAGATACGCGGCGACCACCGGCTCGAGCGCCGCGAGTACCTGCGCCGTCACGGGGATCGGCGAGGGATCGGCGACGCGGTCATCGGGGCGCGTCATCACGCTGGCCCCTCCCGACAGCTGCAAGTCGGCGTCGACGACGAAAGCGCCGCGGCTGACGACGTGCTCGCCCTCCGACAGCCCGGCCAGGACCGGGTACACCTCGCCGGCCCGGGGTCCGACACGCACCTCACGCAGCTCGAACGTGTCGGGATCGCCCGGGACCGCCACGTAGACCACCGACCGGCGCCCCGTGAACAGCACCGCGCCCGTGGGAACGACGAGGTGACTGGGTGTGCTGCCGATGTCCGCCTCGACGACGGCTTGCGCGAACATCCCCGGCCGGAGCTGACGATCGGCGTTGGAGACCTCGACGCGCACACGAGCGGTTCGCGTCTTGCGGTCGACGACGGGATCGATGAACGCGATCTCGCCGGTGAAGGTCTCACCGGGCAGCGACTCGATCTCCACCAACACGGTCTGCCCGACGGCCAAGTACGGCAGGTCGGACTCGTAGGCGTCGATCTGAATCCACACGCGCGACAGATCGGCGACGTGGTACAGCGGGGCGCCGGCCTTGACGTAGTCACCCTCCTCGACCTTGCGCTCGAGGATCGTGCCGGAGTACCCGGACCGAATAGGTACCTGCTTGGGTGCCTTGCGAGTCCGCTCGATCGTCTCGATCTCGGACTCGGACAGACCCAGCAGGCTCAACCGCTCCCGCGCGGCGCCGACGGCCGCGGCGGCGAGATTGGCCGAGCCGTGCATGCCACCGGCGAGCTTGTCGGACTGCTTCGCGGCCACGACGAGGTCGCGCGTCGCCGCGTAGACCTCGGGGCTGTACAGCTCGGCGACGACTTGGCCCTTACGGACTCGCTGCCCCGTCACGCGGACCTCGAGGCGATCGATGCGCCCGTCGGTCCAGGGCGTGACCATGTGCAACCGCGTCTCGTCGTAGTCGACGCGGCCGAGTAGGCGCACGTCGGCGCGCGGCTCGGTCCGGACCACGGCGGTGGTCTGTACCGCCGCGAGCGCCCGAGCCTGTGGCGACAGCGTCACGCGCGGCGTCTGGGGCCCGTGGGCGTGCTCCTGCGTGCTCGCGTCGGCGAGTACGAGGTCCATGCCGCAGATCGGGCACTGCCCCGGGGCGCTCATCCGGATCTGGGGATGCATCGAGCACGTCCAGACCTCCGTGGTGTCCTCGGACGCCACCGCGGCCGGCCCGGATCCGGACCGGCCGATCGCGATCCCGACCGTGAGCGTGAGTCCGAGGGCGAGCAGGTACGCCACCGAGGTCAGCGCGCTGCGCAGTCGGGTCGCGACGGCAGGTGTGGCGGCGACGGGTACGTCGTCGTCCGGCGCGTCCGCCTCCGGGCGCTGCGCCTCGACACGCCCCTCCGCCTCGGGGACGTCGACGCGGTCCGTACCGACATCATGCTCTGGCTGGCCATCTTCGTTCGTCATCGTCGCGCTCCCTTCGTCCGTACGGCGCGGCCCACCACGCTCTCCAATCTCGACATGTCGGTGCCGTAGTCGGCTTGGGCTTCGAACAACTCGTCGCGCAGCGAGACGAGCTCGCGCTCGGCCAGCAGCAGCTCGGCGACCGTCGAGCGCCCCGCCGCGTAGCTACCGAGGACCGACTCGAAGGTGGTCTCCGCCTGGGGCACCAGCGTGCTTTCGTGGACACGCACGCGCCGTACGTCGTCACGGACGCGCGCGGCGTGCTCGCGAATGCTCGCGGCGACGGCGTTGCGCGCATCGATCGCTCGTGCCCGCATTGCCGCCCCGCCGGCACGCGCCTCGTCCTCGGCCGCCTTGTACGACCGTGCCCACAACGGCACCTTGACCGACAACGACAGGGCAACGGCGTCCTTTCCGCTGTCGGCGGGGGACGGCATCGCCGACGAAGGCCCGGTCAGGATCCAGTCCACGCCGACCCCGAAGCTCGGCGCGCGGTCGGCCCGAGCCGATCGCACGCGCTGCTTCGCCGCATCGGAGGCGATGGCGAGGCTCTCCACGCGGGGGTGTCTTCCGGCCTCGGCCTGCAGACTCGCGACCGACTCGGAGACCTCCTCGGTCGCGGGGGCGTCGGGTGAGACCGGCGTCGCTGTGCCCGGCGGTGCACCGAGCACCCGGACGAGCTCGGCGGCGGCGATCTGCTCCGCCTCGTCGATGCCGGCCACCCGGTCGCGCGCCCGTGACAGCATCAGGTCGACCTGGGCGAGGTCCGCGAGCTCGGCGCCGCTGACCTCGACGCGCACGCGAACCTGCGCGGACAACGTGTCGAGCACCTCCACCTCGTCGCGCAGCACCTCGCGTCGTCGTTGCAGGCGCCACAGGTTCCAGTACGCCGACGAAACATCCGCGGCGATCTGCAGCGCGTGCGCTTCGAAGCGATGTTGCTCCGCCTGCGCCTCGAGGCCCGCGGCCTGCCCGGCCGCGGTCAGCTTCGTCGGCCACGGAAACCATTGCATCGCGCCGAGTCGGTGACGCTGGGGTCCGACTCTGGTCTCGACGCTGCGCACGAAACCGGCGTAGGTGATCGTCGGCTCCGGCAGCCGACGTCGTTGGCGCGGTCGATGGGTCGCCGCGCGCCAGTCCTCGAAGGTCGCGCGCAAGGCCGGGCTGTGGGCGAAGGCGTAGGCCAGGTACGCCGGCAGGGAACCGTCGAACTCGGGGTCCTCTCCCTCGGGGAGATCGGCCGAGGGCTCGACGGGTTCGGGCAGTGGCGCGAGGTCGGCGTCGATCCGCGCGAGCTCGGATCGGGTGGAGGTCTCGGTCGCCGTGGCGCACGCGGTGCCCACGAGCGCACCGAGCCACGCCGCCACGGCCCAACCGTTCGGGATTGCGCCGCGGATGCGGCTGGAGATGTTCATCGTTCGGATCTCTGGATGCGTCGATTGCAGGTCGGACAGGCACCTACGGACGAAGCCGACGAGGTGCGGACGCCGGCGACGACGCGATCACACGAGCAGCGAACGATGGACGAGATACAGCGGTAAGACGAAAGTGGGCGGCCCGCGCGCCTGCGGTGCCGACCGCAGCGACACCAACGGCGGCGCCAAGGCCAACGTCGCGACGGGGGCGACCGCCACGAGATCGAGGGACGACGACTGGGGCGCGACGAGGTCGGCCGCGATGGCCCCCTCGTCGATCGAGCGCCGCGCACAGCAGGGCTTGCGCCGCAGCTGGGCTTGCGGCGGTGGCTCGCCTGCCTCGTCATCGTGGGCGTGCCCGGCGCTGCAGGGGCACGGTGCTGCCCGCGAGCCCGACATCGCGCACTCCCATCCCGGCGTGGAGGCCACGGGCCGAATCACCAGCACGAGCCACGCCAGGGTCATCAGGACCCAGCGCCAAGGCGAGCGGCGAGTGCGGACCGAAGCCACCGCGTGCGAGGATGGGGCAGTCACCTCGAGCACGCAAGTGTGGGCTCGTACGCGTCGCGGCCCCGCATATGCTGCGGGCTGTATCGGCGCCTTCAGAGACGCCCACGCCGCGGGACGCATGCAACCGCCCGAGATGACCGCGCTCGACGGTCAGCGCGCCCGTTGCACCGCGTCATGCGGAGGGACTGTGCCGACCCGCCGGCGACGCGCCGCGCCGCACTGCGGCCTCGGACCTCGCGCGCATCGTCGGATCGGTCCGGCTTCGCGACGACTCGGTCCCAGGCTGTCCGCGTATGGCTTCCACTGGGCGCGTCGCGAGCGAGCGCGACGCGGCACCCGATTGCTCACGGCTGCCGAGGTCCGAGGGACTCGAAGTCGTCGCACGTGAACTTCACGAGACTTCCCACGTCGGTGTGGCCGCCCCACACCCCGCACGTGAGGCCCTTGAAGTAAAAGCCCTTGTACGGCGCAGGATTGGTGAGCTGCAGGACCCCGATACCGTTGGGATACTTGTCGTTCCTGCAACGACACAGCTGACCGTCGAGGTTCGAGGCCTTCTGGTCCACGAAGTAGTCCCGCTGGCTCTCGGCCGCATCGACCTTCGACTGCAACGACGCGGCCGTCACCTTCTTGGCCGCACGGGCGGCCGTGGGGGCGTTCGCTTCACCCGTGGCGGGCGCGATCGAGACGACGAGGCCGATGAGAAGGAGAAGACGGGTGCGCACGACCGATGGAAACCCCAGCAACGAGATGTGACGGGGTGGTTGGTCACTTTTTCGAGCTCACGGGACGCCGTCGCCGTGGTGGACGGCCTCGAGCGCATGACCATCGGGGTCGCGCACGAACGCGGCGTAGTAGCCCACGCCGTAGTCGGGTCGCGGGCCGGGCGGGCCATCGGAGGTCCCGCCCGTGTTCACGGCCGCCGCGTGGAAGGCCGCGACGGCGACCTCGCTCGGTGCCGTCAAGGCCAGGTGTGACCCGGGGCCCGCGGCGAGCCGAGCCTCGCCCGTTCGCAGCTTGAGCGCGAGTCGGTCCTCCGCGCCGGGCGGCCCGTACCCGGCCGCGTCCTTGGTCAACCACACGCGGGTGTACCCGAGCGGGCCGAGGACCGCGTCGTAGAACGCGACGGCGATCTCGAGATCGGCGACACCCAAGGACGCGTGGTCGAGCATGCCCGGCAGGATAGCGTTCGTGCGACCGCCGGGTGGTCGGGCACTCCACCTCGTGCGTCGTCGGGAAGCGGGACGAACCCGCAGCCATGCTGCCGCGGGCCGCACTTGTGCACCAGGTACGGTGCTTGGAAAGATGCCCCGCCGACGCCCGATCCCACGATGCTGATGCAGGCCCGCATGACCCGACTGTCGTCACTTGCGCTCGTGGCCCTCGGGCGAAACGACGGGAACCGAACGGACGGGGCTCAGCACGGCGCGAGTGCGCAGATCCAGGCTTGCAGGTCCGCGAGGGCGGCGTCGTCGGTGATCTCGGTGCCCAGCGGTGGCATCTGGTCCGAGGACGAACCGCCGCGTTCGCTGTCGCGGACGTAGACCTCGCTCGCGGCGGGGTCGCCGGGGACGATGCGGGCACCGTTTCCCCAGTCCTGGCTCGGGACGTTCACGGTCGTTTGGTACACGCCCGTCGATTCGACCGTCGTCGCGTCGACGCTCAGCCACATGTCCATGTCCACGTCGCGCACCGCGTCTGCGGTGGTGTTGTGGCAGTGCCCGCAGTTGCCGTGGAAGTTGCCGATGACGGCGGCCGCCGTGCCGTTCATCCCATCCGGGACCGCGAAGTTGCCCTGCGGAGCGACCGACAAGCGTCCCTCGTCGACGAGGTCCAGCAGGTTCAGTCCCGGCCCGTCGTGCGACAGCTGGATCGCGCCGAAGCCCAGAATTCGCGAAGGCGTGCCGCCGCCGTCGCGACCTCCCCAGCTGCTGCCGCCTCCGCCTCCCCAGTCCCCACCGCCGTCGCCACTTCCGCCGTGGCACTCGCGGCACTGGTCTTCGTCGGGAATGTCGTGGTCGGTCCCTCGGACGTTTCCTTCTCCGTCCAACAACAGGCTGGCGTTGGTCTCGGAGTCGTTCCATCGGTAGGACGCGAACAGGAAGTCGTCCTCGCCGGGCCCCGTTCGTACGATCATCCGCGTCTCGAGCAGCATGTCTCCCCCCGCGGACGCAACGACGAACTCCTTCCACGCACGCGTGCCGACGGGGAACGACCAGAAGTCCATGTCGGACGTGTCGATGGGCTCGCACCCTGGCAAGTAGATCCACCGCCGCTTGAGTGTCCCATCGGTCCACAGCGGGAACTGCGGTGCGAACTCGCGAGCCGCCGCGCTGACCTGGCGTGTCGCGATGTCGGCGTACAGACCCGTCTCCGACAGCAGCAACGGAAGCTCGTCGAGTTCCGGAAGAACTTGCTCGCAGGGGTTCGCGGGCGTCGCGTCGTCCGAGCCGTCGGCATCCGCGGCGCTGCTTGCCCCCGCCGTGGTGCCGGCTTCCGTCGCGCCCACGTCCTCGCCGCTGTCGGACTCGGTCGACCCTTCCGGCGGCGTCGCGTCACCCCCACAGCCCATGACGACCCACGCGACGAGGATGCCGCAACCGCGCCACCGTCGATCGCAAGGGGAAGCGCCCACGGTCACGACGATACGTGGTCGGTGCTGCCGACGCACTGTTCGAGAACGCGCGTCGCCGCAGCCAGGCGAACGACGCGGGCGGAAGCTCGTGCAAGCCCCCGCGTCAGATGGTGTGGCTGCAGTGGTATCGAGGTGGCACCGACGATGGCCGACGCCACCGACCTTCGCCCCGTCCATGGCGAGCAGTGGATGATCGAGCTCGATGGCGAGGTGCTGGGGTTGCTCGACGACCCGCAGTGTGAGGACATGTTCTGGCGCTCCTATGCGCTGCACGGGGACCTGAGCCACGACGCGCCGCTGGGCAACGATCGGCTCTGGGCCGACTGTCGGTTCGACTTTCTTTGCATGTGCTGCGGCGCGCTGGCCCCCAACGCATTCTGCGGGGGCAAACCACCGTTCGTTCGCCGCGGTCGCATCCTCATGCGGGGCCTCCTCGTGCCAGCTCCCGTCACGCGCCGCCGAGGGATCTGCGCCTGGTTACGCCGCTTGCGATCGGTCGAGTGGTAGGCTCGTCTGCACGATGACGGGCCACGAGGTGGTCGTGCTCGGATGACGACCGTGTGTGCCTCCGCGGGTTGGGCAAGGAGAAAGCATGGCGGTCGAGCGCATGGACAGACGTCGGAATCGTGGTGGAGGACCTCCAGGGGCGGATGCCGATCGAGGGCGACTGGGCCGGTCGCGTGACCGGCGTGCGTGACCAACGGGTCGAGATCGCGTCCGCCCACGCTTGACGATGGCGGGGTCTTCGCGAGCGGGGGTGGTCGGGGTACTAGTCGGGGTTGTGACGGACCGACAACTCGGTGTGGCTGCGAACAAACTCGAAGATTTCAGCGCGGCGGATCGGGCGTGGTGCGACGCGGTGGCCGACCGACGGTTGGTGTGTGCGCGGATCGCTGCGGAGCTGGCCGAGGCGCAGGTCGCCAGCGGCCGACCCTTGTTCGAACTGACGCGGCTGGATCTGTTCATGGAGGCGATGCTGGTGGCCGACCAGCTCGAGCAAGCGCACGTTCTCGCGTCTCCTCCCGGTTATCTCGCGGACGTCGAGGCGGCGATGCGACGCCGGCTCGAGGAGGTGATCGTCGGCGACGGGGACGACGATGTCGCAGATGACAGTAAGATCCGCATGCCACCGACGCCGACCGTCGAGGCCGCCGTGGCGAAGCTGTTGCCCCACGAGGCCCAGGCCCTGCGACGAGCGTTCGGATTCGGCGAAGCGGCGGAGTCGGCCGACCCCTGGAAGCCACCGCCCGATCCCGAGGGCCGGTATTCGCTCGTCGCCCTCGGCTTGCCGCACTTGTTCGAGGGGCGGCTCGTCGCCGTGGAGATCCCCGTTGGCTTCGTCGACGACCTCGGCGAGTGCGACGTCGAGGACGGGCGGATCGGCTACACCGCGATCGACGGCACACGCCTCGAAGTCCCCGAGCCGGTCTATCGGTGGCTGGACGCCGCGCTCGAGCGGGTGCTGCCCCTCGTACTCCAGCCCCGCCCCGATCGGCCCCACCCCGAGCTCGACCAACGGCTTGCGGCGGGCCCCGGGCCCTTCGGTTTCGGTGTCCGAGCCCTGGGCTACGCGCCTCCACGACCTCCACCCGACCCCCAACGCATCGTCGACGCGTTGCTGCGGCAGGCCGTCGGTACGTCCGAGATGCCGTCGGCATCGTCGGAGGCCGCGCGTGAGATCGAACGTGTCGTGCTCGTCGCCGAGCAGCGGCTGCGCCAGCGGCTGGAAGCGATCGCTGCCCTGCCGCCGGACGAGCCTGCGCTGCGTTCTGCGCTCGCCGCTGCCCGCCACGCGGCCGACGAGGCGGGTTTGTACCCCGCGCCTGCCGTGGTCCCGCGCCGGCGGGCGGACCCGTCGCCATCCGACGACGGCGCCGAGATGCTCGAGGAGGGAGACGGCCGACCGCGCGAACCCTGGCGCGAGTTCGTCGGAGACCTCGCGGCCGTGCGGGCGTGGCTGCGTGCCCGGCTCAAACACGCCAATGCCAACGACTGCGACCTACCCCGCGGCCGCGCGCGACGACGGGCGTGTCTGGGCGAGCTGTGGGAGGCCAAGTGTCGGCTCGTCGAGGACATCCTCGATGCATTCCCCCCCGACCGTGCTCGGTTCTTCCATGGTGCGCATGCGGGGTGGGACCGCGATCAGGAGGATCCCATGGCGCGCGACGAGGTCACCGCTGCCGTCGACGACGACGCCGTCCTGATCCTCTACGCACGGTACGATCGCTGGTACGGCTGACGGTCCGCAGCGCGATCTCGGCAAGGACCTTCGAACCTGATCCCGGCCTTCGACGTGACTTGGGCGCGCGCCGCGGCATCACCCGTCGCGAGCTCGAAGCGGAAGGTCCGAGGCACGCCACGGCGAGCTCCGGATCGC
>CALBMM010000027.1 GCA_937896535.1 uncultured Pseudomonadota bacterium
CTTTGACTGTCACCCCTGTACCCGGACGTTTGTTACCCATGTCCCCGGTTGCTCACTTCGCCTCGGCAACCACGTTCCGGGGCGAGATTGGTCGCCTAGCCCATGCCGTCCGGGCCTTCCAAAACGTAGCGACGAAGGAAGACCTCGAAGCTCGGCGCAACGACGGTCCCCTCGTTCGCGTACGTCCAGAAGACCCGAACCTCGCCCCCTTCGGCAACACTCGGGGTCAGTCGGACCGCCCATATGCTGCCTTCAACGTTGTAGTCGCCGAAGCAAAAGAACGTTTCAGGATCCGAAAGGCCCTGGACGCTCGCGCGCTCGGTGCCGATGAAGTCGATCACTCGCACGTATTCGTCGAGCGGCCAGAGTCGCGCGAGACCATCGAGTTCGTCGCGGCCGATGCCGTTCGCGCGGCGAAGATACGCGCGCAGATCGTCTGGAAGGGCAACGCGGTTGCGCCGCTCGAACGCCAACAGCTGTTCGCTGGTAACGCCAGGCTGCCACTTGATTGAATCGACGGTCCAGCGTCGCAGGAGGCTCGAGATCAAGTCGTCCACGGTTGCCAGCCCGAAGCCGTGTTCACGTTCTCGGAAGGAGGTAGCCTTCAGGGTGATACTGAAGGAGGGCTTTGCGCGCGTGACCAGCTCTTCGGCCGACGAGGTCTCCGCCGCAACCAGGATGGCGCACTGGCAACGATTCCAGAGCTCGCCCCCACTCGAAGAGTTTGAACTCGATTCCGCCGCATGCGAGGCAATGAGGCGGCGCCTTGCGAATCTTCGACAAGGCGAGTCGTTCCTCGGTATCCGCAATCAACCTGGCCTTTGCTTCGGTGGCGTCGAGACCGAGTCTTGCCCAGCCCGCTCGCACGCGGGCCATCCACGGCGCGTCGGTGTCGATGTCCGCGAGCGTCTGCTTGAGCTCTTCCTCGGTCGGAAGCTGCTCGATCGTGGAGAGTCCGCGCGAGCTGCACCATCCGCATTCGCAGCGCATGGTCACCTTCGTCCCGTCGGGCACCACGTAGAATCCTGCGCTCAGCGCAAAGTGAGTCTCAAAATCATAGCCGGAGCACCAGAACTCGTACAGCGCCGCCATCGTTCCGTTCGTCCCGCTGTCCGCCCAACGTACCTGGTGCTTCAGGTGCGGCCCGCGGCAGCGTAGCTGCCGTGAGCCGTCAGCTGCAAGCACTTGTTGGGCAGCTTCACCCGGGGCGTACGCGTTCTGGACCGCAACCCCCACAGGCGTGTCCCTCGGCGAAACGAGATGAGCGCCGTAGACCCTCGGCATCCGTGGGATAGAGTGACCGTCTCCGCATGCCGTCGCTTCGTGAAAGCCAGCTTGAGGTTGTGATCCCGGGAGTGACGCGCTGCGTCCTCGCCGTTGGTAGCGATGCCAAGGTTGGAGCCCACCGCGACGGGCATGTGGTTTGGCGGCCGTCGCCTGGCTACGAAACGATCGCAGATGTGACAAGGAAGTGGGCCGAGCCCGATGCTCCGGGTGGGCTCGCCTTCGTGAACTGGCGTAGCGATCGAGACCTCGCAGACACCGACGATTGGGTCACGAAGCTGACCGGGAGGAATCGCGCGCCAGACTGGAGAACCGCGGTCCAGGGCGCTTGGGGGGAGTATTCGTGCGTGTCGTTCGACGCTTCCTACTTCCCTCACTACGTCCTCCTGATCGCCGTGAGGGTGGATCCGACGACCGCGCTCATGGTCGAGTACTCGATCCCGTGGGAACCGGACCCGGGGTGGGATCCCGAGACCGGCTCACCTTCGGCGTTGTTCTCGTTGGTGCCCGGGTTTGCGAACCGCTGACGGCGCACTATCGCTGGTCATGGGTCTGCTCGAGTGGGAGAGCATGGCCTCCACGGCGTTTCACGCTCACCCACCCGCTCGGCCACCTGCGTGTCGTTTGTCTGCCCAACGTAGTGGGAGTTCAGGTGCGACCCGCGGCAGCGTAGCTGCCGTGAGTCGTCAGCTGCAACTCCGTGTTGGGCTGCGCCACCCATGTGGAGGGAGTGCCTCGCACCGCTCGGCGTTCAAGCGAGCCTCGCTCACTCGTCATCCCTCGGCGAGCGGTCGAGGTCGTGCTCGCGGCCTTCCACGAACACTTCTTGGAACAACCTCGCCAGCGCGGCGGCGTTGTGGACTCCCTGCGCGGTCATCCCCCGCTCGAACGTAGAGACGAACGCTTCCAACGACGAGCGCGCGGCCTCGATGGCGAGGATGAGTTCTTCTCTGGAGGTCACGAGTTTCTGCGTGTCGGGAGGCGCCGCGTCACTCAGTCCGCCGTCCGCCCAGATGGTCACGCCATCCTCGCTGACGTCGACCCATGGTGCTGGATCGTGTCCGAGCCAAGGGCTATCGCCAGTCACCGTGACCCGGGTCCATTCGCGCCACGCCTCAAGCCCACAACAACATGAGGGGAAGATCGTGACGTTGCCGAGGGTGGCCGCGAATCCGCCAGCGAGGGCGCAAGGGAACTCTTGCTCGAGTCGCTCCGGTGACAGGGGCTCCGGCCCCTCGTGCCCGTATGTTGCGAGGGCGAGGCCAACGAGTGCTGCGTCGCCAGAAGAGGTTGAATCGCTGAGCTCGATGAAGGTCGGCCAGGGATGCTCAGGGAGCCCTAGCCAAAACGTCGAGACATCGGGCGGGTACTCGACCACGGGGAACATGCGCAACAAGTCAGCTCAGTCCTCTCGCTCGACAGCCCAACGTACGGGGCGTTCAGGTGCGCCCCGCGGCAGCGTAGCTGCCGTGAGGCGACAGCTGCAATGCCGTGTTAGGCGGGCCTTTCACTCGCACCGTGCAAGCGTAGCGAGGACGGCGTCGCCGAGTTCGGCGTCGGAGACACCAGCGTCGAGTCCGATCGTCGTCGCTTCGAGCCCGACAAAGCCCTTCGACGCGCCTTGGGTGCCACCGTTTCTAGTTGCTTGGAGCACGTACGAGCCATCCGGCGCTTCCTCAACCTCGCAGAGGCTCGAGTGCGTGTGAAGCGATCTCCACGAGCGCAAACCCGCCGCTTTGAGAAAGTCCTTCCCGACGCCTGCCCAAGACTCGGGGTGAGGCACGTTGTCTCGGAACGCCTCGAGGATTCTACGGACCGCTGCCCCTACCTCGTGGGAGGGAGCGTCACATGACAGTCGGACCACGGGCGGCTGGGCAATAGAGACGCCATCCGTTGTGCGAGCGTAGGAGCCGACAAGCAGTTCGCCGGACTTCTGGTAGACGCTGGCTTGTCTGCGAGGGGGCATCACCTGCATCTCTCTACCAAACTGCACCCGGCCGGTTCTGCTCAAGTTCTCCGCTGCGCCGCCTAACGTAGTGGGAGTTCAGGTGCGACCCGCGGCAGCGTAGCTGCCGTGAGTCGGCAGCTGCAACTCCAAGTTAGCCAGCTGTCCCGTCGACGGGTTCTTTCGGAGTGGGAAGCCACGGAAACATGTCCGCGTCTTCCCACTCATTCTCGAACGCTTCCACAACGCTCCGGAGCACGGGTATCGCACGCCAGTCGTCCCTTCGAATCGCCTCGTCGAGATGCCCCGCGATGGCAACTCGGACTTCGGTCCATCTGAGAGCGTGCATGCACGCGGCGACGAACTCCCACGGGCCGCCGGCTGTCGTGAGGCTGATGAACGCGCCAGCGAGGTCGGCTCGATCGTCCGGGTTGCCCTTCGCCAGGTCGAGGGCGGCGACGACGTAGGGCTCGAGCACAAGCGTGGAACCTGCCCGAGCGAGCGCGTCCTCCGCTTTGGATGCCAACGCTGCCAGTTGCTCAGTTGCTCCCATCGTGTGCGCGCGGCCTATGTCTGGCTAACTCTAATTGGGAAGCAAGCGGTTTACACCCGCTTCTTCCAGAACGCGGACCTGCCTTTGTCCTCTGCGGGATCCGCGGTCGGATTATCGCAACGGTCGGGCTCCGTGGCCCGATCGCCGTTCGCGTGCTCTTCCGGTGGTGCGTTCGTTTGCGTGATAGGCGGCGTGGGGGCGGGTTTATGCGGCGGGGGAGCTTCGTAAGCGGGGAGGGCGATGCGGTCGGCGGGGCTGCGGACGCCGGCGGGGCCGCGGCCGAGGACGTGGGTGTAGATCATCGTGGTGCGCACGTCCTTGTGGCCGAGGAGCTCTTGGACGGTGCGGATGTCGTGGCCGTCCTCGAGTAGGTGAGTCGCGAACGAGTGACGCAGCGTGTGGGACGTGGCGTGTTTGGTGAGGTTGGCGCGCTTGACGGCGTTGCGGACCGCGCGCTGTACCACCGTTTCGTGCAAGTGGTGCCGGCGACGCTGGCCGGTCTCGGGATCGTCGTACTGGCGTGTTGCCGGGAATACCCACTGCCACGCCCACTCTCTCGCCGCGCTGGGGTACTTGCGCGCCGTTGCGTGCGGCAGCTCCACGTAGCCGCCTCCGTCGCGGAGGTCGGCGTCGTGTTGCAGGCGGACGCGCGCCATATGGCGCTCCAACGTCTCGCGGACCACGACTGGCAACACGCCGGCGCGATCGCGACCACCCTTGCCACGCCGAATCAGGAGCTGGTTGCCAGACAGGTCGAGGTCCTTGATTCGAAGCTGTAGACACTCGAGCAGTCGCATTCCCGAGCCGTACAGCAGCGTCGCGACGACGCGCGGCACGCCGTCGAGCGCCGAGATCAGCCGCACCACCTCGTCACGCGTCAGCACCACCGGCAACGTCAGCGGCCGTTTCGCGCGAACGACCTCGTCGAGCCACGGAAGCGGCAGCTCGAGTACCTCGCGGTACAAGAACTGCATCGCCGCCTTCGCCTGGTTCTGCGTCGAGGCGGACACGCCGTGTTGCACGGCGAGATGCGACAAGAACGAAGCGACCTCCGGTGCCCCCATGTCCCGAGGGTGCCGCTTGTCGTGAAACAGGATGAAGCGCCGGATCCAGGCCGCGTAGGCGTCTTCGGTTCTTCGACTGTAGTGTTTGGCACGCAACACGTGCCGCACTCGGGTCAGCAGCCGGGGTCCGCGCGTGTCCTCCATCCGGCCACGGTAAGTCCGGCCGGGCACGCGCCAACTGTCCCTCGGGGACAGGTTCGTCCCGCCCGCGTGCACGTCTGGCGCCACTCCCTCCGCGCGTCAGCGGGTCGCGTCCCAGTGGCCCAGCGCTCTAGTTCTTCGCGATCGGCAGCCGTCGACGTCCGTCGTCATCGACGGTCGCGACCGGATCTTCGGCTTCCGGGGTGTCCCACGGGACCTCCTCCACGTCGAAGCCACCGAAGTCGTAGGGCGCATTCGGGGCGCGTCGGCGAGGCACGAGGCGCTCGCGCAGACCCGCCCGTCGCAGCGCGTCGGCGCGGTGATAGCAGAAGGGATTGTTGCCCCGTCGCCCCAGCGTGGTGTGGGCCATCCAGGAACAACCACCCTCGCAGTGGTCGGCGTAGTAGCAGCTGGCGCAACGACCCCACAGCTCGGCGCGCCGTGACTGTCGGTTGAACGAGATCTGCGGGGCGTCGCGCCAGATCTCGTCGAGGTCCATCGTCCTCAGGTTGCCGCCGGCGTACGGCCCGGTCGGCAGCGAGGGGCATCCCTTGACGGTCCCGTCGGACTCGATGCCGATCGTGTTCATGCCCGCCTTGCAGCCGCCCCACACCGCGTCGAGTCCTCCCGGGCGCGACCGGATCACCTGCTCGTGCGGGCCGAAGTAGCCGACGGTGTTGCTCGCCGAGACGTCGAAGACGCGCTCCCCCGGCTTGGCGCGTGCGGCGGCCTCGAGCTGGATCTGCGCGAGCGTGTCGATGACGTCGAGGATCCGGTGGGGCGGCAAGAGCCACTGGGGTCGGTCCGCCGCGTGGCCCATCGGGACCGTGAGCGCGACCTGCCACGCTTGCACGCCGTGCGCCTGCAGGGTGCGTGCGAACGGGGCGAGACGCTCGAAGTTGAGGCGGTTGACCTGCGTGTTGGCGCTGACCCGCACCCCCGCCGCACGCGCGCGATCGACCGCGGCGAGCGCGGCCGCGTAGCTGCCACGGTTGCCGCGGAGCTCGTCGTGGGCATCCTGTGGCCCGTCGATCGACACGCCGACCTGCGACAGCCCGGCGGCGACCAGCGGAGCGAGTCGGGCGTCGCTGAGCCCGCGACCACCGGTCTGCAAGATCACGCGGATGTTCGCGGCGACGAGCGCCTCGATCAGCACCGGCAAGTCCGGTCGCAGGTACGCCTCGCCGCCGATCAGCACCGCCTCGCGACATCCCATCCGCCCGAGCGCCGCGACGACCTCCAGACACGCGTCGGTGTCGAGTTCCTCGGGCCTTGCCGCTCCGGCACGCGAACCACAGTGCTGACATGGCTGGTCGCAACGCATCGTCACTTCCCAGACCGCGTAGATCGGCTTGGCCGCGTCGCCGTCGGCGTCCGTGCGTGCGCGCAATGGCGGCTGGGGCGGTCGCGTCACTTGTCGGGTGCCGATGGTACTTCGGTCGGTCGCCGCGCCGAACGGGCCGCCACGGGAGGCGGGCGCCCGCGCCATCGACGCACAACCCCGAAACGCCCCAGCGCGAGAGGATTCGGATCGATCGCCGCCCAGTGGTTACCGTGGAGGGGCAGGCCGAAGGTGCAAGCCGCGGCCCCCCCTTTCTTTGGACCCACGACTTGGCCATGCCGCACCTCCGCATCCACTTGCCGCTCTTGACCTGGTTGCTCGTCCCCGTCGCGATCGGCTGTGCCGCGGACGACCCCCCGTCGTCGGCCGACGACACCACGGGCGACCCGGGTGACCCCGACGGACCGGGACCCGACGATGGCATGGACCCCGATGTCGGAGACCCGAGCGAGCCCGCCGATCCCGACGACTGGTCGGACGTGCTCGAGCCAGTGGCCGGCTCGCGCTTGCGACCCGTGTTTCGCGTGGCGGAGGATGGAACGCGCGCCCACGTGGGCTGGCACGACACGCTCTTCGACGCGCCGTGCGAGTTCCAGGAGGTCGGCGGCATCCAGCGCTGCCTGCCCACCGATCGGGCCAGCGAGCCTTGGCTGTACGCCGACGCGGGTTGCACCGAGCGCGTGCTGCAAGACCACGAGCTGTACGAAGGTCAGCAGGTGGTGTTCACGCGGGGCTCGGGGTGCTTCAGCCACACCGTGTACGAGATCGGCGAGCCGGTCGACACGATCTACTACACCGACAACGGACCCTGTCAGGTCTTCTCCAACGACCCGAGCCACCGCGTGGTCGCGATCGGCGACGATGCATTCGTGGCGGCCACGGTGACGACGCTCGAGGGCACCAACCGCGTGGTCCCGATGCTCCTGCAGGCCGATGACGGTGCCCAGGCGATCATGGGCGCCTGGGACACGCTGTACGACGAAGAGGTCGAGCCGAGCGCCGATGCTCAGGGCACGCTGCGGTGGTTTGGTCGCTGGAGCCCGCGGGTGTCGACCGGCTACTTCGCCGACGCCGGCTGCACGCAGCCCGCGGCACTCAAGGAGTGCGTACCCCCGAGCATGCAACCGACCAGCGCCTACGTGTCCGAGCCCGGCTACTGCGCCGAGCCCACCGGCCACCACGCACTCGGCGACGAGCTGACCACGCTGTACCAGATGTCCGGCTCCGGCTGCACGGCGACCAGCGTGCCCTTCGCGGCGCGGGCATGGGCGGTGGGTGCCAGCCTGGTCGACGATGCGTTCGGCGAAACCCCCACGACCAACGTCGGCGGCGACCGCTTGCGCCACGACATGTACGCGAGCCCCGAAGGTGCCCCGCTGCTGGCGTCACTGCGGTTCTTCGACGCGATGCTGGCCGAGACAGAGTGTCAGTGGCGGGCGATTCCCTACGGATCGACCCACTTCGAGTGTGTCCCGGTCGACAGCGCGCGGCTGACCAACGCGTTCGCCGACCCCGCGTGTACCCAGCCGACCGCCACGCGGTGGGTCGACGAGGAGCTCGGATGCTTCGACGGTCCAGCCACCTATGCCTACGGCGAGGTCGGCAGCCTCATCGCGCCCGTGCTCGAGATGCTCGCCACCCGTGGGGGCTACGCGTTCGACGACACGGACACGTGTGCGCCGATCCCCGACGGCGGCGACGACTTCGGCGACGGCGGCTTCGGCTACGACGAGTACTTCTCGGTCGACCTGGATCAGGCCGTCACCGCCGTCACCGCCGACGACGTGGTGCAGTGAGGCCGACGGCAGCCATGCATGACACGAGCCGCACGCCGCGACCGGTGGTCGCACGGCGCCCTCACTCCGCGAGCGCCAGAGACCCGCAAACGTCGCGCATCATCTTCAGCACGTCGCCGCTGTCCTTCGTCGGTCCCGTGATCTTCGCGCGCAGATAGTAGTCGTCACTGACCTCGGTCACCCAGCAGTAGCCCTCGAGGTGGTCGAAGATCAGGCCCGCCGGGACGCCGTCGGGGTGGGTCACGCTGCGCACGAACAGGCGGCGGGGGCCCGTCGTCTCGTCGAGGACGACCGCGTGCGCGGTGCGGTACGTCTTGGCGGGCGTCTCGATCGGCTTGCCCGCTTCCGACAAGCGCACGACGTCTTCGGCGATGGCGCGCACGTGCTCGAGGTGGCCGCCGTCGTTGACCCAGCCCGAGATCCGGATCGTGCGGGTGTTCTCGTCGGCGGCGCGGCTCGAGTTCCACAGCACCCCGTCGTCGTCGGTCGCGAAGGGCCAGCCTGCCGGGATCTTCGCGCGGAGCTTGCCGCGATTGCCCTCGAAGTCGCTCGCCACGAAGAAGGTCGTGGTGCCGTCGGCTTCCGTGACCGGGTCGGGGAGCTTGTCGGCCTCTCGCTTGGCCACGACGTCGTCCCACGAGCCACCGTCGGTGATCGTGTCCTGCGCCAAGGCCTCGCGCGCGTCCGCGTCCCCGCGCAACGCCCGTCGCACCTGCTCGGCGACGGCGGGGTCACGCACGAACCCCAGCGTCAGGGCAGGCGGCTCGCCGACCGGCTGGCTCAGCCGCGTCGACGACAGCACGCGATCGCCGACCACGAACGCCACGTCTCGCCCCACGAGCGGCGTCGTCGCCTTCGTCAGCTCTCGACGCGCGGCCTCGGTCAGCTCGAGCCGGATCCAGTCCTCGTGCAGCGGGATGTGCTGCACCGTTTGGTCCAGACGCACCTCGATCGGACCGGGCGCCACGAGCACCGCGTCCACGTCCTTGCCGGCAGTGAAATCGGTGACGAGCGAGAAGAGGAAGCGATGTCCGGCGGGCACGTCGATCGCGGCAAACCACGGTCGCGCCCGCTGCAGCGTCGTGCGCACCGCCTCGCCCGGGATCCGGTTGACGTGCGCGACCTGTCGGCTGTCCTCGCCCTTGCGCGTCCGCGTCATCACCTGCACGCCGCGCGGCGCCGGACCACTCGCCTTCGCGAACGGGTCCTCGATGTCGTCGGCCACGGCGTAGATCTGCAGCACCACCGTGTCCGGGGGACCGAGCGGAGTCGGCTCGGGCACCTCGTCGGGCGTGGGCGTGGGCGCGTCGGCCGGTCGGCTGCTCGGCGCGGGCGTCGGCACCGGCACCCCATCGACGCGCGACACGGCGACGCCGGGAGTGGGCCGTTGCTCGGACGTCTCGACCGGCGTCGACGACGTGCACGCGGCGGCGAGCCACGCCACCACCACCACGCTCGTCGGCCAGCGCACCGCCCTACCCGCCGAGGTACCGCGTCAGGCCGTTGTAGGCCTCGGTCAGCTTGCGCGTGACCTCGGTGGCCGCCTTGTACTTGTCCGGGTCGGTCGCGAACTTGTCCGGATGGTACTTGAGCAGCATCTTGCGGTAGGCCCGACGCACCGTCTTGAGGTCGGCCCCCGGCTGCAGCTCGAGCGTCTTGTACCACTTGCGTCGCTCGGCGGCCGGGTCCGAGGGCGGATCTCCGCGGACCCCCGCGCCCTGCCGCGCCTTCTCGTACGCGCGCTCCCACGCATCTTCCGCAGCATCGCGGACTCGGCGCGCGCGCTTGCCCGCGCGCGCCCCGACGCTCTCCTTGTCGTCGTCGTCCTCGGCCCGCTCCTGCTCCCGCTCCTTGTCGGCCGGGGCGTCGTCGTCGCCCTTGGACGTCAGCAAGTCACGCAGGTTGTCCCGGTCGAACGCGAGGCGGAAATCGGTGAGGTTGGACCGGGCCAGGTCCAGCAAGCGCTTGCCGATGCTCATGAGGTCAGTCGTCGTCGGGAGGATCGCGGCGGATGAACTCCAACTCGGAGCCCTCCAAGTTTACTGTCTGTTCCTCCAGATCGCTCGCGGTTGCGACCGTGGGGGCATCCTCGCTGACGATTTCCTCGATCTCGGCCGCCGACAGCTGCATGGTCGAGTCGGAGATGGTCGAGTTGGAGATGGTCGAGCTGGAGACGGTCGCGCTGGAGACGGTCGCGCTGGAGACGGCGGTCGTGGGCTCGTCGTCGTCGAACTCGGCGCTGTCGAAGTCGTGGATCTGGATCCGGATCGACGGATAGACCCCCGTCTTGAGCGACTCGAGCTCGTCGTCGGCACTGCGAGCGGGTACCGGCGCGCGATGCACCGTGTCCTCGTTGTCGAGGGGATCGGCCGACGGCGGGCCGGTCGGAATCGGCCGCTGGCGCCGCACCACGTCGTTGATCCGTAGGATCAGCTCGGGGCTCGGCTCGATGAATCGGATCCCCATGCCCGGCGGTTTTCTCGAGTGCCGGACCACCTCACCCTTGCCCCCGAGCACGAACGGGTCCTCGAGCACCACCGTGAAGTTGAGGTCGACCACCGTCCCGATCGGCACGCGTCGGCGGGTGTGGATGAAGACGCCTCCCTCGGACAGGTCCGAGGTGTAGGTCGTCGAGGGCATCTCGGCGAAAGGCGTGTTGACCGCCAC
>CALBMM010000028.1 GCA_937896535.1 uncultured Pseudomonadota bacterium
GTCGTCGACGATGGCCCGAGTATCGAACGAATGTCGGCGATCACAAACCGGCTCGACGCGACGCGCGGGCGCTCCGCACTCCGTCGAGGGAGCGTCGCAATGCGCTGCAGAACAGCGTCCTCATGCAGAACACCTGACTCGGCTATGGTGCGCGCACCGTGAAGCTCGTCGTCGCCATCACCACGTTGCTCGTCTCGTGCGCCTTCGGTTGTGCCCATTCCGACCAGGCGGGCCCAGGTGCGACGACGCGTTGCGCCGAGCCGGAGGCGGCGAGTGGGGCGCCGACGGCGTCCGCCGCCGCGCTCGACCCGGCGACCAAGCGCGACGACATCCGGGCCGTGCTCGAGCTCACCGGGGCCGCCGCCCTCGCCCAGCAGGTGATCGATCCGATCCTGACCCAGTTCCAGCAGCTCAGTCCCGACGTGCCCACGGAAGTGTGGGACCGGATCCGCAAGAAGTTCGCCAACGACGATCTCATCGACATGGTCGTCGACATCTACGACCAAGAGCTGTCGCACGAGGACATCGTCGCGATGCGGCGATTCTACGAGTCCGAGAACGGGCGTCGGATCACGGCCGCCCTCCCCACGATCACCGCCAAGGCGCAGACGGCAGGACGGGAGTGGGGAGAGCGGATCGCTCGCGAGGTGATCGACGAGCTGATCGCCGAGGGCTACGCGGGGCAGTGAGTCATGGCCGGCGCGAAACCTTCGGGCCGGGCGTGCTCGCGTAGGGCCGCCGCGAGCGGAAGCCCGTCCGTCGTGCGTCCGCGTGGGTAGCGATAGCGCCGCGGGGCCAGCTGCCCACGACGTCGGGGCCGCCCCGCGGTCGTCGCGTACGCGCGGGCCAGCTCGTCCAGACACGGTACCGTCGCCGACAGCATCCGCTCGATCGCGACGACGGCATCGATCCCAGGGTGAGGTTGCGCCTCGGCCATGGGCAATTGTCGCCCGCCACGACGGGTGCGCCAAGAAACCGGCGGACCGACGAGGCGCCCGGGTTCACGGAGCCTGTTCGGCGTCGAGGCCGGCGAGCAGCGCATGCAGCTCGGAGAACTTCGTCTCGTCGGACGTCGCCAGCACGGTGCCGTCGCTGTCGGTGAGCACGAACGACGGGGTCATGACGTAGCGGAGCAGGCTCGGACGTAGCGACGTGTCGATGTCGGTACGCGCGATGTCACCGGGGAGGGGCGCGCGATGGTCGGCGAACTCGCGCGCGTCGGCCTCTGTGTCGACGAGCACGTAGACGAGGTGCAGGTCGGGATGGTCGGCGGCGAACTGCCGGACCTTCGGGAGCGTCTTGACGCAGGGCCCGCAGCTCGACGAGCTGAAGTACAGCAGGTGACGGCGCGACCGGTCGTCACCGGGGCGCACCACGGCGCCGTCGAGGCTGGCAAGCTCCACGGAGGGCATGGCCTCGCCCGGCGCGACCGCGATGGCATCCGGCGGTCGACCGAGCTGCTCGGCGAGCAAACGATACGGGCTGTCGGCGAGGCGCGGCTCGGCCAGCTCCATCTCGATGCGCTCGCGCTCGCGCGGGTCGGCCTCCTCGTCGAGGTCGGCCAGTCGCAGGAACAAAAGCCGCGCGCTGACGTCGGGGTTGGGATGCGAGCGCTCGACCTCCCGACGCAGCGCCTGTGCCCCTGCGGGGTCTTGTGCCAGTGCACCGAGCCGGCGCAGCGCGTCGGTCCAGATCGCGAGCTCGGGGGCAGTCGGTGCGATCGTGTCCAGCAGCTCGCGCGCGATCTGCCGGTTGTCCTCCGCATACGTGCACTGGCCGTTGACGAGGGCAAGGCGTGCCGCCGAGGCGACGACCGGCCGCTCGTCGGCCGTCGCGATCTCGCGAATCTTCGCTTCGAGCGCCGCCGCGCGGGCGAGACGATCCTCCTTGTTCGTTTCGCTTCGCTGACATGCGCGCTCGAGCCAGGCCGAGACCTCCGACAGCGCGCCCAGTGCCGCACTGACCGAGCTCGGGTCCGCGTAGCGCACCCGGACAGAGCGCTCGCCGGCCGCGGGCGGGTCGAGCTCGATCTCGACGACCGGATCGAACGCGAACACGACCGCGCTCCATCGTTTGCGGAACGCGACGGTGCACATCGACTGCGTCCGACACCGACCTTCGGCCGGAAACCCGTCGACACGTGCGTAGTCCGGAGGCGGCATCGGTCCAGCCGGATTGGCGTAGCCGCCGACGATGGCGACCGCGGCCGCGACCTTCATGCCCACAGGTGGGTCGATCGGCGCACGCACGACGATGCGACTGAAGCCCGCATCTGCTGCCGGCGCGAGGGTAGTCGTCGGCGCGCGCTCGTGGTGACACCCCAGCGCCAGCCCCAAGCCCAGCACCCACGGTGATGTCGTCGCCGCACGCACGACCTCCATCATCGATCAGAAACCCGACCCTCGACATTGGTTTCCCAGCGCGCGTGCTACGATCGCCCCACGGAAGCGGGGCCGACATGAAAACGACGATCTGTGGATTCCTGCTGGGGATGTGGGTGGCGTGGGGATGCACCGGCGAAGGTGACGCGGCCGACGAGGGCGACTGCCCGATCGGAACGCTCGGGTGCAAGTGCACGGTGGGCTCGCAGTGCGATGATGGCCTCGAGTGCATCTCGCAGTTCTGCTTCGAGCCCGGCTCGGGCACGAGCAACGCGACCAACGATCCGACGAACGACCCCACCGACGATCCGACGAACGATCCGACGAACGATCCGACGAACGACCCGACCGATCCCGATGGTCCGGGCACGCAGACCGGTCCCGGCGACACGGGGCCCAGCGACAGCACGGGCCCTGGCGGCACGGACTCGGGCGGGAGCACGGGCCCGGGCGCCACGGACACCGGGGCGAGCACCACCGGCGATGCCGACACGGGATCGACGGGTGGTGGTGGCGGCAGCGGCAGCAGCGGCAGCAACTGACGCGACGCCGATCGTCGCCTCGCGACGCGTCGGCGGCGCACCGGTGGTCATCGGTCGTGCTGCAACGGTATACGTTCGGGGCATGAACGCACGCATTCTCCCCCTGCTGCTCGCCGTCTCTTTCGTTCCCGTCGTCGCCGGATGCGACAAGAAGGAGGACAAGAAAGAAGACAAGAAGGCCGACGACGGCAAGGGCGAGGCCAAGGACGACGCCAAGGACGACGCCAAGACCGACGCGAAGGAAGAAGCCAAAGAAGACGCGAAGGCCGAGGAGGAAAAGCCCAAGGTCCTCGCCTGCGACCAGCGCGACTTCATCCCCGAAGGCGACAAGAAGATGGCCGAGTCGCTCGGCAAAGAGGCCCAGCCCAAGCGCGTGTGCATGGACTACACCGGAAGGACGGGACCCGGCTCCGCCAGCTGCGCGCAGGGGACTCCGCTGGAGACCGGCTGTCCCGACGAGGACGTGATCGCCACGTGCACGATGGAAAAGAGCGGCACGGTCTACAAGCACTACAAGGACGCGGACCTCAACGCGGCCGAGCGCATGTGCAAGACGCTCGAGGGTGTGTTCGCCAAGGTCGAGTAGCGCGACCCGCATCTTCCGCGTCGCGCTCGAAGCTCTCCCTCGTCGGGGACGGGCGATCAGCGCGGCGCGGCAGGATGCGCATCCGCGTACGCCTGCAGCGCGCGCAGGTGTCGGTCCCGGACGGCATCGTCGACGAACGCGGCGCGAAACGACGCCTCGGCGAGCCCGACGAGCTGGCCCTCGCGCAGCGAGAACGCGGTCTGTAGCGCGTCGAAGTTGTCGGCGACGTAGCCCCCGAAGTACGCCGGGTCGTCGGAGTTGATCGTCACGACCACTCCCGCGTCGAGCAGCTGCGGCAGCGAGTGCACCGTCATGTCGTCGAAGACCCGCAGCGCCACGTTCGACAGCGGGCAGACGGTCAGGGGGATCTGCTCGTCGGCGAGGCGGGTCAGCAGCGTCGGATCCTCGACCGCCCGCACGCCGTGGTCGATCCGCTCGGCGCCGAGAAGGTCGAGCGCTTCGACGATGTAGTCGGGGGGTCCCTCCTCGCCGGCGTGCGCCACCACGTGCAAGCCCTCGGCCCGAGCGCGGGCGAACACCCGCTCGAACTTGCGCGGCGGGTGCCCGAGCTCGGACGAGTCGAGCCCCACCCCGAGCAGCTGCGCACGAAACGGCATCGCCGCCTCGAGCGTACGCATCGCGTCCTCTTCGCTGAGGTGTCGCAAGAAGCAGAGGATGAGACCCGTGGTCATGCCCAGCGTGGTCTCGGCTCGCGACAGCGCCGCCCCGATCCCCTCGACGACGGCCCCCATCGCGACGCCGCGCGGCAAGTGTGTCTGCGGATCGAAGAAGATCTCCGCGTGGCGCACCCCTTGGGCGTGGGCGCGCCGAAGGTACGCCCACGTCAGGTCCTCGAAGTCGCGCGCGGTCACCAGCACCGCGGCCCCCTGGTAGTAGATGTCCAGGAACGACTGCAGGTCGTCGAACGCGTACGCGGCGCGCACCTGCTCGACGGACGTGAAGGGCAGCGCGATGCCGTTGCGCTCGGCCAGCGCGAACATCAGCTCGGGCTCGAGCGTGCCCTCGATGTGCAGGTGCAGCTCGGCCTTGGGCAGGCCCTCGACGAACCTGCGCATGGTCGAGCTGCCGGTCTCGATCGCGTTCGCCGACATCGACTCAGCGAAGCCCGACGATCTCGCCGTTTTCGAGGTCGATCGCGTTCATCTGTGGCGTGCGGGGCAGGCCCGGCATGCGCAGCACGTCGCCGGTGAGCACCACGAGGAAGCCCGCGCCGGCGTTGATCTGGATGTTGCGCACCGTGATGTCGAAGTCGGTGGGACGCCCGCGCCAGTTCGGGTCGTCCGACAGGGAGTTCTGCGTCTTGGCGATGCAGATCGGCAGTTTGCCGTAGCCCAGCCGCTCGATCTCGGCGATGTCGCGCTCGGCCGACGCGGTCAGCTTGACCCCGTTGGCGCCGTAGATCTTCTTGGCGACGTTGTCGATCTTGGTGGCGACCGGCGCGTCGAGCTCGTAGGTCGGCTTGACCGGCTCGGCTTGCCCGCCTTCGACGAGCTCGATGACCGCCTTCGCGATGTCGACCGATCCTTCGCTGCCCTTGGCGAAGTGCTCGCCCACCGCAAAGGGGATCCCGTGCTCGGCTGCGTACGCCGCGACGACCCCGATCTCCTCGTCGGTGTCGGTGCCGAAGCGATTGAGCACGATGACGGGCCGCTGGCCGAACACGCGCACGGAGTCGATATGTTTTTCGAGGTTCGGAAGGCCCGCCGACACCGCTTCCGGGGCGGGCTTGGCCAGCTCGCCGAGCGCCTTGCCACCGTGCATCTTGAGCGCCCGAACGGTCGCGACGACCACCACGGCCGCGGTCTGCAGTCCGGCGGAGCGGCACTTGATGTCGAAGAACTTCTCGGCGCCGAGGTCGAAGCCGAAGCCGGCCTCGGTGACGACCCAGTCGGCCAGATGCAGCGCCATCTTCGTCGCGATGACCGAGTTGCAGCCGTGGGCGATGTTGGCGAACGGGCCGCCGTGAACGAGGGCGGGCGTACCCTCGCGGGTCTGCGCGAGGTTGGGATGCAGCGTGTCGCGCATCAGGGCCAGCATCGCGCCCGTCGCCCCGATGTCGCGGCCGAACACGGGGGTCTTGTCGCCGCGAAAGCCCACGAGCGTGCGGTCGAAGCGCGTGCGCAGGTCGTCGTAGTCCTCGGCCAGGCACAGCATCGCCATCACCTCGGACGCCGCCGTGATGTCGAAGCCGCTCTCGCGCGGTACCCCGTGGGCGGCACCGCCGAGCCCGTTGACGATCGATCGCAGCGCCCGATCGTTGACGTCGAGCACGCGTCGCCACAACACGCGCCGCGGGTCGAGGCCGACCTCCGTGGAAAAGTGCAGATGGTTGTCGATGGCGGCGGCGAGCAGGTTGTGCGCCGCCGTGATCGCATGGAAGTCACCGGTGAAGTGCAGGTTGATGTCGTCGGACGGCACGATCTGCGACTTGCCGCCGCCGGTGCCCCCGCCCTTGATCCCGAAGCAGGGCCCCAGCGAAGGCTCGCGCAGGGCAGCGCACACGTTCTTGCCGAGTCGACGCAGTGCGTCCGACAGGCCGATCGTCGTGGTCGTCTTGCCTTCGCCGGCGGGCGTGGGCGTGATCGCCGAGACGAGGATCAGCTTCGCGGGCTCGTCGGAGCGCCGTGGCGTCTCCCGCGTCTGCAGCTTGATCTTCGCCTTGTCGTGCCCGTAGGGCAGCACGAGCTTGGAGGGGACACCCAGGGATTCGGCGACTTCGAGGATCGGCCTCACGCGCGCATGCTACGGCAGCGGCATCGCGGGGGCGCGTGCGAAAGCTCGCCCTCGATTCAACGTGGCGACACGGACGTGCCGCTGACGAGGAACGGGATCTCCTTGTGATACAGCAGCGTGCTGTCGACGGATCGAAACACGTCGACGCTCACCATCGGCTCCTCGGCGTCCTCGAGCGCCTGCAGGGTGACGCTGTGCGACTGCGGCTGACGCGGCGGCACGAAGCCGGTCCACTCGAGGCTGCCGTCGGCGATCTGGAAGCCCTCGTGGTCGACCTCGACCACCACCTTGTCCATCTCTTCGAGGCCCACGGCTTTCATCGACAGGTGGATCTCGACCGTTCGGTCGCCGGCCGGCTTCCACTCCACGGTCAGCTCGAACTGACCGCTGTCGTCGGTGACCAACTCGGTGCCGAGCGGTTGGCGCGTGGGCGCGGCGTTCTTGGGGCCGCACGCGCCGGCTCCGAGGGCGAGGGTCAAGGCGATGGCGCGGGTTCGCATGCGAGCGCGACGATACCCTCTGGAAGCGGTGACTGCGGGTTCTGCACAACGTGTGGAAGAGCTGTGGAGCGTGATTTGCGCGCGTCCGAAAACGCCCACGGACATGGGATCTGTGGCCGAATTCGCGCAGTCACGATTCGTTACCGGCAACGACACTTGCCGATCTGGATTGTGTACTAGCCGTAGGCGCGAACACAGAAACCGCAACGTTTTCAACAACCGGTTCCCGACGACACGTTGGCCCACAACTTGGAAGTAAACAAAACGTGCTCGTCGCCCCCCACATCGCTCGCCGCCTTCCTCTCGTCGCCCTGACCGGCCTGCTCGCCGCGGTGGGCTGCAACGCGGAGTCCAACGACTTCGACGACGCGTTCACCGACCAGGCCAACGGCGGAGTGCCGATCTCCGCCGACGACGACGCCGATGCCGACGCCGAAGACGAAGGCGAAGAGCCTGCGGCCGAAGAACCCGTCGACGATGGCCCCAAGGGGTTCGTCCAGCAGGGCTCGTTCGTCGGCGTGTGCACCTTCGCCGGTGCCGACGAGGGCTTTCAGGTCGACCTCGAGCTCGACCAGTGGGGCCTGGGCTTCCTGCGCCGCCACGACCTCGGTCCCTTCGAGCTGCAGGCGGCCGGCCTGACCGACGACGAGGGCATCTCGATCATCGAAGCGCTGCGCGACGACATCGTCTTCCGCGTGCAGATCTACCCCTCGACCGACGGCGAGCTCGTGGCCGAGTGCATGGAGCTGATCCCCTCCGAAGGCGAAGGCGACACGCAGGCCTGCATGTTCGACTCCATCGGCTGCCTCGCAACCGGCGCCTACGACATCACCTCGACCGGCGAGCTGAGCCTCGTCAAGAAGTAGACCCTCCTTCACGTCCCTCCCAGTGCGGGCGGCGCCCTCGATGCCTCGGCATCGGGGGCGTTTCGTCGTCGCGCGTCAGCGCTTCAGATCGTAGCGGAAGCACTTGAGCCGCTTGCGGCGCTCGGTGTCGTAGCCTTCCCACTTTTCGTCGGGCACGCGGTCCGGCCCGACGGCGACGAACCCCTGGGCTCGAAAGAACTCACCCACGCGGTCGAAGGTGGTGACGGCGTAGACGAACTGCAGCCCGAGCGCCTGCGCCTCGTCGAGCGCGAACGTGACCAGGTGCGAGCCCACGCCGCCACCGGCGAAGCGGGTCACCGTGTACAGGCTCGCGACCTCGCCGGCGTCCGCCCCTTCGGGCACGCGCAGCGCACCGATGCCCGCCAGATGAGCGCCGCCGGCGAACGCCCCGAAGCCGTCGGCGAGCAGGGCGTCGATCTGCTCCTCGTTGCGAGGGGCGAGGTAGCCGTCGGCGATCCCCCGCGCGATCAGATCGGCGGCCGCATCGTAGTGTTCGATGCCGAAGCGGTGCACGTTGACGTAGCGCTCGCGCGTGAACAGCGAGCCCGACCCCGAGTAGGTGAACAGCTCGTCGCCCAGGCCGTCGGCGAGGCACACGTTGACGCACGGCACCCCGGACTCGAGCAGCTTGCGGACCTCGAGCAAGACCGGCCGCTCGGCGTCCGTCGACTCCTTCGGCGTGGCGAGCATGCGGTCGAGCTCGGCGAGGTCGGCGAAACTCCGACGACGGCCGGACTTGTCGTGGATCCCGGCGCAGGTCGAGATGCGCACGACCTTGAACAGCCCCAGCCGCGTCGCGGTCTGCAGCGTCGCTCGGGCCAGCGAGCCAGTCGCGCGCACCACCACTCCGGGGCGCTGCTTGAGCGCGCGCCACACCGCGCCCTCGAGCCGTGGCGCGTCGACCGAGACCTCCTCGAAGGGCACGAACGCCCCCGGAACGGCAGCGTCGGCGATGAGGATCACCTTCGTCCCGTTCATCACGAGCTCCTCGAGGACGTCGTGGAACCCCGGGTTCTGCGACGTGGCGAGGTCGGGGACCGTAATGCCCATGGTGCGGCCGCGAAACTCCGAGCGGTAGAACTCCCGCTCGGAAAACCGCTCGGGCTCGGGCGGTGTCATCACGGCGCGGACTATACGATCGCGCAACGCGGTACGATGCCGGCCATGCGACGTATTCGGGTATGCATCGCGATCGCGGCGGTGGCGTGGGGGTCCGGTTGCGGAGACGACTCCGGTGGTGACGACGACGGCATGAGCTCCGCCGCGGGCTCGGGCTCGACGACCGCCGTGCCCACCTCGACCTCGGCCAGCAGCGACCCGACGGCGGCGTCGGCGACGGACACCGGGCCGGTCGATCCGACCACCGGTACGACCGAGACGACTGCCGCGATGGACTCGACCCGACCCGGCGCGACCGACGGTTCGGACTCCACCGGTGCACCGCTGGGCGACCCCGTGTTCGTCGCGGTCGGCTACGGCGGCATGCGAGTGCGTTCGATCGACGACGGCCAGACTTGGTCCGACTACGTGCAGATCGCCAACGGCGGTGGCGACGATCAGGACCTTCTGCGCGGCGTGGCGTGGGGCAACGGAACGTTCGTCGCGGTGGGCTGGAAGATCTTCACCTCGCCCGACGGCATGAGCTGGACCGAGCAAGACAACCCGACCGGGCAATGGTTTGCCGCCGTGGACTGGGGCAACGACGTGTTCGTCGCCGTGGGTGGTGGTGGCTACTGCGGTCGCTCGGCGGACGGCCTGACGTGGGAGACGTGCACCGACGCGACCGACGACGGCGGCTTCACCCACGTGCGCTCGTTGTTGTTCCACGACGGATTGTTCTGGACCGCCGATCAGAGCGGCGTGCTGCGAAGCAGCCCCGATGGTGACGTGTGGACGGTCGAAGACGCGAGCTTCGGTAGTCCGAGCGCGTGGGTGGTCGACGGACAGGTCGTGCCGGTCGACGATCAGATTCCCGCGGACTTCGATACCGCGCGCTTGACCGGTATGGGCGGGGGTATCCAACGTGCCGACCCGGGGTCGGACGTGTTCAGTGACGTGTTCACCGTCCCCAACGACAACAACGTATTTCACACCTACCGGTTTTCGTTCGCGGTGGGCTATCCGTAGCCAGCACGTGCGGGGCTCGCTAAGCTCCCCGCCTCATGATCCAACGACGAACCCTGTGGGCGAGATCGCGCATGGTGCTGGGCACGGCGGCCCTGGCACTGGGTCTGAGCGGCTGTAGCCGCGACCTCACCGTCACGCGGATCAACTCCGACGAGAAGAAGCCCAACAACGTCTGGGTATTCTTCACGGTCGAGGACGAGGGCGAGCCCGTCGCGGGCCTCGCGGCGGAGGACTTCGACATCTACGAGGACGACAAGCTCGTCTCGCAATACGAGAGCAAGCAGACGATCCAAAACCCGGAGGTCGCGGCGGTCATGTACACCATGCTGCTGCTGGACATGAGCGGCTCGGTGACCGAGTCGGGGGAATCGGAGGCGATCGTCAACGCGGCGGAGGTCTTCTCGGAGAAGGTCGGCGCGACGCAGAAGGTCGGCGTGTGGGCGTTCGACGGCGGTGAAGACATCTTCTCGGTCGTACGCTTCACCGAAGCCAAGGCGTCGATCGACGGTGGGCTCAACGGCCTGCGCCAGTACAAGGCCCAGGACCCGTCCACCAACCTCAACGGCGCGGTCATCCAGGGACTGCAGCAGCTCGAGAAGGAGCTCGACGCCGACAAGCGCCCGCTCAAGTTCGGCACGCTCGTGGTCTTCACCGATGGCACCGACCGCGCCTCCCGCGTGCCGCGTGAGGACATGCTCGAGGAGATCGGCAAGGAGGACTACGCCAACTTCCAGATCTTCGTGATCGGGGTCGGCGCGGAGATCGAAGAGGACGCGCTCCAGGAGATCGGGCGTGACGGCACCGAGCTCGCCACCGACGACGAGAAGGTCCGCGAAGCATTCGAGAAGGTCGCCGACCGCATCGACAAGCAGGCCAAGCGCTTCTATCTGCTGTCGTACTGCACGCCGTCGCGCTCGGGCGACCACACGGTGCGGATTCAGGCGAACACGAAGAACGAAAAGGGCAAGAAGGACGGCGAGGGCTCGCTCGAGTATCAGTTCTCCGCCGAAAAGTTCGGGCCCCCGCCGGAGTGCGACCCCAACCGCGCGCCCGCGTTCCGCCTCGACAAGAACCTCGACGCCGCGTCCAACGACGACGATGGTGGCGGCGATGCCGACGGCTCGGCCTCCTCGGGCAACGGCAAGGCCAACGCCAAGGGCGGGTTCAAGTTCGGCAAGGGCTCCAAGCCCGGCGGCGGCGAGTAGCTCACTTCGCCGCGTGCAGCTGCAGCGACTGCAGAAGGTCGCCCCACCACCGCCCGAGCCCACCGATGAACGCCACGACCTCTTGGCCGTGACGGGCCGGGTGGTCGGGGCGGATGTCGGCCCAGCCGCGATGGGTCACGGTAACGCGGGTGCCCGACGGGCTCTCGACGAAGTCGACCTGCACCTCGGTGGCTTCCTCGGGCGAGAAGGCCGAGTTGCGCCAGCGCAGGGTGAGCGTCGAAGGGGGATCCCAGACGAGCACCTCGCCCGTCTGGACGACGCGGGTGCGACCACGGGCGTCCTCGAACTCTTCGAACATGCGGCCGCCGACGCCGGGCTCGAGGGCGATGATGCCGCGTCGCTTGCCGGCTTCGCGAAACTTCATGCCCCGCCGCCACCACTGGTCGATCTCCTCGGTGAAGATCCGAAACGTCTCTTCGCGGGGCAGTCGCACCAGCACCATCGCGCGGGCCTGGTCGCCGGGGCGGGGGCTGGGCAGGCTCATCGCTTGCGCCTCCGTGCGCCGGCTTCGGCGTGCGCCCGAAACGACGCGAGCTGATCTCCCCAAAACGCTTCGACTTCCTCCACCCACGACCGTAGCTGCGAGAACGGCTCGACGGCGAGCTCGTACATGCGCACGCGGGCGTCGTCGTCCGGACTCGTCTCGGTCACCAGACCCGCCTGGCGCAGCACCTTGAGGTGGCGGCTCATCGCCGGACGGCTCAGCGAAAGCTGCTCGGCCAGCTCCGAGGAGCGGCGCGGCCCGCCCTTGAGCAGGCCGATCACCGCGCGCCGGCTGGGTTCGGCGAGGGCGGCCAGTGTGGTGTCGAGGTCGGTCACTGTCCCTGTTCGCGAACCCTGGTCATGAACCACCATCGGTGACCCTCGAGATCTTCGACCTCGTACGTCCGGTCGGCCCAGTAGTCGTCACCGTAGTCCTCGGTCTTGGGCTCGGAGATGACCTTCGCGCCCGACTTCTTGGCGTGCTCGAAGTGCGCATCGACGTCCGGCACCGCGATGCACAGCGACTGCGTGTTCGCGCGGTCGGGTAGTGACTGCGGGCTGCGAGCGTTCACGCCGTTTTCGCGACGTGCCCGTACGCGCGTGTCGCCGACCATGATCATGCCCTCGCCGAAGTCGAGCTCGGAGTGCTCGATGTGACCACCCTCGCCCTCGATGCGCAGTCGGACCTCGAACCCGAACGCCTCGCACAGCCAATCGATCGCCTTGCCGGCATCGTCGTAGAACAAAGCAGGAGCGATGCGTGGCCAGTTCTTCGGAGGTGGTTGCATAATGGAAAAATAGTTAACCGATATCGTAATCATGTGCAAGCGGGAAATCGGCCGCCGATCTCTCGTCGTCGGCGTCAGGGCAGCTCGCGGAACGACTTGATGAAGCCGCCGCCGGAGATCGGCACGACGTCCTCGAAGCCCTCGCCGCCGGGGGGACGGTCGAACAGCTGGCGGTCGCCGCGGTCGGGGCCCGGCGCGACGTACAGCACGTGGCGGCCGTCGCCGGCGAAGCGCGGCGTGACGCCGACCTCTTCGGTCGGCAGCAGCTCCGGATTGACGCGTTCGGTGGTCCACGGTGGACCGGCGGCCAGATCGATCGTGTACGCGTCGCGGGTCTCCACCGAGGTGACGAAGCCGGTAAAGAGCAAGCGGGTGCCGTCCGGCGAGAAGGCGACGTCACCGGTCAAGCCCGTCCCCGTGGGGGCCGGATCGATCAAGCGCTGAATCGGGCCGGGCGCGCCCGTGGACAGGTCGACCCAGTACAGATCGATCGGGCCGTTGCTGTCGGCGATGTAGGCGACGCTGCTGCCGTCGGGCGCGAACAGGTGCGTGACCACGTCGTCGCCGTCGGCCGGCACCGTACCGCTGACGAGCATCGGCGTGCCCGGGACGCCACCGTCGAGTGCGACCACCCAGCTCTGCAGGTTGGCGCCGTCTTGGGCCGTGTACTGCAGCCACGCCTCGTCGGGCGAAAACGCGATGCGACCGGCCTGCGGCAGGCCCGTCATCGCGGTGTGCACGGCGATCGGCGCTCCCGGACCCGCGGCGTCGATCGGCACCACGAACACGTCGCCGAGATCGGGGTCGCCGAGCTCGCCGGCGAAGTAGGCCAGCCACGATCCACTGGGCGACAGTCGCTCGGTCCGGATCGCCTCGGTCGTGACCGGGTCGTTGATCTTGGTCGCCGTCCCCGGCGCGGCGAGATCGACCCAGAACATCTCCGGCTCGGGCACGTCGCGGTCGGCCGCGTAGATCACCCACGCGCCACTCGGGTCGGGAAAGAGCGTATTGCCGTCGACCGCGGTCATCGGCACCGACAGATCCGACAGCAACGTCGGCGCCGCCGATCCGTCCGCCGGGACCATGTACAGGTTCTCGACGCCGGCGCCGTCCGGGTCGGCGGTGTAGTAGATCCGATCATCGGACGGGCCGAGCTCGTACAGCATGTACTGACCGCCGCCGGTGGGCGCAGGGGTCAGCGCCTGCGGCACGCCGGGCGCTCCGGCGCCGAGGTCGACGGCGTACACCCCACTGGGGCCGATCCACACCACGCGCGGCTGCGGGCCGAACAAGTCGAACTCGTGCACGAGCTCGGGCGTGTCGTCCACGCGCACGCCGGCCGCCGGCGCACCGCCGGACATGTCGACCACCCACAGCTCGTGCTCGGCCCCCGGGGCCAGACGGACGGTGCGGTACAGCAGCCAGTCGCCGTCGTCGGTCACCCGTACCGTCGGCGAGATCAGCCGCGGACCGATGAGCTCCTGGTTGACCCGAACCGGACCGGCCTCGTAGTCGGCCTCGTCGAGGTACCACAGCTCGTCGATGTCTCCGACCGCGTCGTCGGCCACGAAGATCAGCCGCAGCGGCTCGTCGATCGACACGCTCGCCCCGCCCGTGGACGAGTCGCTGCCGCCGGAGTCGGCGACGCCGGTGGAGTCGAGGCCCGCGGTCGAGCTCGTGCCGGGCTCGTCGGTATCCGCCGCGCCCGTCGAGGTCGAGGTCGAGCCGGTGCCGCTCGTCGAGCCGGACGAGCCGGACGTCCCGTCGGTGTCGCTGGGCGTGGACCCGTCGTCGCCACACGCGAGGGCCAACATCGCGCACAGCCCGATCGTCTCCCGCCGCATCGTGGTCATCGTAGCAGGCGGCTCACGGCCCCGCCTCGAAGTCCGACATGCACAACGGCACCTCGAACGACTCGATCGTCTGGCAGTCGCAGTTGGGGGTCGCGTCCGTGCAGGGGCGGACGCAGCGCCCTCCCGTCGCGGCGGTGGAGATGCAGATCGCGTGGTCGGAACAGTCCAGGGTGCTCGTGCACGGGGCCGCCACCACGCTCGCACCCTCCATGCCGCATCTCCACTTGGTCTGACCGTCGTCGACCTTGAAGTTGCGGCATGTCATCGACTCGGGACACACGGGGGCGAGCGGGTCGCACGGGCAACCGTCGCCCCAGATGCACGGGTGCCAGGCGCGGCGTTGGTGCAAGCTGGCACGCATCAGCAGCGCTTGCTCCTCGGAGAAGTACGCGCGGCACTGCGGGTAGTAGCCCATGATGTTGGCGGGGTCGGGGTGCTCGCCCGCGTCGCACTGCGCCGTGCACTCGGGCGTGATCGCGCAGTGCTCGGGTCCCGGATCGATCGGCGTGTCGCAGATCCCGTCGGCCTCGGACCGGCAAGGCTCGCCGCACGCGATCGCCTCTTCGGTGCCGGCTTCCGCGTCGAACGCATGCACTGCGCCCGGAACGTCGCCGTGGGTGTGGCACAGGCCGAAGTAGTGTCCGAGCTCGTGCGCCGCGGTCGTGACCCACCGGCGCTTCGCGATCGCGACCAGACCCACGGGCGATTGCGGGTACGGCGTGCGACGCATGCGACCGCAAAACCCGTTGGGCCCCGTCGACAGACCGGGGCGCGGCACGCCGCCGACGAGCAGCTCGTCGGTGAAGATCACGGGTACGTAGAAGTCCTCGCGGTCGGGGTGAACGAGGCCCTGGCCGATGATCTGGTCGAGCTCGCCGTCGTCGATCGACAGCCACTCCGTGCGACGCAGCGCGATGATGTCGGCGAGGCGGAAGACGAGGCCGTAGTCGTCTTCTCGGGCGAAGGCCTCGTTGATGCGCCGCAGCTCGTCGCGAACGTCGTCGTCGGAGAAGCTGCTGTCGCCGCCGTCGCTCTCGACCACGAACGCGATGACGTCGATCTCGCCGCAGTCGGCGTCCTCGTCGACCTCGCCGTCGGCATCGTTGTCGACGCCGTCGCACTCCTCGTCGCCCGGCTCGGTCGGGCAACCACACGCTCCGCACGTCTGGGCGGGGTTGGGCCGGTCGACCACGCACCCGACCCGCAGCCCCCCGAAGATCGGTCCGCACGTGCCCCCGCGCGCACGGCAGTCGATCCGCTCCGTGACCCCTTCGACGCACGCGACGAGCTCGGGCCCGTCGCAGCGCACGGTACCGGGAGGATCCTCGCAGTCGGCCTCCGTGCGCTCACGACACGTCGGACCTTCCTCGGTCATCACACAGCGCAGCCCGATCCCGTTGCAGTCGACCTCGACGAGGCGGCCCGCATTGCACATGCGCGCGAGGTTGCCGTCGCACAGACCGATCGCGGGCAGGTCGCCGCAACCAGCTGGATCCTCGACCTCGCACGCCCCGGCCTCGCACATGCCGTAGCCGCACTCTTCGGCCTTCTGATACGCGGTGCCGCAGGAATCGAGCCACCACACGTCGCCCTGGATGCAGCGGCGCTCGGCCTTGGGCGTGCACCCGGGGGCCGGCTGCTTGGTCTCGCGCGGCGTCCACCGGCGCTCGGGCTGGTCGGGTGTCGCCACGACGACGGGTTCGGGCGGACGAATCTCGTGGCGTGGAATCTCCCACCCCAAGATCCATGCCGCGATCACGCCCGTGAACGCGAGGATCAACAACGGCCGCCAGAGCAGCTTGACCAACCCGCGGAACCAGCGGGCGGTGGTGGAACGCTCCTCGACCACGTGCGTGCAGCCTACCTCGGAACCTCTTCCGTGCTGCGTGGCGCCCACCAGGCGCGCCGAACCGAGCTACAGTGTCGTGCGGTGCGGGCGTCGTGCATTGGCCTGGTCGCGGGATCGGTTGCAGCAGCGTGGCCGGTGCCGGCTACGGCCGCACCCGCGCGCGTGCTGACGCCACCCGTGCAGATCGACGGCGAGCTCGGCGCCCAGTGGCGCACCGAGATCGATGCGAGCGTGGCCGACGGACTGCGTCGCGGCAACTTCGAGGTCGTCACCGAGCCCGCCGACTGCGACGACGCACCGTGCTGGGCCGCCGCCGCCGACCGTGCCGGCGCGACGTACGTGCTGCGCACGCAAGTGACGGTGGGCGACCGCAGCTACGCCGTGCGGGTCGAGCTTCTCGACGGCAAGACCGGGCAGGGAGTCGCGCTCGGCGAAGACGGGTGCGAGGTCTGTGGCGTCGACACGGCCAAGAAGATCGTGGCCGATCAGGCGGCGACGATGCGCACCAAGCTCGACGACCTCGTGTCAGGCCCTCCGATGGTCGTCATCGACAGCACGCCCGCCGAGGCGATCGCCGAGATCGACGGCCAGACCGTGGGCCGGACCCCGGTCACGCGCGAGCTGTCGGCGGGCAAGCACGTGGTGCGCGTCGAAAAGGAAGGTTACGTCGCCGTGGAGCGCGAGTTCCTGGCCGTCGCCGGTGTGCAGGAGTCGCTGTCGCTGTCGCTCGAGCCGCTGTCGGCGGCGCTGCCCCGCTACCGTCCGTGGGGCTGGGTCGGCGTGGGACTCGGCGGGGCCTCCATCGCCACGGGGATCGCCCTGCTCGTGCTCGACGAGCGGCCGGCTCCCGGCGATCGTTGTCGCGGCGACAACGTCGACCCGGACGGCAACTGTCGCTTTCGTTGGAACACCCTCGCGCCCGGCCTCATCTTCACGACGGCCGGTGTGCTCGCGGCCCTCGCCGGCACGGCGGTCGTCGTGGTCTCTCGACCGCGGACGAAGACCCGCCGCGCCCGCTCGACGTGGCGCTGGTCCGGTGACGGCGTCGTGGGGCGGTTCTGAGGATGGACTGCCCGGACGAGAACTCGCTGGTCGCATTCGCCAGCGGCACGCTCGACCCGGCGAGCCACGCCGAGCTCGCACGCCATGTCGACGGGTGCGACGAATGTGCGGCGATGGTGCAAGACGCCGCGCAGGTGGTCGACGAGGTCGAGGCATCACCCGGCTTCGCGTCGCAGCGGACCGCTCCGGCCCCGCCACCGGCCGCCGACGTCACGTTGGCACGCGGCACGAACGTGGGCCGCTACGTCGTCGTCGATCTGCTCGGGGCCGGCGGCATCGGTCGGGTGTACACGGCCTACGATCCCGAGCTCGACCGTCGGGTCGCGATCAAGCTTCTCAAGCATCCCGGCGGTGTGGCCGACGTCGAGGCGGAGCGGTGGCTGCTGCGCGAGGCGCAGGCGATGGCCCAGCTCTCGCACACCCACGTCGTGCCGGTCTACGACGTGGGGACGCACGCCGGGCAGGTGTTCGTCGCGATGAAGCTCGTGCGCGGGGGAACGCTGCGGGCGTGGTTGCGGGCCGAGCCGCGTCGGTGGACGCAGGTGCGCGACGTGGCGGTGTCCGCCGGCGAAGGGCTGGCGGCGGCACACGCGGCCGGCCTCGTGCACCGTGACTTCAAGCCCGCGAACGTGCTCGTCGACGCCGACGACGTCGCGTACGTCGTCGACTTCGGACTGGCCCGCGCGGTCGCAGGGCCGCCGGCGACCGACGATGCGGACCCGATCACCCGTCATGGCGATCGCTTGCTCGACGCCGATCTCACGCAGACCGGCGCGATCGTGGGCACGCCGGCGTACATGGCCCCCGAGCAGCTGCGCGGGGAGGAGGTCGATGCCCGGGCCGACCAGTTCGCGTTCTGCGTCACGCTGTACGAGGCGCTGTTTTCGTCGCGACCGTTCTCGGGACGAACCCTGCGCGACCTGCTCGCGGCGATCGAGGCCGGGCCGGCTCACATCGACGACGCGCGCGGGACCCCGGCGTGGCTGCGCGCCGCCCTCGTGCGCGGGCTTGCCGTGGCGCCGCACGACCGCTTCGCGTCGATGCCGGAGCTGCTGCATGCGCTGACGGCGGATCGACGCTCGCGTCGTCGACAGTGGCTGTCGCTGGGCGCGGTCGCCTTCGTGTCCGCGGCGGGGGCGGGCGTCGCCGGCTTCGTGCTGCGTCCGCAGCTGACCGCCGCCGAGGAGGGGGAGATCGAGGCGATCGAGGGGGAGGCCCGGGCCGCGGCGGCGCGGGCGTACTACGTGTATCCGCCGATCGACGATCCGACCCAGGCCACCGCGTACGTGCACGTGCGTCGACTCGAAGCGATCGAAGGGCCGGGCGAGGCGCTCGCGCACGAGCGCGCCGCGGCGTTGCGTGAAGAGTTCGCCCAGACGCTGCGACGACTCGGGGACGCGTTCGCCGATCGCGAGGGCGGTGCGCCGTTCGCCGCCGACTACTACCTGTCGGCCGCGGTCTTCGAGCCCGACGATGCCCACGCGCGCGCGCGCATGCGGGCGACGCCGGGCCAGCTCGCGGATCTGTCGACGCGGGCGCAGACGCTGGATTTTTCACCGGACGAGCTGTCGGCCGCCGGGATCTTGCAGATCCTCGCGCAGGACGACGAGCGGGCGCGCCGAGATGCGGTGGCGCGTTGGCTGGCGGGCGACGACGTGCCGCCCTTGGTCAGAGCGCAGCTGCAGCGGCTGTACCCGCAGGGCTCCGAACCGTCCGCGCCGAAGATCGCGGCAGCACCTGCAGTGGACGACGATGACGAGACGGTAGACGTCGCGACGCCCGACCCGGAGCCCTCGGTGGTGCGCGCCGCGAGCCCACGCGCCCCACGACCGAACCGTTCGACGCCACCTCCCGCGCCGTCGCCCGAGCCGTCGACGACCCGAGATCCGGACCGGGCCAAGGCGGAGGTCGAGCTCGGTCACAAAGCCCTGCGCGCGGGCCGGGTCGCGGACGCGTCCGAGCACTTCCACCGCGCTCTCGAGTACGACGCCAAGTGCGCGGCCGCGGCGAGCGGACTGTCGGCGATGCACTTCGAGCAGGGGCAGCTCGGCAAGGCGGTCAAGTTCGGCGAGCAGGCGATCCGCCTCGCCCCCGGCCACGCCGGCTATCGCGTCGATCTCGGCGACGCCTATCTCAACCTGTTGCGCTACGCCGATGCCCGCAAGCAGTACGAGAAGGCGCTGGCGCTCGGCGACAAGCGAGCCGCGACGCGCCTGCAGACGCTGGACGCGAAGACGGGCGGTTGAGCTCGACTCGCGATCACACGTGCTCGTCGGGGCCGAGCACGCGGGCGATCGAGACGTCGAGCTGGCTCGCGATCAGGCCCATGATGCTCTGGAGCGCGCGCTCGGAAACGTCGAGGCGCGCTTGCAGCCCGCGTCGCGTGCCGTCGATCAGGGCCTGCCGGGCGTCGGCGATCCAGCGAGCCGCGGTCGCATGGTGGACGCGGTACATGCGTCCGATCTGCCGCACGGTCAGCCCTCCGGTGATCGACTGGCGCAGCAAGCGACGCGAGCGCGCGGGGAGGGCCGCCGCCGCTTCGAGGAAGGCGTCGCGAAACTGGGCCCGATAGGTGTCCTTGAGCAGATCGAGCTCCGGATCGCCGAGCGTCGCGGGAAACTCCAGCAGCTCGTCGCCGGCGTCGCGGTCCACCGGCAGCCTCGCGCCGCGGACGGCGTTGAGCCCGACACGCTTGGCCGTGACCCTCAGCCACGCCGCCAGCGAACCGTGACCGGAGTAGGTTCCGATCTTCGTGTGGCCCTCCTCGTCGGCGACGAACAGACGCTCACGCACCAGCTGGCGAAACTCGGCGGCGGAGAAGTCCGGGCCGGCGAGACCTCGATACGCGGCCTGCAAGTGCGCGCCGAAGGACTGCTCGAGCGCCGCCATGGCCGTCGCATCGCCGCCGTGGCACGCGAACGCGAGGTACAGCTCCGGAATGCGCACGGCGGCCAGGGCCTCGGTGGGATCTTGGTCTCCGCAGTGCGTCGCCACGTGGGCCACGAACGCCGAAGGCTCCACGCGCAGCTGTGGCCAGTGCTCCACGCCGAGGTGCACGGCGCCGACGAGCTCCGACTCCAGGGCGGATCGATCGATCGATGCGTGGACCGGTCGGCCGAGCTCGGCGCGGCGTCGCACGAACACGTCGGTGAGGCTCATGGCCGCGTCTACGGTCGCACATGTCGCCGGAAGTTGGGGTGGCGACCCTTGAACAATCGAGCCCACCGGATAGGCTGTCGGCGATGCGGTGGTCGTCGACGGTCGGGCTCGCCCTGTTCGCGGTGGCGTGCAACGGCTTCTTCGAGGACAACCCCGACTTCTCCGAGACCGATGGATCGAGCGGGACGACCGGCGACGGTGCGACGACGGCCCCCGTGGCGTCGGACGAGGTCACGACCGCGGCCGACGCGGTGTGTGCTCCCGATGGATTCGAGCTCAACGATGTCGAGGGGGAGGTCGCCCAGCTTCCGCCGATCCCCATGTCGGCCCCCTCCGCGAGCGTCTCCGCGACCCTCGAGGGGACGGGCGCCGTCGACTGGTACGCGTTCTCGGGGATGAACGACGGTACCGACGGTCGGGCGAAGGCGACCGTGTCGGGCGTCGAAGATCTTCGCGTGTGCGTCTTCCTCAAGTGCGCCGACAACTCGATGCCGGTGGTCGACTGCGGACTCGACGAGCCGGACACCGCGGCGGGAACGGGCTTCCCCGGATGCTGTGCGCTCGACACCACGTCGCCCACGCACACCTGCAACGGCCAAGGCGGGGCGGACGCGCTGGTCCACGTGCGCGTTTCCGATGCCCTCGACCGCGGCCAGTGTCTGGACTACGAGCTCGCCTACTTCTTCTGATTCGAAGAAAAAAGCGAAGCAATATCCTAGGATTGAACGTTTCGTAGCGGGCGTCGTGCGACGGCGCGCACGTGGTCGTGTCCGGCCGGAAGTGACGGGGACCAAGGGTTCGGCAAGGGGGCGCCGCGGCAGGTCGGCGTGGATCTACGGCGCGGCCGTGCTGCTCGGCGGCTGCTACAGCGGACGCGAGGAGGTGGACCCCGCGGGGGCGGACACCGACGAACCGGCCGACGGCGGTGACGGCAGTGACGAGCCGATCCCCGAGGTCGGGTGCGACGGATTGCGACCCGGGCCCGCGCCGCTACGGCGGATCTCCGAGACGCAGTATCGCAACGCGATCGACGATCTGTTCGTGGGTGCGATCGCGCCGAGCGACGATTTCCCCCCGACCTCGGCCGCGTTCGCGTTCTCGAGCGAGCCGGACGCGAACCTCGTGACCGACCTCGCGGCCGAGCAACTGCTGCTCGCCGCCGAGGACGTGGGCGATCAGGTCATCGCGGCGGTCGACGTCGTCGCCCCCTGCGCGACCGGAGCCGGCGAGCAAGCGTGCGCCGAGTCGTTTCTCGACACGTTCGGTCCGCGTGCGTTTCGGCGTCCCCTCCGCGACGACGAGCGCGCACTCCTGCTGGGCACGTACGCCGCGGCGGCACAGGAAGGCGGCTACGCCGACGGCATCGGTCGCATGGTCACGGTGGCCACGCAGATGCCGGCGTTTCTGTACATCATCGAAGAGGGCCGGCAGACCGACGGGGACGTCGTCGAGCTCAGCGACTACGAGATCGCGAGTCGACTGTCGTTTCTGCTGTGGGACACGATTCCCGATGATGCCCTGTGGGCGGCGGCCGAGGCCGAGCAGCTGCGCGACCCGGATCAGATCGAGGCCCACGCGCGCCGCTTGATGGCCGACCCGAGGTCGGCACCCACCTTGGCTCGCTTTGCCCGAGAGTGGCTCGGCGTCGCGCAGCTTCGCCTTGCCGACAAGGACCCCACGCACTTCCCCTCCTACGACGAGTCGATGATCGCCGCGATGAACGAGCAGTTCCAGCGCTTCGTGGCGGGATCGTTCACGGGCGACGACCCGTCGCTGACGCACCTGCTGACGGCGACGAGCATCGACGTCGACCCGACCCTGGCGCCGCTGTTCGGCCTGCCCGCCGGCGACGGTTGGCGCACCGAGTCGATGGACGCGGATCGACGTGCGGGTGTTCTCACCCTGCCGGCCTTCCTCGCCTCGCACGCAACGAGCGTCGATACCTCGGCGGTCCACCGCGGTCTCGAGATCCGCACACGCGTCCTGTGCCAGGACATTCCGCCACCGCCACCGGGCGCGGTCGCCCAAGGGTCGCAGCTTCCGGAGGACGCGACCGAAGCGGAGCGGACGCGCGCGCTCATGGAAAACCCCGAGTGCGGCGCGTGCCACCAGCTCATCAACCCGCTCGGGATGGCATTCGAGCACTACGACGCCCTCGGGGCGTGGCGACAGACGTACTCGGACGGCGAGGCCATCGAAGCGCAGTGGGAGTTGCTCGGCGCGCCCGAGGGGGTCGAGGACGTGACGTTCGATGGCGCACCGGAGCTGGTGGCGCTGCTCGCCGGCACCGAGCCCGTCGCCGAGTGCTTCACCCGCAACTGGATGCACCACAGCTACGGCGTAGAGCCGGGTGGCACCGACGTTGGTCAGTGCGCTCTCGACGACATCACGACGGCATTCATCGAGTCGGGCGAGAACCTGCCCGAGCTCATCGTGTACATGACTCGCAGCGACGCGTTCCGCTTCCGCGACGTGTCGGGGGGGACGCAGTGAGATGACGACGCGACGAAACTTCCTTCGAGGGGCGGGCGGCGTGGCCGTCGGCCTGCCGTTCCTGCCCAGCATGCTCCCCAAGGCCAAGGCCGGTCCCGGCGACGAGCCGCGGCGCTTGATCATCTTGCAGCAGCCGCAGGGCATGATCATGGAAGAGTGGCACCCGACGGGCACGGGGACGAACTTCGAGCTGTCGCCGATCTTGTCGCCGCTGGAGTCGATCAAGGACGACATCGTCGTCGTCTCCGGGCTCGACAACCGGCTGCCGGACTTCTTCAACAACCAGGGTGGACACGTCGGTTCCAGCAAGTCGATGTGGACGGGCATGCCGCTGTCGCCCAACATCGACGCCAACGGCAATCCGCTGCCGGGCGGACTGCCCGAGCTCGATCACCCCGACGGCGCGGGCGGTCCTTCCCTCGATCAGGTCATCGCGCAGCGCATGGCTGCACCGACGCCGTACGAGTCCCTCGGCCTCGCGATCGGCACCACGGGGTACTACGAGGCGATCGCGGCGTTCTACACGGGCCGCGACGAGATCCTCGGGATGGAGCCCGACCCGCGCGCGGCGTTCGACCGCCTCTTCGCGGACTTCGAGCCCGGAGAGCCCTCTCCCTTGCAGCGGCTTCGGGCCGCGCGGGGCAGTGTGCTGGACTCGGTCGGCGAGTCGTACGAATCGCTGGCCAGCCGCTTGTCCGTCGCCGATCGTCAGCGGCTCGAGGCACACGCGGCCAAGATTCGCGAGCTCGAGCTTCGCTTCGCCAACGGCGTCGGGGGCGGGCAGGGCTGCGGCCTGCCCCAGTTCTCCCTGCCGCCCGACTACGATCCGAACCACGACGACTTCGACGATGTCGGCGGTCGCGCGCAGATCGAGAACGCGGTCATGGCCCTGGCGTGCGACATGACTCGCGTGGTCTCGCTGCAGTTCACGCACGGGCAGGACAACCGCTTCCCGTGGCTCGGACATCCGTTCCCCTTCGACTTCGAGGGGTGGCACGGGATCTTCCACATCGTGCCCGACGGCCCGACCGGTCGCGACATCCCGGAAGTGCGCGCCGCCATGCTCGATGTGATGCGTTGGTACGCGAGCATGTTCGGCCACCTCGTGCAGCGCCTCGCGGAAACCCCCGACGGCGAGGGCACGCTCCTCGACAGCACCCTCGTGGTGTGGGCGTGCGAGTTCGGCGACGGGGCCGGTCACAATCTTCTCGACATTCCCGTGGTGATGGCAGGAAATCTCTGCGGCGCCATCGAGACCGGTCGACACATCGAGTACTACGGACGCTCGACCAACGACCTGCTCGTCTCGATCCTCAATGCGTTCGGATACGACGACACGACCTTCGGCTACGGCCCCGCGTGCCAAGGGGCGTTGCCGGGCCTGGTCTGACCACGGCGCCCTCGCCGAGTGTGTCCGTGGGTGCCTCGCCTTGAGGCGCCCACGGACGCCTGGTAAGACCGCGCCATGTTCTCACGCACGCTGATCGCCGCAACCTGCATCGCCGTCCTCGGCACCGCTTGCAAGAAGGAGGAGGAGGCGACGGGCGACGGCGACGAGGGCAAGGCGGCCGGCGACGAGGGCAAGGCGGCCGGCGACGAAGGCAAGGCGGGCGACGAGGGCAAGGCGGCCGACGACGGCAAGGCGGGCGACGACGGAGGCAAGAGCGCCGCGGGCGGCGAGGTCCCGACCAACGGCGAAGCAGTCACCGAGTGCCCCAAGTCGCTGGCGGGCAAGGAGACGATCGATCGCGTCATCAAGAAGGAATGCGGCACGGTCGCCGTGACCGCCGACTACAAGATCGACGGCGGCTCGCTCACGCTGGAAGCCGGCGCCAAGCTCGAGTTCAAGGAAGGTACCGGGCTGCAGGTCGGCTACTACGAGACGGCCAAGCTGGTGGTCAACGGCACGAAGGAGGAGCCCGTCGTGTTCTCGACCAGCGGCGACAAGGTACCCGGCGTGTGGCGGGGCGTGCAGCTGTACGGCAAGGCGGCGCGGTCGTCGATCAAGGGGCTGACGATCGAGTACGCGGGCGACAAGAAGGGCGCGCTGTACATCGAGGCCGAGGACGTCGTCTTCGAGGACTCCACGGTCCGAGAGGCGAAGGACTACGCGGTGGAAGCACGCAACGACGGCACGTTCGCCTCGTTCGCACGCAACGTGTTCGAGAAGGTCCCCAACGTGGCGCTGCGCGTGTCGTCGAAGGCGGCGGGGACCCTGGGCGAAGGCAACACGTTCGGGCCCGATGCGATGGTGCAGGTCGATCGCGGCAAGATCTCCGAGGATGCGACCTGGGCGGCGATCGGCGCCCCGTGGCTTCTCACCGGTCGCATCGACGTGCACGGCGACGAAGGTCGCACGGCGAAGCTGACGATCGCGCCCGGAAACACGCTGCGCTTCGACGGTGACGGTCACATCCAGGTCGGCTACTACGCCGAGGGGCACCTGCACGCCGTGGGTGAGGCGGGCAAGGAGATCCTCTTCACGGCGCACGCCCGTGAGGAGCCGGGCAACTGGCGTGGAGTCACGATCTACGGCAAGGGCGAGGCCGAGATCGGACACGCCGTGTTCAAGTACGGCGGCAAGAAGAACGACGAAGGTGCCCTGATGATCGCCGACGACGCGCGCGTGTCGATCTCGGACACGAAGTTCGAGTCCAACTCGCTGGGGATCTTCGTGCGTGGCGACAAGGCCGACATCCAGAAGATGGATGGTCTGACGTTCTCGAAGACTCCAACGGCGCTGGGCATTCACCCGAACCTGTTCGGCGCCGTGGGTGGGGGCAACAGCTACGAGGGCGAGCCGACGATCGTGCTCGAGGGGGGCAAGGTCGACAAAGACGCGACCTGGGCGCGTCATCAGGGCGCGAAGATCCACGTCGACGGCAAGCTGCAGGTGTCCGGCGCGACACTGAAGATCGAAGCGGGCGCGAGCTTTGCGTTCAAGGACGCACAGAACCTCGAGGTCGGCTACTACGACAACGGCACGCTGGAGGTCCTGGGCACCGCCGATGCGCCGGTCACCTTCGCCGGCATTCGCGACGTTCCCGGCTCGTGGAAGGGCATCGTGCTGCACCCGAAGGCGAAGGCGAACGTGCTCGAGCACTTCGTGATCGCCAACGCGGGTGGCGATGTGGCCGCGCTCGAGATCAAAGGTGAGGCCGAAGCGAAGGTCCTCGACCTCGAGTGCATCAAGTGCACCGCACCTGCGCTGGTGTGGGAGTGCAAGTCCACCGTGGAGCAGTCCGACGTCAAAGTGTCCGAGGGCGAGGCCGCGGGGGCCGTCGAACCTTCCGGCTGCTCGTAACGTCGGTTTCGCCGCGATTGCAGCAATTGGTCGCGGTCCCCTCCGGCGGCGGGAAGGATGCGACCATCGAGTGGATGCGGTGGTGGGCGGTCGGGTTCGGGTCGCTGATGGGCGTGCTCGCGGCGTGCGCTTCGGACAATCCCGCCTTCGACGAGCTCGCCGATGGATCGGCCGAAGTCGGCCCCGCGCCGGCAGCGACCGGCGACGACGCAACCTCGGCGATGTCTTCGGGGGATCCCCGCGTCACGACGACGGACGGCGGCGCCGACACGGGCTCGGGGGCAGAGTCCGGAGGGCAGGTGACGTCGTCGGGAGATCCGTCGTCGTGTGACGGCGCGCCGTCGGACCCGCTGCGGGTCCTGGTCTCGGACAAGACGACCGGCGAGCTACCGCCCAAGGGAGGCAGCTGCACGGGCGCACGCGGGTGGCAGGTCGCCGAGTTCGAGATGGCGGGCGACAAGATCCACGTCGAGGACTGCTCGGTGTGCCCGTGCGAAGCGCCGCCGATCACCATCGACTTCCTCGGGACGGCGAGCCTTCCGCAGCTGTCCGGCTGTGGCGAGGTCGTGGTGTTCGAGGACGTGGGTCCGGCCGGAGACTGCGTCTACGCGGCCGTGTTGATCTTCATCGACGACGGGGCCTCCGCCGCACCCACCTTTCTGATCACGGGCTCGCAGCGCAGCTTCCACAACCAGCTGGCGTCGCCTTCGTTGGGCGTGCAGCCGGACTGCGACTACGACCCGATCTGCGGCAGCGCGGAGGCGGCGGGTCCGTATCGGCTCGACTTTGCGGGCACGCAGATCGACCCTGGCCTCGAGGAGCTGGTCGACTTCGGCGGCGGCGCGGTCTACCAGGTCTACAATCGAGAGTCGTACGTCGACGACGAGTGCTCCGTGCACGCGGGCTGGAAGGCGCTCAAGCTGTGACCGCATCCCCGGACGTCGCGAGGATCACTGCGCCGTAGCGACGCTCCGCGCTCGCCCGTCCTCGCGGGCTCGAACGAGCCGCAGGCGCAGGTCGTCGGCGGGGGCGATCGCGATCCCGCGAAACTCGGGCACCGGAGCACGCGAGAGCAGCTCGAGCTCGCAACGCTGCAGCAGGCGGGCGAGCACGATCCGCATCTCGAACTGGGCGAACGTCGCGCCGAGGCAGCGACGCCGACCGCCGCCGAACGGAAAGTACACGTTGGGCTTGGGTGCGCGCGCGTCCATGAAGCGGCGCGGATCGAAGCGTTCCGGGTCTTCCCAGGTCTGGGGCCGACGCTGGGCCAGGTACGTGCACGGCCAGACGATCGTCCCCGCCGCGATGGCGTGACCGCCCAGCGTCATCGGCTTGGTCAGCTCGCGCGGGGCCGCGATCGCGATCGGGCTCAAGCGCATCGACTCCCGGATGCACGCGTCGAGATACGCGAGCTCACCACAGCGGTCGGCGTCGACGGGCCCACCGTCGAAGACGCGCTCGAGCTCCGCCCGAATCTCGGCGAGCACCGACGGGTCGCGCAGGATGTAATAGACCGCCCACGCGAGCGTGTTCGTCGTCGTCTCGAATCCACCCACGAGCAACGTGACGAGCTGGTCGAGGATGTCCTCGTCGTCCATCGGCGTACCGTCGTCGTAGCGGGCCTGCACCAGGAGCGCGAGCACGTCGGTGCGCTCGCCGTGCCCCTCGGTGCGGCAGCGACGAAGGTCGGCTTGCAGCGAGTGCAACAACGCTGCCTTGTCCTGGGCGATCTTGCGCCACGGTCGAAGCGCTCGCCGACCGAGCGCGCCGATGCGAGCGCGTACCGTGTCGCGCTCCAGCAGACGCCGCAGCGTGTTGGCACGCAGCGCCAGGCCGAGCGCGAACATCCCTGGCGTCAGCACGGCCTGCAGCCAGTCGCACAGCTGGCGCGACAGCTCGCGGCCTCGTTCGGAGTCCGGAGCGACGCCGAAGACGGTCTGCAGGATCACATCGAGCGTGATCGAGCGAAACAACCCGTATCCTGTCAGCTCGTGCCCGGGGCGCAGTTCGTCGATGCGTGCATCCGTGATCGTGAGCATCGCGTCCGCGTACGACTCGAGCTTGGCCGCGTGCATCGGTGGCGCGAGGATCTGCCGCTTGCGACGGTGACGCTCACCATCGGCGAACAGCACCGACTCGGGCCCGAGATTGAAGTGGATGCTCTGCCGATCCGAACGAAACGCATCGGGCTCGAGCGCGAACACCTTCTTGACGTCCTCGGGGTCGCACACCACCACCCGCACCGGATCGCGCGGCAGCTGGATCGTGAACGTGTCCCCGTACTCGGCGTGACAGCGCGCGAGATACCCGTTGGGGTCACGGCCGAACGCGACCGCCTGCCGCAACGACAGCGTCGAGGGCCCGGGAACGGTCAGCGCACGACGGCCGAACACCCTCGGACCGTATCACCGGATCTCGCCTCGTCGGATGCGTGGTGGCGTCAGTCGTCGAACTCGAAGTCGATTTCCTTGGCGCGCTGCACGAGGTTGGTCATGCGGGCGGGATCGTCGGCGACCGCGGCCATGAGGACGCCGAGCTTCTCGAGGGCCGCACGGTCTTCGCCGTAGGCGACGAACATGCTGCCTTCGGGATCGTAGTCGAAGCGTCCGTCGAGCTCGGGGGCCTCGAGCTGCACGAGCAGCTGTGCGATGCCTTCCCAAAAGTAGCCGTTCGCTTCGTGACCGAGCTCGTCGACGGTTTGGTCGACCTTGGTGGACCCGGCGTCGAGTAGCAGCGAGTGGCTTCCGGGCTCGGTTTCGATGAGTCGCAAGGGGGCGATGGATTCGGACATTGTCGGATGACAACGCTACCTTGGGCTCGTGTGGTTCGGACGTTGAGCGTCCACCGGTGACGTGGGCTACGTTCCGAACGCTCGGGTCCTACCTGTGCCTACCCGCATCGGGGGGATCTCGCCGGTTTTTTCGTGGGTCGAAAAAGTGCAGGCAGGGTCGACGAGCCATGCCCTTCGAAGCCTCTGCGCTCGATTCGGTCGCCCGTGAGACTCGGCCCTTCGCCGCCGAGCTCGAGCCGGTCGACTGGGTCGAGCCTTCGGAGATGGTCATCCACTCCAAGCAGTACCGTGTGATGGGACAGATGGGCGAAGGCGGGATGGGCACCATCTATCACGCCTACGATCCCGTGCTCGAGCGCGATGTGGCGCTCAAGGTGATGAAGCCCGGCCTGCCCGGCGCGGCGCGCCAACGCTTCCGCATGGAAGCGCTGTACGGCGCGCGCCTGAGCCATCCCAACCTCGCGCGCGTCTACGACCTCGGCTTCATGCCCGACCGCGGCCTGGACTGGTTTGCGATGGAGCACCTGCGCGGCAAGGACCTCGACCGACTTCTCGCCCGCGCACGCCAGCGCAACATGCGGCTGTCGTTCGCGATCGTCGCGCACGTGTTCGGCGGCGTGCTCGATGCGCTCGAGCATGCGCACCGGCGCGGCGTCGTTCATCGCGACGTCAAACCCAGCAACATCTTCGTGTGTCGCGACGTCGAGGACGGCCGGATTTGGTCCAAGCTGCTCGACTTCGGCGTCGCGCTCGATCTCGCGCGGCACAAGGGTCCGATCGAGATCTGCGGAGACCCGCGCTACATTGCGCCCGAGCAGGCGCTGGGCAACCGGCCGCTCGACGGCCGCACCGATCTGTACGCCGCCGGCATCACGCTGTTCGAGCTCGTGACCGGTCGCCATCCGTTTCACGACTTGCTCGAAGCGCCCAGTCGCGACCTGCTCGCGGCGCAGTGCGAGCGCGACGTTCCGCGCCCCGGAAACCTGCTGCCCGCCGCCGTCTCCAAGGAGGTGCGCTACGGGCTCGACGTGGTCGTGCAGCGCGCCTGCGACAAGGATCCGGACAAGCGTTTCGCCTCCGCCGCCGACATGCGCACCGCGATGCTCGACGTGCTGCGCGGCGCGCCGGAACGTCACGACATGACGGCGGCCTGATCGCCGTCCCGCGCGCGCGAACGCGACGAGCGTGCTTGCAACGACGGCGCCAATTTTTTGCCGTGTGTCACGCGTTGACGCGACGTCGTTCGTGAGACAACCTACGTGTGGGGCGAAAGTGGGCATGAGTTTGAAATGGGTGAGGGAGTCACCGGCGCAGTGGGACGCGGACAAGGCACGAGTCGTCGGCGGTGCGGCGCCAGGTGTCTTCGACCCGGTGTTTGCCGATCGCGCCGAGGGTGAGGTGCTGCCGAGCGATTGGTGGCGCGTCGAGGCCGAGGGCCGCACGGTGGCCTACGGCTGGATGGACGTGACCTGGGGCGACGCGGAGATCCTGCTCGTCGTCGAGCCCGAAGCACGCCGCAGTGGGGTGGGTACGTTCATCCTCGATCACCTCGAGGAAGAGGCGTACTCGCGAGGGCTTCGCTACCTCTACAACGTGGTCCCGGATCGCCATCCGCGGCACGACGAGGTCAAGCACTGGCTCGAGTCGCGTCGGTTCCACGGATCCGAGGACGGCAAGCTGCTGCGCGCGGTGGTGCGGGCGCCGGACCGCGCCGCGACCGGCTGACCCGCAGACCGTCGCAGATCGCAACGTCGTGGGCTGCAACGAGCCGCCCTCGCACTCGCGCACACACGCGCCCGTCGTCCCGAGATCGCTGGCGAATCCACGCGATGGCTCTTGGAACGCGGCTTGGATAGCTCCCCGCCACGATCGAACGATCGGGGGTGAAACGGGTGAAACGGCTGACCAAGCGTGGGTACGGGGTGTGGGGCCTCGCGATCCTCCTCGTGGCGGGCGCCTGCAAGGACGACGACGCTGCCGGCGATGGCGAGTCGGGCGCCGACGGCGGCACCGGCGACACCGACGGCACCGACACGGGCACATCGGTCGATGGCGGCGACGGTCCGACGCCGGTGTACCTGACGCCGACCGAGCACCTGGTGCGCGTGTCGATGGCCCTGCGTGGCACGAGGCCGTCCGTCGACGAGCTCGCCGCGGTCGAAGCGAACCCCGATGCGATCGAAGGCATCGTCGAGGCCTACCTCGACTCGCCCAACTACGGCGAGACGATCCGCGACCTGCACAACGAAGCGTTGTTGGTGCTCGCCGACTACTTCTTCTTTCCCGCCGGCTATCCGGACCTACCGCCGCTGACGGGACTCGATCCGTACGTGCTCAATCGGTCGGTCACCGAGGCGTCACTGCGGTTGGCCGAGCACGTGGTGGTCAACGATCTTCCGTACACGGAGATCGTCACGGCCGACTACACGCTGGCCAACGGCGTGGTCGCGGCGGTCTTCGGGTTGCCGTACCCGGCCGAGGCCGATGGCGCGTCCTGGGAGATTTCCGAGTGGCCCGACGGTCGCGGCAACGCGGGGATCCTGTCGGACGGCTGGCTGTACCAGCGCCACTCGAGCACGCAGTCCAACGCCAACCGTGGTCGAGCCAACGCGATCTCGCGGGCGCTGCTGTGCTACGACTTCGCCGAGCGCGACGTGGAGCTCGACGCGTCGATCAACCTCGCCGACCCCGACGTGGTCGCCGATGCGGTCGTGGCCAACGCGGCGTGCGCGACGTGCCACCAGGCGCTCGATCCTCTCGCGAGCTTCTTTCGCAGCAACTTCCCGCTGTACGTGCCCGAGGATCCGGAAGAGGTGTGCAGCAAGGCCCCGGGCGCCCCGGTGGAGGAGTGCACGTATCCGTTCACGACGTACGTGCCCGAGATCTTCCCCCAGCAGCTCGGGGTGCAGATGCGGGCGCCGAGCTACTTCGGGTTGCCCGGTGACGGCCTGCCCACGCTCGGCGGCTACATTGCCGCCGACCCGCGCTTTTGGTCGTGCACGACGCGGCGGTTCTACGCGTACTTCAACCAACTCGACCTCGACGCCGTGCCGCTTCAGACGGTAGCGCAGTACCAAGACGTCTTCGTCGACAGCGGCTTCGATGCCAAGGCGCTGACCAAGGCGATCGTGCTCTCGGACGAGTTCCGGATCTCGCACTGGGAGGAGGAGGTCGAGGGCGATGCGTTCGGGGTCAAGAAGGCGCGGCCGCTGCAGCTGGCGCAGCTGGTGCGCGACACCACGGGCTTTGCGTGGATCACCGGCATGGGCGAGTACGGACTGGGCACGGTCGATCTGATGGCCGACTCGTTCCTCGGCTACCAGGTGCTCGCCGGCGGCATCGACTCGGTGTTCGTCACTCGGCCCTCGCACACGTACTCGGCCACCAACAGCCTCGTGCTGCAAAACCTCGCGCGCGAGGCCGCGCATTTCGTGGTGGAGACCGACTTCGCGCAACCGGCGGGCCAACGGCGACTGCTGACGCTCGTCGAACCGGCCGAGACCGAGGAGGGCATCGTGCGCGACCAGATCGTCGCCCTGCACGCGAAGATCTACGGGGAGCTGACCGACGCCGCGAGCGCGTCGGTGGACGAGACCTACGGCCTGTTCGCCGCCGCCGTCGCGCAGCACGGCGACGCCGCGCGCGCGTGGAAGCTGGTGGTGATGGCGATGCTCCAAGACGTCGAGGTGGCTTGGTACTGAGAGGCAGGATCGGATGAACGTCTCACGCAGAAACTTGATCCTCGGTGGCGGCGCGCTCGCGGGCGCGGGCCGGATGCTTCGCGAACACCGGTCGGTCTCCGCCGCCGAAGTCACTTCGCCCAAGAAGGTGATCCTCGTCGTCGCCAGCGGAGGCTGGGACACCGTGTATGCCCTCGATCCCAAGCCCGATGCGGGCGCGGGGATCAGCGTGCCGTCCGGCAGCCGACAGGAGTTGTCCGGCGTGCCGATCTGGACGGACCCGACGCGCCCAGCCGTCACGGCGTTCTTCGAGGCATGGGGATCTCTGACCACGGTGATCAACGGGCTGCAGGTGCAGTCGCTGGTGCACGCCGACTGCGCCAAGCGCCTGCTGACCGGCACCAACTCCGATGCCAATCCCGACGTCGGGGCGATCGTCGCGTACGAGCTCGGGCGGGAGCTGCCGGCGCCCTATCTCGTGCTCGGCCAGACCTCGTACACCGGGGCGCTCGCTTCGATCGCGGCGCGGGCCGGCACCGCCAACCAGATCGGCACACTGCTGCAACCACTGGCCGCGTTCCCGAACGCCGCGGGTGACTTCACGCCGCGCTACCTGCCCGACGATGCGGAGCAGGCGTTGATCCGCCAGTACGTGGAGGCTCGCACCGCCCGCGAGCAAGCCACGCGGGGCATGTACGGCCACAACCGGCGTCGGCTGCAGGACTTCGCCGACTCGCTGCAGCGAGGCGACGCGCTGGCGAGCGTCGGCAACTTCGGCGACTTCGACTTCACCCGCGACCTGGCCGTGCAGGCGCAGCTGGGCCTGGACGCTCTCGAGCAGGGCCTTTCGCAGGTGGTGCAGATGGAGATGGGCGACTGGGACACCCACGCGGCCAATGCCGGCCAGGCGATGCGCCACGAGGCCTTCTACGCGGGGATGCTCGCGCTGGTGGACGAGCTCGCCAACCGCCCCGGCTCGTCTGCAGGCAGCAAGCTCCTCGACGAGACGATCGTCGTGGCGGTCTCGGAGATGGGACGCACGCCGCTGCTCAACGACGCAGCGGGCAAAGACCACTGGCCGGTCACGTCGGCGTTCGTGCTCGGCGGCGGCTTGTCGGGGGGCCGGGTGATCGGCGGCACGGACGACCAGCTGCAGGGCTTGCCCGTCGATCTGGCGACCGGCGTGGTGACCGAAGGCGGCAATGCGCTGCAGTACGGCAACTTCGCCGCGGGACTGTTGGCCGCGGCCGGGGTCGATCCCACGGCGTACTTGCCCAACCAGGAGCGACTGGGTGCCCTCTGCGCCTGAGCGCGTGCTGCTGGCGCTGGCGCTCGCACTGCCGCTGTCGGCGTGCAAGGACGACGGCGATGGCGGTGACGATGCCGGCGCCGGGTCTTCGGGCGACGCGTCGACCGGTGACGCGACGATGGGCCCGCCGACCACCACCACCGGCGGCCCGGCCGAGTCGGGCATGCCGGCCGATACCGAGGCCGAGTACGACAATCTCGACGATCGCCCCTGTCCCGAAGACAGCTTCCTGACCTTCGAGAACTTCGGCGCGATGTTCTTTCTCAACTACTGTACCGGATGCCACGCCTCGGGACTGCCCGCCGATCAGCGTCAAGGCGCGCCCGTCGAGGTCAACTTCGACGACATCGGCGACATCCGACAGTGGGACGGCGTGATCTGGGGCCGCGCCGCCGATCAGAACACGACCATGCCACCGTTGGGCGTCCCGCCCGCCGACGAACGCGAGATGCTCGGCGAGTGGCTGGCCTGCGGCGCCCCGACCGACGCCGACCTCGGGATGTAACTGGACTCAGGACTAGCGATCGCGCTCGGGTTTGGGCGGGCGCAGGGGGTACGTGAAGCGGCCGCCGAGCGAGAAGGTGAAGATCCGCGGGAGGTCGCGGGCGTCGAAGGTGAAGCCGCTTTCTTCTTCGATGTCTGCGATCTTGGCGCAGACGACTCCCTTGCGACACGCCTCGCCCGCGAAGGGGAGGGCGATGTCGAAGCGAGGTCCGAGGGTGATCCACGGATTGACGAAGAAGAGGATGCCCGCGCCGATTCGCACCGCGCCGCGCGAGAACGAGAGGCGTGGCTCGTTGGCGATATCGGAGGTGGTGCGATCCCAGCCGAGCGAGAAGCTCGCGTACGGGTCGACCACCGACTTGCGCGCGAAGAAGACCATTGCCCCGAGCTGGACGTGAATGTCGCTGAGCGTGAAGCGCGTTCCGTCCGGCAAGTCGCCGGGCCCGGCTCCACCTCCGAAGCCCGCGAACGCGCCGATCATCCGGTGTCGGTAGCCGACCTCGATCGCGCCGAATCCACCGCCGCGGTAGCCCTCGCAGAAGGCGGTGAGACAGCCCAGGTAGCCCGCGAACGCCCCCACGAACACGCCTTCGCGGTGACGCCGCGGGGGCGGGGGTTCGTCCTGCGGCGGATCGAACGCGAGGTTGGTCGGGGAGGGCTCGGGTGGTGCGTCGGCGATCACCTCGGGCGTCGGCGCGGGCTCGGGGTCTGGCTGTGGCTCTGGCTGTGGCTCTGGCTCGGGCGTCGGCTCGGCCACCGGCTCCGAGGTGGGCTCGGAGGTCGCGGCGTCGTCTCCGGCGCCCATCGACGGCGCGGGTTCTTGCGGCGCGGGCGCAGGCCCGGCGTCCTCACTCGGCGGCGATCCTTCGGTCGTCGGCGCGTCCTCGACCGCCGCCGGGCCAGCCGACGCCGGCGGTCCGCACAGCATGACCGCGAGCAGCGGAGCGAGCACGGCGGAAGTCTGCCATGAACCGTCGCCGGCCGTCGTTCGGTCGTCGGCAGCCGTCTCGGGCCGCCGATCTTCGTCGTGCATCGACCCTCGCTGCGCGTCGTTGGACGGGCCGACGCGCGGCTCGTGGAGACGGCGCGCTCGTCCGCCGACCATCCCCCAGCGAGGATGCCCCGCGACGACCGGGCTACACTGGGTCGATGCGACGGACCTTCGTGGCGTGGGTGATGCTGGCTGGTTGTGATTGGAGCAGCGTGTCCGAAAAGGGTGGGAACGAGCCGGCGGTCACCGCGGAGCGCAAGCACGACGCGAGCGTGAAGACGGCCGCAAAATCGGCGACGGAGACGAAGACCGCACCCGATGCCGAGGAGGAGACCCCGGAGGTGTACGGCCAGATGTCCAAGCCTCCGCCGCCAGTCGAGGCGCCCCCGGAACCGGAACCGGAACCGGAACCCGAGTCGGAGCCGGAACCGGAGCCAGACGCGGACACGGGCACGATGCGCGAGCGCCCGAGCACCGAGTTCCCCGAGCCGACCGAAGAAGAGCTCGCCGCGTGGGACCGCAAGGATCCGGCGGCCGAAAAGCACCTGTACACGTGGGACAAGGACAACTACGAGACGATCGACGATCTGTGGGAAGACCTCGCGTGCATGCGCGCACAGCTGATGCTCGCGGGCGAGAAGGCCTTCGGTGCCAAGAAGGGCTCCCCCGAAGACGAGGACTGGTTTGCGTTCAAGCGCGACTTCATCCTTCGCGCCGACCGCTGGCAGCAGCGGATGTTCGCAGCCAACCCACGCTTGCTCGAGAAGTCGAAGTTCGCCGGGTGGATCCTCGAGCTGCACGAGCTGCTGATGTCGAGCTATCCGCGGGCGTACAACGACGCCGACCGCAAGGCGATCGACGAAGCCGACGCGCAGTGGGAAGTCGTCGCCGCCAAGGCCGAGGAGTACACCAAGACCCTCGGCCACGACTGGCCGGACTTCGAAGCGGACGAAGCGGCGGTACGAGACCACCGCAAGCGCTGCGAAGCGCTCGCCGCCGTGAAGTGATCAGCCCTCGGTGAAGCCCTCGAGATCGCGAGCCCAGCCGGGGACCTTCGCCCGGCCCGTCGCGCCGACGGCGAGGCCCTGCTGCTGGCAGCGAAAGCGCAGCTCGTCGCGCGCGGAGTGGAGGCGACTCTTGATCGTGCCTCGGGCCGTCGCGAAGACCTCGGCCAGCTCCGCGGTCGACAGCCCCTCCCAGTAGTACAGCTCGAGGAGCACCTGCATGTCGGAGGGGATCGCACGCAGCGTGTCGAAGAACAGCTGCTGCCACTGCGCCTCCGAGACCATCTGACTCGGCGTGGGGTCCACGTCCGCCACCGACTGGCTGCTGGGCTCGAAGTCGGCGCGGTAGACCTTGCGGTAGTGCTCGTGCAGGACGTGACGCGCGACTCCGAACAGGAACGTGCGGAAGCTGCTGCGCCCCTCGAAGCTGTCGCGTCGTTCGACGCAGCGCAAGAAGGTGCTCTGCGCCAGGTCGTCCGGGTCGCGTGAGGTCTTGTTGGCGAAGAAGCGGTGGATCGCCGCGAAGTGGCGCTCGACGAGCGTCTCCCCCGCCGCTCGGTCGCCCTCGCGCCAGCGCTCCAGGAGCGCGAAGTCTGCCTCCGACACGATCCGCAGAGTACCCGAAGCCGGCCTTGGGCTTACACTCGCAACCGGTGGACGACACGCTGCCGCGGCTGACGGACGACGACGACGACACCGTCGTGCCCGCCCGTGCCCCCGGCTCGATGAGCCTGGCCGGGCGACGAGGTCTGGCCGGGGCCAAGGCCTCGCTGTTCGGTGCCAGCGCCGTGCCCGAGCGCTTCGGTCGCTACCGGATCGGGCGACGGCTCGGCGCGGGTGCCTTCGGGGAGGTGTACGAGGCCACCGACACGAGGCTGGACCGACGCGTCGCCCTCAAGCTCCTGCGACGGCGCGCGTCGTCGGCCCAGGTCGAGCGGCTGCGTCGCGAGGCGCGGGCGATGGCCGCGGTCGATCATCCGAATCTCGTCGAGGTGTTCGAGGTCGGCCACGAGGCCGGTCGCGACTTCATCGCGATGCAGCTGGTCGAAGGCACCAACCTCGCCGAGTGGGCGCAGGCCGAACCGCCGGGCTCGCCCGAGCGCTTCGCTCGCGCGCTGCGGCTGGTGCTCGCGGCGGGCGAGGGACTCGCGACCGCGCATGCCCGCGGGCTCGTGCATCGCGACTTCAAGCCGGCCAACGTGCTCGTGGGCCTCGACGGCGCGGTCAAGGTCGCCGACTTCGGACTCGCGCGCGCGCAGCGAACGGACACGTCCGCGGACTCGCCCGAGCCCGAGGAGGAGGTGACCGGCGCCCATCCGCTCGGCGAGGCGCAGACGCTCACCCGCAGCGGCGCGCTCATGGGCACGCCGCTGTACATGTCGCCGGAGCAGCTTCGGGGCCAGCGGGCCGACGCGCGCAGCGATCAGTTCAGCTTCGCCGTCTCGGCGTGGGAGGTGCTGTACGGCAAGCCCCCGTTCTTCGGCCGCACGTTCCTCGCGCTGTCGGAGGCGATCGCGGCGGGTCCTCCCACGACGCCGGACGGCAGGGGTGTGCCGAGCTGGGTCGCCTCGGCGCTGCGACGGGGGCTCGCGCTCGATCCCGCCGACCGGCATCCCTCGATGCGAGCGATGCTCCGGGCGCTCAGCGGTCGCGCGGCCCGTCGTCGAAGACGTCGCGGGCTCATGGCCGCGGGGACGGTGGCTCTCGCGGCGTTCGCCTTCGCCGCCTACGCGTCGCAGCCGTCGGGGCCGGTGTGCGACGGTGCGGCGGCGCGCGAGGAATTCGCTGCGGTGTGGAACGACGAGCGTCGTCGGGCGGTGCTCGACGCGATGGACCAGGCCGGCGTGTCTCACCGGGACGCGAGCCTGCGCGCGATCGAGACCGGCTTGTCGGCCTATCGCGAGCAATGGGTGGACGCGAAAGTCGATGCGTGTCGAGCCACGGTCGGCGGCGAGATGGTCGACGACACGTCGATCGATGCCCGCATGACGTGCCTGCGCGACGGACTGACGACGACCGATGCGCTCTTGCGGCGGTTGGAAGGCGACAGCCGCGAGGTCGCCGGGCGGGCGGTGGACGCGATCGACCAGCTGCCGGACCCGTCCGAATGCGCAACGCGATCGGCGAGTGCCCCGGCCGAGCCGCCCGCGGCCGCCGCGGCGCACCACGAGCTGGCGGTAGCCAAGGCCGCGCACCTGGCCGGCGACTACGAGCTCGCGCGCCACCACGCCACGATCGCCGCTGCGCTCGCCGAGGACGCGGGGGCCTCGCGGGTGCAGGCACAGGCGCTGTTCGCCGCGGGCCTGGCTGCCAACGAGAGCGAGGCCGGTGGCGGCAACGACGACATGGAGCGCGCCTACGAGCTCGCCGTCGCCTCGGGCGACGACTGGGAAGCGGCCCACGTCGCGGCGGGTCTCGTCATCGGTCTCGCCCACGCCGAGCACACCGAGCAAGCCGAGGCCTGGGAACGTCACGCGACGTCGGTGCTCGCGCGGCTGCCCGAAGACGTGCGGCTGCAGATCCGACTCGAGCGTGCGCGATGCCGATTGCGGCGAGAGCAAGGACGCTACGACGAGGCCGTCGCGCACTGCCGGGAGGCCGTCGCTCTCGCGATGCCGTTGTCCGATGCAGGGCTGCAGTGGGAGGTCCGCATGGCGCTGGCCTCGGCACAGCTGACGGCCGGCAACCTCGACGAAGCGACGACCTCGCTCGTCCAGCTGCGCGACGATGCGATCGCACGCCTGGGCCCCACCCACCCCAACGTGGGTGGCGCGTGGATGAACCTGGGCCGCGCTGCGGGTCGAGGGGGCGACGCCGCGGAGGCGATCGGTCACTTCGAACACGCGATCGCCGTGTTCTCGGAGGCATACGCCCCCGACCACGCGTGGGTCGTCTCGGCGCTGCTCAACATCAGTGCGGTGCAGATGCAGGAGCGCGACATCGAGGGCGCGGAGACGACACTGCAGCGCGCGCTGGCGCTGTGCGGCGACCACCGTGACGCCCGCACGGCGCGGGTGCTGCTGAATCTGGCCGAGGTGCGTCGGCGCCAGCACGACGATCGCGAAGCCCTGCGCCTGCTCGATCGCGTGGCCGATATCGAGGCGGAGACCCTCGTGCCCGGCCATCTTCAGACCGCGCACACCTACTTCGAGCGCGCCGTCGTGCACGAGCGCCTCGGAGAGCTCGAGCCGGCGTGGTCACTGGCCCAGCGTGCGCTGCAGATTCGGATGCAGGACACCACGTCGCCCGAGCGCGGGTCCGTGCACGCCTTGCTGTCGAGACTGGCGCAGCGGCGCGGCGACATGGAAGAAGCGCTGCGTCAGGGCGCGCTCGCGGTCGAGGTGTTCGCGGTGAGCGGGGACGCCGACCCCGACTACCTGCACACGCTCGCGCGCATCGCCGAGCTGCAGGTCGCCGAGGGCGAGCTGACCGCCGCCGAAGCCACCTCGCGGCAGATGCAGCAGATCGCGAGCGAAGGCGAGTACCCCCCGCGTGTCGTCGCGGTCGCGTGGTTCATCGCCGCCAAGGTCGCGACGGCGACGGGGGACCTCGAGCGGGCGCAAACCCATGTCGACGCGTCCTTCGCCGCGCTCGATCGTGCGGGCATTGCCGACGACGGCCCCGAGCGCGAGGACCTGCGGCAGTGGTGGCAGGCGCAGCGCGCCAGCCCGCGCGGGCCCGCAGCCATGCCACCGTCGTGATCGCCGGGATCGCGACCACGACGAGGCCGATCGACGCCCGCTTCTCGCGCCCCGCTTCGGCTCCCCGCGGCCGTGACCCGACCGCGCGCGCGAGCAGCTTGTCGCGGCGGTGGCAGATCCGTCACCGCCGATCGTGATCGAATTGTGCAGGAACACGGGGGCGGGCTCCGGCAACGAAGGGGGTATGCCGCAGCCGCGCCATGTTCTCGGGTTCGCCGCGGGGGTCGTTGCCGCCCTCGGGGTGGTCGCCTTGTCCGGATCGCCCTCCACGGCGCTCGCCCTCGTCGTGCCGTCCGTGCCGCCCGTGCCGCCCGTGCCGCCCGTGCCGATGGTCGGGGGCTCGCCCGCCGGGGGGATCGAGGACGCATCGGCGCGCATGACCACGACCCTCTCGCGCGCACCCGTCGTCTCCGAGGACGTCGCGGCGGAGCATGCGGCGATGCTCGACAAGCGCCGTCGGATCCGCGAGGCCCTCGCCGCCGCGCCCGAGCCTCGTCCGCCTTGCGGCGACGATTGCCAGGGCGCGCTGAAGCTTCAGCTGCGCCTCGTGGGGGCGGTGGCCGATTGCCGCGACCTGCTCGACGACGACGCGACCGGTACCGCGCGTTTCGAGGCGACGATCGTCGCTGCGCCCGAGATCGGTGCGGTCGTCGACGACGTGCGGGTTCGCGAGGATCCGATCGGCAACCCCGCGTTCACCGAGTGCATCGTGCAGTCCGCCCTCGCCGCCGAGCTCGCCGAGCCGGCACAAGCCGTGTCGGAGCGCTTTGCGTTCCGCTACTCCGCCGGCCCGCGACCCGATAACGCCGTCGACTTTCTCGACGCGCACCCCGAGGTCGTGCAGGCACACCCGCAGCTGCAGGCCGCCCTCGAGCACGCCGCCGCCGGCACGTCGACCAGTGCCGACGCGACCGCGTTCGCGACCGCGATCTCGACCGACGAGGCCGCGGCCCAGGCGTTCGTGACGTGGAGCCGCGACCAGGGCATCGATCTCGCGGGCGCGCGCGATCCCGACGAGCCGTAGCCGCGCACGGCTGCTAGCTTACCGGCATGTCGCTGGCGTCCAAGCTGGTCGGAGCGGTCAAGATGCCGGGGATCGCCTGGTCGTTCTCCAAGCTCGGCTACCGCCGGCGCGAGCGCGAATTCGACGACCCGACGCTCGACGTCGACCTGCACGGGCAGCACCACGTCGTCACCGGCGCCAACGGTGGGCTCGGACAGGCGATGTGCCAGGCGCTCGCGCAGCGCGGCGCGGAGATCTGGATGGTCTGCCGCAATCGGCAGCGCGGCGAGCAGGCTCGCCGTGAGGTCGAGCGTGTCGCCAAGGCCCCGGTACACCTCGTGCTCGGCGATCTCGGTGAGCTCGGCAGCGTCGATGCGATCGCCGCGGCGCTGACCTGTCCTCGGATCGATGCGCTCGTGCACAACGCCGGGGCGCTCGTGCACGAGCTGCGTCGCACGGTCGACGACCTCGAGCTGACGTTCGCGGTGCACGTGGTCGGTCCGCAGCGGCTGACGCACGCGCTCCTACCCAAGCTGCAGGCGGCCCCGCACGGCCGCGTGATCTGGGTGGCGTCGGGGGGCATGTACGCCGAGAAGCTGTGCCTGCCCGACTCGCTGCGGCCACCCTCGCCCTTCGACGGCGTGCGGGCCTACGCGCTGGCCAAGCGTGCGCAGGTGGTGCTCGCCCAGCGCTGGGCCGACGAGGCCCCCGACGTGTCGTTCTTCGCGATGCACCCCGGCTGGGCCGAGACCCCGGGGGTGCGCACCTCGCTGCCGGGCTTTCATCGCGTGACGCGGCGCTGGCTGCGAACGCCGGACGAAGGCGCCGACACGGCGGTGTGGCTGGCCGCGGCCAGGGCGTTGCCGCTGTCGTCGGGCGCCTTCGCCTTCGACCGCGCCGAGGCGCCGCGGCATCTGTTGCCCGGCACCGAGGCCAGCGCCGACGAACGCGACACGCTGTGGCAAACGGTCGAGCGTCTCGCGCGGGGCGAAGACCTGCCGACGAGCTGATAGCATTCGCGGCGTGAGACGCCTGCTGCCGTTGCTGCTGTTGTGTGCCTGCCGACCCTCGCAGGCCGAGGTCGATGCGCTCAGCGCAAAGCTCGACGTGCTCGCCACCCAACAGTCGCAGATCCTCGCGCAGATCGAGGGCGGTGGAGGTGGCGAGCAAGGGGAGGGCCATGGCCACCGCGAGCTCATCGAGCAGATCCAGGCGGTCGGCGACGGGCTCGAGATGGTGCATCGTCGGATCGACGATCTCGAGCGACGCGTCGACGAGAGCGGGGCGCGGCCGCAACCCGTTGCCGCGCCGCGGCCCGCAGCGGGGCGTCCCGACCCGGCGGCACGCTTCAAGGTGGAGATCGGCGATTCGCACGTCGATGGCCGAGACGACGCGCTGATCACCGTGGTCGCGTGGGTCGACTACCAGTGTCCCTTCTCGAACAAGGTGCAGCAGACGCTGGACCAGGTGCGCGGCCACTACGGCCAGAAGGTCCGCATCGTCGCCAAGCACAATCCGCTGAGCTTTCACCAGCGAGCACTGCCGGCCGCGCTCGCCGTGGAGGCCGCCGGAGAGCAGGGCAAGTTCTGGGAGATGCATGCGCGCGTCTTCGAGGAACAAAAGGACCTCAGCGACGAAAACCTCCGCAAGCTCGCCCGCAAGCTCAAGCTCGACCTCGAAAAGTTCGACAAGGACCGCAAGTCCAAGGCGCTCGAAGACAAGGTGCTCGGACAGCAGGCGCAGGGCAACAAGCTGGGCGCTCGCGGCACGCCGGCGTTCTTCGTCAACGGTCGATTCCTCTCGGGGGCGCAGCCCTTGTCGAGCTTTCAGGAGCTGATCGATGCCGAGATGGAGACGGCGCAGGCGCTCGTCGCCAAGGGCGTCAAGAAGAAGGCCGTCTACGAGATGCTGATCGCGGACGCGCTCGAGGAGCCCTGACGTGCGCAGCGCGGCGCTCGGCTCGGTCGTGTGGCTCGTCGCCGGGCTGGGGGCGTGTCATCCGGCCGTCGACGCGCCGGCGCCGACGCCGTCTCCACCAAAGGTCGAGTCCACGCCGCCGTCGGCTCCGGAGTCGTGGGTCGGGTCGATCACCACGACGTTCGCGATCCCCTGCTTTGCGCCGGGGCTCGTGCAAGACGGCAAGCCGGCGACGTGCGAGCTGTCGGCGGTCACGACCCTCGACGCCGAAGCGGTTGCCTTCAACGACAAGCCCATCGACGGCCCCGAACGATCGGCCGCGCTGCGGTTCGATCCGAGGTCACCGTCGACGCCGATCTACCTCGACGGGGCGACGTTCGCACAGTTTCGCAAGTACGAGGATGCGGCCGCGCTGCCGGGCGGCGAGGTCCTCGTCACGACCGGCTTCGACCGGATCCGCGACGACGCCCAGTGGGATCCGTTCAACGCCCTGTTCGTGTGGGTGCCGGGTCGGCCGGTGCGCTTGCTCGCCGCGTCGACGCGCGACGGCATCCGCTCGTCGCGAACGCTCCGCGACGCACTGCAGCGTGCGCTCGCCGACGAGACGACCCCCGACGGCCCGCCGTACTTCAAGGTCGAGGGCCTCGCGGTCACCGCCGAGGGCGAGGTGCTCATCGGGATCCGCGAAGCGGGTCGCACGTACGAGGACTTCTCGTACCGCGTGACGATCCTGGTGTCGGCGAGCGTGGATGCGCTCGATGCCGGCAAGATCGATCACGGCTGGGACGGAGATCCGGAGCCGGACGGACTCACGCATCCGTTGGGCCTGTCGAGCCTCGGCCAGGATCACGCCCGGGGTGGCACCTGGCTGACCACGAGCTACGAAAAGGGCGAGACCGACGAAGCGCTCGGTGGCTACCTGTGGTGGCTTTCGGACGAGGCACGCCGCGCCGGCGCGCCCGCGGTCCTCGTCCGCGACGCGGCCGGAGAGCCGCTGCACTTCGCCCACAAGCCCGAAGGCGTGACCGTGCTCGACGGTGACCACCTCTTGGTCGTCCACGACGACGACCGCGTCACCGGACGTCCGGCCGAGCAGATCTCCGACCCGACGCGTCAGTTCGCGCGCGGACTCCACGAGTCGTTCGCGCAGATCGTCGCCGTCAGCGGCAGCTGAGCCGGTCCCGACGACGCGCTACTGCCCGGCGGCGAGTCGCTCGAGCAACGTCACGGGGTCCACGATCGCGCCGAGACGGTTCACGTTCGAGCCGACGACGACGACGATCCCGTCCTCGATCATGGCCGTGAGCCATTGCGCCACGAAGTCGTCGAGGTCGATCGCGCGGGGTCCGTACTCGGCCCAGTCGCCGCAAACGCAGCGTGCGGCCTCGGCCCGGCTGCTCCAGAACGGAAGCGCTTCGACCTGCCCCCCCACGTCGGCACGGGCCCACGTGGTGCCGTACAGGCCCCACACCGTACCGCTGTCGCAGACGGCGGCGACGAACTGCGCGCAGCGGTCTTCGTCGCCGATCGTCTCGGTCGTCGGGCCGTCGCGATCGGACCAGACGATCGTGACGCGGCGACGGTCCGCGGGTCGCACGAGGTGACACTGCGCGAGCCAGGGCTCCACAATCTGCGCGTGCGATCGCCCGAGCGTCGCGTCGTCGTCCGCGGTCACGAACAGCAACGCCCGCGTGTCGTCGGCATGAGCGAGCTCGATGACCCCCTCGAGCGTGCCGCGGTGCGCACCGACACGCTCGGCCAGTGCGGCACGAGCCACCGCGCGCGCGTCCTCGTCCGAAAAGCACAGCTCGAGGATCTGCCGGACCGCCATCGCGACCCTTCGATGCCAGCTCACCCGGGGGTGCGCAAGGGGATGGCCTGCGCGAGGGCGGACCGCGTCACAGCAGGCCGGCGCAGGGCTCGTCGATCTCGAGACGGGCCTGGCCGAGCAGCTCGAGCACCTCGTCGGATCCCGAGCGCAGGACGAAGCTCAGCATGTCACGCGCGCGCCGCAGCCGACTCTTGACGGTGCCCTGGGCCACGTCGAGCATCGCCGCGATCTCGGCGGTCGAGTGCTCCTCCCAGTAGTGCAGCTCCAAGGCGATCTGCAGATCCACCGGAAGCTGTCGCAGGGCTTCACGGACCTCGGTCGCCGCGCGATCCTTGCACATTCGGGTCACGGTGGTGACCGTCGGCGGCACGATCGAGTCCTGCTCGAAGTCGTCGTCGAGCAACCCATCGCGACGACGCTGCGCGCGAAGGTAATCGTACAGGCGGCAGCGGGCGATCTTGAAGAGGTAGGTTCGGAACGAGCCGCTGTCGAGGATCTTGTCGCGGTTGCGCACCACGCACATCAGCGACTGTTGGACGAGATCGTCGGTCGCGTCGCCCACTTTGTTGGCGAAGAAGCGACGCAACCAGGGCAAGCATCGCTGCAGCAGCTCACCGGCGGCGGCGGCCGACCCGGCGCACCACCGCGCGAGCAGGCGAAGCTCGGTGGTCCCCGGTGCACCGCCGAGCTCGACCGCGGTGTCGACGGTCGGGGTCGACACGGTCGCGAGCGGCGGCGCAGGGATCGGGGGCACGGGGGCACGTGCGTACGTGGCGAGTTCGGTCATCTGCCGCGTGCACAGAGCACGGGCCGTGCCGCGGCCGTCGAGGCGCGGCGCCTCGGTCGGTTTCGCAATGATGCTGCGCCGTTGGTGGTCGCGCACCGCGTGAGCGTTTGCGCGCGCATGCGTGCGCACCCGCGTGCGCGCACGCTGGCCGCCCGCCCGCGCACGCTGGCCCGTCGCGTTGCGTCGCCCGCGCGCGGTCGACTACCCTCGATCCGTTGAGCACGTTGGACACCCGTCCGGCTCGGCAGCCGCGGTGGGAGGGGTCGGCGACACGACGCACGACCCGTCGGATGCACCTGGCGCTGGCGTGGTCGCTCGACGAGCCGACCCGGATCGGCGAGGTGGTTCCGATCGAGGGTCCGACCGCAATCGGTCGCGGGGGGCCTTTGCACGACGACCCGGCTCCCCGTGCACGACCATGGCGACTTCGGCCCGACGGCGCGGCCGAGTGTCCGCCGTGGGCCAATGCCCGGATCCCGCGCCTGCACCTGCTGGTCGAGCCGGCGGACGGAGGCGTGCGCGTGCGCGTGGTCGGCCGCGCGCCCACTCGGATCAACGGCGTGCCGACCACCGAGGGGCTCGCGCGCGTCGGCGACGTCGTCGAGATCCACAACGCCGCCTTGTTCCTCGTGGTCGAGCGCAATCGCGAGATGGCCACACTGTCCTCGCCGTTCCCGACGGAGTTCCCTTTCGGCGCGCCCGATCCGTTCGGCTTCGTGGGCGAGAGCGAGGCCGCCTGGCGGATCCGCGACCTGGCCGCGTTCGCGGCGTCCACCGATCGTCACGTGCTGATCCACGGGGTCAGCGGCGCGGGCAAGGAGTTGGTGGCGCGAACGATCCACGGCCTGTCGGAACGCCGGCAGCGGCCGCTGGTCTCGCGCAACGCGGCGACGATGCCGCAGACGCTGCTCGATGCCGAGCTGTTCGGCAACGCGAAGAACTACCCCAACCCCGGCATGGCCGAGCGCGCGGGGCTGATCGGCGAGGCGGACGGGACCACGCTGTTTCTCGACGAGATCGGCGAGCTACCCGAGACCGCGCAAGCGCATCTGCTGCGGGTGCTCGACGCCGACGGCGAATACCAGCGCCTGGGAGACTCACGGGTGCGTCGCTCGTCGTTTCGCCTGATCGCCGCCACGAACCGCCCCCTGTCGGAGCTCAAGCACGACTTTCTCGCGCGGTTCGTGCATCGGATCGAGGTGCCGGGCCTCGACGAGCGGCGCGAGGACATCGCGCTGCTCATCGACGCGATCCTGCGCCGTAGCGCCGCGGAGAACGCCGCCGTGGCCCAGCGCTTCTTCGAGCGTCGCGACGGCAAGCTCGCCGAGCCCTGCCTTGCGCCGGATCTCGTGGCCAAGGTGCTGCGACAGCAGTTCACGCACCACGCCCGAGAGCTCGATCGGCTGCTGTGGCTGGCGATGAGCACGGCCGAGGGCGACTACATCGGCATGACCGATGCGGTCGCCAACGATCTGCGGCCGGAGCCATCGGCGGCGGTCGCCTCTGCCGAGATCGATCGCGAGGCGCTGGTCGCCGCCCTGGAGCGCGCCGGCGGTAGCCCGACCAAAGCCGCCCGCGAGCTCGGGCTCAAGAACCGCTACGTCGTCGTGCGGTTGATGAAGAAGCACGGGATCGGCGGCGACGGAGACGAGGACGCATCGTGAGCGAGATCGACATCGGCATTTTGCGGCAGACGCTCGAGACCACGCTCGCGGCCGACGACACGTTCCCGGCGAGGTTCTACGAGCGCCTCTTCACCGATCATCCGCCCGTCCGAGCGCTGTTTCGCCGCAACAGTCCCGGCGCCCAGAACAAGATGTTCGCGCAGAAGCTCGTCGCGATCGTCGACAACCTCGACGATCCCGAGTGGCTGCAGCGCGAGCTCCGAGCGCTCGACGAGGTTCACCGCGCCTTCGGTGTCACCGCCCAAATGTACCCGTGGGTCGGCGAGGCACTGGTGGCCACGCTGCGCGAGGCATGTGGCCCGTCGTGGAGCGACGACGCCGAGACGAGCTGGCGCGCGGCCTATCGCACGCTGCAGGACGCCATCCTCGGGGCCTCACCGCCCTAGCGCGTACTCAGGCGTAGCCGCAGGCGAGATCGAAATCCTTCTGTTCTTGCGCACACGCGGTCGGGTCGGTGCAGCCCGACAGGATGTCGCAGTCGTCGAACTGCGCGCACGGCAGCTCGGCCCAGCAAACGGCTCTGGCATCGAACGCCTCGCCGCAAGCGACGACGTCGAGCCCTGCGATCTCCGCGTCGATCTGCGAGGTGATCTGGATGTACTGGCAGAGGGTCGGCAGGCTGATGTCGCTTGGAAGGCCGCAGGCGTTGGTCGCGTCGAACCACTGCTCGCAGGAAGTGCGGACGCAGGTCTCGTTGACGAGCTGCGTCCACTCGGCACACGGATCGTCGCCGATGCAGCCCCAGATCCCGCACTGGGACACCACATCGCAGCCCAGCGGCGCGTAGCAGCGTAGCCGCGTATCGAGGGCGGCTTCACATGCAGTCCCCGGCTCGACCGCCGGGTGCTCGAACAGGTGCGCCACGCACCCGGCCGGGTCGTAGCCACCCTGCACGCCGCATGCTTGCCACGCATCGTCGATCCGCTGACACCCCGTCCCGGGCGGACCCGGCGGCTCCGACGACGACCCACTGTCGGACCCGTCCGAGCCCCCGCCGTCGCCCATCGACGTCGCCGACGTCGCGGTCGAGTCCGGCCGGTCCGAAGAAGCAACGCCATCCGAGGTGGTTGTACCGTCACCGCTTTCGGAGCCCGGTGTGCCCGTGGTCGGGCCGCCTTCGAGCCCCTCGCCGTCGTCCGTTGAGCATCCCGTCACCACGGCCAGGGCGACGGTTGCGACAATTGCGCCGACGCGGGGGATCATGCGGACACCATTGTCGCCGAGCGGCGCTCCGATGACGAGGGGTCGTCACGTCCGGGTCTCGGTGGGTCTTTCGCCTCACTGGTGCGATTGCGCCGCGGCACGAACGGAATGGACCTCAGCCCGGCGAACCGCCCTTGCGCCAGTCCTCCCAGCGCTCGCGAAGCTGCGGGCGTTTGCCCGCCACGAGTCGAAACGCGGAGTCGTTGGTGAACACGACCGACTCGCTGTAGCTCGACGAGCCCGAGCTGTCGGAGGTGCTGATGGCCCGAAACTCTCGGATCTGGCTGCGCGGGAAGCAGGCGCACCGGCCTTTGCGGACGAGAACGAGTCCGTCCTCGAGCAGGTACATCCCGTCGGTACGAAGCGTGCCGGGCTTCGGGGCCAGCGCGCCCGCGACGACGATGCCGAGCACACCCAGCAGGACCGAGCCGCCCATCCCCACCCACGTCCAACCGGGCACGCCGTCGGCGAAGATCGCCTGCGTGATCGCCAAGATGCCGAACCCTGCGAGGCCCGCCACCGCGACGATCACTCCGATCGCGCCCATGCCCATGGGCTGCGCGACGTTGGGGAAGTACAGCGCCTCCCCGTCTTCGAGCGTCACCTGCGGGTCGAAGCCGATCGAACCGGACCGGTCCTTCTGGACCCGCTCGAACCGCTCGAGCGACCGACGTGCCCAGGCGGGCGCGTCAGCCAGCGCGCGAGGATAGTTCGGACCACTGATGTACACGTCCCAACGCTACCACCCGGACGCCTTCACTCGCCGACGCGCCCGAGGAGCGACTCCCTTTGGTCGCCGATCGCGACGTCCCCGATGCACACCGCGAAACCGCGGCGCTGCAGGCGGTCGAGTGCCGCGGTGGGATCGACCACCTCGTCGATGTGGTGGACGCCGATGACCGGCTCGCCCTCGAGGATCCGCTCGACCACGAGCGCGGCGACGATTGCGGTGGCCCGTGCCTCGCCTTCGCCGCGGACGAGCCCCGATGCGCGAGCAGGCTCGCCGTCGCGCGTGCCGTGAGCCTCGACGCGCGTCACGAAGGTGGCCGAGCCCAACGGCAAGCAGCGCGCGATCCGGGCCACGCGAGCGCGCAACCAGGGCCATCGCAGCCACCGAAGCACGCCGATCGCGGCAAACAACCCCAGCAGCCAGGTGACGAACGCAGAGTCGAAGCACAGACGCGTCTGCACGCGCGCGATGCCGAGTGTGCGCGCGACGACGTGCTGATCGGGAAAGTCGAACGCGTACGTCGTGCGTCGACCCAACGGCGGGAGCTCGACGCGATGCGGGTCCGTGAAGGGTGTGACGCGGCGTTGGCCGAGCTCGTACGGACAATGCATCCGGTCCAGCGTCCATTCGATCGCGGCGGGGCCGTGCACGTCGCCGAGCCCGAGCATCACGTCGATATCGACGGCGTGCGTCCGATCGAGCGCGCGCGTCACCATGCGCGCGAGGAGATTCGTCACGCCCGGTACGAGCCCGACGCTGACAACTGCGGCCACGCCGCTCGTGTCCGCCACGAGCTGCAAGGTTTCGACGCGGCGCAAGAACGCGTACGACGCGGTGACGTCCACGTAGTGGATGCCGCGTCGAAGGCAAGCTTCTACGAAGCCGGTGTCGTGGCGTTCGACGCACGCGAGGACGACGCCGACGCCCGTGAGCGCGGCGCCGACGCTGGCCGCGTCGTCGAGATCGAGGCCACGTGCCCGCGCTCCCTCGAGGGTCGCAGCGGCGGCTCGGGCCTTCGCGTGGTCGCGTCCCGCGATCACGACGCGACCGGGAAAGCGGAGGACGAGCTCGGCAGCGGCGAGGCGCCCGACTTCACCGTATCCACCAGCCACGAGGATGTCCTCGTGCGCGTTCACGTCGACCTCGCGCGACCGAGCAATCGGACCAGTGCGATCGCCGTGTACGTCGCGGGCACGACCTGTGCGATCCCCGAGAGCTCGAAGATCGCGTCGTTGGGCAGCTCGTATGTCGGCGGCGGGAACAGCTGCCGCAGGAGCTCGAGCGGCAAGGCGGCGAAGTACAGGACGTTTTTGAGGACGTGGTTGTACAACCCCTCGAACACCCCGATCGCGAGCACGGCGTACAATCCCGCGGCGGCGAGCAACCCCACGAGCCCGATGCGTCCGCGCGTGCTCGCGGGATCCTGCGAGTAGGCGCGGTAGGCGAGCCAGAGCACGATACTCGCGATGGCGGTGACGACGGACGCGTGGTGACGCCAGGGCGTGCGATACACGACCGCCCCGTAGGTGTGATGCGCGACGGTGAGACCGTAGGTCGCCAGCGCACCGAGGACGGCGGCGCGTGCATGGCTGTGGGGCGGCTTCATGCCCGGGGCTTAGCTCTTGCGTACTATGCACGCCATCTCCCGGATTGCCGTTCACTTGTGCGTGCCACACACTAATCACCTCGTGGACCGCCTCGGAAATCTCGAAGCCTTCGTCGCCGCCGCCGACCTGTGCAGCTTCACGAAGGCGGCGAAGCGACTGCGCTTGAGCCCGTCCGCACTCGGACGTCGCATCGCTCAGCTGGAGGAAGAAGTCGGCGTGACCCTCTTCCACCGCAACACGCGGACGGTCCGACTCACCGACGAGGGCGACAGGTTCTACCGGCGCAGCCGCGGTGCGTTGGTGGAGCTCGAGCAGGCGCACGCCGAGCTCGGCTCGCTGCGCGCACGACCGTCGGGACGGCTGCGCGTGGAGGCACCGACGATTCTCGGCCGCTACCTCGTCGTGCCGACGCTGCCCCGTTTCGTCGCCCGCCACCCGAGCGTCCAGCTCGAGCTGTCGCTGCGCGACACGGCGTCCGATCAGGTCGCCGAGGGCATCGATGTGGCGCTGCGCGTCGGTCCGCTGCCCGACTCGGGCCTGGTGGCAAAGCGTCTCGGTCGCACGCGCATGTGTATCTGTGCCGCGCCGTCGTACCTCGAGCGTCACGGCACACCGAAGTCGGTCGACGACCTCGCCGACCACGAGCGCCTCGCCTTCGCACCGCACGGCCGCGCGATACACTGGCGCCTCCGCGACGGGACGACGGAGCGCGCCGTGGAGCCGGGCTCACGCGTCACGGTGGACGACGCGCAAGCACTCATCGACCTCGCCGTGGGGGGTGCTGGTCTCACCTGGGTCTGCGACTTCATGATGGCCCAGGGCCGCAAGGCCGGCGCCCTGGTGGAGGTGCTCGAGGAGAGTGCGTACGTGGAACAACCGATCCACGCGCTCTCGCTGCCCACGCGCGACGTGCTCCCGAAGGTGCGCGCCTTCACGACCTTCACCGCGAAAGCGCTCGAGGGGCGACCGAGGCGGTAGCTGCCACTCCCTGTTCGTCCGCGCTCGGGTACGGCAGCGCGCCCTTCACTTTGTACGCTACTCCCGGTGAACTGAACGCTCAGGCGAGCGTGTTCGCGGTGATCACGATGCCGATCCAGGTGATCACGATGCGGTGATCCCGCTGATCACGATGGCCGATCCAGGTGATCACGATGCCGATCTAGGTGATCACGATGCGGCGATCTTGGTGATCACGATCGGCCGGCACACGCACACGGTCCCAGTCTATCGAGCTACGCCCTGCTTGGAGCGCGTCTCATCCCAAAGGAGCGCACGTCCCATGTCGGCCTAACGTAGTGGCCGTTCAGCTGCGGCCCGCGGCAGCGTAGCTGCCGTGAGCCGACAGAGCTGCAAGCGCTTGTTAGCCAGCCCACTCCCCAAGCACCATCGCGAGGTCATCGGGGTAGGCGCCTGACCTCAGCACGACGCTGGCGGCGAGGCGGTCGAGTGCGGTGCTCAGGGATCCATCGCGGACAGTCGCTTCGATCGCGGCGTGAGTCGAGTAGCCAAACAGCCCGTCGGTTGCGACGAGAAGCCGCCCACCGGAGTTGATGGGACCAAACGCGGCAGGTCGTGCCTCACCACTTCCGAGAAGCGGCTTGCGCTCCTGGTCCGTTGTCAGATCGACGGCGTCGCGAGCCCGAACAAGCCAGGCTTCGGTGTCGCCAACGCTGGCGCCACAAACGTTGTCGGCGTCGATCTCGACAACGGTAGCGGTCGATTGGCCGCCCGAGCCGCTCGCAACGAGCAAGTCGAGTTCGCGAAGCATCAGCTGCCACGCTTCCGCGCCACGCGTCCCTTGACGGGCCGCTTCGCAGATTCGCTTGCAAACCGTTTCAGCAGCCTCGGCTCCAGAGCCGGTTCCGCCTGCACCGTCCGCGACCACCACGACCAACCGGTCTTCGAGTCGTTCGATCGCGACTCGGTCTTCACCGCGCTCCCCGGACTCGACCTTCGTCTCGATCACAAACATCCGGACTCGCAACTGGTTCAGCCTGCGCCGCGGGTACTCCAAGACAGCTCGTAGCCAGCGGCACGAACGACCTCGCGCGCGCGGAGCAGGAAGCTCTCACGCGCGCTGTCCGTAGGTGCGTGCAAAAACGCGACCTGGATTTCCACGGGGTATCCAGCGTAGGCCGGGTACTTCTGACGGAGCTCGCCACCTTCGGCAAACGCGAGGTAGCGGTTCAGCTTCTCCTGAAGGAGAGACAAGTCCCGACTCTCGTCGTCCCAGTCGAGGTGGTCGGAGACAACGAGCCGGACGAGCGGTGGCTCTTCCCGCGCGGCAACGATGTCCACCTTGTCGAGTTCGGCAACCGTCATGGCACGGGGTGAAAAGTGGGCCCAGCTGTTTCGCTTCGCCGTGAACGCGCTCAGCACTGCCCTTCGTAGACTGGCCAACTATACGTTCGGCGGCGAGGGTGCGGTACGCGGACCCGCATATCTTTCCAGCGTGCGGCGTGGTGCGGGTCGCTGGGACGCTCGGATCTCCCTCGGCTTTCTAGCCCGATCGTCGGACCCACGGCGGGTGCTTGCGAAGCGAGGCCGACTCGCTGCGGGTGAGGTGGGGGCGTGCGCGAGTTGGGCACCCGAACTGGGCAACGTGTGTGGGCCGGTGGGGCCAAGTCGTGGAGGTGTGGGGGAGCGGGGGTTGGCGCGGGATGTGCAGTCTTGGCGCGCGTGACGGACGCGAACCTGAGGGAGAAGCCGGCGGGGGTGCCCGACGAGGCGGTGTTTCACGAGGAGTGGGGGGAGTGGATTGCGGGGCAGGAGCGTGAGGGCAAGTGCGTCGGGACGTGGCGGCAGTGGCATGCGACGCAGGGACACCTGACGTGTGTCGACGAGTACGACGCGCAGGGGCGGCTGCAGTTCGTGACGCGGTTTCATCCGGACGGGACGTACTCACAAAAGGTGCCGCACAAAGACGGCGTGCCGCACGGTGTGGGGCAGTACCAGGGATCGCACCTGCCCACCGACGAGCGCGTGCTCGAGACGATGCCCGAGTGCGTGTTCGCGTACGAGCTGTACTGGGAAGACGGCAAGCAGCCGCGGCCGGCTCGGTTCTTCGACATCAAGGGCCGCGAGATCAACCTCGAGGGACAGCCCAAGCCTCGCGGCCTGCCCGAGCAGGCGCGTGCCGATGGCGATGGGGCGTGGGTGCTCACGGCGGCCGTGCTGCAAGACGAGTACGAAGGGATCGAACGCAAGTGGCGGGCCGACGGAAGTCCGCGGTTCGAACGACACTGCGACGCGGACGGCAAGGTGCTGCGCATGGTCGAGTACCACCCCGACGGCGAGGTCGCGCGCGAGCTCGACTACGTCGAGGGCACGGGGGTGTGCCGGCGCTGCCTGGTCGACTCGGATGTGGATCTGCCCGACATGCCCGGCGACGCGGTGCTGATGCGGTTTCGGATCGACGTCGTCGATCCGAAGTCGGGACTGTACTGGGCGCGGGAGCAAGCGTACTTCGACGCCAACGGTGCCGCGCTGTCGGACGGTGGTCGCACGATCCGCAAGCCGCACGAGGACGCCTTCTTGGTCACCGACGGCAGCTGGTACCAGCCCAAGACGTACTGGTGCCACGACGAGACGCGCGAGGACTCGACACGGGTGCGCTCGTGGTGGACCCAAGACGCCACGCTCGTGATGCGGGCGACGTATCGTAACGACACGATCGTCGCCTTCTCGCAGTACGCCGAGGACGGCGCGTGCCTCGTGGAAGAGACGTTCCACGTGGGCAAGCAGGACGACCGCGGGCGTCCGGTCAACCGCACGATCACTGTGCACGGCAATGACACCCGCACCGTGATCACCTGCCGTGACGACGGATCCTGCGCGTCGCTGTCCTTCGTCGGCAACGATGGGGCGTCACGCACCGTCACCGCCGAAGGGGACGAGGTCGGTACCGTCGACGGCTTCGAGCGAGAGTTCCGGCGGCGCTTCGAGTCGCTGCTGCCCTTGCGGCACGTGGTGGTGTGGTCGGATTTCTTCGAGATCAGCGGGCTCGAGATGGAGTCCTGTGGGCAGTACTTTGCCGCCACCGCGCTGACCGGCGACGGCGCGGGCAACTCGGCGGTCGTGGTCTCCGAGGGCAAGTACGCCGGTCACGTGTACTTCCTCGACCACGAAGAGGGGCTGTACTGCCTCGAGGACGAGTGCATCGAGGAGTACCTCGACGAGGAAGGTCACGACCCGGCGACCATGACCAAGGACGAGATCGTCGAGGCGATGTCGTTCTTCGGCAACGAGGTCACCGACTCGCTCGCGGCGTTCCTCGCCGGCATCAAGGTCAGCTCGCACACGAGTTACTACCGAGGGCTGAAGGACTTCGCCCCGGTCACGACCGCGTGAACGTCATGCGCCCGGGGGCTTGAGGCGAACGATCCGCCCTTGGTCGTCGCGAACGATCTTCACCGACTGGCCCTCGGGCGCCTGACGGCTCTGCGTGACCAACAGCGTGGACCCGCGGCCCTGTTCGACGATCGCGACGCGGTGGCCGCCGCAGCAGTCGTCGTCGACGAGCAGCACACGCTTGCCGTCGGCGAGGCGATCGAACGACACGCGGCCCCCCGAGCTCGGGACCGCCAGCGGCAGGTAGTCGCCTAGATCCGTGCGCAGCAACAGCCACGAGCTGCGGTCGTCGGGCTCGTCGCAGGCGTGCGCGTGCACGAGGTGATCGTCGATGCCCGTGCCGGCGAAGTTGCCGGGGTCGATCCCGTCCACGCACATCTCGTCGAGCTCGTCGGCGATCGCGTCGCGGGCGGCCTCGGGAAGATCACCGAGCGCACGCGGCAGCTGGGCCGGGACCGCGACCGGCGCGACCGGCTCGGGTCCGTCCCCCGTCGCCGTGGGTTCACCCCGGACGGACGTCGACGACTCGGGGAAATCGGCGGGACATTCCGCTGGGGCGCGAAGGGCAAACTCACCACGGCGGTGCCCTGTGGTCTCGAACCCGGCCGCACGCAGGGCTGCCTCGTCATCGAGCTTGGTCACGCGCACGGCATCGCCTTCGGCCATCGCGGCGAAGTAGCCACCCTCCGGTCGCGCGGACGCGAACCCGAGTCCCTCGGCGTGCCGGAAGATCGGCGAGGGCGTCCCGCCGAGCGCACCGACCTTGATCCGCCGCCGCGTCTCGCGATCGACGAGCGTGTACATCCCCACGTGACGCGCACAGTCGGTGCTGAAGATCGTCTCCTGGAGCGCGAAACGATCGCCGCGACTGCCGTACATGGCCGTGCCGCGAAACAGACACCGCGCGGTCACGCCGGCGTCGAGCACCGACAGACACACGTACCGACCCAGCCGCCACGTCTCCCCGAACGGATGCCAGGGCTTTTCGGCCGCCACCGCGGCCGACGATGGGTCGAACGACCATGCCGCGCGCCGCTTGCCCGAGATCCCGTAGATCTCCACGTCGGCCAGGCGCACCGATCCGGGGCGCACCGCTTCCAATGCGATCGACGACGTCTCCACCGGAGGATCGAGCACGATGTACCGCGGCTTGGCATTGGGCAGCGGGGCGAGCTCGACTTGGCCGGCGTCGGTGTGCAGTCGCAGCGCGCGGACCTTGCCGCGGCCCACCACGATGCGCACCGCGGCCACCTGCGCCGGCTCGGGGAAGGTCGCGATCCAGCCACAATGGGCATTGCCGGTCGACTTGCAGCGCCACGCGGTGCGGCCGTCGTCGTCGCGTGCCCCGTGTGGGTCCCACGTGCTCGCGTGCGCCCACGCCGGCACACCGACCTCCGCCGCGAGGGCGTACAGACGATCGACGAGAGGATGGTCGAGCTCGATCGCGCCCACCACCTCGACCTGGGACGTCAGTGCCGCCGTCGCGCGCGCATGCTCGACCGGCGGTTGCTCGGTGGCGACGGGCTCGGGACCCGTCGGGTCGTACGCGAGCTGGCCCGGATCCGTCAGCGCCGCGATCGCGGCTGCCCGGTCGTGCCGCGCCTTGGTCGTCGCGGCCGCGGTGGAGTCTGCGGCGTCGCCCGGCGTCGGTCCTCGGTCGCCGGGCGCGGAGTCGCCGTCCGCGTGCGCGCGGTCGGCCTTCGCGTCCGAAGTGCCGCCACAGGCGGTCGTCGGCAGCAAGGCCGCGACGAGGCGGGTCGCGACGAGCGCACGCGTCACGTTGGCGATGATAGGTCGTTTTCGTGTCACGCCGCGCGTCGCGATCTCGTCGGATCGGGTGGAGGCAACGATCCGATGTCCGAAACCGCTTTTCTCGCCGAGCCCAAGCCGAGCACCACGGCTGCGGCCGAGACCCGTCCCGCGTGGCTCGGTCCCGACGTCTTTCCGTTCCGCTCGCGCTTCGTCGCCGTGGGACCGCACCGGTTGCACTACGTCGACGAGGGCCGAGGGCCGACCCTGCTGCTCACCCACGGCAGTCCGACGTGGTCGCTGATGTACCGCGGTGTGATCTCCCGCTTGCGCGATCGCTACCGTTGCGTCGCGGTGGATCTGCCGGGCATGGGGCTCAGCCGCTCCCCGCTTTCGGGGGGCCACGTGTTCCGTCGCAACGCCGAGGTTCTCGGCCGCTTCGTCGACGCACTGGGTCTGGACCACGCGACGCTCGTCGCCCATGCGACCGCGGGGCCATCGGCCCTCGCGATGGCGGCGGAGCGAGCCGACCGGTTCGACAGACTCGTCGTGACCAACACGTTCGGGTGGTCGCTGCACGACTACGCGCGTCTTTGGCGGTTCGTTCGTCTCGTCTCCAGTCGTCCCTTCGCGCTCGCCAATCGCTGGCTGAACCTCCTGCCCCGCGTCACGGCCCGCTTTGGACGGCGAACGTCACCGATGACCCGGGCCGAGCGAAGGGCGTTGCTGGGTCCGTACCGCGACCCGCACACGCCTGCACCTGCAAGACGTGCTCGGCAGCCTCCGCACCGACCGGGAGTGGCTCACCGATGTGGCGCAGCGGTTGACGCCGCTGGCCCAACGTCCAACGCTGTTGCTGTGTGGTCGTCACGACAACGGCACGGCCGCCGGCTTCGTCGACCGATGGGCGCAGCTGTTGCCCAATCATCGGCGCGAGATCCTCGAAGACGCCGGGCACTTTCCCGCCGAGGACGAGCCCGAGGACTACGCCGAGGCGATCGATCGGTTCATGGCGAGGCCCGACCGTGAGTGACGCCGAAGTCTTCGCGCGTGAGCGCGGCCGGCTGCTCGGGCTCGCCTACCGTATGGTCGGCCGCCTCGTGGATGCCGAAGACCTCGTGCAGGAAGCCTGGCTGCGTTGGTCGAACGTCGCGACCAACGAGGTCGTGTCGCCGCGTGCATACCTGACCCAGGTCGTCACGCGGTTGTGCCTGGACCACCTGTCCTCGGCGCCGGTACGGCGCGAACAAACCGTCGGCGTGGATCTGCCCGAGCCCCTCGACGAGGCCGGCACCGTCGCGCTCGACGATCTCGCAGCCGCGTCCGAGTCGTTGACGGTCGCGTTCCTCGTGATGCTGCAGAAGTTGTCGCCGCCGGAGCGTGCGGTGTATCTGCTGCGCGAGGTCTTCGAGCACGACTACGACGAGGTCGCACGCGTGACCGGAAAGTCGTCGTCGGCCTGTCGGCAGATCGTTCGCCGCGCCAAGGAACACCTCGGACGTTCGCGGCGGCGGTTCCCGGCCGAGCACGACGACGCCGTCGTCCTCGTCGCGCGCTTCGCTGAGGCGACCCGGCGCGGGGACGTGGTCGCGTTGCTCGAGCTGCTCGCGCCCGACGTGACGCTCTACGCCGCCTCCCCGGATGCCCCCACCTACGGACGCGCTCGCGCGACGGCGCGGCCGATCGCCGGACGCGACGCCGTCGTGCAGTTTCTGCTCGCGATCCAGGGCCAGGCTCCCGACGATGTCGTCACCCGCGTGGCGACCACGAACGGCCGGCCGTCGCTGCTGACCTACGTCGACGGCGAGCTCATCGCGGTGATCAGCTACGACCTGGCCGACGCCGAGACCCTCCGCATCGACGCCTTGTTCGTCCAGGCGGACCCCACGCGGCTGCAGGGCCTCGGGCCTTTGCGGTTTCTGTCCTGACGAACGCGAGGCGAGCCGCTCGGTGCGCTCAGCCGAACGGGTCGGCGAACTGGGCGTTGGCGCGGACGGCCTTCTTGCCGGCGCGGCTGGTCGGCGCGGCGGCCGGGGCAGGCGCTTCGGCGGCGGCGGTGGAGAAGTTGGAGCTCGCGCCGCCGAGGGCACCGAGCTGGGCCTCGAAGTTCTTGTCGAGCTTGCTGTCCTTGCTGGCGCCCGAGCGGTCGCGTCGGCGTCGGATCCGGGTACGCGCTTCGTCGAGCTCGCGCTGGGCGTCCGCCACGTCGCCGCGGGCGAAGGCCTCGTTGGCCAGCAGCAGGGCGTCGAAGGTTTCCTTGCGGCCGAGTCGTTCCTCCACGCGGGGATCGAGGGCGGCGAGGGTGCGCACGTCGGGGTCGAGCTCGACGGAGACCGATCCCTGCGCGCTCGCCAGCCGGTCCTCGGCGAGGTCGCGGTACGACAGCCGGACGTCGGCGATGTCCTGCAGACCGCGGCCGGGCTCGACGCGCAGGCGGAGCAGCGCGCTCTTTTCGTCGCCGGGATCGAAGCTGCCGAACGACAGCTCCACGCGGTCGCCGAACTGGCGAGCGCCGCGGGCGATCACCTCGACGACCTCCACGCCCTCGGCCAGCTGCACGTCCACGTCGACGCGGTCGGCCACGGTACCCGTGAGGCTCTCGGCCTCGCGATCGAACACCTCCGCGAGGCCGGACGGGTTCTCGACGAAGTAGTGGTTGCCGTTGGAGGCCTGCGAGACCGCCAGCAGCATGCGCTCGTCGTAGTCGACGTCGACACCCACCGACGCGACCGACGTCTCCTCGCGGCGAACTTCGTCGCCGAGGGCCCGGAAGTCGGCGGCGGTTCTCAGGCCGCGGTTGGCCACCCCGTCCGACAGCAACAGGATGTGGTTGATCCCGTCGCGGCGCCGGGCGAGCTGGGCCCGCGCCATGTCGATGCCGCACGAGATGCAGGTGTTTCCGTCGCCCTGGATGTCGGCGAGGGCACGGTCGAAGTCGAAGCGGTCCACGCTGCCGACGCGCGTGGGGGGCACGAGCACCTGCGCGCGCTCGTGGTAGGTCACCACCGAGATCGTGTCCTCGGCGCGCAGACGCGACAGCATGCCGCGCGCGGCGGCCACGGCGTTGCGCAGGCGCTGGCCCTTCATGGAGCCGGAGCGGTCGATCGCGATCGCGAGGTTGACCGGCGCGCGGGTGTCGACGTCGATGTCCTGCGCCCCGAGCTCGACGAGCAGGAAGGTCTCGTTGTCGCGCTCGCCGGGCAGCACGGTGTGCCCGAGTCGTCCCTCCAGGCGCAGTCGACCCTCGTCGACGAAGCTCGACGTCGGCTCGGGACGCGCGACGACGATCGTGGTCGAGGGCTCGGTTTCGAACCGCTTGGGCTTGGCGGCCGCCCTGGGCGCCTCTTGCGGTGCGGCGGACGGGCTCGCCGCCTGCGACGACGGCGTCAGCCAGCTGACGGCAGCGGAGCTGGTCCCCATTCCGAGGACGGAGCACAAGACGACGGCACTGACACGCATGGGCAACGACCTTCCCGAGTCCGGGGTGGGTACGCACGGGCGTGCGGACCGATCTTCACCCGTGATTTCGAGAGGTTGCCCGGACAACCTACGAGGAGAACGCCACGGCGAACAGCAGCACGGGCAGCGCCGGCGCCTGCTTGGCCTCGGTCTTGGTCGGCAGCAGCGCCAGCTCGTGGGCGTCGCGGCGCGACAGCGGCAACGACAGCGACACGTTCAGCCCCTCGCGCGTGACCGACAACCGGCCGATCATCGTCTTGGACCACGCCGGCAGGCTGGGCGGCGGTGCGTCCAGGAACGCCTGCAGCACGGCTTGCGCCGCGTCGGCGTCTTCCTGGGCGCCGAAGCTCGCACCCACGCCGAGCTCGTAGCGGCGCCGGGACAGCTGCGCGTCGACGTTGACGGTGCGCACATTGAGAAACGCCGTCGCCTCGGGCTGACCGCTGGCCAGCAGCGCCGACTCCAACGTGTCCGGTGCGATCAAGGCCGGTACGTCGACCGCGGCCCACACGTAGCTCTTGCGGGTGTCGGGCATCAGCTGTTCGGGCGGGTTGGCGTGGCCGGAGTTCCACACGCGACGCGCCCGGTCCACGGCGCCGAGCGTGCCCACCACGAACAAGTCGTCGTTGGGCGCGAAGCCGTACGCCCCGTCGTACTGAAACTGCACGCCGCAGCCGTCGTTGGTCAGCACGTCGACGGCCGCGAGGTCCTCCTCCCACTTCGACAGTCGCCGCTGCATGCACCGCAGCTTGTCGGGATCTCCGATGCCCTTGCCCTCGACCACCATCAGCACCTCCTCCTCGCGATCGACGGCGAGCCACGCCGCGCCGAGGAAGTCCTCGTCGAGCTCGCACGCGGCGGCCAGACCCACCCAGGCCAAGCGCGCCGCCTCCATCTCGACGCTGGGCAGCAGCGCGCGCGCACCGGTGGCCGCACCCTTGGAGATGTCGGGCGCGAACCTACGCTCGCGCGCCATGTCGTAGTAGCCGATCGCGACCGCATCCGAGGGCATCAGGTCTTCGGCGTCGACGCGAGAGCGACAAGCGAGCGGCGGCGCGAGGCCGGGCACGTTCGTTTCGGCCTCGTCGTGATCGCATCCCAACAGCACGGTCGCAAAGGCGAGAGTCCAACGAGTAAGGGCGGGCACGTTCGTACAGACGGCCGTCGTCGGGACCTATTCGGCGGCGTGCGATCGGAGCCAGCCATGCCCTAGTCGGGCACGGTGGGTTGCTCGACTCGCGCGAGGGGATCCACCCGGCACCGGCCAAACCGCCGAGAACGAGACCGCAGGCCGTGGCACACGCGTTGCACATGCATGCCGCATGAGCACGTTTCAGTGGCAAGGCGACACCTACCCGCTTCCGCACGGCTTCGCGGGCCTGTCGATCGACGACTGGTTTCTCCAGCTCGAGCGCATCAAAGAACGCGTCATGCAGGCCGACGAACTCGACCTGCCCAACATGGTCGACGCCGACGGCGACGAGCTCGACCCCGAAGAAGTGGTGCTGATCCACGAGTACGGCTTTCAAAGCGGCGGACACTACGAGTGCTTTCGCAACTACTCGGCGTACGCGTGGGCCCACCAGACCGGCGAAGACCCGGCCAACCTGATGTTTCGCATGGCCAGCAAATGCCGCGAGATCATCATGAACGAAAAGATCGCCGCGATGGGTGCACCCGGCGGCGGCGGGGCGTTCGATCCGGTCGAGGGCATCACGCTCGAGCAGTGGGCCGGGATGCAGGCGGCGATCGCCAGCGGCGGTGATGCGGCGGCGCTGTGCGCCCAAGCGGGGATCGACGATGGCCGTTGGCAGCGCGTGTCCGCCGAGTGGAACGCCCGCATGGCCTCGGACACCACGGCGACGATCGCCACCGCGTACGGCAACGCGTTCGCCGGCGCCGGGACGGGGGCCTTCGGGGCGGCGGCTTCGGCCGCGGTCAACTCGGGCCCGGGTGGAGATCCCGGCGCGGAGCCGATGCCGTTCGAGCGTTTCGTCGAGATCCAGGAGGCGATGAACGCCGCGCATCAGCACGGCCACGATCCCAACGCCGCGCTCGCCCACTTCGGGATCACGGCGGCCGACTTCGGCAACCTCGGCGCGTATTGGAACAAGAGGATGCAGTCCGAGGCGATGAAGTACCACCAGCTGTACACCGACTACTCGGCCAAGTACCGCGCCAAGTACGGGATCAACTGACATGAGCTACCCCTTGGCCCACGTCGTCTCCCGTTGGGATGCCACGCTCGCGTCGATCCTCACCCAGTTCGACGCCGTCCTCGCTCATGCGATGACCACGAGCGAGCCGTTGCTCGCGACGATCCGCGACTCGATCGCCCCCCTCGAACGGATCTGGTCGCCCGTCCAAGCGCAGCTGCATCGCTGCACGGACCAGGTCTCCGAAGCGTGGGACGCCGCCGGCGACGAGCTGTCCGAAGTCGACGGCCTCCCCGACGAAGCGATGTGGGCCGAGGGGTGCAAACGTGACGCGACGAGCACCGAGCTCGAGATCCGGCACGGGCGGGCCCGAGCGGCCACCTTCGCGCGGGCCGCGGTCGCGATGCATGCGGCCGCGCAGGGCAGCGGCGACCCCGGGCAGATGCGGATCTTCGCGGCGACCGGTGGGGTGCTGCTGGCCGAGCACGCGGCGATCGAGAACTGGGCCGCGATGCTGGTCGCCAAGAACCAGATCCACGCCTACCGCGACAAGCGAGCGGTGCCGCTGGAGCTGCTGGGCTACTACGAGGCCGTGGCCAACAACTACTGGCGCATCCGCGAGTCGGTGCAGGCCGAGCACGAGCCGGCGTTGCGCTCGTACCTGCAGGTCAAGCTCGAGCGCCACGCCAAGGACGTCCACAAGTTCCTGCGCGGATTTCCACAGTACCGCCGCAGCGTCGCGAGCTGAGCCCTCCGCGCCCACGAAGTAGGCCCATCGCGCCTCGCCGTGTAGGATCTCGGCGTGGGCAAGGACAAGACCACGTCGCTGGGCTGGCGCGTGTTTTGGGGGATCGTGGGGGCGGGCTTGACCGCGACCGTGCTGTCGGTCTCCGGGCTCGGCCTGTCGACGCCGATCCTCGTGGCCGCCTCGCTCGGCGGCGGCATCGTGGTCGCGATCGGCGGCCCGATGCTCTTGGATCTGCTGAACCTCTTCTAGATCCGAGGCCCGAGGCCCTAGCCCGCGCTCGGGCACGCCGCCGTGGCGGTGTTGGCCGCGTTGTTGGACTCGTCGCACTCGATGACGTCGCCCTCGGCGGCCGCGCCCATCCCGTCGACCTCGACGTAGAACGACAGGTCTCCGGAGCCGGCCGGGAACGGCACGGTCCAGTTCAGCACGACCTGCGCCCCGGGCAGCAACGCATCGGGTGTCTGCAGCGTGCCGACGGCGTTGCCCGAGGCGTCCATCCCTTCGTAGAGGGTCACGTCGATGCCGGCGGGCACGCCGATCGACCCGATGTTGCGCACCGTCGCCAGCAGGATCAGCTGCCCGTTGAAGCAGTCGCCGAGCCCCACGGCGAGCTCGACGGTGAGGTCGGGTGCATTGAACACGCCCTCGCCCTGGGCGTTCTGGCGATAGTTGTTCAGGCCCGGGTCGAGCCAGTTGTCGGCTTCGACCATCGGGGTCAGCCCGGCGGAGGTCACGTTGGTCACGTGGTAGGCGTGTTGGTTCCACACCCGACGCGTCCGCACCCACTGGTCGAACGTGTCGCCGAGCGAGAACACGCCGTGCCGGTAGGTGTAGTTGGCGATCGAGTCGCACGACGAGTGCGTGTCGTTGGCCACGACGAGGATCTCGGAGTTGCCGTCGGCGTCGACGTCGACGACGAGCGGGTACTCGTGGATCGTTCCGCTGGAGTTTTCCTGCTCGAGCAGCAGCTGACCATCGGTGCCCGAGTACACGCGCACGTAGCATTCGTCGGCGTAGACGACCTCGGCGACCCCGTCGCCCTGGAAGTCGAAGACCGACGAGCCGGTCACGTTCGAGGACTGGTCCTGCGTCGCCTGTGTCCAGCGCACGTACACGGCACCGAGCACCGGGGCCGGATCGCCCATGGGTTGCTCGATCGTCTCGCCCGGTCGCGCGATGTCGTAGACCGAGTACGAGCTTCCGCCCGCCGCGGCGATCTCCGGTCGGCCGTCGCCGTCGAAGTCGGAGATCGTGGGCGGGCCGCCGCGTCCACCTCCCGGGATCGGGAACGGCTGGGTCCGCGAGGCCGGGGTGGCCACACACTCGGCGTCCGTGGGATCGAGCCCGCACCACAGCGCGCCCGTTTGCCCGTTGAGCACGTACACGTCGCCGTCGGCCACCAGCACGACCTCCGGGGTGCCGTTGGCATCGAGGTCGGCGATCGCCGGGTAGCCGTCGGGCTGCCCACTGTCCCAGAACGTGGACAAGGTCACCGCGGGCACGCCGCCCATGACTTGCCAGTCGATCGCCCACGCCTGACGACCCGACACGATCTCGGGGGTGCCGTCGCCGTCGAGGTCGGCGATCGCCGAGATCCCACCGGTGTAGCCGTTGTTGGTGCCGATCGCCGCGCCGTTGCCCCCCTGGTCCCAGACGACCGTGCCGTCGTGGTCGAGGATCGCTGCGCCGAAGACGATCTCCGCCTGCGGGTCGCCATCGAGGTTGGCCAACGACGGTGCACCGTTTTCCACGTTGAACCGGTGCTCGGCTCCGTCCGGGTCGTGCGAGCTCCAAAGCAGGTTGCCCTGGCCGTCGACCGCGTGGATCAACGAGCCGCCGGAGTTGCGGCCGGCGTAGATGATGTCGGGCAGGTTGTCGCCGGACACGTCGGCGGCGGCCAGTGTGGACCGGCCGTGGGATCCGTACATGCCCATCGCGGGCACGTGGTCGATGCGCCACAGCTCCGTGCCCGTCACGCCGTCGAGGACGACGACCTCGCCGGCGGGCCAGCTGCCACCGTCCATCTGCGTCGTGTTGATGACGACCTCGGGGATCTCGTCGCCGTCGAGGTCGGCCACGATCGGGATCGAGATCACGTTGTCGGTCGTCCACGCCCACTCTTCGAACGCGGCGATGTCTTCGAACTGGGGGGTGAGCTCGCAGGTGACCGGTCGGCTCTGCGGCAGGCACTGACCCAGCGTGGGCTCACAGAACTCGCCGAAGTCGCAGTCGAACGAGTCCAGGCACGCGTCGCCCGGCACGACGCACTCGGTGGCCAGGCACACCTCGCCCGCGTTGCAGCACACGTCTTGGTTCGCGCCGCACCGCACCCCGCTGTCGCACGCGGGCACACACTGCCCGGCGGCGCAGTCTTCGTCCGCGCCACAGCAGGCGACCGGCTCGCCGCACAGGATCGTCTCGCAGATCCCGTTGCCGGTGTCCGTGGCATCGTCTGCGGTCGCATCGCCGACGGTGGTGTCGCCGACCGAGCTCGTGCCCGTCGGGTCCGTGCTGGTCATCGGCAGCGGCACGCCGGTCGTCGGCATCGTGTCGACCGCTCCGCCGTCGTCGCCGCCACACGCGGCGAGAACGAAAACGCTGTACCAAGCGCGCAAGCAAGCTCTTCGCATCGAGATCCCCCGCGGCGAGTATGGACCCCTCGGCCCGCCCCGTCGACCCTCCGACCCGCGACAGCTCGCCGAATTCGGCATTTTCGGGGGAGTTTCGATCAGGCCGGGCGGCCTCGACCACTACCACCTGCGACGCCATGATCGCTCCGCCCGCGCCTCGCCTCGACATGTCCGACCTCAACGACACCGACCGGTCGCTGCCCGACACCGGTCCGGCTCGCGACCGGCCCCTCGGGCGCCTGCGTCGCGCGGTGATGGCCCGGCTGTTCGACGACGAGCCCGCGCCGCGGACGCTGGGCCGCTACGAGATCGTGCGCGTGATCGGGGCGGGGGGCATGGGGTCGGTCTACGCCGCCCACGACCCCGAGCTCGATCGAGAGGTCGCGGTCAAGTTGCTGCACTACACGCGCGACGCCGAAGAGGGCAAGCGACTGCTGCGGGAAGCCAAGGGGCTCGCCCGCCTGTCGCACGAAAACGTGGTGCAGGTGCATGACGCGGGGACCGATCGCGAGCAGGTCTTCCTGGCGATGGAGCTGGTGCGCGGCTGCGACCTGCGCCAGTGGCTGCAGGCCGCGCCGCGATCGGTCGAGGAGATCGTCGCGACCTTCGCCGCGGCGGGGCGGGGACTGGCGGCCGCGCACGCCGCCGGGCTCGTGCACCGCGACTTCAAGCCGGAGAACGTGCTCGTGCGCGACGACGGCGTGGTCAAGGTCGCCGACTTCGGTCTCGTGCGCAGCATCGAGGGGTCGTGGGTCTCCTCGCAGCGCACACCGACGAAGGAAGAGCTCGATGCTGCGGCCGAGACGCTGACGCGCACGGGCGCGGCCGTCGGCACGCCCACGTACATGGCGCCCGAACAGCACCTCGCGCTCGCCGTCGACGCGCGCACGGACCAGTTCAGCTTCTGCATCGCGCTGTACGAGGCGATCTACGGCCAGCGCCCGTTTCGCGGGGAGACGCTGCGCGAGCTCATGGAGACCACGCGATCGGACGTCGTGGCGTTTCCGACTCGACCCCGTGTGCCCAAGAGCTTGCGCCGCGTGCTGCATCGCGGGCTGCGAGCCGACCCGGGCGATCGCTACGCCAACATGGCGGCGCTGCTCGGTGACCTCGGCAGTGTGGCGGGCGCTCGTCGTCGCACCACCGCGCTGGCGATCGCCGCAGTCGCCGGGCTCTCACTGGCGGGGCTGACGCTCGGCGGAATGATGTCGCGACCCTCCGACGACGAGGCTGCGCCCGAGGCCGCCGCGGTGGCGGCGTCGACGGCCGCCGACGCGTGCGACCCACAGCGCGAGGCCGATGCGGCCTACGACGACGCGGCGCGCGAGCGCATCGCGGCACACCTCGGCACCATCGCGCCCGAGATTGCCGAGCAGGCCGTGCAGACGGCGGATGCGGCCCTGCGCGAGTACCTGACCGGGTGGCGCGCGGCGTACGGGCCGACGTGCGAGCCCGGTGCCGACGGCGACGACGCCCGTCGCTTGGCCAAGCAGCTGTGCCTTCGCACGCGCCTGGACGAGGTCCGGGGCACCGTGGCCGTGCTCGAGCAAGCGGACGCCACCATCGCCGCGAGCGCGGCGCAGATCGTCGCCGGTATCGAGCCCCTCGCCGAGTGCGAAGGCGACCGACTCGTCGTGCGCGCGGGCGCGCCGGTCGACCGTGACCTCGTGCTCGCGCTGTCGCGGGCCCGCTCGCTGTGGCACGCCAAGCAGCCGCAGGAGGCATACGACGCCGCCGAGTCGTTGGCCGTGCGCGCCGCCGATGCCGGCCAACCGGAGATCGAAGGGGAGGCCTGGTTTCTCGCCGGTCAGGTCGCCAACTTCGAGCCGATGGGCCAAGAGGGACGCCGGCTCGCCCGGCAGGCGTACCAACAGGCGCTGGACGTGGCGCGAAGGATCCAGGACCCGCGCCTTTCGTTGCGGGCCGAGGTGATGCTGGCGTTCGTGCCGGAGGACAACACTCCGGGTGCGGTGGCGCAGGGCGTGGAGGCGTTTGCGGCGCGCATCGAGGCGAGCCCGGATCCGTACGTGAAGTGGGCCTACGAGTTTCGCGGGGCTACGCCGTTTTCCAACAACGGCACCGAGGAAAGTCGCCGGGAGCATGCGACGAAGATGCTGGCGTTGGCGCGTGAGCACTTCGGCGCCGGCCACCGACTGCTCGACCTGTCGCGACGCATCGCCGAGATCAACGACGTGCGAGGGCGGTCGACGGCGGACGACGAAGCCGTGGAGGTGGGGCGCGTGGTGGCGATGTTCGGCGCCAAGAGCCGCCGTGCCGCGGAGGCGAAGTCTCGACTCGGCAGCCTGTTGCGACGCGAGGAGCGGTTCGACGAAGCGATCGCGGTGTACGAAGAGGTCGCGGAGATCTGGACCGAGCTCGAGGGTCCTCGATCGACGCAGGTCGGTGATGCGTGGCGGGAGATCGCGTCCGTCTACGAGCGACAAGGCAAGCTCGAGCAGGCTCTGGCGGCGCTCGATCCCGCGGACGCGGGCTACGCCGACGATCCCGCGACCGACCACAAGGGCGAAGAGCACGTGCTCGCCAATCTCACGATGCAACGCGCCAGCTTGCTGTTCGAGCTCGGGCGCATCGACGAGGCGGCGCGGGTGCTCGACGTCGTGCGCGCGCGCGAAGGCGAGACGTCCACCTATTTGGCGCGGCACTGGGCCGATACGGCCGGCCGCATTCGGCTCGCCGCGGGAGATTCGAAAGGGGCACTGGACGAGTACGCCGCCGGCCGACTCGAGCACGGGCTCACCGACGAGCGCTTGCAGCAGTGGAGGGACGAGCCGGAGCTGTTCGTGCCGCTGTTCGTCCGGATGTTCGCGCTGCTGTTGGTGGGCGAAGCCGAGGTCCGGCTGCAGCTCGGCCAGGCGAAGAAGGCTCGTGCCCTGGCCCAGCTCGCCTACGACCGGGTCACCGTACTGACCGACCGCCCCGACCACTCGACCGCGCTGCTCGCTCGCGCGGCCCTCGTGCTGGCGCGCAGCCTCGCGACCTCCGAGCCCGACCGCAGCCGCGACGTGGCGCGGCACGGGCTGGCGGTGCTCGACAAGGCCGGCCGGGCACCGCGACAGGCGACGCAGCTACGGGCGTCGCTGCAGACACTGGCGGAGTAGACGCGCTGGCGACGGCGGGCCGCCGGGCGTAGGATCGGAGACGATGCGGGGTTGGGTCGTCGGGTTGGTCGTGGGCGCGTCGGGGTGCGGTGGACTGTCGGAGGCCGTCGGCGGCGCCGGAGAGGACGAGACCGGCACGGCGAGCACCACCGGTGGCCCGAGCACCAACGACGACGCTCCGTCGCCGACGGCGACCAATCCCTCCGCGGGTGATGCGAGTGTGGGATCCGACGACGGCTCCGGCCCGGGCTCGACCTCTGCGGCCGCCGACGACACGACCGCCGGCGACACGATGGGGCCGGGCACCACCGACGGCACCGATGCGGGCTCGACGACCGGCGAGGGCGGCGAGTCCGACGGCACGAGCGGCGGGGTGGCGGCGACCCCCGAGACGTGCGCCGAGCTCGGGTCGCAACAGCCGGGCCTTCCCGACGGCGAATACACGCTGTACGTCGATGGCGACGTCGGCCAGCCGTGGACGGCGTATTGCGTCGATCTCGATGGCACGGCCCAGGCCTATCTGCCGTTGCCGGCGGGGGCGGCCAACAACTTCTCCGAGTACGCCCACAACTCCGGCGGCGTGCAGACCGAGTTCACGCGCGTGGCGATCGACGAGGTCGCGCTGCAGATCGACGTCGACGATCTCACGTTCGCCGCGTCGTCCGGCAGCGTCAACCACAGCGGTGACCTCGTCACCGAGATGTCCTTCGGTGTCGCGATGTCGTGCACCAACGGCCTGCTCGCCGACGCGCGCGTGGACCTGACCGGCACTGCGTTCACCGTCACCAGTGGCTGGTGCACGGCCGGCACCGCCGCCGGTGGCCAAGGCATTCCCGCCGACGGCGGTCGCGTCGTCGAGATCACCGGCGGAGGCTTCTGCGGCTGGACGGCTCCGAGCCTGCCGATGGACTGCCCGTACAATCCGTTCAACGGCAACGCCGGCTCGGTGATCTCGCTGCAGTACAGCCCGTGATTTGGTCCTTCCGACCGATCCGGTCGGAGGACTAGAGGACGCAGACGCCCACGGTCTCGTACTCGGCGGGCGCCTTGCCGGCGGCGTACCACGATATGCACGTCTGACCCGGCAGGCAGCCCGCGGACGGATCGGGTGCCGCCAAGTCGCAGACCGAGGAGCAGCATCCCGTCGCGCCCTCGCAATTGGGTACGGCCTCGGCCGCGGCGCACACCGTGTCGGGGCCGCAGGCGTTGATGAACTCGCACGCGGATCCGGGCGTGCCGTCCATCGTCGCGGACTCGGTGCACGTCCAGTGGTCGTTGACGGGGACGCACACCTCGTCTGCGAGGCAATCATTCGCCAGCGGGTGACACGTCGGCAGGCACAGCGCGAGCGGTCCGCTGCTGATCGTGCACACATGACCGTCCGCGCATTCCGGGGCTTCCACGGTGCCGCTGCAGAACGCCTCGCACGTGCCGGTGAGCGATTTCGGATCGACGTCCCAGCACAGCGCACCGAGCTCGCAGTCGTCGATGCCGGTCACGGCCGAGCCCTCGACCGTGCACGTCTCGCCGACCGATTGCGGCGTGTCGCTCACGGGCACGCACCGGGTGGAGTTCCACGCCGACCCGCCGTCGTTGGCCCACACGGTGCACTTTTCACCCTGCGGGCAGTCCTGCAGGAAAAGGTCGCAGTCGACGGGCGTGCAGTGAAACGAGGTGCCTTCCGGCGCATCGATCCCACAGCTGTCCGTGTCGGCGATGAACGTCGACCCGTCGTCGGTCACGTCGCCGGTATCGAGCCCCGCGGTCGTCGTCGTTGCCATCGGGGGCGGGTTGGTCGTCGCGGGCGGCGGGGCGGTCGTGACGGGACCGTCCGTCGTGTCGGACGTGCTGTCGCCGTCCTCGGCATCGGTCGTGTCGTCCAGGGCAATCTGCGGTCCGCAGGCGGAAAGCAGCAAGAGCAAGGGGGCAATCGTTCGTAGGGTCATGGTTCGTTCATCCGAAGGCCACGCAGATGCCGACGTGGGCGTACTCGGCCGGAGGGGCACCCGGGTACCAGGACACGCAGGCCGTCCCGGGTGGGCAGTTTTCGTGGGGATTGGTCGCCGTCAGGTCGCACCACGCCGCGCAGCAGCCCTTCGGGCCCGCGCAATCGGGCACGAGGTTGCCGGCGACGCACTGCGAGCCGAGGCCGCAGTCGTCGACGAGATCGCACGGCTCGCCGGTGTCGGCGACGGGGGGCATCACGCCCCGGCATGCGAAGCCATCGTCGGCTTTCGTGCAGCTTCCCATCGCGCAATCGTCGGCGGTGGGATCGCACGAGGGCAAGCACACGAGGATCGTGTTGTCGTCGCGGACGGTCTGGTCGGTGACGCAGACCGTACCTTCGGCGCACTCGGGCTCCTTGGCGTTGCCCGTACACATCGCCTCGCACGTGCCTTGGAGCGTCTGCGGATCGACCCCCCAACACGTCAGGTTCTCGTCGCACGAGTCGAAGCCGGACACGGGCGAGGCGACGACGGTGCACGGCTCGCCGAGCTGTGCCGCGTTCTCGGCCAGCGGCACGCAGCGGGTGGCGTTGAAGACCTCCCCGCCGTCGCTGCCCCAGGGCACGCACTTTTCGCCGGCGCAGCAATCCTGCGCGTACAGATCGCACTCGTACGTCGTGCACGCGCTGCCGTTGTCGGGCGGCGCGATGAACAACCCGCCCGGGTCGGTGGTGATGTCGCCGCCCATCGTGCCCACGGAGCCTTCCGAAGACGTGACGGACGGGGTCGCGGAGGTGACGGGCAACTCGGTCGACGCCCCGTCGGCCGTCCCGGTGGAACCCGGACCGCCGTCGCTGCCACCGGCCGCTCCATCGTCGCTGCATGCGGCGACGACGAGCACGAGCGCGCACATCCAACGCGTCATCACATCGCTCCCGTGTCGGTGCATACGCCCACGTCTTCGTAGCCCGGCAGCGCTTCCATCCCGAAGAGTCGGCACTCGGCCAGAGGGCCACATGCCGCGTCGGGATCGGGCGCGCCGAGATCGCAGAAGGCGGCGCAGCACTCGAAGTCGGTGCAGCCCGGCACGAAGGACGCGTCCAGGCACGTGGACCCGGCCTCGCAGTCGGCCGCGAAGTCGCAGCCTTGCCCCGGTGCCACCGCGTCGATCGAGGCCATGCAGCTGAAGGTCTCGCCGAGGGGGACGCACTGGCCCTCCGCACAGTCCTGCATCAGCGGGTCACAGGGCTCCAGACACAGTGCGATCGCACCGTCGAAGTCGATCGCGCACGCACGGCCGGCCGGGCAGGTCGGAGCTTGCCGCGAGCCCGCGCAAAACGACTCGCACGTCCCCTCGAGGCTCGTCGGGTCGACGTTCCAGCACATCAATCCGAGGTCGCAGGTGTCGATCCCCGAACTGCCGCTCTCCACGGAGGTACACGGGTCACCCTGCTGACCCGGCTCGTCGGACACCGGGACGCACCGCGACGCGTTCCATCCCGGGCCGCCGTCGTTGGACCACGCCGTGCACTTTTCTCCCTCGCGACAGTCCTGGGCCCAGATGTCACACCAGCTGCAGTGAAACGAGGTCCCCGGCGGCGGCTCGCCGATCCCACAGCCCGAAGTCTCTCCCGGGGTGATGAACGACATGCCCGTGTCCTCGTCGGTCGCGCTCGGACCCGAGGTGCTCGTGTCGGCAGCGGTGGTGCTCGTCGTCGCGGCCGGCGGGACGCCGGAGGTGCTGGTGGCGGGACGCGGCGCGTCTTCACTCGTCGACGCCGACCCATCGCCCGGCGGCATCTCGTCGGGGATCCCCACCTGCGGACCACACCCCACCGCGACGGCAAAAACTAACAAAGCACCGCGCACCTCCGGGATAATAACTATAAAAACTGACACCGAGCAACGAAAAAGCGACGCGACCCGAGCCGGTCGCGCCACTTCGGATCCCAGCCGGGGTCGGACTACAGCGTGCCGCAGTAGTCGAAGTTGGTGTTCTCGCGCGGGTAGTACAGCACCGTGTTCCAGCACATCTCGTCGCTGGTGGCCGGTCCGCCGAAGATCGGCCCGCCGGCGCCGGTCGAGTCGTAGATGCAGTGGTTGATGAGCGCGTCGCCGGGTTGGATCTCGATGTCGTCGATCGGCTTGTACGTCTGCGCGTCGAAGTCGTACGGGTCGTCGCGATTGAGCTCGAGCAGGAACTGGCCGTCGCGCTCCACGTCGGTCCACAACACGCGCCCGGCTTCGTGGGCGTGCATGGAGGAGCCGAAGACGGTGATCGGTCCGTTGAGCATCGCCATCGTGTCCTGCGAGGTGCAATCGGCGACGTGCTCGTACGCCGTCTCGTTGGCGGGGATCGAGATCCCACCGACGTCGGCGAACACGGCCGTGCCCGCGTTGTTGGGCCGCAGCTCGGGCGTGACGTAGATGTCGAGCCCGCTCGCGTCGAGCTCGCCGCTGGTGCCCAGCGGGTTGTTGTAGTGCACCTGCACGCGGATCGTGAACTCGCCACCGGGCTGATCACCGATGAGGAAGCCCGCCTCGGGCGGATACAGGTACTCGCCCGCGCCCGGGGCCCATGCCCAGATCAGATCGCCGGCGAGCTCGAAGCAGTTGTTGATCGTGTCTTGGCCCGACCCTTGGGGCACCACGGTCACCACGTAGTGATGCACGTACGCCGCGTTGTCGATGACCGGGTTGAATCCGACGATGTGCGCGAGACTGTCGACCGAGAGCGGGAACTCGAAGCACACGTAGTCCGTCTCGTTGGTCGAGACCGGGTGATCGGGAAACCGCAGCGGCAGGACGTCGTAGTCGCCGGCGGCTCCGGTGGTGCCGCTCTCGTCGGCGGAGTCGGTCGGATCTGCGGTGGTGCCCGTGTCCGAGCCGGTGGCCGACATCGCGCCGCTGCTCGCGGTGGTCGTGGCCGAGCCCGCGGTCGAGCCCGTGTCGGCCGAGCCACCGTCGCCGACCCCATCGTCGCCGGTGGAACCGTCGTCACCACAACCGAAGGGAGTCAAAGCCAGGACGAGCCACGGAGCAAGGCGACGCATGGCATCCACCTTGGCACACGGCGAAGGGGGAGAGCCACTCGCGTTCGGGGCCGCGGGGTCGACGCCCGAGCCGCCCCGCCTCGTCCGACCACGATCGCTCAGCGATCGGGGTGGCGCAGCGCCGGAACGGGGTCGGTGAACCAACCCTGCTTGTTCGGGCGCAGGAACTTCGGGTCCGGGTTGAAGCTGCTGCCTTGCAGGTGCGTGCAGGGTCCGACCGGCCCTTGTCCGGCCCCGCTCGTGTCCTCGCCGCCCGTCGGATCGGGCTGCGAGACGGCGGCGCCGAGGCGGTTCCAGTTGACGGCGCCCGCGATGGTGCCGTTGCCGACGGACATTCCGGGCACGCTCAGCGACCCCGAAGTGAGCGTGGGTGCGCCACCGGAGCTCTGGTCCTGCTCGTTTTCCTGCTGCTCGTCGTTGCCGCTGCCGCCGTCGCCCCCGCTGGGCGTGTCGGCGACGTTTTGGCCTTGCCCCTGGTTGCTGCCCGACTCGTTGTTGTCGTCGTTGTCGCTGCCGCCGTCGCCCCCGCTGGGGTTGCTGCCGCCGCCACCACCACCACCGCCGCCGGAGCTCTGATCGCTCTCGAACACGAAGCCGCCGTTGGTGTGCACCTTGGCGAAGCCGCCCGTGCGGTTGCCATCGGCGAAGTCCGACGATTGCGTGAGCTCGACGAGGTTGCTGCCGTTGCCGAACGCCAGGGTACGCACCAGCTTCACCGAGCCGTCGCCGAGCAGGGTCACGACGGTCGTGTCGCGCACGCCGCTGCTGCGCGTCGTCTGGCGCACGATCTCGGCCCCGCCGCCCGCCAGACCGGTGATCGTGGTGGTCGGCGCGCCTGGACCGGCGCCGCCTTGCAGCGTCTTGGTCTTACCGGCGGCAGGGAGTCGGCCCAGCTTCAGCGTGAAGCCCTCGAAGGTGGCACCCGCGCCACCGCGTTTGCCGGTGCCGAGGATCTTGGCCAACCCTCGCTCGAGCGTCTGCACGGCCGCCGGGCTCGTGACGACCTTGACCTTCGCCGCTGGCAGTCGTCCGAACACGCCACGGTTGTCCGCGACCTCGCGCGCCAAGACGTTCGACATCGCACCGGCGTCGCACACCGATCCGAGCTCCACGCTCGACGCGGAGTGGGTGCGACCGGTTCGGAGCGAGACGTCGTAGCGTTTCCCGTCGAACTTCACCGAGGCCACCGCGTCGCCGCGCGTGACGATGGCGTTGGCAGTGGTGGGCTTGGCGGGAGCAGCCAGGCACACGAGCACAGACAGCAGCAGCGTATTCATGGGGGTGCGGCGACTATCACCCGGATCGCCGCGTCGCACCACGCTCGACGCCGCGGCCCCGTGGTGCAAACCGACGTAGATCGCACGAAACGAGGGATTTGCGCGCTCACCGGCCCATGTCGTCGCGGCCGCGCTAGCGTGCGGCTCGCTCGTCATGTCGGCTCGTCGCAGTTCGATCGCAGTTTTCCTCCTCGCGGTGTTCGTCGTTTTCGCCTGCCGCAACCACAAGCAAGGTCCACTCGAGTTGGTCAACCCGCAAGACGTCGCTCCGCCGATCGCGACCGACACCGAGCCAGGTCTGGTGATCCGGTTGTCGAACGCCGACGAGTCGGGGTCGGGCCAGGCGGCGACCAAGCGCGGCAAGGCGACCGACCTCGACGCCGCCGACACCAAGAAGGTGTTGGCGCGGTTGCCCAAGCTCGAAGGCAAGGCCGACGACACCAAGGAGTTCGCCTTGCGCGCGGGGTCCAAGCCTGCGCCGCGAACCGGCGCGACCGTGCTCGGGGCGTTCCCGCCGGCGAAGGCCAAGCCGCCGAAGACGAAGGCGCACGGCGGTCCGCTGGAGGTCACCCGCGTGGCGCCCACCGGCGACGTGCCGCTCGCGCCGCATCTGAGCGTGAGCTTCTCCGAGCCGATGGTGCCCGTCACCTCGATCGCCGAGCTCGCAAGCAAGGACGTGCCGGTGCGACTGGACCCGATGCCCGAGGGCAAGTGGCGTTGGGTCGGCGCCAAGACGCTGCTGTTCGAGCCGGCCGAGCGCCTGCCGATGGCGACGAGCTACGAGGTCACCGTTCCCGCGGGGACGAAGTCGGCCAACGGCAGCAAGCTGGCCAAGGCCAAGCACTGGACCTTCCAGACCCCGCCGCCGTCCGTGCAGACCTTCCACCCGCAGGGCGGGCCCACGCGACTGCAGCCAGTGATGTTCGCGTCGTTCGATCAGGCCATCGATCGAAACGACGTGCTCGGCACGATTTCGTTGACCTTGCCCAAGGGCAAGTCGGTCGGGGTTCGCCTCGCCGAGGAAGGCGAGATCGAAGGCGACGACGTGGTCCGCCAGCTCGCCGCGCAGGCGACCGAAGGCCGCTGGCTCGCGTTCGTGCCCGCATCACCCCTTCCGCCGGACACGCACATCACCGTCGAGATCGGCCCGGGCACGCCTTCGGCCGAGGGTCCGCGCACGACCACCGACGCCGCCAAGTACTCGTTCGACACCTTCGGGCCGATGAAGCTCACCGAAGATCGCTGCGGCTGGGACGGCAACTGTCCGCCGGGCACGCCCTTCGAGCTGATCTTCTCCAATCCGATCGACGCCGAGAAGTTCGATCCGTCGATGGTCACGGTCGACCCGCCGCTGCAGGACCAAAACGTCCAGATCTACGGCAATCACATGTACGTCCAGGGACGGGCCAAGTCCCGCGGACGTCACAAGGTCGTCGTCTCCGCCAAGCTCGCCGACGACTTCGGGCAGCGGCTGGGCAAGGACGAGACCCGCAAATTCCGGGTCACCGCGGCGCCCGAGTCCCTGTTCGCGCCCAACTCCGGGCTCGTCGTGCTCGACCCGGCGGCCAAGGGCAAGTTCGCGGTCTACTCGGTCAACCACGACAAGCTCGCGGTCCGGGCGTGGCGCGTCACGCCGAGTGACTGGTCGGCCTACCTCAAGGCGGTGGAGGCGACCGGTCGCGACTCGCGAGACCTCGCACCCCCGGGCAAGAAGGTGATCGACACCACGGTGGGCGTCGACGGGGCCGACGACGAGATCGTCGAGACGGGCATCGATCTGTCGCCGGCGCTCAAAGGCGGTCGCGGTCACGTGGTGCTCGTCGTCGAGCAGACGCGCAAGGCGAAGAACCCGTGGGAGATGCAGCGCGTCCTCGCGTGGGTGCAGGTCACCGACATCGGCCTGTCGGGCCACGTCGACGACGAGCAGATGCTGGTGTGGACCACTTCGCTGGCCGACGGCTCGCCGCTTGCGGGCACGCAGGTGGAGCTTTCGCCCAGCGCGGCCAAGGCCAAGACCGACGCCCACGGCCTGGCCGCGCTCACGCTGCCGTCCAAGAGCGCGCAGCTCATCGTGGCGCGTCGCGGCGACGACGTGGCGTTCCTGCCCGAGTCGATCTGGTGGTGGAACGGCGAGGGATCGTGGAAGAAGAACGAGCAGGGATCTCAGGTCCACTGGTTCGTCTTCGACGACCGTCACCTGTACCGCCCCGGCGAGGACGTGCACGTCAAGGGCTGGCTGCGGCGCGTCGACATGGGCAAGGGCGGCGACGTGGGCGCGCTCGCGCCCGACCAGCGGCAGGTCAAGTACGTGCTGTCGGACTCGCGCGGCAATCAGGTGAGCAAGGGAACGCTCGACCTCAACGCGTTCGGAGCCTTCGACACCAAGCTCGCGCTGCCGGACACGATGAACCTCGGCACCGCGTCGCTGACCCTCGACATCGGCAAGAAGGGCACGTGGGTACCCGGCGCCGAGTACTGGCACGCGATCGAGGTGCAGGAGTTTCGTCGGCCGGAGTACGAGGTCGACGCGCAGCTGGCCGAGGGCCCGCACATGGTCGGCGGCGACACGATCGCGACGGTGTCGGCGCAGTACTACGCCGGCGGGCCGTTGGCGAACGCCGAAGTGACGTGGCAGGTGAGCTCGTCGCCCGGTCACTACCAGCCGCCGGGCCACGACCGCTTCATCTTCGGCAAGTGGGATCCGTGGTGGATGTTCTGGCGCTGGTACGACGAGACGCCCGACCCGGCGCTGCAGCCCAAGTACCAGTCGTTCTCGGCGCAGACCGATGCGACCGGCAAGCATCACCTCGGCATGGCGTTCGTGTCGGTCAACCCGCCGCGGGCGATGTCGGTCAGCGCGCAGGCCACGGTCATGGACGTCAATCGCCAGGCGTGGACCTCGTCGACCTCCACCGTGGTGCACCCCGCCGACCTGTACGTGGGGCTGCGATCCGATCGCGCGTTCGTGCAGGCCGGCGAAGACATCGAGCTCGACGCGATCGTCGTGGACATCGACGGCAAGGTCGCCACGGGCGTGGAGATCGCCGTGCGGTCGGTGCGGATCGAGTACGTGCAGGAAAAGGGGAAGATGGTCGAAAAGGAGCGCGACCCCCAGACCTGCAAGCACAAGAGCGGAACGGACGCGGTGCGCTGCACGCTCCCGGCGAAAAAGGGAGGCAGCTATCGAGTGACCGCCGACATTCGCGACGCCGACGGTCGCGCCAATCGAACCGAGACGACGATCTGGGTGGCGGGCGGCGACCTGCCCGAGCCGCGTGACGTGTCCGCCGAGCAGGTGCTGCTCATCCCCGATCGCGAAGAGTACGAGGCGGGCCAGACCGCCAAGATCGCCGTGGCTGCGCCGTGGCCGGACGCGTACGGGCTCGTCACGCTGCGCCGCTCGGGCGTCGTGAAGTCCGAGTCGATCGCGCTGAAGGGGTCGTCGACGATCGTCGAGGTGCCGATCACCGAGGACATGACCCCGAACATGCACGTGCAGGTCGACCTCGTCGGCGCGGCGCCGCGGCGAGGCGGTGACGGCAAGATCGATCCGAAGCTGCCCAAGCGCACCGCGTTCGCGACCGGCATCGTCTCGCTCACCGTGCCGCCGCGTCAGCGCACCTTGGCCCTGGAGGTTGCACCCGAGCGCGCGAAGATCGAGCCGGGGGGAACCACCTCCATCGCCGTGGACGTCAAGGACGCGGCGGGCAAGGCCGTGGCCGACGCCGAGGTGGCGCTCGTGGTGGTGGACGAGGCGGTGCTGGCCCTGACCGGGTACGCGCTGCCGGACCCGGTGGCCGCGTTCTACGGTTGGCGACCGCCGGGGGTGCGGGACCATCACCTGCGCTCGCAGGTCGTGCTCGCCAAGCCCGAGGATCTCGTCAACGAGAGCAGCAACGCGCCCGGGGGTGGTGACGCCGGCGGCGCGGAGCAGAAGGTCCGCGCGTCCTCGGCCGAGGCGCCCCCGCCGCCCTCACCCGCCCCCCAAGCCGACTACTTCGCCGCCGACGAAGCGATGGAGGAAGCCGCGCCCGTGGCCACCAAATCGGCGGGCAAGAAGGGCAAGGACGGCAATACCGCCCCGATCGCGATGCGCGAGGACTTCTCGGCGCTCGCGTTGTTCTCGCCCAGCGTGCACACCGACGCGAAGGGACACGCCACGGTCGAGGTGAAGTTGCCCGACAACCTGACGCGCTACCGCATCATGGCGGTGGCCGTGGCCGGCGACAAACACTTCGGCAAGGCCGAGTCGTCGATCACGGCCCGGCTGCCGTTGATGGTGCGGCCGTCGGCGCCGCGCTTCCTCAACTTCGGCGACGAGATGGAGCTGCCCGTCGTGCTGCAGAACCAGACCGACGCGTCGATGACGGTGGACGTGGCCGTGCGCACGCACAACGCCACGCTGACCGCCGGCGCGGGGCGGCGCGTGGAGGTGCCGGCCAACGATCGCGTGGAGGTGCGCTTCCCGACCAAGGCCGAGCAGGCCGGCACGGCGCGGTTCCAGGTCGGGGCCGTGGCGGGGACGTGGGCCGACGCGGCGAGCTTCGAGCTTCCCGTGTGGACCCCCGCGACGACGGAAGCGTTCGCGACGTACGGACAGATCGACAGTGGGGCGATCGCCCAGCCGGTGCAGGCGCCCGGCGGGGTCTTCCCGCAGTTCGGCGGCCTGGAGATCACGACGTCGTCGACGGCGCTGCAGGAGCTGACCGACGCGACGCTGTACCTGGTGCGGTACCCCTACGACTGCAGCGAGCAGATCGCCAGTCGGGTCCTCGCGATCGCGGCGCTGCGCGACGTGCTCGAGGCGTTCGACGCCGAGGGCCTGCCGCCACCCAAGGAGCTCGTCGCCGGGGTCAAGACCGACGTGGAGCGTCTGTCGCGGATGCAGGGCGACGACGGTGGCTTCTCGTTTTGGGGCTCGGGGTGGCCGTCGTGGCCGTACCTGACCGCGCACGTCACCCACGCGCTCGCGCGGGCGAAGGCCAAGGGGTTTTCGGTGCCGACCAACACCTTCAACCGGGCCACGAAGTACCTCGCCAACGTCGAGTCGCACCTGCCGCACGACATGTCCGAGGACGCCAAGCGCTTCATTCGGGCGTACGCGCTGTACGTGCTCGACGTCGCCGGCACGCCCGATGCGGCCAAGGCCCGCAAGCTCGTCGACGAAGTCGGCGTGGAGAAGCTGCCGTTGGAGGCGCTGGCGTGGCTTCTGCCCACGCTGGCCGACGATCCGAAGGCAACGAAGATGGTCGGGGACATCCACCGCCACTTCGGCAATCGCGTGTCGGAGACCGCCGGCGCGGCCAACTTCACCACGCACTACAGCGACGGCGACCACGTGCTGCTGCACTCGGCGCGCCGCGCCGACGCGCTGATCCTCGAGGCGCTCATCGAGACGGACGCGAAGAACGACCTGATCCCGAAGCTGGTGCGGGGCCTGTTGGACCACCGCACGGCGGGTCGCTGGTCGAGCACGCAGGAAAACGCCTTCGTACTGCTGGCGCTCGATCGCTACTTCAACGTGTTCGAGAAGACCACGCCGAGCTTCGTGGCGCGCGCGTGGCTGGGCGAGTCGTACGCCGGCGACCATACGTTCAAGGGCCGCACCACCGAGCGGCACCACGTCGAGGTGCCGATGCAGTGGCTGACCGACCACAAAAAGGGCACCGACCTCGTGCTCGCCAAGGAGGGCAAGGGGCGGATGTACTACCGCGTGGGCATGCGCTACGCCCCGCGGGATCTGAAGCTGCCGCCGTACGACGCCGGCTTCGTGGTGCAGCGCCGCTACGAGGCGGTCGACGACGACAAGGACGTCACGCGCGATGCCGACGGCACGTGGCACATCAAGGCCGGCGCGCGCGTGCGCGTGCGCCTGACGATGCTGGCCGAGTCACGGCGCTACCACGTGGCGCTCGTCGATCCGCTGCCGGCGGGGCTGGAGCCGCTCAACCCCGAGCTGGCCACGACCGGCGCGCTGCCGGCCGATCCGCAGGGCGACGACGACAGTCGCGGCGGCTACTGGTGGTGGTGGCGACCCTGGTACGAGCACCAGAACATGCGCGACGAACGGGTCGAGGCCTTCACGTCGCTGCTGTGGGAAGGCGTGCACGACTACGACTACATCGCGCGCGCCACCACGCCGGGCAACTTCGTCGTCCCCCCGCCGAAGGCCGAGGAGATGTACCACCCCGAGACCTTCGGCCGCGGTGCGGGCGACCGGGTGATCGTGGAGTGACGACGACGGCTCGCCGTTCGTGACGTCGAAGCCGGGCTAACCCGGCGCCAGATAGATGTCGTCCTGGAGCATGCGGCAGGCACTCTCGAGGCCGCTCCCGGAGAAGCCCCCGTCGATCTCGACGCTCAGCGGATCGCCGAGCATCACGGTCGCCTGGTCGTCGATGACCGACGCCCCGTCGATGGTCAAGGCGACCGCGCCCGACGCCGGCTCGTAGACGACCCCGAGGCGGTGCCACTGGTCGGGGCCGACCGTATGCGCGAAATCGAAGCTGGTCGCCGTCATGCCCGGGATGTTGGGAGCCACGAAGACGTAGCCATCGTTCGCACGGAGCCACACGGTGAGCTGTCCCGCGAGACCACCTCCCGCGAGGTCGGTGAGCGTCAGGTTGAGGACCGAGACGTGGGCGGGCCCGAGACACTCGGGACTGAGATTGACCCACGACCCAGCGGCCAGGACCGTCGCGCCGTCGGCCTCGGGGACTTCGCGTCGGATCACGGCGACATGGCTGATCGCGGTCGCGGTCGTTTCCGCGACGAGGACCTGCGATTCCGTGGGCGAGTCGGCCATCTGCACCGAGACCTGGTTTCCGGCGAGTTTGATCTCCTCCCATGCCGAGAGCGGGTCAGCGCGTTCGAAGTCCTCGCACAACCACGGATCTTCGACCCCACAGGCGATCACGGCCTCGCCTCCACTGGTGTCGGATCCACCGCTGGACGAGCTCCCGGAGTCTCCACCCGTGGTGTCGTCGGGGGGCGATCCGCTCGACGACGACGCGCCGCCACTCGTGCTCGTCTCGGCCCCCGTGTCCGATTCCGCATCGGCCACGCCCGTGGTCGACGAGCTGTCCCCCGACGTGGCCGAGCTGGTGGACGTTGCGCCACCGTCGTCGTCCCCGCAGCCGTGCACAGGGAGTGAGCCGACGGCGAGCACGACGATGGCGGAGGGAAGGTTGGGTCGCACGAGGGGGTAGTCGCCGGCCGGCGAAAACCGTTCCCGGTGATGAGCTCGTGCGTGCCGGGCGAACCGTGGGCCCCCGTGGCGTCCCTGGCTCAGGTCCCGCGCGTGACGCCGCGGACGCCGGGCTTGGGCCCGACTTGCAGAAAGTGCCGGGCGTTGGCGACGTCGGTGGCGTCGAGGTCGAGCGCGAGGAAGGCCAGGGCCTCGTCGATGTCGCGGAAGACCTGACGCTTGTCGAAGCGTGCCTCGCGGACGATGCGGTTGAGCTGCATGAAGAAGGTGGCTTGTTCCGGATGCACGACGATCGCGATCCGGGCCAGTCGCGTGTTCATCTGCTCGAACAGCGCCAGCAGGCGATCGGTGACCGGCTGCGGGTAGACCTCCGCGAAGCGATGGTCGGCGCACAGCACCGGCGCCTCGCCGAAGGGGGCCGAGGCCGCGCGTTCGGCCAGCGCTCGCGAGTAGCGGTCGGCGACGTCGTGGTCGTCCAGCGCCCAGACGCGCGCCTCCAGCAGCCGACCGCGGCGCTCCACGCTGAAGTTGTCGGCGTCGATGCTCACGTCGGCGGGGAGCCTAGCAGAGTAATCATGCCGGCGACGGTGGCATTGTGACGGCGTGATCCCGCTTTCCGTTCTCGACCTCGCGCCGATCGTGGCCGGGGCCAGCGCGTCCGATTCGTTCCGCAACAGCGTCGACCTCGCGCAGCACGCCGAGCGTTGGGGCTACCGGCGCGTGTGGCTCGCCGAGCACCACGGCATGCCCGGGATCGCGAGCGCCGCCACCGCGGTGTTGATCGGACACGTGGCCGGCGCCACCCAGACCATCCGCGTGGGCGCCGGGGGGATCATGCTCCCCAACCACTCGCCGCTCGTCGTCGCCGAGCAGTTCGGCACGCTCGAGAGTCTGTATCCGGGACGCATCGATCTGGGCCTGGGGCGCGCGCCGGGATCCGACCGCGCCACCGCGATGGCGCTGCGTCGCAACTCGTCGGCGGACCCCGACGCGTTCCCGCGCGACGTGGCCGAGCTCATCGCCTACTTCGAGGGCAACGCCAGGATCCAGGCGGTGCCCGGCCACGGGCTGAGCGTGCCGATCTGGATCCTCGGCTCGAGCCTGTTCGGCGCCCAGCTCGCGGCGGCGATGGGCCTGCCCTACGCGTTCGCGTCGCACTTCGCCCCACAGCAACTCGACGAAGCCATCGCGCTGTACCGTCACCGTTTCGAGCCCTCGAAGTGGCTCGCCGAGCCGTACGTGATGCTCGGCTACAACGTCGTCGCCGCCGATACCGACGAGCAGGCGCGCTACCTGGCGACCACGCTGCAGCAAGTGTTCGTCAACCTTCGCAGCGGCCGACCCACCACGTTGCCGCCGCCGCGCCGCGACTACGAGGCCGAGCTGACGCCGATGGACCGCGCCCTGATCGCCTCGGTGCTCGAGTTCGCCGCGATCGGCTCGCCGGATACCGTGGCCAAGGCCATGCGGTCGTTCATCGACCGTACCGACGCCGACGAGCTCATCATCAGCTCGATGCCGTACGAGCACGCCGCGAGGCTGCGCTCGTACGAAATCGTCGCCGAGCTCGCGCGAGGCTGAGCCCGGCCCTCGGCTCGGCCGCGTCGTAGCCCCGTCGGCGGCATCGTGGCCCGGTGAGCGTCGAGCGACCCGACAACGACGAGCCGTCGCTACCCCCCGAAGGCGTTCCAGTAGCTGCTCGCGGCTTCGATCGCGTCGACGAGGGAGACGTTGACGGCGTCGCAGTCGGGCATCGATTCGCGGAACGGGGTCACGTGCTTCACCGCTTCCTGGCACCGCGAGGCGGGGAAGTAGCCGGCGACGTCGGTGCCACCGTCGATGGGGCGGGTCGCCCCGGGCGCGAAGCTGATGACGCGTCCGAGGGCCGCCGCCTCGGCGAACGCGGCCTCCACCCAGTAGGCCGACAGTTCGTAGTCGCAGTCGCAGTCGTCCCCCGGATGGGAGGGCTCGCCGCCGCACGACTGCGAGGGGACGTTGCAGGCCTTGTGGCCGTAGGTGAACTCGTGGGACAGCTCGTGCGCCAGCAGGGCCGCCGTTCGTTCCGGGTTCCTCGTGTACCTGCGGTCGAACTGGCCGAGCAGCGAGATCACGCCTTGTTCGTAGCGGGCAGTGGAGCCCGGATCGTGATTCGTCGCGTCGACGATCCCGGTGACGGTGGAGAAGAACAGGTGTGCCAACTCGACGTTGTAGTAGCCCTCGGGCATCACGAACGCGTACGACGGCGGGACCTCCGAGACGAGACTCATCGTGTTGGCGGGGTAGGGGTACTGCGCCGTGTCGATCGCGTAGACCGAAGGGAGGGTGCCTCCGGCGGGCACCGGCGGTGTGAACATGGGCGAGAACACCATCGAATGGATGCCCAGCAGCACCCCGCGACGGACCGAGTCCGTCTCGATGGGTCCGTTGAGGGCGAGGGTGATGCCCTGATCCAGCAGCGTCTGCTCCACCTGGGCCAGGCACGCATCGGTGACCTGATACTTCTCCCACTCCGGGGGTTGGTCGAGGGGACCGGCGGCTTCGGTCGCCGCGAAATACAGGCTGGGAAAGCTGCAGTTGGCGGCGAGCGTCTCCAGCGACGCGGTCAAACCGGCGTACTCGATCTCCCCACCCGTGCCGCCGGAGTCCGCTTCGGCGTCGAAGTCGATACAGGCGGGGACGAGGGCGGCGATGGCGAGCGAGAGAATGGGCGTGCGCAGATGCATGTGCTTGGGCTTCGTGCCCTGATAAACGCTGCGCTGCCGCGCCCGGATCACTCCGGGCGCGAATCCACGGACCCTGCCGCTGACGCCGGCCGGGCCTCGGCGCGCGAAGGGGATGGTGGAGGCACGCGACGGCCGAGGTCGCATGCGAGGTGTCCCTTTGCGACATGCCAGCGCGCCGAGCCGTGACGTGGTGCACCTCGCTCGCGCCCGTCTTCGTCGATGCGCTTGCCCACCCCGAGCGTGCGCGCTAGCCCTGCTTCGATGATGGCGTGGCGTGGTCTGGGAAGTGTGTCGGTCGTGGTCGTCGTGGGCTCCGCGTGCACGCCGTGGCGCGTGCCGCCGACCGCGACGGTCGTCGACCACGCGCCGAGCCGCGCGCACGCCGAGCCGCTCGACGCGGGCATCGATGCGCCGCAGGTGCACCGCGGCGAGTCGTTGCCGGAGGTGGAGATCGCCGCGCGTACGCCCGGTCGCCCCACGGTTTGGCCGAGCGAGAGCGGAGAGCTGCAGCCGCGCCTGGTCAAGCGCGGCGGGCAAGACGTGTGGATCGGCGAGCCGGATCGCGTGCGCCAGGATTGGATCGACAACCTGGGCTACCCCACCTTCTGTCCGCTCGCGGTCAGCTTCGACGGTGCGCCCGTGCAGCTGCAACCGACGCGAGCCGCAGACTTCGACCTCGGAGCCCCCTTCGCGTGCGCCGAGGTCGACTGGCCGTCCGCGGACACGCCGTGGCTCGTCCTCGATCGCGACGCCAACGGCACGATCGACGACGGGCGCGAGCTGTTCGGCGCCGCGACGCGCCTTCCCGACGGGACGCTGGCCCGCAACGGCTTCGAGGCACTCGCGCCGCTGGACGGCGACGGCGACGGGCGCATCACGTCGGCGGACCCGGCGTGGTCGAGCTTGCGGCTGTGGGCGGACCTCGACGGCGATCGGGTGTCGGATCCGGGGGAGCTGTCGCGCCTGGACGACGCGGGCATCGTCGCGCTCGACCTCGACGACGAAGCGCGCCCGCGCTGTGACGCGCGGGGCAACTGCGAGGTCGAGCGCTCCTCGATGCAGTGGAAGCCGGCGGGCGTGGGCGGGCTTCGACAGGGCGCGCTCGTCGACGTGCACCTGCGCTGCCGCTGAGGCCGCCCGAACTCAGGCGGGGAAGCGACGCGAGACGTCGCTGCGGTCGGAGTACAGCGTCCAGAACGCTTCGCCGATCTCGTCGGGATCGAGGCTGTCGCCGCCGCGGTCGAAGGCGGTGCCCGCCACGGCGCCCAGGACCACGATCGAGCCCACGTAGATCCCGTCGGCGGCAAGCTTGTGGTGGAGCACGCCGGTGAGCTTGTGCTGCGCCGCCTTGGCCACGCCCAGGCCCATCGCACCGTACTGCGCGATCACGTTGTCGACCTCGTCGGCGTAGTACGCGAATCCGCCACCGGTGATCAGCACGGCGGCGCCGTCCTGTTCGCGCAGGTCCGGCAGCGCGGCCTGGACCGCGGCCACCGCTCCCACCACGCCGATGTCGAGCACGGTACGGAGCTCGTCGAGGTCGCAGGAGGTCAGGTCCCCGGCCAGTCCAGCGTAGGCGTTCCAGTGGATCACCGTGATCGGGCCCAGCCCGTCGCGCACGCGACCGATGAGCTGCTGCACCGCCTTTGGATCGCCGAGGTCGCACGGGAAGGCCTTCGCCGTGATCCCGTCCTTGGCCAGCGCCCGCACGCCCTCCTCGAGCCGTGTCTCGGTCCGTCCGACCAGGGCCACCTGCCAGCCCTCGCCGCCGAACTTGCGCGCAACCGCGCTGGAGATACCCGGCCCGTAGCCGCCGATCAGGATCGTCTTGTTCGCCATCGCCGCGTCAACCGACGCGGGCCGACTGGGGGTTACGAGGCCCTGGGCAGCGCTCGACGAGGGATTTCCGGTCTGGGACCGTCATGCCACGTGCGTGGGCGAGGACACCGTCACGGCACAAGGTCAAAAAAGTCCGCACTTTCCTGAGACAAGGTCGGCCCGATCCGTACTTCGGGTCCGTGACGGGGAGCTGGAGACCGACGCCGTGGGGGCTGTCGTTGGCGGTCGTGTGCGGCTTGGGCGGCTGCTACGACGGTCTGGACGGATTTGCCGGAGCCGACGATGCACAGTCCACGCCCGGGGACGAGGGCGGCGGGCCTGCCGATCCCGACGTGCCGGACGCCCCGACCGCCGAAGATCCGCCCCAGGCGGTCCCGGCGACGCTCGCCGAGCTGCCCAGTGACAACTTCTGCATGCCGCTGGGCGCCGGGCAGCGCCTGGCCGGTGTCAGCCCCGAGGGATTCGCGTGGCTGGCCGAAGACATGCCCGGCGCCGCCGGTCACGTGCAGTTCGCGGTCGTCGATCCGTGGACGGGCGCGACGACGGCGGCACCCAAGGATCTCGAGCTCGGCGCGATGGTCGACGTGCGGCCGCAGTCGTCGCAGGACGCCGTCGTCGTCTCCACCGATGCGCTGTGGCACGTCGACGAGTGGTCGCGCGTCTCGCTGGTGCCGCCGACCGGCTTCGCCCCCGGTGCGACCGCGTGCGGCAATCCTCGCGACAACGGCTACCTGCTGTCGGCGGGCACGCTGCACGAGCACCGCGAGGGGCAGTGGTGGGCGCTGGCGGTCGATGCCCACGAAGGCGGCGTTCCCGAAGCGATCCTCACTTTCGACGGCGAGTGCACCGGACCCGGCGACGAGACGTGGATGACCGCCGCCGACGGCACGGTGTGGCGCGTGTCCACCGACGGCATCGTGCACGCGGTCAAGTTCGAGGGCTTCGTCGACGCGGCCGCGACCGGTCCGACGCTCGCCGTCCTCGCCGACGGCGAGCTGTGGCTCGGGCCCGAGTCCTGGTCGCGCTGGACCTTCGACGCCGGCACGCCGACGGTGCTCGCCGCCTCCGACGATCACGTGTGGATCGGCCTGGGAGGTCGCGTGATCCGATTCGCCGACGGGGAGTTCACCGAGCTCGTGCTGCCCGGCGACGCCACCGACGTCGCCGACCTGATCGGCCACGCCGGGGGCGTGTGGATCTCGCGAGACGAGGAGCTGTGCCACGCCGCCGTGGGTCCGCAGCTGCGCATCGCCGATGCGCACCCCTACCAGCGCACCCCGCTCAAGGAGCTCGCGTTCGTCGCGACCGCCAAGGACGCGGGCGTGACCGTGACGGCGACCGTGGACGGCGAAGACCTCACGCTGTCGCCTGGCGGCAGCGCCGGTGAGTTGACCGGCGTCGTGACGTTCGAAGGCCTGGGCTGGCACGAGGTCGTGCTGCGGGCCGTCGGCAGCGACGGCGAGAGCGCCGAGCGCAAGCTGTGGCTGCGCCACAACGTGCCCGACGTCGTGACCTTCTCGGCCGACGTGGCGCCGATCGCCCAAGAACACTGCGGTGGAACGACGTGCCATGGCGCGATGACCACCGCCGGCATCCCCGTGCTCGAGACTCTCGAGGCGTGGGTCGAGCGCGCCGACACCATCGAGCGGCGCGTGGTGGAGCTGGACAACATGCCCCCCGTGGCCGTGCGTGCCGATGGCTGGGGAAGTGACGAAGTCGAAACGATCGCCAAGTGGATCGAAGGAGGAATGCTGCCGTGACGACGAGCTGGATCGAACGATGTGCCCCGAAGTTCAGTGGCACCTTTGCCGCGCTCACGCTCCTGACCGCCGCGTGCGCGAGCGGTAGCACCGAAGACAAGGATCCCGGCGCGGTCGACGACTCGGCCGGTGACGGTGGCATGGGCGACAGCGCCGACGGTGGCGACGCCGGCGAGGACGATGGTGCCGACGACGACGGCGACCCCGAGCCGTGGGAGCCCGATGGCCCGGGCGGCGAGTGTGCCGTCGACGAGCTCGTCGAGCCCTACGTCTACGTGCGTCGGGTCAAGATGCTGCTGACCGGCGAGGCGACGACCGAAGAGGAGGTCGCCGCGGTCATCGCCGACCCCGCGTCGCTGCGCGACCTGATCGCCCAGTGGGTCGAGACCGATGCCTTCCGCGCGAAGATGATCGACTACCTCGGCAAGACGCTGCAGCAGGCTCGCGGTGGCGCGCGCGACGAGTACGCCAGCCAGGTCAACAACGACGACTCGATCCGCGACTTCCGCCCGCCCACGGCCCTGTACCGCAACTTCGAGGAATCGTTCGCCCGCACGGCGGTCGCACTCATCGACGAAGGCCGGCCCTTCACCGAGATCGCGTCCACGCGCACGTGGATGATGACCACGGCGATGCTGAGCTACCTGCTGGTCTCCGAGAAGCCCGCGTGGGGCCAGGTTCGCTACTACAAGGGCAGCGTCAACATCGGCGGCACGACCTACACCGCCAGCACGCCCATCAACCAGCAGATCAACAACCGGATCTTCTTCGCGTCGACGTTGCCCGACTGTGCCGGCAACCCCCTGTCGACCAACGCCAACGACCGCAACTTCACCATGGTGATGGGCGGGATCACCGGGCCCAACAACTGCCAGACGCAGATGGACCCGATCTTCACGGACGCCGACTTCAACGACTGGCGGCCGGTGACCCTGACCACCCTCGAAGACCCCGCGGACCTCGAGCGCTTCTGGGACGCACCCGCGCTGCGCCAGCTCGACACGGTCGGTCTGGTCTCCGAAAAGGCGGGCTTCTTCTCCACGCCGGCGTTCCTGGCCGGCTGGCGCACCAACGTCGACAACAGCTTCCGCGTCACGACCAACCAGATGCTCATCGCCGGCCTGGGGCTCGCGTTCGAGGACTCGGACGTGACCGAGCCGCTCGGCGACGAGGGACTGTCGGACGACCACGCCGAGCCCGGCACCGAGTGCTACGGCTGCCACAAGAACCTCGACCCGATGCGCAACTTCTTCGACAACGTCTACTACCCCGACACCTACGCGGTGCGGGCGATGGAAGACGTGCCGGGGCTCGAGGCGACGTTCTCGTTCCAGGGCCACACCGCGTCGGGCGATTCGCTGGCCGACCTCGGCACGATCGTCTCCGGGCATCCGGCCTTCGCCGCCGGCTGGACGCAGAAGCTGTGCTACTTCGCCAACTCGCAGGAGTGCAACCTCGAGGATCCGGAGTTCGTGCGCGTTCGCGACGCTTTCGAGGACTCCGGCTACGACTTCAAGACGCTCGTCGTCGAGCTGTTCTCCTCGCCGTTGGTCACCGGCGCCGCTTGCCCGGTGGACGTGCAGATGGCTCCCGTGCCGAGCTCGGTGTCTCGCTTCGAGCACCTTTGCCACGCGCTCGAGGTTCGACTCGGCGTGGACGCTTGCGCCAGCACGAACATCACGACCGACCTCTCGGAGGCCTTGCCGTCCGACTCCTGGAGTCGCGGCAGCACGGTGCCCAACCAGGTCGCCCAGTCGTCGCTGTTCTACGCCGCCACGGTCGACTCGCTGTGCCGGCGCATGGGCGACGCGATCGTCGATGCGGCCGACTCGCCGCTGCAGTCCAGTGACATGCCCGCGGCGATCGACGTGCTCGTCCACGGCGTGGTGGGCCTGCAGCCCAGCGACCCACGCCACGACCTGATGCAGACGATCTTGACCGAGCACATCGAGGACGCGGCCGAGATCACCAGCAACACCAAGGCCCAGCTGGCGTCGGCCTTCACCTTGGCCTGCACCTCGCCCTACCTGACCACCACGGACCTCTAGACGGACCGGGAAGAACTTCGAGGAGATCATCATGGACGCATCACGACGAAGCTTCCTGCGCAAAGCCCTGCTCGGACCGGTGGGGCTGCGGGCGATGGCCACGGGCATTCCCGCCTCCTTCTTCCTCGCGGGCTACCCCGGCGAAGAGGCGATGGCCGCGGACCCGGTACCGCCGCAGTTCCTGCTGTACCTCAACGCGCGCGCCGGACACCCGATCAACGCGAACGTGCCCGGGACCTACGGCATCAACGGTGTCGCCCATCCGGGGATGGCCTCGATGGCGCCGACGCAGCTGTCGCTGGGCGGGGTCAACACGACGGCGGCCGCACCGTGGGCCTCACTGCCCCAGTGGGTCCTCGATCGGACCGCCTTCATCCACCACCGCACGTACCTCAACGCGCATCCCCACCACGAGAAGGTCATGGGACTGGTGGGATCGGCCAAGGGAGAGACGGGCACGGGCTCGGAGCACCTCGCGTCGCTCATCGCCTCGGAGAACGCCAACGCCCTCGGCACCCTGCAGCGCGAGCCGGTCACGCTCGGTGGCGAGACGGTGACCTTCAAGGGCGCCGTAATGCAGTCGCTGGCTCCGCGGACGCTGTCGCGCATCTTCGAGCCCGCCAACGGCGACGGCCTTGCGCTCGCGCAGCTGCGCGACACGGCGCTCGACGAGATCCACGCCGATCTGCAGGCGCGTGGTACGGCGGTGCAGCGCGAGTGGATCGATCGCTACGCGCTGTCGCGCGAGCAGGTCAAGCAGATCGACGAGAGCCTGCTCGACCGCCTCGCCGCGATCACGGGCAACGGTCAGGACGATCAGCTCCAGGCCGCCATCGCCTTGTTCATGATGAAGATCAGCCCGGTGGTCACGGTGGACGTCCGCTTCGGCGGCGACAACCACACCGACGCGGGGCTCACGAAGGAGGCCGACGAGACGGTGGCGGCGCTCGCCTCCCTCAACGCCTTCTTCGCCGAGCTCGACGCGGTGGGCCTGGCCGACAAGGTCACCGTCGCCAACCTCAACGTGTTCGGACGGACGTTGGGCAAGAAGGGCACCGCGGGTCGCGACCACAACCTCAACCACCACGCCATGATGATCATCGGCCCGCACGTGCAGGCTGGCGTGTTCGGTGGCGTCGCGCCCAGCGGCAACGACTTCGGCGCGACCTCGATCCAATCGGACACGGGCGCCGGCGGCGACGGTGGCGACATCCCGCAAGACCAGACCCTGCAGGCGGCCGCCAAGACGCTCGCCACGGTCACGGGCGTCGCGCCCGAGCGCGTGGAGCTTCGAGTCGACGGCGGCAAGGTCATCACCGCCGCCGTCGCGGGCTGAGCCCGGCCGCCCCTACCACGCTGGGTAGCAGCTGACGCCGTCGTCGGTGAGCCAGCGAACTTCGGGTTCGGTCCCCGACAGGTCCACGAGCAGCAGGTCACGTGGGCCGCCACGGTTGACGCAGGCGACGAAGCGATCGCCCGTCGGCGCCATCGCGAAATCCCAGATCGTGTAGCCGTCCGTCGGCGGAAGCAGCACGTACTGATCGCCGGTCGCGATCTCGAGGAGCATGAGGGCGTCGCCGGACACGTCGGGGGTGCCGTCGCCATTGGCGTCGAAGTCGATGTTGCCGCCGTAGACGAGACCGTCGCCGGCCGGGAGCCACTGCGGGCCCGCGAACACCAAGTTCGTCGAGGGCACGACCATCTGGGGGTCGCCGGCCGGGGGGATCCCGAACGCGACGACGCCTTCGTGGCTGCTGTCGATGCACACGCCGCGGATCGAGGCGAGCAGCGAACCGTCCGGGCTCGGAGCGGGCCCGGTGTTCACGGTGCAGTCGCCGATGATGTCCAGATACAGCTCGTACTGTCCGGTGGCCAGATCGAGAGCGCCGAGCGTTCCGCCGCCCGGGTTGCCGATGTCGAACTGAAACGAATGCCCGAACCACAGCAGCGAGCCGTCGGGATGAAAGCGGAGATCGCTGATCTGCTGCTGGTACCCGGCAGAGGCGCCGACCGGGGTCGGGATCGCCGGCATGATCAGCGTGGGCTCGCCGAACACGAGCGTGTCGTTGAAGTCGAACCCGTAGATCGCCTCGCTCGCTTGATAGTCGCCCGTCTCGAAGGTCGAGGCGATCACCAGCCCGGTGCGGCTGGGGTGGATCGCGATCGACCGGATCTCGCTGGTCCCGTCGAGCGCGGTCACCTCGTGCGCTTCGTTCGTGCCCACGTCGATGGCCCACAGCGCATCGTCGGACGCGGCGAGCTCCCGGACGTAGAAGATGACGTCGTCGCCGACCACCGACCCGCTCGGGCCGGTGTCGGTGTCGGTGCCGTTGTCGTCGGTGGCCGTGTCGCCCGTCCCGGACTCGTCCGCCGAGGTGGGGTCGGTCATGGTGGTCGGGCTCGATCCCCCGGTGGACCCGCCGCCGCCGTTCGTCTCGTCGGACGCACCCGCGTCCGCCTCCGTGGCGCCGTCCGTCTCGTCGTCCGCGCCCGGCAGCACGCAGCCGGCGGGGACGAGGGCACACAGGGCGAGCAGCGCGCAACCGGCGGTGGCGGCCGCCTTCGAAGTCGTGATGGTCATGCCGGGTGAGTGGAGGGCCCCTCCCGAATCCGTCACGACCTCGAAAAAATCTGGCGGTGACGGATCGCCGTCTCGGCTCCCACTCACTCGACATGCCTGCACGCCCCTCGTTTGCCCCCCTTGCCATCGCGACCACGCTGTTGCTCCCCGCGTGCGCGCCTGCCGAAGACGACGGCCCAGCCTCGGACACCGAGCCCGATACGGCCGAATCGAGCGGGGGCGTCCCCGGAGGTGGCGGGCCGGTGACGCCGGAGCGGATCGCCGCCGGCGGTGACTGCCCCGCGCCCACGGGCGTCGGCACCGACCACGGGGGTGACGTGACGGCCGACGAGACCTGGGCCGCGGCCGACGGCCCCCATCGGATCACGTCCAACCTTCGCGTCCTCGCGACCGTCACGATCGAGCCGTGCGTGCACGTCGTCGTCGACGACGGCGTCACGATCGAGGTGGGATCGTCGTCCGCGCCCGGCACCCTCGTCGCCCGCGGCGAAGCCACCGACGACGAAGTCCTGCCGATCCTCTTCGAGGCGGCGCAGGCCGACGCGCCGTGGGGCCGCATGTGGGTCTGGCCCATGGGCGTGCTCGACCTCTCCGTCGCCGGGATCGTCGACGGTGGCGCGGCGCAGAGCGACGAGCTCGGCGCTCTCGTGGTGCAGGGCGTCGCGACCGGCACCAACGGCGGCGCGGTCACGGCGAGCACGACCCTGGACCGGGTGCTGATCTCCGGCTCGCGCAGCCACGGTCTCAATCTCGACGGATGGGGCGCGCTCACCGATGCCTCGACGCAGGTCTGGATCCGCGACGGGGGCGGCGATGCGGCACCGTCGGCCGTGCGGATCGAGCCGGGCGTGGGCGACAGTCTCCCGGCCGAGCTCGAGATCTCGGGCAACGTGCGCGACGAGATCCTCGTGCGCACCAGCAAGGCGTTCATGCGCGACGACACCTGGGCCGACCACGGCGTGCCGTATCGCCAGCTCGGAGTCTTGTATCTCAATCCCGGCGAGTTCGCGGCGACGGCCACCCTGACGATCGAGCCCGGGGTGACGGTCGCCTTCGACGAATCCGCGGGCTCGGGGATCATCGTCGGCAGCTCGGACACGCGACAGGGGATCCTCGTCGCCGACGGGACCCCCGAGGCACCGATCCTCTTCACGTCGGCCCAGGATGCGCCCGCCGCGGGGGACTGGATGGGCGTGGTCTTCTCGTACGTGCCGCTGTCGGGCTCGCACATCGGTCACGCGCGCATCGAGTACGCCGGCGGCGAGAGTGGGCACAACGGCTTCGGCTGCGGGCCCGCGGACAACGACGCGGCGATCATCGTGCACGGCCAGACGCCCGACGATGGTCCGCCCGCCGAGGTCGTGCGCGACACCGAGTTCGCCGACATCGCCGGTGACACGGTCGTCGTCAGCGGGTGGAGCGGCATGGACGGTCCGAACCTCAGCGAAGGCAACACGTTCGGCCCGGGCACGCCGTCGTGCAAGGTCTCGCAGCCCAAGACCGACACCGGGGCGTGCGACGGCACCCCGCCGCTGTGCTGGCCGTGACCGCCGATGATCCGTTTGACGCCGCCCCAGACCGGCCCCACGATGCCCGTGTGCACGAAGCGTCCTTCGAGGACATCTACCGGCGCCACTACGCGACGGTATGGCGCAGTGCACGAAGGCTCGGAGTGGGCGACGCCGAGCTCGACGACCTGGTGCAGGAGGTCTTCGTCGTGGCGCACCGCCGGCTCCCCGATTTCGAGGGACGCTCGACGATCGCGACCTGGCTGTTCGGCATCACGTACCGGGTGGTGCGCGACCTTCGACGCAGCGCCGCCGCCCGGGCGCGACGTGAGGCGCTCGCCACCGGTGGCCGGCCGCCCACCGAGCCCGATCGCAAGCTCTCGCGGGTACAGGCCGCGACCATTCTCGACGACCTGCTCGCCACGCTCGACGACGAGCAACGCGAGGTGCTCGTGATGGCGGAGATCATGCACATGACCGCCCCGCAGATCGCCGAGCTGACGGGGGCCAAGCTCAACACCGTGTACTCGCGGCTGCGTCTGGCCCGTCGAGCGTTCGACGCGGCGCTGGCCCAGTACCGCGATCGAAGCGGAGGAGAGCTGCCGTGGATGAGCTGAGCGAGGCGGCGCGCCGCCTGATGGACCTCGCGACGGCCGAGGATGCACCCCCGGCCGAAGCGTTGGACGAGAGCTGGGGCATGCTCGCGCAGCGCGTGCAGCGAGAGAGTGCGGCGGGGATCGGAGCGTCCGCGGTCGTCGAGCCCGCAGCGCCACCCGGTGGTCTGCGCTGGAGTTGGTGGGCCGCAGTGGCGGTCGTCGTCGTGGGGGGCGGGCTGTGGCTGGCGACGCGCCCGAGCGCCGTGACGCCGAGCCCCGCGCCGGCCGTGACGCCCGCGCCCGCGATGCCCCGACCGGCCCCGCCAGCGGCACAATCTGCGCCCGACCCGTCCTCGCGTCCCGATCGACGCCCGACCGAGCCCGACGGTGCGCGTCTGCTCGACGAGGCGGAGGCTGCCCTCGCCGACGACCCCGCTCGTGCCCTGGCCCTGCTCGTTCGCCACGCGGACACCGATACCGACGCGACGCTCGTGCCGCGCCGTCTCGCCCTGCGGGTGCGCTGTCTGTGCGCCCTGGGTCGGCACGACGACGCCCGCCACGAGGCCACGGCCTTCCTCGAGCGGCACGGCGAGTCGACGTTCGCGGCACAGGTACGGGCCAGCTGCGGCGGCACACCCGAGGCGGATCCTTAGAGCCCCGGTCGGCTACCATGGACGCGGTCACGCCCTCCATGGTCGCCGCCGGCGCGTCCGATTCCCCGCCTCCGTCCGGGCCGATCTCCTCGGCGCCCGGACCCGTGGCCGGCGATCGCATCGGGCGTTTCCTCGTCGTCGACGCGCTGGGGCAGGGGGCGATGGGCGTGGTCGTGCGCGCGTTCGATCCGCGGCTCGACCGATTGCTGGCGATCAAGCTGGTCAACGCCGAGCGCAGCGAACGATCGGGCCTTGCCCGCGAGCGCTTGATCGCCGAGGCACGGGCGCTGGCGCGGCTGTCTCACCCGAACGTGGTCGCGGTGTACGAAGTCGACGTCCACGAGGGGCGCGACTACGTGGCGATGGAGCTGATCGACGGCGTCGATCTGCAGCGATGGCTGCGCGAGCAGCCGCGTCCGTGGCGGGAGATCACCCGCGCCTTCGCAGCGGCGGCCGAGGGACTGCACGCCGTCCACCTCGCCGGTCTCGTCCACCGCGACGTCAAGCCGGCGAACATCCTGATCGGTCGGGACGGGCAGGTGCGCGTGGGCGACTTCGGGATCGCCCGTCGGTTCGCCAGTGGTTCCGCCGACGAGGCCGAGCCGTCGACGCTCGACGCTCCGACACCGGATGGCCTCACGGAAGTCGGCCGCGTCGTCGGCACGCCGCAGTACATGGCGCCCGAGCAGCACGCGGGCGCCGACGTGGGCCCGGCCGCGGACCAGTACGGGCTGTGCGTGTCGTTGTTCGAGGCACTGTGGGGACGCCCTCCGTTTCTCGTGCCCAGCTCGCGGCTCGCCGTCGCCAAGCAGACGCCGCCGCGCGCCCCTCCGCGACGGGGCGTTCCGGCGTGGCTGTTTCGGGTGGTCGTGCGGGGTCTACATCCCGACCCCGCGCAACGCCACGCCTCCTGCCAGGCACTCGCCACCGCGCTGCGCAACGATCCGCGAGGGCGGCGGATCGCGATCGGGGCCACTGCCTTTGCGGTCGCGGCGGTGGTGACGGCCGGCACGCTCGGACGCGGCGAACCCCCGTGCGAAGGCGGGCGCGCGCAGCTGGCCGAGCTGTGGAACCCGCAGACCCGTGCGTCGCTGCAGCGCGCGTTCGCCTCGAGCGCGCGACCGTACGCCGCCACGGTAGGCGCAGCGATGTCGACCCGGCTCGACGACTACGGCACGCGCTGGGCAGCGATGTACACCGAGGCTTGCGAGGCGACGCGGGTGCGCGGTGAGCAATCGGAGGCGCTGCTCGATCGCCGGATGATCTGTCTCGCGCGTCGTCGTGACCGCCTCGCCGCGACGGTCGAGCTACTCATCGAGGGGGGGGACGATACGATCGACCGCGCGTTCACTCTGGTCGGTCGCCTCCCCCCGCTCGCGCCGTGTGCCGACGTGGCGGCGCTCGAGGCTTCCATCGCACCGCCGGACGATCCGACGACTCGCGACGAGGTGGCTCGCGCTCGCGCCGAGGCGGCACGCACCCGAGCGAGCTACGATGCCGGACGCTACGCCGAGGCCGCGACGATGGCGCAAGGCGTGGTCACCACCGCACGGACCCTCGCCTACGGGCCGCTGGTGGTCGAGGCACTGCTGGTGCGCGGCGACGTGTTGCTCGCCCAGGGCGAGATCGAAGCGGCGCGCAGCGACCTGCAGGAGGCCACGTGGACCGCGATCGGGATCGGACACGACACGGTGGCCGTGGACGCGGCCACGAGTCTGGTGTGGCTCGAGTCCGAGTCCGTGCGCGACAACGCGTCCGCCGACGCGTGGGTGGAGCTGTTGCGTGCGGAGCTGCGGCGCAGTGGCAACGCCGCGCCCACGGCGGCGCGCGCCAGCAATGCGATCGGTGTGTCGATGTCCAACGCCGGGCGCTGGGACGATGCGATTGCGGAGTTCGAGCATGGCCTGTCGCTGGTGGCCGACGACCCGGCGGAGGCCTACACGGTCTTCACGCTGCGCGTGAACATGGCCAACGTCTACAGCGCGCGCGGCGAAAGTGCCCGCGCGCGCGAGATCTACGAGCACGAGATGACGGGTTTCGAAGCGATGCTCGGCCGCGATCATCCGACCGTCAACGTGCTGCGTCGCTTGCTGGCCGACTCGCTCAGCGAGAGCGGCGACCTCGAGCGCGCGCGTAGTCTCGGGGACGCGGCACTGGCCTCGCTGATGCGCGTGCACGGCGAGCACGGCAGCGAAGTGGCGGCGGCGATGGGGAGTCTGGCCGTCACCGCCGGACGTGCCGGTCGGGCCGACGAAGCGCTCGCGTTGCACCGACGCGCGAGGGACCTGCTCGAAGAGGTCGGTGATCGGGCGCGCCTGGGGACCACGCTGGCCAACATCGGATCGATCGAGATCGACCGCGGGGCCTACGACGCCGCCGAGGTCGCGCTCGATCGTGCGCTGGCCGTGCTGCGGGAGGTCTACGGCGGGGACCATCACGACCTCGTGTTTCCGCTCGTGAACAAAGCGCAGATCCTCCACGCGCAAGGGCGACTCGTGGAGGCCGAGGCCATGGCCGCCGAAGCCGTGCGCATGGCCGAAGCCACGCTCGACCCGCTGGCCTACGAGCGCATCGTCGCCAAGAGCGTCCGACAGGTCGTGCTCGTGGCGCAGGGGCGCCGTGACGAGGCCCTGGCGCTGGCGCGGCAGATACTGGACCTCGCGATCCGAGCGTCCGACATTCGCGTGTCCACCCGACCGCTCGCCCGCCTGCAGCTCGCTCGGCTGCTGACGGAAACCGGCGAAGCCGAACAGGCGCTCGAGCTGGTCGACGAGGCCTTGGTGGAGCTCGGTGAGACCGACGCCGGAGAGCTTCGAGGCGACCTCGTGGCCGCCCGGGCCGAGGCGCGCGCGGCCCTCGAACGCGCGTCGACGGATTGAAGGGCGGGGGCGCCAACGGAGGCGAGACCCCGTGTACATTCCCACGGCCCGCGATGCACAAGCTCAACTACGCCCGCCTACGCTACTTCCACCGCGTCGCGTCACTCGGGTCGCAGGCCGAGGCGGCCAGGCAGATGCGCGTGTCGCAGTCGACGATCAGCGAGCAGATCAAGCTCCTCGAGGCCGAGCTGCGCACGAGGTTGTTCAGCCGAAAGGCGGCCTCGTTGACGCTGACCGATGCCGGGCGCAAGGCGCTCGAGCACGCCGAGGTGATCTTCGGCGCCGGCGAACGACTACTGCGAGATCTCGACGTGGTGCTGTCGCCGCGTACCGTCATCGAGATCGGGGTGGCGGCGACCGTGTCGCGAACGCTGGCGGCCGAGCTGTTCCTGCCGCTGCTGCACGACGAGCAGATGTGTCCGCGCATCAGCATCGCCGACGTCGGTGCTCTCGTGCCCCGACTGTCTTCGGGAGAGCTTCACGTGCTGATCAGCGACATCGAGCCGCGAGGTCCGTCGGCCGGCCGGATCACGAGCGTCGCGACCCGCCACACCACGTTCGCCGTGGTGGCGACGCCCGAGTGCGCCGAGGGGGTCTCGGAGCTCGGCGACATCCATGCCAAGCCGTGGGTTCACTTCACCACGTCGTCGGGCTTTCGTTGGGCGGTCGACAGCTTCCTTCGCAGCAACCACGTCACCCCGGAAACGGTGGCCGAGACCGACGACCTCGAGCTCATGCGCCACGCGGTGCTGGAGTGCGTGGGCTTTGCCGCACTACCCGAGTCGTTCGTCGCCGAGGATCTCGAAGAAGGCCGGATGATCGTGCTGTCGCACCTCGACGAGCCCGTTCCGCTGTTCGTGTCTCACGTCGATGACGACGTCTCGGACTTGGTCGGACGCGCGGTCGAGGTCCTCACGCGGGCCGAAGGGTAGGTCCGACGCGGCTGCGCGTACGCGCGGAGGAACTCGTGGAACGTGTCGCGGGCGGCCGTCACCACGATCTCGTGGTCACCGCAGGTGTCCACAAATGCTTCCAACCCGTCCTGAAACGCCTGCCAGCGCCGCCCCGTGTGTCTACCGTACGCGTCCAGCGAGCGTGTGGCTCCATCGATCGCGTCCCCGAGCGTTCGGCGCAGGTGGCGGAGGATCACCTGCCCGCCCAAGGTCGATCCTTCGAGCACGTACATCTGTCCGAACGCGACCGCGTCGGTCGGCGGATCACCACCTGGATCCGCACCGGCGCGCACGGCGACGCCGAGACGTTCGCAGTCGTGCAGCAGTCGCGGCGTCTTCCAGCGCTCGTCGAGGTCCGGTAGCCACCGGCGCAGCCCCGGGGCTCTTTGGAGCCCTGATTCGGCTCGTACGACGAAGCGTGTCCACCGCCGAAGGTACTGCCGATAGTCATCGATAGTCACACCCGAACGCATGAGGGGCACGACGGCCTCGGCCGCGCGATGCAGGTCGGCCGTGCGCTCGGCGAGTTGCCTACGGAACACGGGGCGGAGTATAGCGATGACGCGAGCCGACGCCTGCCGTCATGGAATCGACGCCCACCGATCTGACCAACTGTGCCGACGAGCCGATCCACATTCCCGGATCGGTGCAGGGGCACGGTGCGTTACTCGGGGTCCGCGCGCTCGACGGCATGGTGCGTGTGGCCAGCGACAACGCGGCACGTGTTCTGTCGCTGCACGAAGACGTGTTCTCTTCGACGATCGCGGGCATGTTCGGCGAGGACGCGCATCGGCGGATCTGCAGGGCGTCCGAGCTCGGTCGCTGGGGGCGCGTCAACCCGCTGGAGCTATCGCGGGGTCCGGCCATCTTCGACGGCATCGTGCACCGCAGCGGCGACTACCTGCTGCTGGAGGTCGAGCCGGTTCGTCAGCAGAACCTGCGGCACTACATCGCCGACGGTCACCTGGCGACCTCGCGCTTGTTCAGCGCGCCGACGCTGCAGTCGGCGCTCGACGTCGCGGTCGCCGAAGTCGCCCGCATCACCGGATTCGATCGGGTGATGCTGTACCGATTCCACGGTGACGACAGCGGAGAGGTCGTCGCCGAGCACCACGCCGAGGGGATGTCGCCGTTTCTCGGCCTGCGTTATCCGGAGGCCGACATCCCCCGGCAGGCGCGCCGGCTCTACGTCGAAAATCGCCTCCGCCTGATCGCCGACGTCGACGGGCCGAGCAGCCCGCTGACGCGCGCGAAGGGCGAGTCGACCGAGCCGGTCGACCTTTCGCAAGCCGTGCTGCGCAGTGTCTCGCCGATCCACATCGAGTACCTGCAAAACATGGGGGTCGGCGCGTCGATGTCGATCTCGATCGTGATCGACGGCCGGCTGTACGGCCTCATCGCCTGTCACCATCGCGGCGCGCGCTACGTGCCGTATGCGACCCGCATGGCGTGTGCCCACATCGGACAGACGCTGTCGGTCATCGTCGCTTCCCGCGAGTCCGACGCGCGCGCCGACCGTCGTCGCGCCGGTGCGAGGGTCGTGTCCGCGCTCGTACGACGCGCCGAAGAGGTGGCCGATCTGGGCCAGGCGTTGCTCGAAGGCGAGCCGTCCGTGCGTGACGTGGTCGGCTCGACCACCGGGGTCACGCTGTGTTTCGGAGACAAGCGAACCTCTTCGGGGGTGGTACCGCCCATCGACTTCGTGGAGGCGCTCGTCGAGTGGCTCGACGATCGCGGCGAGGACCTGTTCGAGACCGATGCGCTCGGCGAGGTCTTCGCACCGGCCGCCGCTCATGCCGACACCACTGCGGGCCTGGTCGCGCTCCGGATCGAGCCGGAAGTGGGCGGGTGGCTGCTGTGGCATCGTCCCGAGCTGGTCACGCAAGTGCGATGGGGCCACGCCAAGCCCAAGCCGGTCGTCGTGGGCCCCAACGGTCCGCGGCTGAGTCCTCCGGGGTCCTTCGAGGCTTGGCAGGAGACCGTGCGCGGGCGAGCCGCCCCGATCGACGAGGTGGACCGCGAGCTCGTCGCCGACCTGCGGGGGCTCGTCCTGAGCGCCGTCTTGCAGCGTGTCCGCAAGTCCGAGCACACGCGCGAGCTGTTCATGCGCATCGTCGGGCACGACCTGCGCAGCCCGCTGGGCGCCGTCGCGCAGGGGATCGAGCTGCTCGACACCGAGGACCCGGCGATCGCCTCCCGGGCGCGTCGGCTGATGAAGAGCTCCGTGGGACGGATGCAGCGCATGCTCGAACACTTCTTCGACTTGCAGCGCATCGAGGCGGGTATGGGACTGGAGCTGTCACCCCGACGCACGGACCTGTCTACGCTCGTCGACCAGATCGTCAAGGAGACGCGCCTCGCCCATCCCGACCATCGCATCGAGGCGCAGCTGCCGGGACCGACCGAGATCGAGATCGATCCGGACCGTTTCGCCCAGGTCGTCGCGAACCTGCTGGCGAACACGCGGCACCACGGTGACCGTTCGGTGCCGGCGACGGTGCGTCTGCTCGAGGAGGACGCATCGGGGGTCGTGCGATTGGAGGTCCACAACTGGGGTCGCCCCATTCCCGCGTCCCGCCAGCAGGCGATCTTCGAAGCGTACGAAGGTCTGACCGACTCGGTGAGGCCCGCGGGGCTCGGGCTCGGGCTGCACATCGCACGTTGGATCGTGCACGCCCATGGCGGGACGATCGCAGTGCGCTCCAGTGCCGACGAAGGCACGACGTTCGTGGTCGAGCTGGCGCGACCGAAGGCGTAGCCCGGGCGGCGAGCGAAAACGCTCAGGCGGGCGGACGCGCGGCGCACAGTCGACGTCGCGGGCCCGACCAAGTACGCGTCGCGACATCGCGAGGAGTTGGCACTGCGCTTGCTCTTGTTCCATGCGTGTCCGTCGACGCGGACCAGCGAAAGGAAACTCCAATGAATGAACTCTCCGGCAAGTTGAAGCAGTTCCGTGGCGCGATCAAAAAGCAGTGGGGCAAGCTGACCGACGACGATCTCGAGCAGGCCGAAGGCAGCTGGGACAAGTTCGTGGGTCGCCTCCAAGAACGCTACGGCAAGTCGCGCAAGGAGACCGACGACGAGGCGCGCAAGTTCTTCGACAAGCTCGCCGCCTGATCGACCCCTACCCACCCCGACCCCTCGAGAACGCCGCGGATCTTCCGGTCCGCGGCGTTCTTTTTTGTCGCGTCTTTTTGTCTTCTTCGAGACCTGGCTCGGCCGCCGCACGTTCCTCGACGCGTCGCGAGCCGTGCCTCGTTCCGGTCGCCGCGGGGCGTGCTCAGCCCACGGCCGCGAGCGCGTGCGCGGCCATCCACGCCATCGCCGTGAGGCCGGCGGCAGCCCCGAGCACGCGACTGGGCAAGATCCGTGCACGATGCAGCGCCCGGGGCTCGACGAGCGCGTCCGCGAGCGCCTCCACCGTGGGATAGCGATGCTCGGGGTCCGTCGCGGTGGCCCGGCCAATGACCTGCGCCGCGCGTCCCATCGAGGGCTTGTGCTGCTCCGACGACTGCGCCCGCGCGCCCGCCTTCGTCGACCACGTCGACAGCTCGGCGGCACTGCGCCCGGTCAGCAGCACGTACAGCAGCACGCCGACCGCGTACACGTCGGTGCGCCGATCGATCCGCCCGCGCCCGCTCTGCTCGGGCGCCATGAAGAACGGGGTGCCGATCGCACCATCGTCGACATGGTGCTCGATCGGCGAGGTGGCGATCCCGAAGTCGACGACCTTGACGAAATCGCGACGCCGCGGCCCTCGATCGACCACGATGTTGGCGGGCTTGATGTCGCAGTGGACGATCTGCCGGGCGTGTGCGGCGCCGAGGGCCGCGCACACTTGCGTGACGATCGCCTTGGCGCGGCGCCACGACAGCGGGCCCTCGGTCTCGATGAGCTGGGCCAGCGAGCACCCCGCGAGGTACTCCATCACGAGAAACGGCAGCCCCGAGGGCAGCATTCCGCTGTCGTGCACCGCGACGACATTGGGGTGAACCACGCTGGCGGCGGCGAGTGCCTCCGCTTCGAATCGCGCGATGGCACGGTCGAGATCGTGGCAGTCGGGCCGCAGGACCTTCACCGCCACCGCGGTCCGGTTGCGAACGTGACGAGCGAGGTAGACGTAGGCCATGCCGCCGTGCCCGACGGAGCGCACGATCCGGTACCGGCCGGCGATGATGGTGCCGGCGGGCATCAGGCGGTCGGCGTCCGCACGCGTGCGCTCGACCTTGCGGCGAGATGCCGTCGCTGCTGCAGTGTCCAGTGCCACCGTCGTCGCCGGGCCCATCGTCCGTCGTCAAACAGCAAGATCGGTGCCAGGCCCCCGATCGCTCGCCGAACCGCGCCGTCGCGGATGCGAGGGTGAGCGCCACCGCTCACGTGTGCGATCGCCGTCCGTGACGGCTCGGCACGATGCGGTGGTGCGTTGCGTGGCGCCACCGGCAGCCTAGACCACGGTGCGTCGGGGTTGCCGGGCGCCCCAGCCCTGATCACGATGCGACACCGCCCTCACGCCCGCTTGCTCTTGATCGTCGACCGGCTGCGGGCGACCTACTGGTTTCTGCCCGCGGTCATGGCGCTCTCGGGTTTCGTCGCCGCGACCATTCTCGGGTGGATCGACATGGCGCGCACCGACGGCGCGGTGCTCGGCGCGCTGGTGACCGACCAACCCGAGGCGGCGCGCACGGTGCTGTCGGCGTTGGCGAGCTCGATCATCACCGTCGCAGGGGTGACCTTCTCGATGACGGTGGTCGCCGTTTCGTTCGCCGGCGCGCAGTTCGGGCCCCGCCTGGTGGGTAATTTCATGCGCGACCGCGGAAACCAGATCACGCTCGGCATGTTCATCGCCACGTTCGTGTTCTGCCTGGCGGTCCTGCGTCAGGTCCGAGACGTGCCCCCGTTCGTGCCTCGGATCGCGCTGCTGGTCGCGCTCGGCCTGACGCTCGCGTGCGTCGCGGTACTCATTTACTTCATCCACCACGTGCCCGAGACGATCAATGTCGGCAACATCACCTGTGACCTCGGCCAGCAGCTGCGTCGAGGCCTCGACCACCTGTTTCCGGAGTCGGCCGACGACCGGCCGCGTGGTCGCGTCGGCGATGCGGGGGATGTGGACGCAGCGCCGGAGCGAGCCGAGCCCGACGCGCGCATCCTCAGTCCGATCGACGGCTTCGTGATGACGATCGACGTGGACAATCTCGTCGATACCGCGCGTCGACACGACCTGTTCGTCCGCGTGGTCGCTCGACCCGGCCGCTTCGTCATCGGCGGCGACGTCCTGCTGCACGTGCATGGGAGCCACGGCACGGACGAGCGTGTGCGCGACGAGTTGCTGCGCTGCCTCGCGTTCGGCCGCGAGCGCTCGACGCAGCAGGACCGGCTCTTCTTGGTGGACGAGCTCGTCGAGATTCTGGCGCGCGCACTGTCACCGGGCGTCAACGACCCCTTCACCGCGATCGCGTGCATCCGTTGGCTCGGGGTCGCCCTCGTCCGCATGGGGGAGCGCGACGATCCAGGGTCGGTGCGCCGCGATGCCGACGGGATCGTCCGCGTCGCCGCGTGCGGGCTGACCTACGCCGAGCTCGTGGGCGCGGCCCTCGAGCAGTCCACGCCGTACGTCAGTGCCGATCGCAACGCTTCGCTCGCGCTCATGCGCATGATCGGACACGTGCTCACGCGGACGTCGGACGAGGGACGACGACGAGTCCTGCGCACGCACGCAACCGCGCTGCTCGAGGCCGCCGAACAACGCCTGCCGATTTCGGCGGACCGGCGGGCGGTGGCCGCGGTGCACCGCGAGCTGGTGGCCGACACGGACGCCCAGCGGCGCGCGTCTTGACAGCGTGCGGCCACCGGTGTGAAGTATACTATACAAATGAGCAGCGCCGACAAGTCCCCGAAATCGTCCTCCAGCGCCGTGCCCGAGCCGATCCAGCGTCTGGTCTCCCTGTACGCCGAGCACCTCGGCGACGTCGCCTTCCCGGAGGTCGACGCGGCCCGACTCGAGGCGCTGGTCGAGTCGGTCGTGTCCCACGCGCGGGCCGTCGCCGTCGCCGAGCAAGCGTTGGCCGAGGCTCGCGAGGCGCACGCCCGCGTCCAGGCGCAGCTGAGCATCGCGGCCAAGCGCGGCCTGGGGTACGCACGCGTGTTCGTGGCCGAAGACGAAGACCTTTCGGCTGCGTTCGCACAGATCGAGCTCGGACGACCCTCCAGCCCCGCGCGCCGCACCAAGACGACCACCAAGCGCAAGCGCGCGCCGACGCGCGATGCCGGTGTCACCAAGCTTCCGTTCAAGGACGCCGAAGCGACCTCGGGCGCGGCGTGACCGTCAGTGTCACGTAGCTGCCCACCGCCAGCTCCCCCAGCGTCCACGGTCCGACCTGCGCTCGGATCAGCCGCAGCGTGGGGAACCCGACGGCCGCGGTCATGCGGCGGACCTGACGGTTGCGACCCTCGGTGATCTGAAGCTCGATCCAGCTCGTGGGGATCGCCTTGCGTTCGCGAATGGGCGGGTCCCGTTCCCACACGGGCGGAGGGTCGATGAGGCGCGCCTTGGCCGGTCGCGTCAGGCCGTCCTTGAGACGCACCCCGCGGCGTAGCTGGTCGAGGGCGGCCTCGTCGGCGACGCGCTCGACCTGGGCCCAGTAGGTCTTGAACGTCTCGTGCGCGGGCGAGGCGATCTCGGCTTGCAGCTTGCCGTCGTCGGTCAGGACGAGCAGGCCCTCGGAGTCCTTGTCCAGCCGCCCGGCCGGGTAGACGCCGGCCACGTCGATGAACTCGGCGAGGGTCCGCGCTCCGTCCTGGCTCGTGAACTGACTGAGCACCCCGAAGGGCTTGTTGAACAACACGACGCGCGCCACGGTCCGTCCGCGATCGTAGCGGAAGCGACGCGGGTGCAAAAAGCGGTCGTGGCGCGGCGGGTCAGGGGATGAACTCGACCCGCAGGTTCGCGAACTGCCAGCCCAGCGAGGGCACTTCCGGACCGGGGAGCGACACGTCCGTCTCGTTGGCGAACTGGAGGAAGAACCAGCCCTCGGGATTGCGCACGAGGTCGGTCGTCGGGACGTCGGTGCCCTCGGCGATCACGTCGGCGCCTCGCGTGACACGAACGAGCACTTCGGCGGCTGTCGTGTCGTAGCGATACAGCACGTGGTACGTCTCGCCCTCGACCGGCATCGCGCCGTTGATGTTGAACGTCTGCGACTGCATCAGGTCCGCGACGTCGAGATCGTGCCGGGTGCGCACGATGTTGGCCGTCGGACCGCGCAGGTTGACGTAGCCGAGCACGCCGCCGAGCCACGTGAAGTCGGTGCGACGGCCGCGGTGCAGCCAGAACACGTTGTGCAGGCCGGCCGGGTCGTCGGGAAACCACCCGCCGTGGGTGAAGTCGAGCTCGACCTCGACCACGCGGTACTCGGCGCCATCGGGCAGCTCGATGTCCCACGAGGCCGTCGGGGTCGCCTCGTCCGGCACGAAGAACTCGCCATCGAGCGCAAAGCACACGTGATCGGCGGCACAGCCGACGGGCGCTCCGGTCGTGTCGCCCGCGCTGGCGTCGGCGTCAGCGTCCGAAGACCCGTCGGCGCCGGTCGTGGACACGGCGCCGGTCTGCGTACCTCCGCCCCCCGTGCTCGCGTCTGCGTCCGCGTCGCTCGTGGCCGCGTCCGTCGACCCCACCGAGGTTCCCAACGGCGGCGGATCGTCCACGGAACGACCATCGTCGGTCGTGCACGCCGATGCCGACGCGACCACCAACGCCAGGAGCGTCGCTCGATGCGTTCGCGGTGTCGTGCTCGTCGTCATCGACCTCGGTAGTGTACCGAGGGGAGCCGATCGATTCCTGGTATTGTCGCCTCGATGCGCACCGGGTTCGGGTTGTCCCTCGCGATCGGACTGTCGTGGGCCCTCGTCGTCGCGTGTGGCTCGACGGACGCGTTCGTATGCATGGACGACTCCGTTTGCGTCAATGAGGGGATCGGCGGCGTGTGTCAGCCGTTGGGGTACTGCTCGTTCCCGGATCCGACCTGCGACAGCGGGTACCGCTACGGCGACAACGCGCGCGAAGACGTCGCGATGCAGTGCGTGCCGGTCGACGAGCCACTACCGACCTCGGGGCCCGAGACCAGCGAGTCCGCCACGACCACGATGGCACCCCCGGAGACCTCCGGCTCGACTTCGCTCGGCGCCGCGGACAGCTCGTCGTCGTCGACGGCGACGACCACGGGGATCGATCCCGGGACCGGCTCGTCGACGGGCACGACCTCCGACGACGGCTCCTCGGGCGGCAGCTCGAGCTGCACGCAGAAATCCTGCGCGGCCTGTCACGACTGTGTGGACGTCGACCGTGGTGGGTGTGCGCCCGAGTTCGCGGCGTGCATGGCGAGCCTCGGGTGCTCGGCCGTGGTGCAGTGCTTGGCCGATTGTGGCCTCATGGGGCTTTGTTTCGACCCGTGCTGTGACGGGGCGGACGACGCGACCATCGCGGCCGCGGAAGCCCTCGCGACCTGTCGAGCCACGGCCTGCGCCGACGCCTGTCAGGAGTTCGATCTGCAAGTGCAGTGCAACTGAGCCCGGCTTCAGAACCGGGCGCGTACGCCGAGCGTGGGCAGATCGCGGCCCCAGCCGATGGCGACCTGGGCACGGCGTTCGCTCGTGGCGACGAGCGTGTAGCGGACGATCGCGCCGACGATCAGTGCCGAGCCGACCCCGAGCATCGCGATGCCGGCCGCGTTGAATCGGCGCGCGCGCTGGCCCTTGGCCTCGTACGCTTCGAGCGTGTCCGCGTCGTTGGCGGCGCGCTCGTCGGAGCGGCTCTGCACGTACAGGCCCAAGCCGGTTCCGAGTCCGGCCACGCCCGTCAGCAGCAGCGCGCCGCCGAGCGGATCGAGGTGCCAGCGTCGCTTCGCCGCATCCGGGTCCTCGGGCTCGGGCGACGGATCGGACGTTTGCGTCGGCGTGGTCTCGGGCCCGGTCGGCGAAGAGGGCAATGCTTCGCGGCAACGCGAGATCCCGAGACGGGCTTCCTCCGCATCCGCTTCGGGAACGCCGAACTGCAGGAAGTGCTCGTACAGATCGATCGCCGCGCGACAATTGCCGCGTCGCTCCTCGATCGTCGCGCGCACGAACACGTAGACGGCGTGGGGGCGCCGCTTCTCGGCGTCGCTGAGGATCTGCAGGGCGGCTTCGTACCGGCCCTTGTCCACCTCGGCGGCCGCGCGCGCGACCGTGTCTCGAACGAAGGCGTCGTCCTCGGGGGAGACCACGGCCATGACGACCACCGGCGTGGTCGCCCACAGGGCCGTCATGATGCTCGTCGTCCCGATCATTTCCGCCAAGTCGGCGGCAGCAGCGTATCCGGATCTGCTTTGTCGGTCTCGGCTTCGCTACCGGTTTTCTTGCGCGTTTTCCCGCGTTTGGACGCCGCGCGGCGCTCGGCCGTCGACGCGTCGATGGTCTCGATGGCGCCCGGAGCCGGGGGCGGTGGCGGTGGCGGCAGGGCGGCCGGTTCGGAGGTCGCCGCGCTCGTGCGCGCGGGCACGACGGAATCATCGACGTCTTCGTCGTCTTCGAGATCTTCGTCGTCCGGCTCGTCCGGTGACGTCGTCGGCGTCGCGGCATTGGTCGCGGCCGGCCCGTCGTCGACGGGGTCGGTGTCGCGGTCACGCGCGAGCATGCCCACCGAGAATCCGAGCACGCCGATGAGTCCCCCCACGCCCGCCAGGATCGCCCACCGCCGCTTGGCGCCACGGCTGCGCTCGGCCCGGCGCAGCGCCGCGAGATCGATGCGCGGCAGCGGGGCGTCGCCGAACCGCGCGCGAATCACCCGGGCTCGCGACTCGGCGTCGCACACCAATCCGTGCTGCCCGGCGAAGCCCTGCAGCGCGAGCCCGAACAGCTCGGCGGTCGCGAAGCGATTCTCGGGATGGACCGCGAGGGCGGTGCGCACGATCTGCTCGAGCGCGGGCGGATAGCTGTCGATGACTTGCGAAGGCCGCACGTAGTCGCCGTCGAGTACCTTGCCCATCACGGCGAAGTCGTTGTCGGCAAAGAACGCGCGCCGTCCCACCGTCAGCTCGTACAGCAGGATCCCGAGCCCGAACACGTCGCTGCGTCGATCGACCGGATCTCCGCGGCATTGCTCGGGCGACATGTAGCCGACCTTGCCCTTGAGCGTGCCCGCCCGCGTCAGCTGGGTCTGCTGGGTGACGCGGGCGATCCCGAAGTCGAGCAGCTTGACCCGTCCGTCGAACGTGACCATCACGTTGGAGGGCGTCACGTCACGGTGGACGACCTCGACGCGATTGCCGTGCTCGTCGCGGTGCTCGTGCGCCGCGTGCAATCCGGCCGCGATCTCGATCGCCACCCCGATCGCGAACGCGGCCGGCAGCGGTCCAGCCTCGGTGAGCGTCTTGTGGATCGCCCGCAGCGTGCGACCATGCAAGTACTCCATCGCGAGGTAGTGCCCGCCCTCGCCGACGCCGAAGTCCACGACGCGCACGATGTTGGGGTGCGACAGGCTCGCGGCGATCCGCACCTCTTCGAGGAACATCCGGACGAACTCCGGATCCCAGCCCAGGTGCGGGAGCATGCGCTTGACCGCGACCAACTCCCCCTTGCGGCCGCGTCCGTAGCCGCGGGCGGCCAGGTACAGCTCCGCCATGCCGCCGGCCGCGATGGGCTCGACCGCCACGAAGTCGCCGAACCGTGCGCCCGCCTCCAGGTGCACGGGATTGGCCGCCGGGACGTCCACTCCGATCGCCATCGTACCGTCACCGGCCGCGGCGGGGAACGAGCGGGTCAGCGCCGGCGGTGCGCATTCAGCCGCGGGAAGGTGACCGGAAGACCCGCCATCGCTGCCGGATCGGCGAGCGACCGTACCCACCCTTCGAGGTCACCCAGCAGCGCTTGCGACGCGGGGCCGCGACGGGCCAGTCGCTGGACGCGCTCACCGAGCTCGACCCGGGCGCGCGCCAGACGGGTGGTCACCGTCGAGGTCGGCACGTCGAGCACCTCGGCGATCTCGCGGGCGAGCATGCCCTCCCAGTAGTGCAGCACCAGGACGGTCTGCGACTGCTCCGCCAGTCCGGACATGGCCGCGAGCAGAATCTGGTGCTCCTCGCGCCGGGCCACCAATACGCTGACCGACGTACCGCGGGGCTCGGGCTCGTCGAGCGAGGCCAGCTGGTCGGCGCGGCGGCTGTCTTCGAGGTGGCGGTACAGCTGCCGTCGCGCGATGCCGAACAGGTACGCCCGAAACGACGAATCGCCCCGAAACCGCTCCTTGCCTTCGACGCACGCAAGAAACGTACGCTGGGTCAGGTCCTCGGCCGCCCGGGTCCGAACCTCGAAAAAGCGCAGGACCGCGCCGTAGTAGCGCCCGACCAGCGCGTCGGCGGCGCTGGCATTGCCGGCGCGCCAGGCCTCGAGCAGCACGAAGTCGTCGGCGGTCGGATCCACCCCCCGCGAGTATACGTTGGCGTGCGCGACACCACGACCGGGCGCCGCGAGGTCCACGGAGCGCCGAGCGAACGTCGACTAGCGCTCGTCGCCGAGCGAGCCGAGCGCCTCGCCGAGGTCGCCGAGGTCGCCGAGGGCGGGTCCGGCCGACAGCTCCTGGACCTTGTGCTCCAGACCCCGCCGCGCGCGAAACAAGCGGGCCTTGACGCTGCCGGGCGTGCAGTCGAGCACGGTCGCGATCTCGGCGATGCTCATCTCGTTCCAGTAGTGCAGCTCGAGCGCGATCTGGTGGTCCAGCGGCAGCGAGCGCAGCGCGTAGCCGACCAACGCGCGACGCTCGTCGGCCGCGATCCGACGCGTCGGCGACGTGCCCGGGTCCGGTTGCGACGCCATCGCCGACATGCGGTCGGGGGCGAACACGGTGTCGTCGCGGTACCGGCCGCGCAGGTGGTGGACGAGCTTGTGTCGCGCGACGCCGAGCGCGTACGCCCGAAATCCGATCTCCGGATCGAGCCGGTCGTGACGCTCGACCAACGCGAGGAAGGTCTGCTGGGTCAGGTCCGAGGCATCGGCGTCGACCTTGTTGGCGAAGAAGCGAAACACCGACCGAAAGTGACGCTCGACCAGCTCGTTGCCGGCCGCATCGTCGCCGGCGCGCCAACGCGTCAGCAGCTGCACGTCATCGTCCATCGACCGCGGCCTCCGGCGTCGAAGTGGTGTGGGCCTGCGCCTCCGTGACAAGGGTGTCGACCCCGTGGGCCACCGTCTCTTCGGGCAGCCCGGTGCCGGCCGTGATCTGCAGCGCGCGGTCGACCGACGCACGGGCGCCCGTCAGATCGCCGGTCCGCATCTGCGCCAGGCTCATGTTGTTGAGCGACGCCGCGACGAGTGGGTGCTGGGCGCCGAGCACTCGCTCGCGCCGCCGCAGTGAGCGCTGCGCGTACGTGAGCGCCCGGGCCGGCTCGCCGATCTCCAGCAGCACGTTGGCGATGTGGTTGAGCGTGCGCGCGATCGTGGGGTCGTCGTCGTCGAGCAGCTTGTGCTGCGATTGCAGGGCGCGCTCGTAGTGGGTCAGCGCGTCCTCGAAGCGCTTGTCGCGATAGGCCACGCCCCCGAGGTTGTGATCGAGCTCGGCACGACGCATCGGATCGGGGCCGAGCCGGTCCAGGGTCGCGGCGGCAAAACCGGCCCACGTCTGCGCTTCGTCGTCGCCGAGCTCCACGCCGGCGACCCACACGAGCCGGATCCAGCCGTCGGCGACGAGGCGATCGTCACGGGCCGCCTCGGCGAGCTGAATGCCGCGCAGCAGCACCGCGCGGGCTTCGGCGTAGTTGCCCCGGCGGGCGGTGATCGAGCCCAGGCGCAGCTGTGCCGCCGCGTGCAGCCCCGCGTCTTCGATGCGGATCGCCTCGTCGCGAGCCGAGCGGGCCAGCGCCGTCGCCTCCACGTAACGCCCCGACTCCTCCAGGCCTCGTGCGCGCGCGAGCTGCCCCCACACGTCGGTCACCGCCGTGCGAGCCACCTCGTCGTGCGGCAGCATCGACCCGTGCGGGGTCCGGCGTGGATCCGAGCACGGCTCGATCCACCCGAGCCCGTGCGCCATCGGCACGGCGTTGGCCAAGATGGCTTCGTCGGCGTCGTGCATCAGCGCCACGACCTCGCCGAGCTCGAGCCGCAGCCGCTCCAGGCACGCCGTGCGGCGGTCGAGCACGTCTTCGGACTGCACGTGGCGCACGTGGGTGTCGCGGCACGCGGCCACGCTCGCCTCCTTCCACTGGCGGGCGTACCCGTCGAGCACGCGCTCGACCGAGCGCTCCGTCGAGGCGGCGAACGCCACTCCGGTCGCCGCGAAGCGCTCGCGCAGCTGCGCCCGGGCATCGTCGTTCCAGGTCTGCTCGATCGCCGCGCCCGCGGACCCGCACGGGTCGGCAGCCTCCCCTGGCCATGCTGCGAACACGCTTGCGGCCACGAGCGCCGTGCCGCCGCCCAGCATCGCGAACCGCCGCACCCGGTCCACCGTCGCGGCCTGCAGCGCGTGCGTCATCGCGGTCATGCTCGGGTAGCGATCGGCGGGGTTCAGCGACAGGGCACGTCGCACCACGGCGTGCACGCGTCGCGGCACGTCGGTGCCCCGGGGCACGGCGGTCGCGTCGAGCTCGCGCGGCGTCTCGTCGTCGAATGGATGCGTGCCGAACAAGGCCACCCAGCACGTGAGCGCGAACGCGTACTGGTCGCTGCGTGCGTCGGCCGGTCCGCCGCGCAGCTGCTCGGGCGCCATGAAGGCCGGCGTGCCCGCACGGCCATCCCCCGAGGCGGCGTCGAGCGAGGTCGCCAGCCCGAAATCGGCGACGCGCGCCTGCCCGTCCTCGCCCAGCAGCACGTTGGCGGGCTTGAAGTCGCGGTGCACGATGCCCTTGTCGTGCGCGGCGCAGATCCCCCGCGCACACTCGAGCAGGCGCGGCATCACCTCGCGATAGCTCGCGCGTCGCCGGATCAGCTCGCGCAACGATCCGCCGGTCATCAGCTCCATCACCAGGAACACGCCCGGCGTCGGGATCCCGAGCGCATCGCGTCGCGCGGCGAGTCCGAGGTCGCGTCGCGAGTAGACCCCCACGTCGTAGACCCGCACCACGTTGGGGTGCGACAGCTGGGCCATCAGTCGGGCTTCCTGCAGCAGCATCGACGACTGCGGCGGCCCGGCGTCTTCGCGCAGTCGCAGCAGCTTGAGCGCGACCTGGCGATCCAGATCCGGGTCGTAGGCCTTGAAGACCACCCCGAGGCCGCCCTCGCCGATCTTGTCGAGCAGCACGTAGCGATCGAGGACCGGGGCGGGGGCCTTGTGGTCGAACAGCTCGCGCTGCAGCGCGGCGAGGGCGAGCTCCTCGCGCATCGGATCGGCGGCCGAGACGCTGCCCATCAGGGCGCGGGCGGATCGATCCGTCGACTCCTTCATCGCCCGAGCAGCGTAGCAAGCACGCCGACGATCTCCGTGCGCAATCGCATGTGTTCGTGGTCGCCCGGCGGCGTAACCGGAGCAGGTCGCGAGTCCACTTCGTCTGGGCATGGTTCGCGCTTCACTGCCGCCCCGCTGGCTCGCGCTGGCCATCTGCCTGGCGAGCTGCTCGTCCACCGCCGACCCCGCGGTCTCGGGCGAAAACGGCACCTCGACCGGCGCGGAGACCACGTCCGGCGAGCTCGGCTCGACCTCCGAAGACCCCGCCGGCTCCACCGGGGCCGTCGACGGGTCCTCGGGCGGCGAGTCCACCGACACCGGTACCACGCCGCCGCCGATCGAGCCGGGACCCGACATGTCGGTCACCGCGTTCGCCGGCACCCACGTGTTCTGGTCGGGCTGGGACGAGGGGCAGAACCTGCGCGAAGTCGACGTGGAAGTGGAGTTTCCGCCCGCCGACCTCGCCTACACGTCGGTCGGGCTGCAGTTCGCGCTGTCGTGTCCCGACGGCGCCTGCGATTGGTGGGACCGCAAGGGCAGCATCGGTTTGGTCGAAGGCGCGGGGACCGAAGACGAGCGCGTCGTCGAAATCGCTCGCTTCGTCACGCCGTACCGTGTGGCGGGGCAGTGGCAGCTCGACATCACGCCACTGCGCCCGTTGCTGGCCGGCCCGCAGACGCTGCGGGTGTTCATCGACACGTGGGTCGGCCCGGGCCACGCCAACGGCAACGGGTGGATCGTCGACGCCCAGTTCGATTTCGTCGGCGGCGTGCCCGACTCCCGACCCGTCGCCGTGCTCCCGCTGTGGACGCGCACCGACATCGAGGTCGGAGATCCCGACAATCCGGTCGCCTCGCAGATCGAGATGCCCACCGTCACCATTCCCGCGTCGGCCGATCGCGTCGAGCTGTGGTCGGTCATCACGGGCCATGGCCAGGGCAACGCCGCCAACTGTGCCGAGTTCTGTCCGATGGACCAGGGCTACCTCGTGGGGGCGACGGCGGTGCAGCGCACCGTGTGGCGCGACGACTGTGGTGACAACCCCGTCGACAACCAGCAGGGCACGTGGACGTTGTCGCGCGCCGGCTGGTGTCCCGGCGACATGGTCGCGCCGTGGGTCGAGGACGTCACCGCCGCGGTCACGCCCGGCGAAGACGTCACGGTGGCCTACGATCTGGCGCCCTACGAAAACACCTGTCGTCCCACGGCGCCGGTGTGCACCGGGTGCACGCTCGGGACGGGCTGCGAGTACGACGGTGGCAACCACACGCCGCCGCAGATGCAGATGTCGGCGGCGTTGATCGCCTACGAGGACACGCCATGAATCGGTTCTTGCTGCGCATGCGACGGGTTCGCCCCGTCGTGGTTCTTTCCGCGATCGCCATCGCGGGCGGCAGTGGCTGCACGTCCGACCTCGGCGAGGGGACCGACCCCACCAAGGGCGCGGCCGAGTCGACCGGTGCGCCCGCGCCTGACCCCACGACCGGGGCCGCGACCGATGCGTCCGCGACCACCACGTCGACCACTTCGGGCACGCCGATGCCCGACCCGGAGACGACCTCCGCCGACTCGACGGGCAACGACGACGACGTCCCGCCGCCGCCGATCGTCTACGACGTCGGTGGCATGCCGGAGATGACCGGCGGCATCGACGAGCGCTGCACGGGTGGCGATGCCACCGTTCTGCAGGCCACGCTCCGCGACTTTGCCAGCTCACACCCCGATTTCGAGGTGTTTTGGGGCAATCAGGCCTCGACCGGCCTGGTGCTCGATCTGCTCGGCGCGGACCTGACTCCCGACTACAACCCGGCGGCGCCGTTTCCTCCGGCGGGCAGCTCCCCCACGCAGATCACCTCGGCCGCGAGCTTCGCCGACTGGTACCACGACGTCGCGGGCACCAACGTGGCCGTGGCGATCGACATCGAGCTCGAGGAGATGCCGCCGGGCTCGGGCAACTTCGTGTTCGACGACGCCACGTTCTTCCCGATCGACGACGACGGCTGGAACGCCGCCCCGGGGCCCAACAACGAGACGTTCCCGGACACGCTCGGCGATCAGCACAACTTCCACTTCACGACCGAGATCCACACCTCGTTCGCGTACGCGCCGGGACAGCACTTCACCTTCATCGGCGACGACGACCTGTGGGTCTTCATCGACGGCATCCTCGCGATCGACCTCGGCGGGCTGCATGGCGAGCTCGAGGGCACGGTCGACCTCGACACGCTCGGACTCGTCGACGGCGAGACCTACGCGATGGACATCTTCCACGCCGAGCGCCGCCACGACGGCTCCCACTTTCGCGTGGAAACCTCGATCGACTGCTTCTTTCCACCGGCGAAGTGACGGGCGACCGTCTCGCCTCGTTGGCTGCACCACGCGAGAGAGCTGCTGGTGAGCGCAGGGGCTTCGTGGTTGGCAACACGCCCGTAGGGCAGCGTCCGTGATCGGCACGCATGTGATCCGCCGCGGTCTCCTCGTCGTCGGTTCTCCCGATCGAGCGCTTCGGCTATCGCCTTCGCCGCGTAACAGGCCGGAGCCGCGGAGCCGAGAACGCGGGAAACCGAAGTGAAAACCGCCGCGTCCGCGGGTGACAACACCGCGACGACGAGAAAGATAGGCGGGTCCGTCTAACAGGCGCTCGCTGCCGAAAGTATTGTTGGGCGGACGAGGTCGTGGCCGACCGGGCACCGCGGCTGCCGGCCAAACTGAACTGGGCTACCCGACCACCTTCTTCGTTCCCGAGTGCGACGGTTTGCTCGGTCGAGCGACCCAGCATTACGGCGCGTCGGCGGCCGGGTCTTCCTCTGCGATTGCGGAATCACCGTAGTCACCATCAACCCAGAGGTGAAAGCCCATGCACATCCCGTCGCCTTCGCGGAGGTCCAACTCGGTTACGGTCGAGTCTCCGCGCGTGAGCTCGACGCCGAACGTCAGTCCGACCTCGCAGTCGTTTCCCCGAAGGCGACCCGAAACTCCGTCGATCTGCATCATCAACGCGTACATCGTTGAGTCAATGGCCAGCTCGACGGCTTGGCGAACGACTGCGGGAGCGTCGGCTTGAAGTGTTGCGAGCCCGGCAGCGCGCACCTTCTGGAAAAACAGAAACCCCGCAGCGTGCTGCATCCAGAGCTCGAGGGCGCGTGCGTCCTTCGGGGGCGACGCAAGCGAGAAGTCACGAAACGCTGCAGACTGCGCTCGGAGTGACGCGTCGCGGTTCTCGGGAAGGGTAATGGGAGTTGGCATACTCAAAGACCCGACCAGCAGGATACCGCGCGCGCTTCGTGTGCCACACGCCTTGGTGCGCCTCGCCGAACGCGAGCGCCGCCCAACTCACGCCCTGAGGTAGTCCGCAACGAGAATTCTCGTCAGGTCGATCCGCCCTCCGCTGCGAGTTTCAGCAGCGATGACCC
>CALBMM010000029.1 GCA_937896535.1 uncultured Pseudomonadota bacterium
GCCGGCGGTCGGGCTCGCCGAACGCGTCGACGAGACTCGACAGCTCGTGGGCCTGCGCCTGCAGGCAGCGTCGGCGGGCGTCGAGCACGTCGGGGGCCGTCTGCTGCTTCCACGTTCCGCAGATCTCGGCGTCCGCTTTGTTCCACGCGGCCGCGAATGCATCGAGTCTCGCGCGTGCCCGGGTCGCGTTGTCGGTCGCGTCCGGGTGGCCCGTGGCTTCGAACTTCGCCTGCAGCGCGTCGGCTCGCGTCTCGTTCCACGCGTCGGCCAGGTCCACACCTGCGCCTTCACACGTCTGTGCCGCAGGGCGGGCGAGCACGGCCCAGCTCAGCAGGCCCGCGACGGTGACACCCGCCAGCGCCAGAGCCTGGCGTCCACGACGACCCAGCCCGCGATCGAGCTCGGCCACGAGCGCGTCCATCGTGGGAAACCTGGCCTCCGGCGTCGTCGACAGCCCGCGGCGCACGATCGCCATCAACCACCGCGGTGCGCCGGTGCCGGCGCGGCCGCGGCCGATGCGACCTTCGACCGTTGCCGACGCGAGCTCCTGCAGGCTCTCGCCGCGAAACGGGCGCTCGCCGACCAGGCACTCGTACAGCGCGATACAGAAGCTGAACTGGTCGCTGAGCGGTCCGGCGGGTTTGCCCGCGAACTGCTCGGGGGACATGTACGCCGGCGTGCCCACGAGCGCGCCGGTGCGCGTCAGGCTGTCGACCCGCGAGTCCTCGTCCTCGGCGAAGTCCGCGGAATCCCCGTCGGGTTCCGGGGTCGTCTGCTCGCGCGCGAGCCCGAAGTCCATCACGCGCACGCGGCCGTCGTGGCCGACCATCACGTTGTCGGGCTTGAAGTCTCGATGAACGATCTCGTGGGCGTGCGCGGCGGCCAGACCGAGGCCGGCCTGGCGGAACACGGAGACCACCTCCTGCCATGTCCGCGGCGATTGCCGTCGCCACTTCGACAGGGGCGCACCGTCCACGAGCTCCATCGCGACGAACACGTTGCCGTCGTATTCCCCCACGTCGTGGACCGCGACGACGTTCGGGTGGGTCAGCCGGGCCAGCGCCTGGGCTTCACGACGCAGCCGGGCCTCGGCTTCGTGACCCCGTCGCGGGTCCAGCAGCAGCTTGATCGCCACGCGCCGCTCCAGCCGCGGATCGAACGCGGCGTACACGGCCCCCATCGCCCCCCGACCGAGCTCGGACACGACGATGTACGGGTCGATGACCGTTCCGGTCCGCAAGTTCCGCGCGCCGGTGGACCTCCGCTCGGCCCCCGGCGTGGTCTCCGAATCCGCCACCAGCGTGGCTTCCTCGAACGCAGGGCTGGCGGAGGGATCGGACACCGACTCCAAGATACTGCAGTCGCCCCGACTCGCGTTACCCTGCTGCCGTCGTGTCCAAGCTCGAGCTCGAAATCCGCCGGGTCCAAACGGGAGAAGTCGCCGTCGCCGAGTTCGAGTCCTCGGCCGCCGCCGCCACATGGCTGCGCGAACGTCCCGCCTTCATCGAGGTGCGACGCGTGGTGACGGCGATCGATTCCGAGCTCGAGTCGACGTTGCGGGCCGCGATGCGCCCTCTCGACGACGCGGAGCGGCAGGCGATCCTGGCGCTCGAGGCCAAGCAGATCGAGCAGCTGCAAGCCAAGCGCGCCGAAGCGGAAGCCGCGATGCGTGGCGATCGCGAGCCCGGCGATCCCGACCGTCCGATGGTCGTGCGGTGGGCGAAGGAGAAGGGCATGTGGCTGCCCGACGACTCCGACGACCGCGTCATTCCCGAGCACGTTCGCCAAGCCGTGCTCGCGTGGATCGACGAGCGCAACTCTTGGGTTCGCGACCGCAACCAGCACGTGGCCACGGCGATCGTCACCGTCCACCCGGGCAAGGTCGGCTCGGAGTCGGACCGCATCGAGCCCGGTGGGCAGTTCGTGACCTCCGACGGCGCACCCGAAGTGTCCTGAGCGCCGCGGCGCGAGCGCGACCGCGGGCGATTTCGCAATTGTTGCGCGCCACCGACTCGCGTGTGGTGACATGGTCGCCGACATGCGTGCTCCCCTCGCTTCGATCGTCGCGGCCTGCTTGGTCGTGCTCGGCTGTGGTCTGCCGGCCGCGGCCCCCACGACGCCGCCGGAGGCGGCCGCACCGTCGGCCGATGCGGAGCCTTCGGCCGACGCGGAGCCTTCCGAGGGAGGCGACGCCGCGATCGACGAGTCCGAGGGACGGGTGCCGCTCGGGTTGGCGCCGGGCGAGGTCGCAGTCGTGGCCTGGACACGCGACGCCGGCAAGCAGGAAGGCCCGGCCGAGCTCACGCTGCCGACCGGCGAGATCCTGCAAGGTCACTGGCGGGAGCAAGACAACGCCGTGGCCGGATCCGAGGGCCGCGTGGTGTCCAGCGATCCGCGCGGCGACCCCGGAGACCCGGCGTCGATGCCCGCGGGGCCGGCTCCGGCGAGCCAGTACGTCGTCGAGCTGGCGGGCGATCGCGGCACGCAGGTCGTGTGCACGATCCCCACGGGTCGGCGCGCCAAGACGAAGGTCGGCAAGTGCCACACGACCGACGACCGTAGCTTCTCCGCGCGACTGCGCTGACGCCGGTCCGCCGCGCAACGCGAAGAAGTCGTCGATCGCGTCGCCGTCGCGGGTCGCGTCAGCCGGTGCGCTTGCGAACGGGCTGGGCCGCGGCCTCGCGAACGGGCCGCATCTGCACGAAGGTCTCGCGTACGCGGGCGCCGTCGTCGAGCAACGCCTGCACGGCAGGACTGCCCGTATGCTCGACGTACGCCCGCAGCAATCGGGTCAGCCGCGCCAGCTCGAGGTCGTCGGCGTCGACCCGAGCCACGTAGGTGGCATTGCAGCGATCGATCTGGTCGCGTGGCAGCCACAGCGTGCCGCCGGTCATGCCGGCGCCGGCGTTGGCGGAGATCGGCCCGAGGATCACGACCGTGCCGCCGGTCATGTACTCGCACGCGTGCAGGCCCGCGCCCTCGACCACCGCCTCGGCGCCGCTGTTGCGCACGCCGAAGCGATCGCCGGCGCGGCCGTACACGAACAGCTGGCCCCCGGTCGCCCCGTAGAGCGCACCGTTGCCGATGATGGCGTTGTCGCGCGGCTCGAAGCGCGCGGCCGCGGGCGGCACGATCACGACGCGGCCGCCGCTCATGGACTTGGCGACCGAGTCGTTGGCCTCGCCCCGCAGCCGCACGTCGATGCCCTTGACCAGGAACGCGCCGAAGCCCTGCCCGGCCGAGCCCACGAACTCCAGCTGCACGCGATCGTCGGCCGGGTAGTAGTCGCCGAAGTTGGGGGTCTTGCCGTCCAGGTCCCGCATGCGGGCGCGGTGCGATCGCCCCGCGAGCACGCCGGCGAGCCCGGCGACCGCGGCCCGATCGGTGTTGGCGATCGTGTAGGCCGTCTTGACGGGTTGACCCGCGTCCAGTCGCGGGATCACGTCGTCGATGATCCGCGCGTTGAGACGACTGGGTCCCTCCTCGTACAGCTCGCGCGCCGCCTCGCGGTCGTAAGGGACCGGCTCGAGCAGCAGCGACAGATCCAGGCCGCGCGCCTCCACGCGTTCGATGTGGCGCGGGTTCGCCCGCAGGAACCGACGGTGACCGATCACCTCCTGCAGGCTGCGTACGCCGAGCTTGGCGAGCTGCCGGCGCACCTGGTCGGCGAGCATCTGCAGCACGGAGACCACGTGCTCGGGCGTGCCCTTGTACTTGGCCTTGAACTTCGGGTCGTGGGTCGCGATGCCGGTGGGGCAGCGGTTCTTCTCGCAGACGCGCGCCATGATGCAGCCCTGCGCCACCAGCAGCAGCTTGCCGAAGCCGTACTCCTCGGCCCCCAGCGCGGCCGCCAGCACGATGTCGACGCCCGAGGACAAGCCGCCATCGACGCGCAGCCGCACCGAGGTGCGCAGCCCGTGCTCGACCAGTGCCTTGTGGGCGTCGATGAGCCCGAGCTCCCAGGGCCAGCCCGCGTGCTTCATCGAGCTGACCGACGCGGCGCCCGTGCCCCCGTCGGCCCCGGAGATCTGGATCACGTCCGCGCCCGCCTTCACCACGCCCACGGCGATCGTGCCGATGTCGGCCCCGGCCACGAGCTTGACGCACACCGGCACACCGGGGCGCAGCTGCTTGAGCTCGTAGATCAGCTCCTTGAGGTCCTCGATGCTGTAGATGTCGTGCAGCGGCGGCGGCGAGATCAGGTCGACTCCCGGTGACGCGTGGCGGGCCCGGGCGATGTCCTCGTCGACCTTCACGCCCATCAGCTGTCCGCCTTCGCCCGGCTTGGCGCCCTGGGCGATCTTGATCTCGATCTCGTCGGAGGCCACGAGGTACTCGGCCGTGACGCCGAAGCGGCCGGAGGCGACCTGCTTGGTCGATGCGGTCGTGCCGTCGAGATAGTAGTAGGGGTTCTCGCCGCCCTCGCCGCTGTTGCTGCGCGCGCCCACCTTGCGCATCGCCTCGAACAGGTCGCGCTGCGCCTCGGCGCTGATCGCCCCGAACGACATCGCACCCTCGCCGAAGCGGCGCAGGATCTCGGCGGCGGGCTCCACCTCCTCGAGCGGCAGCGGCTGGCTGGCCGGCCGCAGCGACAGCAGATGACGTGGGCTGACCGGCATCGCATCCGCCCCGGCTTGCATGTACTCGTCGACGATCTGTTGCTCGGTGCGGTCGCGCAGGTTGTGACGCACGAGGTCGTGGATCAGCTTGCTGCGTGCGGCGGTCATCGAGTGTTTCTCGCCGACGTCGAGCGTGTTCTTCTCCTTGAGCTGGTAGGTCGAGGGGCGGATCTGATCGAGCTCGTCCGGCGCGATCCCGTCGAGCACGCGCAGCAGCTGCAGGACCACGTCGGGGAGCTCGAGCCCGGCGAGCGGGCTGACCACGCCGTCGAAGTATCGCGACATCAGCTTGGGGCCGAGCCCGTACGCGGCAAAGAGCTTCGAGCTCTGGTAGCTGCGCACCACCGAGATCCCCATCTTGCTCATCACCTTGAGCAGGCCCTGGTTGAGCGCGTCGATCACCTTGCGCTCCTTGGCCTGCGGGTGACCGGCGTCGAGCTTGCCGTGGGTGCCAAAGCGCGCAAACTCCAGCGCCAGGTAGGGGCACACCGCCGTCGCGCCGAAGCCGATCGCGCAGGCGACCTGGTGCGTCGTGCGGATGTCGCCGGCCTCCACCACGACCGAGGCCTTGAGGCGGGCGCCGACGGAGTTGAGCGCGCACACCACCGCCCGCAGCGCGAGCAGGCTGGGGATCGGCGGGCGGCTCAGTGTCGCGGCACGGTCGCTGAGGATCAGGACCGAGCGACCGTGGTGCACCGAGTCGATCGCCTCCTGCTCGAGCCGGCGCAGCGCGGCGTCGAAGGCCTCCACGCCACCGTCGCGATCGAACGTGGCGTTGAGTCGTCCGGCGAGCGTGCGCAGCGGCGACGGCCGGCGGTGCGTCAGCAGATCCACCAGCTGCATCTGGCCCAGCGACAGCACCGGCGAGTGCAGCTCGATCCCCGGCGCGGGCGGGACGAGCTCCTTGGGCATGAAGATGTTCGGCCGCTGCCCGAGGAAGGTGCCCAGCTCGGTCACCATCCCCTCGCGCAGGTAGTCCAGCGGCGGGTTCGTGACCTGGGCGAAGCGCTGGACGAAGTAGTCGTAGAACGAGCGCGGCTCGTCCGAGAAAATCGCGGGCCGGGCCGTGTCGCCCATCGAGCCGATCGGCTCTTTGCCCTCGAGCGCCATCGGCACGAGGATCCGATCCACCTCTTCGGCCGTGAGCGCAAACAGCCCCACGCGGTCCAACGAGCGCGGCTCGATCGTCGGCGCGCACGTCTGGACCACCTCGCGGTCGAGATAGTCGGGCACCTGCGACAGTGGCACGAGGCGTACGTCGAACGTCGCGTCTCGATTCTCGCGCGACAGGCTCGGGTCGCGAAAGTGGACCTTGCCGGTGTCCAGGCGCACGGTGACGCCGGCGCCGGCGCGGACCGTGCCCTTTTCGAGAATGCGTCCTTCGTCGAGCCCGAACACGCCGGCCTCCGACGCCAGACAGAGAAGGTCGTCGGTCATGCACCATCGCGCGGGGCGAAAGCCGTTGCGGTCCAGTCGCGCGCCGACCATCTCGCCGTTGGAGTAGGCGATGAGCGCCGGTCCATCCCACGGCTCCATCGCCCGACCCCAGAAGCGGTAGAAGGGCGTCTTGCCGTCGGCCGGGGGGATCGTGATCGCGAGCACCTCGTCCAGGTGGGGGATCGAGCTGCGGTACTTGAGCGCCTCGACCATCTCGTTGAGGTTGCCCGAGTCGCTGATGTCGGCGTGCGTGAGCAGCTCGCCCTCGCTCAGACCGGTGGCGTGCTCGCGCGAGTACGCCGACGAGCGGTTGCCGGTGATGGTGTTGATCTCGCCGTTGTGGGCCAGCAGTCGAAACGGCTGCGCCTTGTCCCAGCTCGTGCGCGTGTTCGTGGAGAAACGGCGGTGGAAGACCGCGAACCGGGTCTTGAAGCGCGGGTTGGCGAGGTCGGGATAGAACTGCTCGAGCACGGCCGAGCGGCACAGCGCCTTGTAGACGACCGTGTTCGTCGACAGCGACGTGAAGAACAGATCCAGCCATGCGCCGGCCTCGGCCAGCCGCACGCGGGTCAGCTGCTTGCACTGGTACAGCAGCGCGTTGAAGGCCTGGTCGGTGCGGCTGTGCTCGGGGCGGGCGAGCACGGCGTGCACGATCCGCGGCGCGGTCTCGCGCGCGATCGGACCGAGCACCTCGGGGTTGGTCGGCACGTCGCGGTACTCGAGCACCGGCACGCGCATGAACGCGAAGGTCTTCTCGAAGATCCGCAGGGCACGCGTGCCCTTGGCGGGGTCGGCGTTGACGAACAGGGTCGCGATCGCGACCTCGCCCCGGTCGTAGCCGAGGAAGTCCCACGGAATGTCCGTCATCAGACCGGCGCCGTCGCCGGTCTCGCCGTCGGCGGCGCACGCACCACGGTGCTCCATCGCGCGCAGGGCCGCGAGGGCGGTCTGGAGGTAGCCGTGGGTCGCTTCCCCGCGCAGGCTGGCGATGAAGCCCACGCCACACGCATCGCGTTCGCGCCGATCGAACATGGTCGAGGATAGTAGCAGGGCCCGGGGACGCCCAACGCGCGCATCATCGGCCGGGTGATGGACCGCGCAGGTAGCCGGTCCACAGCCGCGTCAGCTCCGCGACGAGCACGTCGTCGCGGTCGTCGGGACGTTCGACGTGTCGGTGCACGAGCGCGTTGGTGCTCGTGGCGACGAGGCGAGCCGCGAGCAGCGGATCCGGCACGTGCACGTCGGGATGGCGCCGAAGCAGCGTGCCGAGTCGTTCGGCGAAGCGACGCTCGGCCTCGTCGATGCGGCGCCGGATCGACGAACGTCCCACGCCGAAGGCCACGATGCGCCGGTGCAGTCCCGGACGGTCGCCGTGCATGGCCACGATCGCGGTGACGAGCGCCTCGATCGCGGCGGCGAGCGTTCCCGGCACGGCCTCGATCCCGTCGAGCGCCGCGTGCAGCTGCGCTTCGGCCTCGCGTACGTGTCGGTCGACGAGCGAGTCGAGGATTGCGTCCTTGTCGCGGAAGTACTCGTACAGCGAGCCGATCGACACGCCCGCGCGCTGGGCGATCGTGGTGGTCGTGGCCCCGCCCCGGTCGAAAAGCTGAGAGGCTGCCTCGAGGATGGCCGACATCGTGGCCCGCGAGCGCTCCTGTACCGGTCTGCGACGCCGTTTGGGAGGGTTTGAGGCCGCGGCCATCGTGCATTCCAATCCGAATGGTCCGAGCCGGTCGTCGATCCCAAGCTGGGGCCATGACCACCGACTTCGTTTCGAGCGTAGCACTCGGTTGCATCGCCGCGTACGGGCTCGTCGCCTTCGGATGGCGCACCCTCGTGCAAGTGCGACGGACCGGATCGACGGGATGGCGAGGACTGCACGGCACGGTCGGCAGCGCGCCGTGGTGGGCCGGCGTGCTCGTCGTGGTGGGGCTCGTCGGCCTCCTCGTCGCGCCGATCCTGCAATGGCGCGGGCCGATCGCCGAAGTCTCGACCGCGCGCATGATGCTCGCGGCCCTTACCTTCGCGCTGGGCTTCGCCCTCACCGTGGTCGCGCAGATCTCCATGGCCGATGCGTGGCGCATCGGCGTGCGTCGCGGCGAGCGAACCGACCTGCACACGAGCGGCCCGTTCGCATGGTGTCGCAACCCGATCTTCACGGGGATGCTGCTGACGGCGTTCGCCGTCGCCCTCGTCGTGCCGTGGGCCGGCCTCGCCGCGGCCGCGCTGTGGCTGGGGTTGCAGCTGCAGGTGCGCGTCGTCGAGGAGCCTCACCTCGTCGAGCTCCACGGCGCGGCCTACCGTGCCTACGCCGCGAGCACGGGGCGCTTCGTGCCCTGGCTCGGCCGGGGGGGCGCCACGGAAGGCTGACGCGAGGCTTCAGTGCGTGCGCGCGGAGTCGCCGGTGTAGACCTCGACGAACTCGTCGGTCGGCAGCCGGCGCAGCGCCACGACCTCGTCGCGGGTGCAGTGGGCGGTCAGTGCCGCCGACGAGGTCGTCACGATCCACTGCACGTGCGGCAGCGTCGAACGCAGGGTGTCGACGAGCCGACCGTGCAGGGCGGGATCCTGGTGTTGGTCGACCTCGTCGATCGCGACCACGCCTTCCATCTGTCGCGGGTCCTCGCCCGGATACGCCGACCACAGCGTGCGCACGGTCAGGGCGGCGAACGCCACGAGGTGCCGCACCTGCGTGGGCAGGGCATCGAAGATCACGTGTCGGCCCGACGGGTCCGAGAACAGCGGCTCGATCGACGCGGGGTCCAGACCCACGTAGCCGAAGCCCGCGACCTCGGCGAACGCGTCGACCACCGCGTGCGTGGCGACACCGAGCTTGCGCATGTCGACCCAGTGGGCGGCCTTGCCCTCGCGCTCGCTACGTTCGTGCTCCGAGGCGGGGACGAGCGCCGCACCGATCGCCGCGTAGGCCAGTGCCATCTTCGTGTCGCGGGTCAGGTCGTAGCGGTTGGCGTCGTCCAGCGGGGTCGTCGACCGAACGTCGTAGCGGGCGATCGAACGCAGCGGGGCATGCAAGGCGACCGGCTGTCGAGAAAACCATCGCGTGGACGGAAACGCGACGAACACGAATCCACCGTGCTTGGCCCGTCGATCGAACAGGCTCTGCTCGCGCCGCCGCAGCACCGCCGCTTCGTCCGTCTCGCCGCCGGTCGGAGCGTTCGGCGTGCACGTGCGCAGCGGGTGCGGACGCTCGGGATCGTCGCGTCCGAGAAACCACGCGCACGACGCGTGGGGAGGCGTGCGCCCCGACGACGGTGCGACCGAAATCGGTACGATGGCGTGACCGGGTCGCGCCGCGGCGATCATCGTCAGCAGCGCCGTCTTGCCCAAGCCCGGCCCACCTTCGATCGCGGTCAGAAGGCGTGCCGAACCATCGTCGTGGGCAAACGACAGGTCGAGGTCGTCGAATGGCGCGACGCCGCGCAGCGATGCGTGAAGCAGGTACATCCCCGGACGCCGGCATTGTAGTTGCCTTTCGGGGGTGCGAGACTTCGTGCCGTGTCCGACGGCCAAAAGCCTGCCCCCGGGTGGTCACACCTGCACCCGGAGGACTCTGGCCTTCGAGGCATGCCCCAACCTGCGCCCGATTCGCCTGCCGCGGCCCCGCCCGCGGGCGCACCACCCGCGGCCCCTGCGGCCGCGGTGGGAAGTTCCACGCCGCCCGGCGGTTACCCCCCCGGTCCAGCGCCCGCGCCGCAACCCGCACCAGGAGCCAACGTCATGTCGCAACCGCCCCAACACCCCCAAGACCCTCAGGCGCAAGCCCGTCCCCAGGCCCGCCCGCCCGTCGGCGGAACCGGAGGTCCGGGCAACGACGTCCTGTACGAAGGCATCCGTCGCCACAGCGCCTCGCTGGGTCAGTACTTCAAGTGGGTACTGGTCTCGGTCGTCGGCTCCACGATCGCGGTGCTGCTGGGCAAGATCGACTTCTTCGCATCGTGGCCGCTGTGGATCCTCAGCTTCGCCGGCGTGCCCGGCATGATCGTGGTCTGGCTGCGGCACATCACGACCAAGTACAAGGTCACGCTGCGTCGGGTCGAGCGCGAGGAGGGCATCATCAGCAAGGACGTCGACAGCCTCGAGCTGTGGCGCGTGCTCGACGTTCGCTACTCGCAGTCGCTGTTCGATCGGATCACCAGCAACGCCAAGATCACGCTCATCGGCACCGACCAGACCGATCCCGAGCTCGTGCTGCACGGTCTGCCCGACCACCGCGTGCTGTTCGAGAAGCTGCGTGACGCCGTGCAGGTCGCCCGTCAGGGCAACCGCCCGATGGAGTTCGTCGGCCAGGAGGGCTGGGCCGAGAACATGGGCGACATGGGCGCGATGAGCTAGATCGCCGGGACCTTCGCGGTCCCGTGCAGCTTGGGGTGGCGAATGTCCCGCCCCACGACCATGAAGATCACCAGCTCGGCGAGGTTGGTGCTGTGGTCGCCCATGCGCTCGAGCCACTTGGCGACCGACTGCACGTGAATCCAATCGTGCAGGTGCGCGGGGTCGGTGTGCATCCGCTTGAGCAGGTCTTCGAAGATCGCGTGGTACAGGTCGTCGACCTCGTCGTCGAGCTCGATCACCGCGCGCGCCTTGGCCACGTCGCGTTCGACGAACGCGTTGATCGAGCCGCGGACCATGCGCTCGACGGCCGCCGACATCTCGGGGATCGACGCGTGGATCACGACCGGCGTCTTGGCCAGGTCGATGGCGCGCTCGCAGATGTTGACCGCGAGGTCGGCGATTCGCTCGAGGTCGGTGACCATCTTCATCGCCAGGGTGACGAAGCGAAGGTCCGACGCCATCGGCTGACGCTTGGCGAGGATCAACAGGCAACCCTCGTCGATGTCGACCTCGGCCTTGTTGACCTCCTGGTCCGACTCGATCGTCTTGCGCGCCAACACGGCGTCGCGATCGACGAGCGCACGGCCGGCCTGGCCGATCATCTCCTCGACACGACCCGCCATGCGAAGCAGGGACTCGCGTAGGTCGCGAAGCTCCTGCTCATATTCGCGAGCCGTATGTTGGGATGGCACCTGCGTACGATCCTATCAGCCGAACTTGCCGGTGATGTAATCCTCGGTTCGCTTGTCGACCGGCGAGGTGAACAACTGGTCGGTCTCTTGGAACTCGACCAGCTCCCCTTGGAGGAAAAACGCCGTTTTCTGCGACACTCGCGCCGCCTGTTGCATGTTGTGGGTGACGATCACGATTGTGTACCGGTCCCGCAAGTCGGCAAGCAGGTCTTCGATCCGCGCGGTTGCGATCGGGTCCAGGGCCGAGCAAGGTTCGTCCATCAACAGCACGTCCGGCTCGACCGCCAGCGCCCGGGCGATGCACAACCGCTGCTGCTGACCGCCGGACAAGCTCAACCCGCGGGCGCCGAGCTTGTCTCGGACCTCCTCCCACAGCGCCGCCTGCGACAGCGCCTTCTCCACGACGGCGTCGGCGTCGCCCTTGCGCAGCCCGGTCAGGCGCAGCCCGGCCAGGACGTTGTCCCGGATCGACATGGTCGGGAAGGGGTTGGGCTTTTGGAACACCATCCCGACCCGGCGCCGCACGAGGACCGGGTCGATGGACGGGTCGTAGATGTCCTGACCCTCGAGCTCGATCGAGCCCGTCACCTTTGCCCCAGGAATCATCTCGTGCATCCGGTTCAGGCACCGGATGAAGGTCGACTTCCCGCAGCCGGACGGGCCGATCACGGCGGTGACCTGGCGCTCGGGGACCTCGAGCGAGATCTGGTCGAGGACCTGGTTCTTGCCGTACCAGGCCCGGACGTCGCGGGTACGAAACTTGATGCCTTCGGACTCGTCCATGTCCTTCCCCGGGTCCGCCGTGCGGTACGGCGGACGGTCTGGGTGTGCCCATACCATCATTCGGAGCGACGTGCCTCGAAGCGGTTGCGCAGGTAGATCGCGATCGAGCTCAGAAACAGCAGCGTCAACAGCAGCACGACGATGCCCGCTGCCGCATCCGCGACGAAGCCCGGTTGCGGTCGTGACACCCAGTTGAAGATCTGGATCGGCAGGACGGTGAACGCCGAGTTGGGACCGTCGGGCAGGAAGTCGACGTAGGTCAGCGCGCCGAGCAGGATGAGCGGCGCCGCCTCCCCGATGGCGCGGGCGATCGCCAAGATCGCCCCGGTCAGAATTCCCGGCATCGCCATGGGCAGCACGATCTGGCGAGTGACCTGCCAGCGCGTCGCGCCGAGGGCCAGGCCCGCTTCGCGCAGCGCCTTGGGGACCGTTCGCAGGGCCTCGCGCGAGGACATGATCACGATGGGCAGCACCAGCAGCGCCATCGCCATCGAGCCCGCGAGCAACGACCGGCCCAGATTCATCGCGCGCACGAACAGCTCGAGCCCGAGCAGGCCGTAGATGATCGACGGCACGCCGGCGAGGTTGGCGATGTTGACCTCGATGATGTTGGCCAGCCGTCCCTTGCGCCCGTACTCCTCGAGGTACACCGCCGCGCCCACGCCCAGGGGCAGCGCGATGCCGGCCGTCATCGAGATCAACCAGAAGCTGCCCGCGATGCCCGGCAGAATCCCGGCGTTCTCGGGCCGGCGCGACGGATACGACTGGAGAAAGTCCAGGCCCAGGCGAGGCCACGCGTCGATCGTCACGTCGACGAGCAGCCCCACCAGCAGCAGGATCGGGATCACCACCGAGGCCAGGCACAAGGCCCGCAGCAACAACTCGGCGAACTTGCTCGGCGGCGGCGGAACGTTGTCGCGCAGATCCTTCATCCGTACGACTCCCGGTAGCGTCGCGCCAACCGCTGGCTGACGAGGTTGATGCAGAACGTGATCGCGAACAGCATCGCGCCCACGGCGAAGATCGTCTTGTACTCGATCGTGCCGGTCGGCGTGTCACCCAGACCCACCTGCACGATGTACGCGGTCATCGTCTCCACCGGCACCCGGGGGTCCATGGTCAGCCGTGGCTGCTGGCCGGCCGCGATCGCCACGATCATCGTCTCGCCGACGGCACGGGAGATCGCCAGCACCACCGACGCCGCGATGCCCGACAGGGCGGTCGGCAGCACCACGCGGAAGATCGTCTTGAGGCGGCCCGCCCCCAGCGCGTACGCCCCCTCCCGCAGCGAGCGCGGCACGGCGTGGATCGCATCCTCGGACAGTGAGGAGATCATCGGAATGATCATCACGCCCATCGCGATGCCGGGGCTGATCGCGTTGAACCCCGCGAGGTCGGGGATGAACTTTTGCAGCAGCGGTGTCAGAGCCACCAGGGCGAAGTAGCCGTAGACGATCGTGGGCACGCCCGCGAGTAGCTCGAGCGCGGGCTTGACCACCTTGCGCACGCCGGGCCGGGCGAACTCGGCGAGGTAGATCGCCGCGAGCAGCCCGAACGGCAGCGCGACCGCGATCGCGATCGTGGCCGTCAGCAGCGTGCCTGCCACCAGCGGCCAGATCCCGAAGTGCTTGTCGGCGAACAACGGGGTCCACTGCGTGTCCCCGAAGAAGTCGAAGATCGAGACCTCGGAGAAGAACTCGACCGTTTCCCACAGCAGCACGCCGATGATCGCGGCGGTCGTCGCCACGGAGATCAGTCCGCACGCCAGCAGCGCGCGCTCGATCATCCGCTCGTAGAGCTCCGCCGCCCGGGTGCGCGCCAGCGGCGAGCGACCCGGGCTCGAACTGGGCGCTTGCTCGGGGGTGTCGGGCATGGCGTGGTGCCTCTCAGCCGGCGAGCATCGACTCGACGGTGGCGCCGACCTTGGAGCCGCCGCCGCCGAAGACGGAGCCGGTCACCCGCTCCGAGAACCGCTGCTGCACCAGCGCGTACGCCGACTGCGGCAGGGGGATGTACCCGACCTCGGTGACGAGCTTGGCGCCCTCGACCAGGTAGAAGTCCACGAAGCTCTTGACCGCGTCCCGGTCGGAGTCCTTCTTGGACACGTAGATGAAGATCGGACGCGACAGCGGCTGGTAGGTCCCGTCGCCGACCGACTCCAGGCTCGGGGCAATCGGCCCGTCGCCGTTGTCGGCCTTGCCGTCGTCGATCTTGACCAGGCCGAGCTTGGCCTTGTTCTCCTCGTAGTAGGCGAAGCCGAAGAAGCCCAGCGCGTGCTTGTCGGTCGACACGCCCTGCACCAAGACGTTGTCGTCCTCGCTCGACGTGAAGTCGCCGCGGCTGGCGTGTTCTTTGCCCACGATCGCGTGGGTGAAGTAGTCGTACGTGCCCGAGTCGACGCCGGGTCCGAAGAGGTGGATCTCCTCGTTGGGCCAGCCCTCGCGGACGTCGCTCCACTTCATGACCTTGCCTTGGGCCTCGGGAGCCCACAGCTTGGCGAGCTCTTGCACGGTCATCGACGGGGCCCAGTCGTTGTCGGGGTGCACGACCACGGCGATGCCGTCGTAGGCGACCGGCAGCTCGATGTACTCGACGCTGCCTTCCTTGCAGGCGTCGACCTCGGTCGGCTTGATGGGCCGCGACGCGCCCGAGATCGCGATCTCGCCCTTGCAGAACTTCTTGAAGCCGCCGCCGGTGCCCGAAACACCGATCGTGACCCGACCCTTGCCGGTCTTTTGGAACTCCTCGGCCACCGCCTCGGTGATCGGATAGACGGTGCTGGAGCCGTCGACGGCGACGATCTCGGCGTCACCCTTGCCTCCGGAGCCGCACGCGGTCAGGAGCGCGAACGAGGGCAGGAGTGCGAACGAGGGCAGAAAGAGCGCGGAAATCGCAGAGCGGAGCGAACGCATGAGCCGCGCTGTTCATGGCATCGGCGCGTAACAGTGATGTGACAATCGGGCCGCAATCGACGCACTCAAGGGCGGGGGAGCGTGAACCAAAACACGGACCCTCGGGGCCGGCGCGGCAGCACGCCCACCTCGCCTCCCATGGATTCCACGAGGTTGCGGACGATCGACAGTCCCAGACCCGTGCCGCCCATCGCCCGCGACCGGCCGGGATCGGCCCGGTAGAACCGCTCGAAGATCCGCGCCCGGTGCTTGGGGTCGATGCCCGGCCCGTCGTCACGGACCTCCACGCGGATCGCCCCGTTCGCGTCCTGTGCGCAGACCTCGACGCCGCGGCCATCGCCGCCGTATCGGATCGCGTTCTCCAAGAGGTTGGTCAGGATCTGCTCGAGCGCGACGGCGTCGGCGAGCACGCGACAGTCGGGGGGCAGCTCGAGGGTGACCTCCACGCTCGTGCGCTGCAGCTGGTCGCGCACGTTGGCCAGCGCCCGCTCGCAGACCGCGTCCAGGACGATCGGCTCGGTGGCCAGATCGTACCGCCCGGCCTCGATGCGCGAGATGTCGAGCAAGTCCGCGACGAGGTTGCCCAGTCGCTCCGCCTGTCGCGCCATGGCGGCCACGAACACCCTGGCGTGCTTGGGGTCTTCGAGTGCCCCGTCGGCGAGGGTCTCGGCGTTCGCGCGGATGACCGCGATCGGGGTGCGCAGCTCGTGCGAGACGTTGGCGACCAGGTCGCGCCGGAAGGTCTCGAGCCGCCGGATGTTGGTGACGTCGGCGAACACCAGGGCTCGGTTGCCGCCGCGCCGACGGCTGACCTGCACGCGCAGCCGTCGGCGCGGCGTGACCCCGTGCTCGATCTCGGCTTCGGTCTGCTTGTCGTCACCCTTGTCGTCGAGCAGCTGCTGCACTGCCGGCGTGCGCACGTAGTCCAGCAGCGAGCGTCCCCGGACGTTGCGCGGCAGGTCCAGCAGCTCGCGCGCCGCACGATTGACGGTCGTGATCCGCATCTGGTCGTCGATCGCCACCACGCCCTGGTCCATCGTCTGCAGCAGCGCCGTGAGGCGGTTGCGCTCGTCCGCGAGGCTCTGCAGCGCACGCTCGAGGTCGGCGGCCGGTCGGGCGGACTCGGCCTCGTCTCCGGTTCCCGCTTCGTGCACGAGCTCCCGCAGACCGCGGGAGAACAGGTAGGGCAGCATCAGGCTCAGCGCCCCGGCGGCGAAGAAGGCCACGACCCCGGCCCCGAGCAGCACCACACGCATCGCCGAGACCGCGTCGTCGACCTCGGCGACCGCGACGGCGACGCGGGCGACCGAGCCCGACGGGAGCTCGACCGCGGCGTACAGCATCTCCTCGCCCACCGTCGACGAGATGCGACGCGAGATGCCGACTTCGCCGCGGTGCGATGCCACGACCTCCGGCCGCTGGGCGTGGCTGTCCAGCGACGAGAGTCGATCGCGGTCGATCTCCGAGTCGCCGACGACGGCTCCCGAGGGGTCGATCAGCGTCACGCGTGCCTGCATCGCCTCGCCGAGGCGATCGGCGAGGGGATCGAGCGTCTCGGGCCCGGCGGTGAAATCGAGCGCGCTCTCGGCCGCCACGAGCGTGCGGGCCTGACGGGCGAGCTGCTCGCGGTGCGTGTCTTCGAGTCGCTTGCGCAGCTGATGCTCGAGGAACGCTCCCACCACGATGTCCACCACCGTGATGAACACCAGCGAGGTGACGACGAGCTTGACGCGAACGGAGAGCTTCACGAGCCGCGCGCCGGCGTCGGTTGAAAGCGGTAGCCCACGCCGCGCAGCGTCTCGATGTAGACCGCGGCGCTGCCGAGCTTCTTGCGGAGACGCCGAACGTGGGTGTCGACCGTGCGGGTCGTGATGTCGCCCTGCATCTCCCAGACGTGGTCGAGCAGCACGCCGCGGGTCTGCACGCGCCCGCGTCGTTCCAGGAGCGTTCGCAGCAGCCGGAACTCGAGCGCGGTGAGGATGACCTCTTCACCGTCGACCCACACGCGATGTCCCTCGAGGTCCACGCGAAGCGGGCCGTGCTCGACGGTCGAGGACACCTCGCGTGCCGACGGAGCCTCCGAGCGTCGCAAGATCGCCCGAATCCGGAGCACGAGCTCGCGGATCGAAAACGGTTTGACGACGTAGTCGTCGGCACCCACTTCGAAGCCGACCACGCGATCGATGTCCTCGCCTCGTGCGGTGAGCATCACGACCGGAACGTGACGCGTCGCGGGCTCTTCTCGGATCTTGCGGCAGATCTCGGTGCCGGAGGTGTCGGGCAGCATCAGGTCGAGCACGACCAGATCCGGCGTGGGCGCGGCGGCGAGCTGGCGAATCGCCGTTGCGCCGTCACGCGCCGTCCGAACCGCGAACCCCTCTTGCTCGAGCTTGAACGCGAGGGTGGTCACGATGTCTTCTTCGTCGTCGACGATGAGGATGTGGCCGGCCATCGAGCCCGTGGTCGGCTTACCATAGGCCGGCGTCGGGGCCGTCTCGGGAGCACACGTGGAACGTCACACCGTTGTCACGTGGGGGCGTCTTATGTCACGCGGTCGTGACGACGTCGGGCTACGTTGCGCGCGCGACGAGCCCCGACATGTCCGCGCAGAACTCGCGAGTCCACGCCACTCTCCGTCTTCTTCTCGGTATCGGCTGTTTCGCGGCACCGGCGACGGGTCTCGCCGCCTCGACGGCGCCCGTGACCCCGGCCGACGCGGCTGTCGCGCAGCCGGAAGGGGACCGATCCCCCCCGCCGACGGACGGTGACGACGCGCCCGTGGCGGACGCCGACGAGGACATCGCGATGGACCCGCCGACGGCGGACGATCCTTCCGAGCCCGAAGCCGGCGACGGCGACACCTCGGCGGAGACGACGGCCCGAGACGCCGCCGGGGTCGAGGACGAGGGCGCCGAGGCATCGGTCGCCGGCACGCACGTCGACAAGCCGCGCGTGACCAAGCCGAGCGTCCCGCCGCCCGCCCCGGCTGCCGTGGACGAGTGCCGCGATGGCGTGTCCGACCTCGTGCCCGAAAAGGAGATCGAGCTCGCCTGTCCGGCCGAGGTCGACGCGTCGCGCATGAAGTTCAAGATGGGGACGGGACTGGTCATCTCGAGCGCGAACGGACGCTTCGAGATCGCCCCGCGCCTGCGCGCGCAGTTCCTGTACACGGTCGAAAACGACAACGCCGAGAGCGAGCTGTCCCAGGGCCTGCAGATCCGCCGCGCGCGCCTGCAGTTCAAGGGGCACATGTTCAACAAGCACAACAAGTACAAGGTCGAGTTCGCGATGTCTCCGCGCGACCAGGCCTTCGCCGACGGCGCGCCCCACCAAACGCCGATCTTGGACTGGTACCACGACTTCACGTACTGGAAGAACGCCTCGTTTCGCATCGGCCAGTACAAGGTGCCGTACAGCCGTCAGCGCGTGATCTCTTCGGGTGATCTCGAGCTCGTCGATCGGGCGCTGGCGCAAGGCGAGTTCAACCTCGACCGCGACATCGGCTTCGACTTCCGCTCCAAGGACTTCCTCGACCTGGGCAAGCTCCGCTACTACGCCGGCCTTTGGATGGGCGAAGGCCGCGACTACCACAACATGGACACGTTCGAGTTCATGTACATCGGTCGCGTCGAGGTCCTGCCCTTCGGCATGTTCGAGGACTACGAGGAAGGTGACTTCGAGCGCCTGCGCAAGCCCAAGCTCAGCATCGGTGCCGCGTACGCGTTCGTCGATGCGGCCAAGCGCAACCGGGGGATCTTGGGCAACGAGCCGACCGACGGCGGCACCACCGACACCCACAACGTCACCGCGGACTTCGTCTTCAAGATCGCCGGGTTCTCGGCCAGCGGCGAGTTCTACTGGCGAGACGGTGTGCGTACCTTCGGCGATGCGACGGTCGAAGACGACATGGGCAACCTCGTGGCCGCCGAGCGCGAGCGGCCCCGACGCGGCATCGGTTGGTACGGCCAGGCCGGCTACATGATCCCCCGCATTCCGCTGCAGCTGGCCGCGCGCTACAGCCAGATGCGGCGCCTGCAGCAAGACCGCAGCACGTTGCCGGAGGGCGACGAGGTCGGTGGCGGCCTCAGCTACTACTTCGCGCGTCATCCGCTCAAGCTGCAGCTCGACTACTTCCGCGGTTGGGAAGACCACTTGATCGCCGACGGAACGGACCGGATCCGGCTACAGCTGCAAGCCTCCTTCTGATCCCGCGCCGGCGACGTCGGGGTAGGACAACGACCCACCCCGCTCGCGCCGTGTCGCCAACGAGTGTTTTCCTTGAGCGGCGTCGACGCTTCGGGCTATTAGAACTGAATGCGCAGGACTTGGGTTTACGGGGCTTCGTTGGTGGCGCTTGCGGCGGTGGGAGCGTGTGCGGGCGACGATGCGGCCGGGACGAGCTTCACGCCTCCGGCTTCGACCAGTGAAACCGGCACCGGTACCGACCCCTCGATCACGACGGGGGCCTCGATCACCGAAACGGGCACGGCTGACGGCGGCATGTCGACCGGCATGGTCGACGACTCGACCGACGGTGGCATGGACACGACCGGCGACCCGGACACGGGCGACAGCGGCACGACCGGCTCGATGGCCGACGCGTGCGACGAGGTCGACATCCCCGACATCAACGGCCTCGACGAGAACAACGACGGTCTCGACGGCGTGCTCGGCTGCTCGATCTTCGTCAACGCCTCCACCGGCAGCGACCTCAACGACGGCGACACGCCCGACGTGCCGGTCGCCACCATCGAGCGCGGCATCGAGATCGCGTCGACGTACAACCCGCCGCGCCCGGTCCTCGTGGCCGCGGGGACGTACAACGAGACGGTCAACCTCGACTCGGGCGTGAGCCTGTACGGCGGCTACGACAACGCGACGTGGGATCGCGACGTCTTCCAAAACCCCACGATCATCGAGGGTGACGAGTTCCGGGCGGTGGTCGCGATCAACCTCAACGAAGCGGTCGAGGTCGACGGCTTCACGATCCGCGGCCAGGACTTCATGGACGGCAGTCAGTCGACGTACGGCGTCTGGGTTCGCGACACGCCCGAAGGTCTGCTGACGATCGACTACTGCACGATCGAGGCCGGCAACGCGGGCTCGGGTGCCGACGGCCAGAACGGTGGCGACGGCGAAGACGGCGGCGGCGGCGGCAACGGGCTGTCCAACGGCACGCAAGGCGCCGGCGGTGTGTCCGGTTGTGGTGCCGTGGGTGGACCCGGTGGCGACGGCGGCAGCTGTCCGTCGACGAACGGTCAGACCGGCTCGGCCGGTGGCGACGCGACCGCGGTCGGCTCCGGCGGTGGCGCGGGCGTCAGCCACTGCGGCGACGGCTGCGACGACACCGGCAGCAACGGCACCATGGGCCTGGCGGGCTCGGTCGGCGTCAATGGTCTCGGCGGTCAGATGGCCAGTGACAACGACGGCGACTTCGGGGGCGACGGCCTGTGGGTCCCCCCCCAGGGCGCGCTGTCGACCCGCGGCGCCAACGGTGGCGGCGGCGGTGGCGGTGGTGCCGGTGGCTTCGACGAGGACGCGGGCATCTTCTGCACGTTCGACTCCGGCAACGGAATCGGCGGCGGCGGCGGTGGCGGCGGTGCCGGTGGCTGCGGCGGCATCGAGGGCGGCGTCGGCGAGGCCGGCGGTGGCTCGTTCGGTCTGGTCGCGTTCAACTCCAGCGTCGACGTCAGCAATACCGACTTCGTGCTCGGCGCGGGCGGCAACGGTGGCGACGGCGGTGACGGTGGCGATGGTGGCCTCGGCGCTTCACCCGGCTCCGGAGCCAACGGCACCGACAACGGTGGCGAGCCGGGCAACGGTGCCGGCGGTGGCGCCGGTGGCGGTGGCGGTGGTGGCGGTGGCGGCTCCGGTGGCTGCGGCGGCTCGGCGATCGGCATCGCCGAGGTCGGCTCGTCCTCGGTCGGCGTCGCGAACGTCTCGTTTTCCGGCGGGGCGGCCGGCAGCGCGGGCTCCGGTGGCGTGGGTGGGCTGCGGGCCGACGGCGTCGGTCTGAGCGCGCCCAACGGTGCCAACGGTTGCGCGGGCGTCGTCTCCGACGAGCGTGCGTACTGAGCGAACGCGTGGCTGGCCAGGCGCGGCCGTCCTGCTGATCGGGACGGTCGCGTGCGGGGACCCGACGGTCGTCGCCGAGGTCGACGCACCCGCCGGCTCGAGCAGCAGCGGCGTCACCGACGACGACGACGGCGCAGCCACGACGACGCCGCCCACGGTCCCCGACGCCGGGCCGGGCGGCGGCAGCAGCAGCAGCGGCGGTGCGACCGGCAGCGACGACGGTGAGCCGGTGCGCGTCCCCGACGACGACCCTCCTCGACCTCCTGCGCCGGCGTTCGTCGACGTCACGGCGCAGGCCGGTCTCGACGTGCATCCGGGTCCGCTCGTGGGGACGCCCGCGTGCATCCTCGACGACCACTCGCATCCGCACCAGACGGGCAACTGGTGCATCCCCGAGCGCTTCCTCGGCGCCGCCGCGGTGGCGGACTTCGACGACGACGGCGCGCTCGACGTGTACCTGACGCGCAAGGACGGCCCCGATCGGCTCATGCAAGGCGACGGCCGTGGTGGCTTCGTCGACGTGGCGGCCGAGCGAGGTCTCGTGCTCGACGAGGCCAGCGGGGCGGCGGCGTGGCTCGATGCCGACGACGACGGCGACCTCGACCTGCTCGTGACGACCTTCGGCGGGTCGCAGCACCATCTGTACATCGCCGGCGACGACGGCACGTTCACCGACGAGGGCAGCGCGCGCGGCTTGCCCGGCACGGACGGAGCACCGATCGCCGGGACGGGCATCGGCGTCGGAGACTTCGACCTCGACGGCTACGTGGACGTGTTCGTGGCGGAGTGGCGGCCCCTGGCGCAGATGGGACCCGGCAGCGACCACAGCCGACTGCTGCGCAACCGCGGGGCCGAGGCACCGGGATTTTTCGAAGACGTCACCGCGCAGCACGGCATCGCGCTCGACCAGCTACCGCCGTTGGTCGACATCGAGGACGGGGTGTACTCGTTCGCGCCGGCGTTCGTCGACCTCGACGACGATGGCTGGCCCGAGCTGACGTTGACCGGCGACTTCAGCACGACGCGTCTTTACTGGAACGAGATGGGCTCGCTCGTCGACGGCACGTGGACGGCGGGGGTGGGCAGCGAGCGCAACGGGATGGGCTCGACCTTCGGCGACATCGATGGCGATGGCGATCTGGACTGGTTCGTGTCCGCGATCGCGGCCGAAGGCCTACCGGATCTCGGCCATCGTCTCTACCGCTACGAGGGCGGACGGCAGTTCTCCGAGGCGCAGGACGAGTACGGCATCCGCGAGCCGGGGTGGGGCTGGAGCGCATCGTTGTTCGACTACGACCTCGACGGCGACCTCGACCTCGCGATGGCCTCGGGGTGGGACGCGCTGGCGTACGACGACGACCCGCCGAACTTGTGGGAAAACGGCGGCGCGCCGCCGCTGGTCGATCGCGCCACCGAGCTCGGCATCGTGTATCCGGGACAGGGGCGCGGCCTGGTCACGTTCGACTACGACGACGACGGCGACCTCGACATCCTGTTGGTCGGCAACTCGGTCGCGCCCGCGCTGTTTCGCAACGACGCGGCGGCGGGTCATTGGCTGAAGGTGCGGGCACAGGGCACCGTCTCCAATCGTCTCGCGCTCGGTGCCGTGGTCCGCGTGTGGCCCGAGCTCGACGATGCGCCGCTGGTGCATCACATCGGCGCGGGCGGGGACCATCTGTACGGACAAGCGCCGCCGATCGCCCACTTCGGCCTGGGGCAGCTGCAAGGCACGGTGGCGCGCGTCACCGTGACGTGGCCCATGTCCGGCACCGTGCACGAGTACCTGGACGTCGCGCCGGACACGACGCTGGACGTCATCGAGTAGCGATCAGCCGCGCGCGGCCTTGATGATGAGGTAGCGCAGCGGTCCGTTGCCGGTCTCGTTGATGATCTCGAGATTGTCGCCCAGCGGCAGGTAGACGACCGCGCCGGGACCGAACGGCCGGGCTTGCCCCGCGACCTTGACCTCGCCGCATCCGGTCAGCCCCACGACGATCTCGTCGTACTCGTGCTGGACGTGTGGACCCACGCGCCCGCCGTCGTCGAGCACGCACGACAGCACCGCGGTGAACGGTGGCGCCGCCGTACCCTGCAGCAGGTTCCACACGAGCACCTGACCGTGGCCACCGAAGAGGTTCTCGCGCACCTGAGGGGGACCATGGCCGACCTGCATCGGACACGAGGATAGGGGATCTTCGGTCAGCTCGCGGCGCCGGCGATCTCGGCCACGATCGCGTCCGCGGCGGCGGCCGGGTCGTCGGCTTGCGTGATCGGACGTCCGACGACGAGGTGCGTCGCACCGCCTTCGATGGCGTTGGCCGGGGTCATCACGCGCTTTTGATCGCCGACCGCAGCGCCGGCGGGGCGGATGCCGGGGACGACCTTGTACAGGTTCGGGGCGGCCTCTCGGACGCGTCCGAGCTCCTGGCCGCTGCACACCACGCCCGCACAGCCGGCGGTCGCGGCCGCGGCGGCTCGGATCGCGACGAGCTCCTGCGGGGTGCGGGTGTGTCCGGCCTGCTCGCAGGCGAGCTGATCTTGGCTGGTGAGCACGGTGACCGCGAGGATGCCCAGATCGTCGCCGGCTTCCTGCACGCACGCGCGCAGGTGCTCGACGCCGCTGCCGGCGTGCACGGTCAGCAGCTTCGCGCCGAGCCCACGCGCGCTGGCGATCGCGCCCTGCATGGTGTTGGGGATGTCGTGCAGCTTGAGGTCGAGAAAGATGTCGAGGTCGCCGAAGCGATCCTTGATCTGCCGGACGATCGCGGGACCCTCGGCGACGAACAGCTGCAGGCCGATCTTGAGCATGCCGACATGACCCTCGAGTCGCTCGGCGAGCGCGAGCGCATCGGCGGCGGTGGGAACGTCGAGGGCGACGATGAGGCGATCACGCGGGGTCACGGCCGCGTTGTAGCAGCGCCGCCGGCCCCCGGGCTACTGGCAGGTGCCGCCGCCGCAATCGAGCACGCAATCGCCGTCGCCTTCGCACGGGTCGCCGGCGCTGCCGTCGTAGCAGACGTTGGCGACGCAAAACGGCGCGAGGACGCACTCGTTGTCGCCGTCGCACGCGTCGCCCTCCGTACCGTCGTGGCAGTTGCCCTGGCCGCAAAACGGCGCGACGAGGGCGTCGCAGTCGCCGTTGTCGGCGCAGGGGTCACCTTCGTCGCCGTCGTAGCAGCTGAAGTTGATGCACGCGAGCACGCAGTCGGCGTCGTTGTCGCAGTCGTCGCCCTCGCTGCCGTCGTGACACACGAACTGGCCGCAGTAGGGCGCGAGGGCGTCGTCGCAATCGGCGTTGTCGGCACAAGGGTCACCCTCGTCGCCGTCGCGACACAGACCGTTGACGCAGTAGGGCGCGAGGGCGTCGTCGCAGTCGCCGTCGTTCTGACACGGGTCGGCTTTGGTGCCGGCGAGGCAGATGTTGAAGACGCAGTAGGGCGCGAGGGCGTCGTCGCAGTCGTTGTCGTCGAAGCAGACGTCCCCGACATCGCCGTCGTGGCAGGTGTTGTTGACGCAGTACGGTGCCGACATCGCGTCACAGTCCTGATCGCCCTGGCACGGATCGGTCTCGGACCCGTCGTGGCAGATCGACTCCACGCAAAACGGCGCGGCCGCGTCGTTGCAGTCGTTGTCGTCGACGCAGGGATCGCCTTCGTCGCCGTCGTGGCAGTGCCCGTCGGGGCCGCAGAACGGCGCGCCCGGCAGACATTCGCCGTCGCCGTTGCAGCTGAGGCCCTTGCCCGGGCCGTCGCTGGAGCTCTCCCCGCCCGAGTCGGTGCCCGAGTCCGTCGCGCCGGAGTCGGTCGCCCCGCCGGAGTCGGTCGCCCCGGTCGAGCTGGTGTCGGGCGTTCCCGAGCCCGAAGACGTCGAGCTGGAGTCGACCGCCATCGCACCCGTCGAGGTGTCGGCGCCCGTCGACGACGACGACGTCGTGGCCGGGGGCGGACCGCTCGTCGTCGTGGATTCGCCCGACGAGCTCGGGGCCTCGGTGGTCTCGGCCACGGCCTCCACGGGGGCGCTACACGCGGTCGACAGACACAAGCCGGCGATGATGATGGCGGGCCAGCGTGAGGCGTTCACGAAACCACGTTACCACGGGCGCCCGACTGGTCGCGCCGGTCTTCGGCGGGCAAGCTGCGGCTGGTGACCCGTCGTGCCGACCCCCGCGATGCCCTGTTCGACCTCCTCGAAGCGGGCGTGGCCGACGGCGTCTTCCCCGGTGCGGTGGCGACCGTCTACCGCCGCGGCGGCATCGTCTACGACGAGGCCCATGGCGCCCTGGCGACCGATCGTCGCTGCTCGGTGCACGGCATCGAGGTCGCCCGTGACACGTTGTACGACCTCGCCTCACTGACCAAAGTGCTGGCCACGACCACGCTGGTGGCGCAGCTCGTGACGGAGCGTCGACTGCAGCTCGACGCCCTCGTGCCCGAGCCGTGGCACCACGCCTGTCCAGGGGCCACGCTCGCCGATCTGCTCGAGCACTGCAGCGGGTTGCAGGCGCACCGCGAGTACTTCACTTCGGTCGAGCCGTTCGACGCCGAGAAGGTGCTGCATCAGGTCATCGCCACGCCACGCGGCTACGAGCCCCGCACGCAGGCCGTCTACAGCGATCTCGGCTTCATCATCCTCGGCGCCTGGCTCGAGCGCGAGCTCGGCATCGGGCTCGACGAGGCGTTCGCCGATCGCGTCGCCTATCGGCTGGGCCTGGACGATCACGTGATGCCGGCGCTGGGCTACCGCCGCGTGTTCTCCGAGGCCGCACTGGGCTGGGAGCTCGAGCGCAAGATCGCCCCGACCGAGCTGTACGAAGACGATCTGCATCCCGACGGCGTGCCCTCGTACTTTCCGCTGCGCAAGAACGTGGGCATCGCCCACGGCGTGGTCCACGACGACAACGCGTACGTGATGGGAGGCGTGGCCGGACACGCGGGGTTGTTCGGTACCTCGGCCGCGGTGATGGAAGTGGCGCGAGCATGGGTCGAAGGCATCCTGCCGGGTGTCGACTCGCACGTGCGCGATCGCTTCTGGCAGCGCTCGACCGTTCCCGGCTCGACGCGTTGTCTGGGCTGGGACGGCGTCAGTCTCGATGGATCGGGCATGACCGGACGCGCGATGTCCGAGCGCGCCGTCGGTCACTCGGGCTTCACCGGCACGAGCGTGTGGATCGACCCGGCACCCGCCGACGACGGCCCGTGGATCGCCGTCTTGCTCACCAATCGCGTGCATCCCACGCGCGAGCACGACGCGATCAAGGCGTTCCGGCCGAAGTTCCACGAGCTGGCCAAAGCACTGCGCTGACCCGCTCGTGCGCGGGCACGCCGGCGCGGGTACATTGCGGCCGCCATCGCCATGCCCATGCCCTCGCGACTGTCTTTGTGCTCCGTGGCCCTGCTCGGGCTCCTCACCACCGCCTGTGCCAACGGGCGCTCGCGACTGCCGACCACCGAGTCGCCGCTCGATCTGGAGCGGGTCGTGCTGTACCGCAACGGCATCGGCTATTTCGAGCGCCACGGCGACGTCGATGGTGACGAGCTGCGGATCAAGGTGCGCCGCGACCAGGTCAACGACCTGCTCAAGAGCCTGACCGTCGTCGATCGCAAGACCGGCAAGGCCGTGAGCGTGTCGATGCCGCTCGATCCGGAGAGCTGGGCCAACGCGGCGCTCGCCGTGCTCGGGCCCGGGCGTGGCAGCCTCGCCGAGGTGCTCGACGGACTGCGCGGCACCGAGGTCGTGATCTCGACGGGGTCGTCGCGACGTCGCGGGCGCATTGTGATGGTCGAGCGCATCGTCGACGAGCCCGATCCCGACACCGCCAAGGCGCTACGCGCCGGGTACATGCCCGCGCCGCAGCCTCAGCGCGACTGGCGGGTCACCCTCATGCACGGTGACGACCTCATCGTCGTGCGCCTGTCGAAGGTCCGCGACATCACGCTGCTCGACGGCGATCTCGCGCTGCAGCTGCACCGACGACTCGACGCGAGCGCGGGCGAGGGCATGTTCCGGCAGGTCGAAGTCTCGATCCGTCTCGCGGGATCCAAGTCGCACGACCTCGCGGTCAGCTACGTGGTCGCGGCGCCGATGTGGAAGCCGACCTATCGTGTGGTGCTACCCGAGAGCGGCAAGGGCAAGGCGCTGTTGCAGGGCTGGGCGGTCGTCGACAATACCAGCGGCGAGGACTGGGGCGACGTGTCGCTGGCGCTGACCGCCGGCGAGCCGATCGCGTTCGAGTACGACCTGCACACGCCGCGCACCGTCGACCGTGCCGACCTGACCGAAGCCGGCGTCCGTCGGCGGGCCACGGTCGCGATGGGCGAGACGACCTGGGAAGAGCCCGAGCCCGAGCCCGAGATGGTCGCGGACGAAGAGGCGTACGACGGCGAGGGCGGCGAGTACGACGACGCACCCACTCGCGTGGCCGAGGTCGAGGAGCGCGAGTACAGGGCCGACAAGGCCAAGCGCAAGAAGGAAGGGAGCGGGCGCAGCGCGGCGGCGCCGCCTCCTCCTCCCGCGGCCAAGCCCATGGCGCCGATGGGCGGTGCGTTCGCGGAGCCGGCCACGGAGGGGCCCCAAGCCGTCGACGCCGACGCGCTGCGCCGCAGCACGCAGGCGACGGCGCGGGCCAAGTCCGTCAGCGGCATGACCAGCTACGAGCTGTCCGATCGCGTCACCGTGCCCAACGGCACGTCGACGATGGTTGCGATCCTCAACCACGACGTGGACGCCGAGCAGACCTTCCTGTTCCGACCGGGCGGGGCGGGGATCGGCTACGAGGCGAACCCGTATCGCGTGGTCCGCTTCCGCAACTCCACCGGGTTCGTGCTCGAGCCGGGTCCGATCAGCATCTACGCGGGCGGAAGCTTCGTGGGCGAGGGGCTGTCGCAGGCCGTGGGCGCCAACACGAGCGCGACCGTGCCGTTCGCGGTGGAGCCGTCGGTGATGGTCAGCTCCACGAGCGAGTACACCGGCGGTGACATGCACCTTCTGCGGATCGTTCGCGGCGTGCTCGAGGTCGAGACGTTCTCGCGCACGACCACGAAGTGGACGGTCAAGGGCAAGGACAAGAGCGGCTTCACCGTGCTGATCCGTCACAACAAGGCCGGCTGGAACTACGAGCTGCGCGACCCGCCCAAGGACACCGAGACGCTGCCCGACGCCTACTTGATCCCGGTCGTGGTGCCCAAGGGCAAGGTCGAGGCGACCACCGAGGTGGTGGAGCAGACGCCGAGCACGACGACGATCAGCATCTGGGACGGGCGTGCCCTCGACCTCTTGTCGCAGCTGATGCTGTCGGCGGACGTGAGCAAGGCCGAGCGCGAGAAGCTGCAGCCGATCGTGGACCTGCGTCAGGAGATCGGGCGCATCGACACGGAGATCGACGGCCTCAAGAATCAGCAGGTCGAGCTCGACCAGCGCGCCCGCGAGACCCGCGAGAGCCTCGAGGCGATCAAGAAGGACCCGGCCGCGACCGCGCTGCGCAAGAAGCTCAGCACGCGACTGGAAGACTTCACCGCCGAGGGCGACAAGATCGGTCGCAAGATCGTGGAGCTGCAGTCGGCGCGACTGGAGAAGAAGATCGCCCTCGAGGACCTGCTGCAGGACCTCGACCTGCGTGCGCCCGCTCGCAAGGACGAGGGCGCCAAGGGCGGCAAGGCGACCAAGACCGGCGGCGCGGCGCCTTCGAAGTAGTCGCGCTCAGATCCCGCCGAGGAAATCGTTGCTCGCCGACTTGCTGCCGTGCAGCTCGGTCATCTGACCGGGCTCGGCCCCGTCGCACGGCTGCTTGGGTTCGGGCTCGGGCAGAGGCTCGACCACGAGTCCGCCGGGGACCGGCACCGGCTCGGGCTTGGGCAGCGGCGCGACCCGGATGCCCCCCGGCTTGGGGATGCTGCGGACGTCGGGCTGCGGCTGGGGTTCGGGGATCGGCGCAGCCTCGAGACCACCGTCGATCATCACGTCGTCGTCCTCGGGCATCTGCGTCGGCTCGACGTCGACGGTCGGGATCTCGACCGGCTCGATGCCACCGGCCTCCAGGGGTTGCTCTTGCACGACCACCTGCGGCTGCGGCTGCGGCCGGTCGACGCGCTCGTGGGGCGTGCAGGCCGCGAGCGCGGCGGTGAGCCCGGCGGCGACGGCCGCGGCCGCCGCGGGACGGCTGGACGGGCGACGCAGGCTCGACAGCGGCACGACCGTCGGGTCCGCCGCCGGGGCGGCCGGCGCCTTGAAGCGGATCGTGCCGTCCTCGTGCGTCGCGTACGACACGCACAGGTCCTGGCCGACCTTGGCCGCGAGCAGCGAGCGGGCCTCGCCCTCGGTCATGTTCGACAGCACGTGGACGTTCTTGTCGCAGTGGCCGCAGTACCAGCTCTTGGCGCCGTCCTTGCCCCGCTTGGGATCGAGCTCGACGGGGCAGGGGCTGGTGATCCGCACGTGACGCTGCTCGACGGCCATGTGCGCCCCAACGGATGACTCGCGGGGGCCGATCTAGGCTGGAGGCAATTTTCCGCGAACGGGCCCCGGCGGGGGTCTACGAGCTGCAGGACAGCATCGAGCAGCCCGGCTTGTCCCGCGCCCAGTCCGGTCGCTTGGCCGCCAGTGCCTCGTGCGCGGGCTGCTCGTCGTAGGGCCGGCGCAGCACCTCGAGCAACTCGTCGACCATGCCCGCGTCGCCGGCCTCCGCCTCGTCGATCGCGAGCTGGGCCAGGTAGTTGCGCAGCACGTACTTGGGGTTGGTCGCGTTCATGGCGGCCTTGCGGGCCGCGTCGTCACGCGCGTCGCGACGCACCCGCGTCTGCCAGCGACGCAGCCACGACAGCGTGTCTCGTCGCAGGTCGTCCGATGGCGTGCCGTAGTACGCGTCGTCGAGGTGGCGGAGCAAGGTCGCGTCGTCGATGGTGTCCTCGGAGGGAACGTCGGCCAGCCGCCGGTAGAAGATCGTCATGTCGGTCTCCTCGCGGGGCAGAAGGCGCAGCAGGTCGTTGACGAGGTCCACGTCGGCATCCGGATCGAAGCGCGCCAGGCCGAGCTTGGCCGCGAGCATGTCCTGCACGCCGTCGTCGAGGGTGCGCTGGTACACGCCCAGCGCCTCCCGTAGCGGCTCGACGCTGCCCACGGCCGGCTCGATCGCCCCGGCGAGCTGCACGAGGTTCCAGATCGCGATCTGCGGCTGGTGCCCGAACCGGTAGCGTCGACCCTGCGCGTCGGTCGTGTTCGGCGTCCAGTCCGGATCGTAGTCGTCGATCCAGCCGTACGGCCCGTAGTCGATCGTCAGGCCGAGCACGGACATGTTGTCGGTGTTCATCACGCCGTGCACGAACCCCACCCGCATCCAGTGCACGATCATCTCCGCGGTACGCCGGCCGACCTCGGCCAGCCACGCGGCGTAGGTCTCGGGTGAGGGCTCGCCGAGCTCGGGGAAGTGCGTGCGCAGCGTGTAGTCGAGCAACGCCTCGAGCAGCGTCTCGTCGCCGCGTGACGTGGGCAGCTGATAGTTGCCGAACCGCAGGAACGTGGGGGCGACACGGCACACGATCGCGCCGGGCTCGGGTCGCGGGTTGCCGTCGTAGAGCATGTCGCGCACGACGTCGTCACCGGTCGCGACCAGGCTCAACGCGCGCGTGGTCGGCACCCCGAGGTGGTGCATCGCCTCCGAGCACAGAAACTCCCGGATCGACGAGCGCAGCACCGCGCGGCCGTCCGCGCTGCGCGAGTACGGCGTGGGTCCGGCGCCCTTGAGCTGAAGCTCCCAGCGCCGACCGCTCGCGGCGACCACCTCGCCGAGCCCGATCGCCCGTCCGTCGCCAAGCTGCCCGGCCCAGTGCCCGAACTGATGCCCGCCGTAGGCGGCGGCCCACGGCTGCATGCCCGCCCACAGCGCGTTGCCCCCGAAGACCTCGGCGAACTGCGGCGTGTCGACGACGTCGCCGAGTCCAAGCTCGTCGACCATCTCCCGCGAGGTCGCGAGCACTCGCGGCGCCGCCACCGGCGTGGGCGTGACGAGCGAGTACGCCGCGCCCAGCACTTGTCGCCGATGATTGCGCGTGACCGGATCCGCCGGCAGCTGCCGCACGAACGAGTTGTCGAACGTCAGATCCGGGCCGTCCACGACCGGCAGTCCAGCGGCATGCACATCGTCGGGCACCCGAGCCTCCTAGCAGATCTCGGCGCGACCCGCCCGAGGTCGCGGCCGCCAACTCGGTTTGCGCGAGCCGCAAAGACTTGCGAGTCGCCGACGATCGGCCCGCGATGACTCCCACCGAAAGGGGTCGGCACGGTGCATGCACACGTTGGCGCACATGCGACGGAACCGATGGAGGGTGTGGGGAGCGCTGGCGCTGCTGGGCTCGGCCTGCGGGGACGACGGCGGCGGTGGGGGAGCGACCGAGGGGTCGACCGGGATGGCGGAGGTGACCGGCGATGGCCCCGGTCCCGCGAGCACGGGGTCGATCACGGGCGAGCCGGGATCGAGCGGGGGCACGAGCGCCTCGGCCACCTCGGGATCCACGGGCGTCGCCGACGACAGCAGCGACGGCGGCGACAGCTCGGGCTCGGGTACCGACACGGGCGGGTCTCGGGCGTGCGGCGAACACGGCAGCTACGACGTCGCGTTCAACACGTTCTTCGGCGGCGCCAACGACTGGGAGCACACGCGCGGCATCGCGGTGGGCGAGGACGGGTCGATCGTGGTCGTCGGCGGCACGGCGTCCGACGACTTCCCGACCACGCCCGGTGCGTACGACGTCACGTACAACGGTGGCGGCGGACAAACGGGCCAGGGCGGCGATGTCGACGTGTTCGTCGCGAAGTTCAACCCCGACGGAACGCTGGCGTGGTCGACCCTGTTCGGCAGCCCCAACTACGACCGCGCGTACACGGTCCGCATCGACGGCGAGGGCAACGTGATCTTCGGCGGCCGTGCGGGTCCGGGATTGCCCACGACGCCCGGGTCGCTGCAGCCGACCTACCAGGGCTTCGACCCCGGGTTCTACGGGGCACAAAACGCCTTCCTCGCCAAGCTCTCCGCGGACGGCTCGCAGCTGATGTGGGCGACATACCTGGGCGTCGGCGCGCTGGTGCGCACGTTCGACGTCGACGATGCCGGGGACATCTATGCCGTCCTGTCCATCGAGGGCGGCTCGTCCAACAACTGGCCCGCGTGGATGAACACCGCCTTCGACAATGCCTACCAACCCACGCCGGCCAGCGCGATGGACGTGGGGGTGGTCAAGGTCGCTGGCGACGGGGCGTCCGTGCCGTGGGCGACGTGGATCGGGGGCAGTGGCGACGACCGGCCGACGTCCACCCTGCGCGTCGACGATCAAGGGCGCGCGCACCTGTTGGTGCCGACGACGTCCACCGATCTCGAGACGACCCCGGGAGCGTGGCAGACCACCGCGGTGGGCAACCAAGATCTGTATCTGGCACGCCTGTCGGCGGACGGCTCGGCCCTCGAGGTCGGCACGTACATCGGCGGCAGCGCGCTCGACGAAGTGGAGACGCACGGTTTGGCGGTGTCCGACGACGCGATCTACGTGGGCTTTTACACCGCGAGCACCGACATCGAGACCACGCCGGGAGCGTTTCAGTCCGCGTACGCGGGCGGCGGCCTCGACATGTTCGTGGCGCGTCTGGACGACGCGGGCGGGCTCGTGGCGTCGACGTACGTCGGCGGCAGCGGCGACGATGGTTCGGACGGCTTCGACGTCACCCCCGGCGGCGACGTCGTCTTCGTGGGCGAGACCAACTCGCCCGACTTCCCCACGTCGGCGGACGCGTTCCAGCCGTCGCTCGGCGGCCTGTTCGACGGGACGATCGTACGGCTCAGCCCCGACCTGTCCACCCTCGTGTACGGCACGTACCTCGGCGGGCCCAACCGCGAGAACCTGCGCACCAGTGCGATCGACGGCGACTGCGGAGTCGTCGTCGCCGGTGCGACCGATGGCCCCGGCATGCCCACCGTCAACGCGATGCAGCCGAACTTCGCCGGCGGGTCCGGCGACTTCGGCAACGGCGACAACATCGTCGCGCGCCTGGTCTCGATGCCGTAACCCGAGCGGCAGCGCGCGAAACCGTGACTACAGCTCGCTGCTCGACCCGGGGTCCGCGAGCCAGGCGCCGACGTCCTCGCCCATGATGTCGGCGATTTCCTTGAGACTCGAGCACACGCCCGACATCCCGCCCATCACGCCGGCCGGGGCCTCGCGCCGGATGTGAAACGTGCCGATCGACGCGCTGCCTTCCTTGAGGTCGCCGGTCACGATCACGGTACGGTCGCCCGCCGAGGTCGGGTCCACCCCGTGCATCGTCACGATCTCGAGCGCGAGGACCTTGTCGCTTTCGTGGGTCGACAGCTTCGAGCCCGGCGCGTTGTAGACGATCGCCTTGGACACGCGCTCGTGGAACTTGCACTTCTTCTTGACGTCCGACGGCGCGTCGGAGTTCTCCGCATACGTCGCGACGAGCACCGCGACGTCGATGGGGTCTTGGCCGGGGGGCACCGGCGGTTGCTTGTCGCATCCGACGGTCGCCAACAGTCCGAGGATCGTCAGGCCGCGCATGACCGCGATCGTACCGGACCTCGCGCAACGCGAATAATTGTCGGGGATTGAGCCCCCCATCGTCGTCGGCGCCCTTGGGGGGCGATGGCCCCATGCGACATGTCGGCACGCGCAAGGTGGATCGGGAACGTTGGATATTGGCGGGGCACGCGGGGGGTGCGTGCCCGAAATCGGAAAAAATGCCGATTTCGGCGTGAACCGCTGGCCGATAGGTTCGTCAGCGCGAGGGGAGGGGTGACCTTGGTCGTTCGAGGAAAAAGCACGGCGTGGTGGCGGCATGCCGCGACGCTCACAGGTCTGACCGCGTGCCTGGCCGCGGGCGGCTGCTACGGGGGCAGGGACGATGGCGGCGCCGCCGACGGCACCGAGACCGATGGCGACGACAACGGCGACACGGCCGACGGCGGGCCGGTCGAGGATCCACCGGAAAACGTCGACCTCGTTCCCGCGAGTCAGTCGCGTCGACTGACCCAGTCCGAGCTCGACAACACGTTGCGCGCCCTGATGGACGACGCGACGAGCCCGGCGCGGTCGTTTCTGTCCGAGGACGAGTTCACGCCCTACGACAACGACTACAACCTGCAGCTCGTCTCGCGCACGTACGTGGAGTCGATGGAGCAGCTGTCGATCGACGTCGCCAACCGGCTCATCGACGACCCGCAACGCGTCGGCCTCGTCGTGCCGTGTACCCCCACGGGCGCCGACGATGCGGCGTGCTTTCGGACGTTCGTCGAGACGTTCGGGCGCCGGGCATTCCGACGGCCGCTGTCGACCGAAGAGGTCGACGCGTACATGACCTTGCAGGCGTACTCGACCGAGGCGATCGCCGAGGTCGACAACGACTTCTACACCGGTGTCGCCCTCGTCATCTCCGCGATGCTGCAGGACCCGGAGTTTTTGTACCGCCTCGAGATCGGCACGCCGACGACGGTCGACGGCGTCAGCAAGCTCAGCGACTACGAGATCGCCACGCGCATCTCGTACCTGCTGTGGGGCACCACGCCCGACGACGCACTGCTGGACGCCGCCGAGGCGGGCCAGCTGTCCGAGCCCGCCGACCGGGCTGCCAGCATCGAGCGCCTGCTCGGCGACGACCGGGCCAAGACGCAGCTGCATCGCTACCACGCGATGTGGCTGGGCTACCGCGGGATCCCCCACGGCCAAGAGCTCGTCGACGCCTTCAACATGGAGACGAGCGCGCTCATCGATCGCGTCGTCTTCGAGGACCAATCGAGCTACATCGAGCTGTTCACCTCGGGGCAGACCTACGTCGACGACTTCCTCGCGTCGCACTACGGCTTGCCCGCACCCGCGGGTGGAGAGGGCTGGGTCGACTACGGCGACTCGGGGCGTGCCGGCATCCTCTCGCACGGTAGCGTCCTCGCGGCGTTCTCGAAGTTCACCGATACCAGCCCGACGCAGCGCGGGATCCTGATCAGCGAGCGACTGCGCTGCATCGAGATCCCCATCCCGCCGCCCACGGTCGACGCCGACAACCCGCCGGGCAACCCCGACGACCCCACGGCGTGCAAGGAGCAGCGCTACGCGGCGCACCGCGAAATCGAGAGCTGCGCGGCGTGTCACAACCTGATGGACCCCATCGGCATGGGCCTGGAGAACTACGACATCGCCGGCGTGTTCCGGGCCAACGACGAGGGCAAGCCCGACTGCACGATCAGCGGACAGGGCGAGCTCCCGGGGGTCGGAGCGTTCTCCGGACCGGGTGAGCTCGCCGACCGACTCGTCGAATCCGGCGAGCTCGAGAGCTGCGTGACGCAGCAGTACATGACCTACGTGCTCGGGCGCCCGCTCGAGTCCGGCGACGACGCGATGCTGGAATACGTGCTCGACGGCTTCGAGGCCGGGGGGCTGAACTTCCGCGGCATGGTCGCCGCCATTGCCGGCGACGAAGCCTTCGGTTTCAAGCGCGAGCCGGGAGCGTGAGGGGGGGAACGACGATGGCATTTCGACTTGATCGCAGGACCTTCCTTCGCGGCACCGCGGGCGTGGCCGTAGGCCTTCCCGTCCTCGAGTGCATGCTCAACGACCACGGCACCGCATACGCGGCCGGATCCGGCGCCCTGCCGTGCCGGTACGCGATCGTGTTCGCCGGACAGGCGCTCGGCGGCGACGGCTACGCCAAGAACGAAAACCGCGTCGCGGGCATGAGCTACACCGAGGACGGGCACTTCATCGCCCCCGCCCAGGTCGGATCGGGCTACGAGCTCACCACGCCGCTCCAATCCGTCGCGGATCTGCAGAGCGACTTCTCCATCGTCTCCAACATGCGGATCCCGTGGAACGCGAGCTCGACCGATGGCGCCGACGTGCCCGCCGGCGGCGCGTACCGTGACTTCCACGGCGGTGGTTGCAGTCCGCTCATTTCCGGCATGCGCTCGACGTCGCCGAGCTTCACCGCCAACGGCATCACCTCCGACCAAGTCATCGCGCAGATGAACCCGGGGATGCTCTACGACTCGCAGGTACTGCGCGCCCAGCCGTCGTGGTACCTCGCGGGCTCGAGCTACTCGGGCCGCCAGTACATCTCGTACACGGGGGCCGGCGAGGCCGTCGAAGCGCAGGTCAGCCCGCAGGGCGCGTTCATGTCGCTGTTCGGCAACTTCACGCCGGACAATGCCGACGACGTCGCGGCGCTCGACTTCGCGTTGCGGGGCCGCCGCTCCGTGCTCGACCTCATCACGGCCAAGCGCGCGTCGATCCTCGGCAAGGTCGGCGCCGCCGATGCGATCCGCCTCGAGCAACACTTCGACGAGCTGCGCGAGCTCGAGATGCGCATCGGGGCGATCGATCCCAGTGGCATCGCGTCGTGCCAGCTACCGTCAGACCCTGGCGCCGATCCGCAGATCGGTGGCGACAACGCCGGCTCGGGCTCGGACACGATCGACACGAACACCGGCTACTCCGACGAGGACGGCCGCGCTCGGGCGATGGCCGATCTCATCCACATGGCGTTCGTGTGCGATCTGACCCGCGTGGCGACGCTGCAGGTGACGGTCTTTCAGTCGCACATGAACGTGTACCAGCTGTCGTCGGACCTCGGCATGCCGATCCGTGCCGACCAACACGAGGTCGGCCACAACGGCGACGCCGACAACCGTGGTCAGATCGTGGTCAGCACGATCCTCGGTTGGCACGTGGACATCTGGGGGCACCTCGTTCGCAAGCTCAAGGACACGCCCGAAGGCGCCGGCAACGCGCTGGACAACTCGGCGATCGTCTTCATGCCGGAGGCGGGGCACGGCATTCAGCTCAACGACGGGGTCTCGCCGAACGCGACGCACTCCGTCGAAGAGATGGTGCAGCTCATCGCCGGTCGCGCTGGCGGCCTGCAGCCGGGCAAACACATCGACACCAACGGGGCGCATCCGGTGCAGAACCTCATCAGCGCGATGCAGGCAGTCGGCTGGGACGGCGACACCCTCGGCGAAGTCTCCGGGAACATCCCCGAGCTGTTCACCGCCTGAGCGCACGCGCAGCGCACCACGACGCCGACCACCACGAGGCCGCGAACTCGCGGTATCGTGGTGGCATGCGCAAGGTTTGGGGAAGTTGTTGGGTGGCCGGACTGCTCGCGCTCGGCTGCGGGCCGGCGGGCGAGACCGCGGAGGACACCGAAGGGGACACGGAGGCGACGGGCACCGGCTCGTCCAGTGGGGGTGCAGATCCCACGATGGCCTCCGCGACCAATCCGAACCCCACGATGAACACGGCGTCCAACTCCGGTGCGAGTGCCGACGACACCGCGTCGGGGCCCGATCCCGACTCGACGGGGCCGGGCGGCGACTCCGGTTCGGGGACGGCCGGCGACGACACGGGTTGCCCGCCCGGGGAGCTCGACTGCCCGTGCGATCTCGGGTCGACTTGCAACGGCGAGTTGATGTGCGTCGACGGGACGTGCGTGGCCCAACCGGCGTGCGCGCAGCCCGAGGGTGAGCCCAACGACGACGAGGCCTCGGCCATCGACCTCGGCCAGCTCGACTGCGGGGCCGAGCCGATCGTGCAGGCCGGTGCGCTCGATGGCGTCGACCTCGACTGGTACACGACCGTGCCCAACGACGGCGTCGTGTGCTTCAGCTCTCCGACCGCCGCTGCGGTCGCGGCCGATGCCACGGATCTGACCGTGTGCATCTACGCCCAGTGCAACATGGGCAATACCAGCGTCGGTTGTGGCTTCGGGATGGGCGCGGGCATGCCGGACACGTCGCCGGACGGCGCCGAGGGGTGCTGCAATACCGGATCGGTCGATCTCGACAGCGTGACCTGTCAGTCCTTCGATCAGTCGTATGTCGCGTGGGTTCGCGTCAGCGCGGCCCAGGACCAGTGCGTGGACTACGAGCTGACGCTGGAGTACTGACGCGGCCCCGCGCCATGCGCGGCAATTGAGGGAAACCCGGGGGCAGTCCCGTCATCGAGACCGTGGCCATCGTGCACCGCAAGGACTCCGTCGCGCGGGCGAGGGCCGATGCCGTGACGGCCCCCGCCGAGGGACTCGGCGAGGCGCCGCGGGAGGACTCGCTCGAGGCGGCGCGGGCGATGGCGGCCGTGGAGCGCCGGCTGTTTCCGAGCCTGGGGGAGAGCGACCCGGTGCAGCTCGGGCGCTTCGAGGTGCGCGAGCGCGTCGGCTCGGGCGGGATGGGGGTGGTGTACGCCGCGTGGGACCCGGATCTCGGACGTCGCGTGGCGGTCAAGGTCGTGCGGCCGGGCATCGCGACGGCGCAGGCGCAAGTCAAGCTCCTCGGTGAGGCGCGCCGTCTCGCACGGGTGCAGCACCCGCACGTGGTCACGATCCTCGACGCGGGGCGCAGCGCCGATCGTGTCTTCATCGCGATGGAGTTCGTCGCGCTCACGCTCGAGCGCTGGCTCGCGGGCGAGCCGTCGGTCGCCGAGATCCTGGCGGTGTTTCGCCAGGCCGGCGAGGGGCTGCTGGCCGCTCATGCCGCGGGCTTGATCCACCGCGACTTCAAGCCCGCCAACGTGCTGCTGCGGTCCGACGGATCGACCGTCACGGCCGTCGTCGCCGACTTCGGGCTGGCGCGACCCGCCGGCGACCTCGGCGCGATGGGGATCGCGGGCACGCCGTTTTACATGTCGCCGGAGCAGCACGACGGTCTGCCGCTGGATGCTCGCACCGACCAGTACAGCTTTTGCGTGGCGCTGTACGAGGCGTTGACCGGTGAGCATCCGTACGGCGGCGAGACCGACGACGAGCGCCGCACCTCCGCGGCCGGAGGGCGCTTTCGTCGAGGATCGCCCGGACGTGTCGGCGTCGTGCCGCCGGCCGTGGAGCGAGCGTTGCGACGCGGCCTGCGACTGCAGCCGCAGCAGCGCTTCGTGGACATGCGCGCGCTCATCGACGCGATGTTCGTCGCGCCCGCGCGAAGGCGCCGACGGTGGGTGCTCGCGGCGGGTGGCGTGGCGACGCTCGCGGTGCTCGGCCTGGTGTGGACCCGCCAGCCGACGAGCCCAGGTCCGTGCGCGACGGCGGCCACGGCGATCACCGACGCGTGGGGCCCCACGTCACGTTGGACCGTGGCACGACGCTTCGAGGCATCCGACCAGGTGTTCGCGGCCGATGCGGCGCAGCAAGTGCTGGCGGTGCTCGACGCGTACGCGCACGGTTGGACGCAGCGACGCGTGGCCGCGTGCGAGGCGACGGTGGCGAGCGGTCACGAGCGCGGTGCCGCCTTCGATCGGCGGATCGCGTGCTTGGACGACCGAAGGGCTCGGCTGGCCGCGCTCGTCGACGAGCTGTCGAACGCCGATGCGGCGGTGGTTCAGCGTGCCACCGCCGCGGCGCACGAGCTGCCTTCGTTGGCGGGGTGCGACGACGACGAGGCGCTCGCGCAGACCGTTGCCCCGCCCGAGGATCCCGAGGCGGCCCGCCGCATCGAGGAGATCGGCCATCACCTCGCCGAGATCGAGACGCGCATGCTCGTCGGTCGCTACCGCACCGCGCTCGCCCAGATGTCGCAGGTACGCGCGGCCGCCGACGAGACCGGCTACGCGCCGACGATGGCGGCGGCGCGGCGACTGCAAGGGCAGATCCACGATCGCCTCGGCGAGCACGAACGCGGCGGCGAGTTGCTCGAAGATGCGGCACACATCTCGTCGTCGATCGCCGACGACGAGGGGACGCTGCGGGCGGCGACGCTGTTGGTGCGGCACATGGCGGAGTTCGGCGATCCCGACCAAGCCGGCGGCGAGTGGGCGCGCCTGGGACGAGTGTCGCTGCAACGGCTGGGCAGCCCGGCCGCGCTGGCGATCCGGTACTGGCAGGCGATGGCCGTGGCGCGCTCACAGGCGTCCGACCTGCCCGGCGCCCTCGAAGCGATCGATCACGCGATCGCGCTGGCCGACGAGCTCGATCCCCGCTCCCCCACGCGCGCCAAGATGGCGATATCGCGCGCGACCATGCTGTTTCAGCTCGGTCGGTTCGACGAGGCCCTCGAGGGCTTTGCGTGGGCGCGGGAGGTCTACATCGACACGCTCGGTCGCTCGCATCCCGACTACGCGACGGTGGAGATGAACACGGGCAACGTGTACTTCGAGCGGGGCGAGCACGAGCGCGCGCGCACCCACTACCTCGCCGCCCTCGAGACCATGCGTGGCGTGCTCGGACCCGATTCCACGCAGCTGGCCGACGTGCTGTACAACGTGGCGCTGGTCGACGCGGCGACGGACCGGCTCGACGACGCGGCGGAAGGGTTCGAGCGGATCCGCCAGCTGTACGTGCAGGAGCGTGGCGCCGATCACCCCTACGTCGCGGCGGTGCACGACGAGCTCGCCGACATCGAGCTGGCGCGCAACCGACCCGACGAAGCGGCGCGCCACTACGAGACGTCGCTGCGGATCAAGGAAGCCGAGCTCGGTGCCGACGCGCCGCAGCTGGCCCAGACGCACCGCGGGCTCGGCAAGGTCGCGCTCGCCCGAGGTCGAGCGGACGACGCCGTGCGGTCCTACGAGCGGGCGCGCGAGCTGACCGAGGCCGGCTTCGGTCCCGACAGCGATCGCACCGCGTCCGCGTACGTCGGCGTGGGTCGGGTGGCGGTGAAGGCCGGACGGCTCGCCTACGCGCGCGAGCAGGCGACCCACGCGCTGCGGATCTACGACGCCCTCGCGGTCAAGGAACCGGAGTGGTCGGCGCACGCGCGCTTCGTGCTCGCGCAGGCGACGTGGGACGTCGACCCGCCCGCCGCCCGCGCGCTCGCCCTGCAGGCGCGCGACGACTTCGCGCCCGGCACGTACCGCGACGAAGCGGACGCCTGGCTACGGGCACACGCCGAGGACTAGTCCTCCGACCGGGTAATTCTGAGCGGCTAAACACCGCCCCCGTCGCCCCCACCGTTGTTGCGAGACCTCGCAGTATCCCGATACAGCTTCGGCCTCGCGCCGCGGTGGAGGGCGACGCTGACGGCGTTGTATCCGCTCAGAATCACCCGGTCGGAGGACTAGCTCGCCGCCGGCGGGGCGAGCTGGGCCGCCCAGGCATCGAAGTCGCCGTCGCGCTCGATCGTGGCGAGGTCGTCGGCGGCCACGCCCGACAGGGCGGCCAGCTCCTCCCGTAGCCGCGCGCGCGCGCGGACCAAGCGACTGCGCACGGTGTGATCGGAGATCTCGAGCACGTCGGCGAGCTCGGGTCCCTTGAGTCCCTCCCAGTAGTACAGCTCGAGCGTGATCTGAAAGTCGAGCGGCAGCCGACGCAGCGCCGCCAACAGGCGCGCCCGCTGCTGCTCGTCGGCGATCGCCGAGGTCGGCGACGCACCGGCATCGATCACGCTCGACTGCATCGGATCGAAGTTCCGCTGCTTGCGCTTGTAGTAGGAGAACAGTCGGTTGCGGGCGATGCGAAGCAGGTAGGTCAAGAAGGTCGAGTCCTGCCGAAAGCGGTCACGCCCCTTGACGCAGCCCAGCATCGTCTCCTGCACGAGGTCGTCGACGGGACCGTCGATCTTCGTGGAGAAGAAGCGAAACAACGACCGAAAGTGCCGACGAAAGAGCGTGTTTCCGGCGCGCTCGTCTCCGGCGCGCCAAGCCTCCAGCAGCTCGAAGTCGTCGTTCACCCGGCGATTGCCACGATATCACGCGCGGCCCCCCGCCACGGGTCCGAGGGTGGGAACCGCTCGCACCCTTCGGCAACTGCATCGATTGGGAACAGGTGCGCACGGCGCCACTCGTTGCGGCGTGCCAGAGGAGAACGGACGATGAAGAAGAAGACCACGACGACCAAGGCCCGCGCCAACGATCCGAAGCAAGTCGGCACCGAGCTCGACGACAAACAAGTCGCGGCAGTGGCCGGCGGCTGGATGTACATGGACTGGGGGGGCGGCCTGTACGGCATTCCCAACAGCTGGAACGACATGTACGCGCCCAGCTCGGGCTGGAACGGCTACTACTACTGAGAGGACGGGAGGCGGGACGGCGTTGTCGTCCCGCCTTTCGAGCACGGAGGGGACAAGCACATGTACTTGGTATCGGGAACCAAGCGCAGCGGCACGTCGATGTGGATGCAGATCTTCGTCGCTGCCGGCATCGACGTTCATGGCGAGAAGTTCTCGCGCGCGTGGGGGGACGGACCCATGCGCGCCGCGAATCCACGCGGCTTCTTCGAGTCGCCCCTTCGCGACGGGATCTTCTTCGGCACCAATCCCGACCCGATGAGCGGTGCGTACCTTCGACCGCAGGACGTGCGTGACACGGCGGTGAAGGTGTTCGTGCCCGGGGTCGTGCGCACCGAGCTCGCGTTCATCGACGGCGTGATCGCCAACGTCCGCAACTGGCGTGACCACGAAGCGTCGAGCCTGCGACTGTGGAAGCTGCAGGACGACCAGCGCCTCGCCGAAGCTCCCGGCGATCCGCCGGTCGAGCACCTCGCGCCGCATCTGGAGTGGTGGGTCGAGAACTTCACGCTGATCCGCGACCAGGCGATCCGCGGCTACCGGATGCAGCTGCAGACCTACGAGGCGTTGCTGCGAGATCCTGCGACCTACGTGCAGCGGGCCCTCGGCATGATCGGCCACGGCGACGTTCAGGCCGCGATCGCGGCGGTCGAGCCCGAGGCCCGCACGATCACCGATACGGAATCCGACAGCGTCGAGCCGCGGATCGCCGCGGTTTTCGACGACCTGTACGACGTGATCGACCGTGGTTTGCCGATGTCGCCATCGCTGCAGCGCGCGCTGCATACGACCCATCGCGAGCTGCAGCCCCGGATCGCGCAGTGGCGGATCACCACCGCCCGCAAGCGACTGCTCGAGGGCGCTCATCCTTCGCCCGCGCTCTTGCTCGGCGTGGACCTGGCCTGAGGGCTACCGGACGAACTCGATGAACTCGATGTCGAACACCAGCACGCCGGCCGGCTTGCCGGGCCGGCCCTGGTACGCGAGCGCCTCGGGGATCCACACGCGTACCTTGTCGCCCTCGACCATGCGCGACAGCATCAGCACCCAGCCTTCGATCACCATCTCGGGCCGAAACTCGAGCGGCTGGCCGCGGTCGTAGCTCGAGTCGAACATGGTGCCGTCGGTGGTGAAGCCCTGGTAGTGGGCGCGGATCCAGTCGCTGCGCCCGGGGGTGCGGTCGCCTTCGCCTTGCCGGATGTGGACGTACTGCAGACCCTCGGGCGTCGAGATCGCGTCCGAAGGCGGCGCGGCGATCGGCAGCTCGCGACGCGCGAGGTCCCGGCGCACCACGTCGACGAGCTCGACGTCGATCACGAGCGGCCCCGTCGGGCCGGGACCGTCCTCGCCGTACGCGAGCTCGGCCGGCAGCCACAGCGTCGCGCGGTCGCCCGGTCGCATCAGTCGCATGCCCTCGGCCCAGCCCGGGGGCAGCCACTGCAGCTCCAACGTCTCGGCGGGTCGGTCGTCCGGGGTCTCCCGCACCACCTCGCCGTGGCGATGGCGAACGCGGTAGCGCACCGTCACCGCGTCGTGCTCGGTCGGTGGCGAAGTTTCGTCGGTCCCACGCCGCAGCACGTAGCGCAACCCGGACTCGGTCTCGCGAGCGTCCGCGGGCGGCGGCTCGGCCCGCGCGGTCGCGGGCGGCTCCGCTTCCTCGGCCTCGCGTGCGGCGGTCGTGTCGTCGGTCGTGCGGGGCCCCGTCTGCGGCGCGATCACGGCGGCGTCCGGACGGCAGCCGAGGTCGGCCGCGAAGGCCGCGATCGCCAGATACGCCGGAATTCGAGAACGAGAGACCATCTGCGCGGTGTTTCGCTGGCGCAACAGTATGATGCACCGAACCGAAGTTTGCACGCGTGTGCCGCGACGCATGATGGGGCCCGAACCCATGAAGACCTCACGAAAGCTCTCCCAGATCGCAGCGGCCATGCCTACTTCCGACGGTGCGGGGGTGAGCCTGTCGCGAAGCCTCGGCACGCCGAAGGTGCCCATCGTCGACCCGTTCCTGATGCTCGACGAGTTTCGCTCCGACAACCCGGGCGACTACATCGCCGGGTTCCCGAGCCATCCGCATCGCGGGTTCGAGACCGTGACGATCATGCTCGCGGGCGAGATGCAGCACAAAGACAGTCGCGGCAATACGGGCAACCTCACCGCGGGCTCGGTGCAGTGGATGACCGCCGGTCGCGGGATCATCCACTCCGAGATGCCCAAGCAGCGCGATGGGCTGATGTGGGGCTTTCAGCTGTGGGTCAACCTGCCCGCCGCCGACAAGATGACCGAGCCTCGCTACCAGGACATCGGACCCGAGGAGATCTCGAAGATCGACCTGCCGTCCGGTGGCTCCGTGCGCGTCATCGCCGGCGAGTACGCCGGTGTCAAAGGCCCCGTCGGTGGGGTCGCGACCCAGCCGTTCGTGGTCGACGTGTCGCTGCCCGAGGGCGACAGTCTCGACATCGAGATCCCCGAAGGCCACAACGGCTTCGTGTACGTCTACGACGGCACGGGCACGTTCGGGGCCGACGGCCAGGACGTCACCCTCAAGCACATCGGCGTGCTCGACGACGACGGCGAAGGCCTGTCGGTGAAGGCGAGCGGCGGCGCGCTGCGCTTCCTGCTCGTGACCGGGCGTCCGATCGGCGAGCCCGTGGCGCGCTACGGTCCGTTCGTGATGAACACGCGCGAGGAGCTCGAGCAGGCGTTCGTGGACTATCGTCGCGGCACGCTCGCGTGAGAAGCTGCCCGCGATGGGGCTCGACGTAGATCTCTCCAGATTCCGCTACGACGGCGAAGGCCGGTTCGAGCTGGCCGCGATGCCCCACGGCATCGCGCCGTTGTTCGCGGACGGAGACGACTACAAGGCGAAGCTGGAGGCGTTCGGCGAGGCGATCGACGAGCTGCAGACGAAGATGTACGCGCACGATCGCTACGCGATGCTGCTCATCTTCCAGGCGATGGATGCGGCGGGCAAGGACAGCACGATCGCGGCCGTCATGCGTGGGGTCAATCCTCACGGGGTCAAGGTCCACGCCTTCAAGCAGCCCAGCGACGAAGAGCTCGACCACGGTTTTTTGTGGCGCACGAACCGGGCGATGCCCGAGCGCGGCCGGATCACCGTGTTCAACCGATCGTACTACGAGGAGGTGCTCGTGGTGCGGGTGCACCCCGAGATCGTGACCAAGTACCAGCGCCTGCCCGCCGACCGCACCGTCGATCTCGAGGCGCTGTGGCAGCAGCGGTACCGGGCGATCGCCGACCTCGAGCGGTACCTGCACGAGCAGGGGACGATCGTGGTCAAGTTCTTCCTCAACGTCTCTCGCGACGAGCAGCGCGCCCGCTTCATCCGACGCATCGAACGCCCCGACAAGAACTGGAAGTTCGCCGGTGGCGACGTCGAGGAGCGCAAGCACTGGAACGCGTACATGCACGCCTACGAGGCATGCATCGACGCCACCGCGACCGAGCACGCGCCCTGGTACGTCATCCCCGCCGACGACAAGAAGAACATGCGGCTGATGGTCTCGCAGGCGATCCTCGATCGGATGCGGGCGCTGGACTTGCACTGGCCCGAGGTCGGCGAGGAGCGCCGCGCCGCGCTGGCCGGATACCGCGTCCAGCTCGAAAACGACTGACCTGCGGACGGTCGTCGAGCCGGTGTCAGCGGCAGACGCCGTCGATGCACGACAGCGTCTCGCAATCGTCGTCGTCGTCGCAGTCGCGACACGAGCCCGTCGACGACACGCGGTCGGCGACGACCACGACCGGATCCGACGGCGCGACGCGGCCCAGCGACGCGTCGTTCGAAAAGCACACGTCGCCGTCGGCGGACAGACCCTCGAGGCGGACCAAGTAGTCGCCCCACGTCAGCGCGCCGGTCGTCAGCTGCTGGGCACTGCAGGCGATGTCCGAGCCATCGAGCACCGTGCCGCCGGCGACCACCGGCGGGCTGATCGCCCCTCCGTGCGCGTCGAGCAGCGTCACGCGCATCTGCGTCAGCTCGAGAAAGCCGCGGCCCGACGGTGCCTCGCAGGAGCGTTCGGGACCGTCCTCGTAGGGCGAAAACGCCAGGCGGATCCGCGCCGGCGCGACGATCGGCTCCAGGAAGCGGTCGGCCGAAAAGTCGGCCTGCAGCGTGAAGAAGTCACCGAAATCGACCGGGACCGAGACCGGCAGCATCACCGGTGTCGTCAGCGGATTGCCGGCCGAGTCGAGGGCGTCGACCTGCACGGTGGCGGGGCGCATGCCGTCGACCGCGGGACCGTCCGCGAGATCGTCGTCGACGATCGCCAAAAAGCGCAGCGACTCGTCGCAGTCGTTGGTCTGCGCCACGACCCGCCCGCCCATCGAGGCCTGCAGCGTCGCCACGCCGAGCCCGGAGCACCGTGCCGCCGGATTGCCGTCGAGCAGGGTGATGCGCACGTCGAACTCCGACGCGGCCACGTTTCGGTCCTCGCGCGAGTCCGACGAGAAGGTGCCGGCACAGGCGGGGTCGGAGCCATCGACGAGCCCGTCGACGTCGTTGTCGATCCCGTCGGCGCACTGCGGCGGCACGCCGAGCGCGAACACGTCGAGGGCGACCGTGGTGTCCTCCTCGACCTCGACCAGCTTGCAGTCGCACGACAGGTCTTCGGGCCGGCAGCTCGGGTCGGCCACGCCCACGCGGCACCGGACGAAGTCGAAGTCGGTGAGGTAGTCGCGACCTTGCAGGTCGGCGTCGAAGATCTCCTGCTCGAGGGTCACGTCGTCGATCCACGACACGAGATTGCGGCTGACCCCGCGAAGCTTGATCGCGTAGCTACCCGGCGGCAGCGTCGGCCCGCCGACCTTCGCGTCGGGGTTCGCGAAGCTGCCCGGGAAGCACGGGTAGCGGCTGGAGTCGGCGAGAAAGCCGAACTCGTCGAACGTGAACGCGATGACGTCGAACATCCCGCGCTCGGCACACTGTGTCGTGTCCGCGAGCGTCTCGCCGTCGACGGTCCACCGCATCCGAAAGCTCGGGTCTTCCTTGCAGCCCGCGCTCGCGACGACGACGAGGAGCCCGAGTGTGATCCGAGTGCTAGCCATTGCAGGGGAGGTTGGCGAGGTCGACCACGGTCGTGGTCACGGAGGGATCGAGGTCGAGCCGGATCGCACACGCGGTGCCGTCGGCCACGACTTCGAGCAGGTAGTGGCCGCGGTCGACGTCGGCGACGACGTGGGCGCCGCCGAGCTCGGGGGTACACGGCGTCGGCTCGCCCGACAGGCTCAGGCCGCGGTCGGTCGCGAGGGCCAGACGATACGCGCGCGTCGCCTCGGCATCTTCTGCCTCGGGATCGAAGCTCGCCAGCGACACCGCCGGATCGTCGTACGAGAGCGCCAGGTTCACGGCGGCGCAAGTGTCGGTGGATTGCAGCTCGATCGTCCAGTCGAAAGTGGCCCGCGTGACCACGTAGGGCTCGACCGTGATCTGGCGGCTGGCGACCTCTACCGTCTCTTCCACGAGGGTCTCGGTGTCGCCCGCCGCGCCGACGGCCGAGATCGACAGCTCGTAGTCCCCCGGTTGCAGCCGAATGAACGCGTCGGATGCGGCGGTCTGAAACTGCTCGACGGTCTGAAAGCCCGTCTCGCAGTCGAACGCGAACTGCCCGGCGCGGGACTCGTCGTCGGTGTCGACGAGCCCGACGACCATCTGGCGCACGTCCGCGCCCTCGCAGGTCCGCACGGCCCGGCCCTCGTCGCCGTCGGCGAGGTTGCCCTCGACGAACCGCCACGACACTTCGAGTCCCGTCGGCTCCTGCCCGGGGAACACGCAGCCGGCGGCGAGCAACGCCGTGAGCCCCCACGCGCGACGGTCAGACACAGCCACACGCCTCCAGGTCGATCTCCTCGTCGATGCCCTGCTCGACGTTGACGACGAGCTGGTAGACGGCGAGGTCGGTGACGAGGCCGTCTTCGACGGAGCGTTCGCGTGGACCGGGCACGGCCAGGCACGTCGGGTCGGGATCGATGCACTCGAGGTCACCGGACTCGAGGACGGCGCGCACCGTGAAGCGGTACGGATCGTCGGACGCCGGAATGTTCGGGTTGCTGCCCCGCGACACGGTGCAGGGAAACCGCAGCGGGTCCACGACCAGACACGCCGGGTCGTCGCAGCCTCCGGCGCACATCGGATCGCAGATCTCCAGCTGCATCCGCAGGTCGACCGGACGCGTCCCCGCCGAGGAACGGCCCACGAAGTCGCACGAGTCGCGGCGGGCGCCCACGGACAATGCGCCGCCGGGGAACATCGGCTCGCCGTCGCGGTCGGTGAACACCCAGCTCAGCTCGACCACACCGGTGCCGTCACCGCACGCCGCGAGGGCGAGCAGTGCGCCGAGGGGGAGAGCTCGCGATCGGGCGCGCAACGCGGGCAGCGTAGCAGCCTTTGGGCGCGCCGACGTGCCGGTCATCCCGTGCCGCTGCAGCTGCCGCAGCCGCTGTCGTCGCCCCCCGATGAGGAGCCCTCGTGGGTGGCCGCGCCACCCTCGAACATCCCGCCGAGCCACGAGCTCGACGCTTCGCCTGCGCCCGCGCCGACGGTGGTCTTCGGGGCGTCGCTGGGCGCGACGTGCTCGCCGCGGACCGGCGCGGTGGCACCGGGCAACAGCAGCGCACCTTCGGTGGCCGGCAGTCCCCCGCGACCGACGTCGCACAGTCGCCGGCCGGTGTCGTCGACGAGCGTGAAGCCGCGCAGGGCGATCGCACGCGCGTGCGCGAGCTCGGTCCACGCGTACGCGTACAGGAACGCCCGGTCGATGCCGTGGTAGCCGTGGAAGAACCGGCCCCAGCCCTCGTCTTCCTCGCCGTGCACGAGCCGCCGCGTGACCAGTCGCGACACGTCGGTCGCGGGCTCGCGCGCACGCACGATCATCGTCCGCACGTCCGTCGACAGTCGGTCGGCGGCAATCGTGGCCTGCACCGCCGCCGACAGTCTCACCACGAACGCGTCGAAGTGCTGGCGCTTGGCGGTCACGAACGCGTCGTACGTCGACTGGTCGGCGAACACGGGTGCGAGCGCGGCATCGACTCCCGCCCGATCGTCGGCCTCCATGCCCGAAAGCAGCGCGCTGACCCCCACCGTGATCGGGTCCGTGCCGACCCGGTGGGCGCGCGTGACGTCGATCTCCACGAGGTAGTGCAGCACGTCGTCGTCGTGCTCGAGCACGAGCTTGAGGCCGACGAAGGGCGCGTCGTCGGTCGAGGGGGCGTGGGAGAACGACTCGAGCGCCGCCTCGAGGTCGTCGTCGCGGCCGGCGGTGTCGAGGTAGAAGTCGCGGCCGTCACGGGCGAGCCGCACGATGTCGGTGATCCCCAGGCCGCGCATCGCCACGTTGAGCTGCTGCAGGATCGACAGCGCCGTGAAGGTCTCGACCTCTTCGCGCTCCCCGGTTCGGCCCCCCGTCAGGACGTGAAAGAGCCGTCCAAAGGCCTTGGAAGGGGCGACCCGGCGAAGCTCGGTCACTTGCGAGGGGTCGATGGAGACGGTCGCTTCGAAGAACATCGGCCGTTCCCACGGTACCCCGGATTCGGCGCCGCGGCGCGCGACGGCGCAGTCCGGGGACGGCGCCGACTGGCGATCGGGCGCTCGGATGCCGTAGAGTAAAAGCCTTGTTGTACTGGGATTCATGCGCAGTAGGCGGCGCGGTCGCGCGACTCGCCATGGTGTCGTCGATCGCGGTCCTTGTGGGGTGTCCATCCGGCGTCGCCGACGATGCGTTCGCGTCGATCACGGGCGTGCCACAGCCGACCACCACGAACGCGACGCTGACCGGTGGCAACGACGACAACGACTCGCAGATCACCGCCGACGCGGTGGGCACGGTGGACACGGGGGCCGCCACGGACGACCCGACCACGGGCGCCGCGACGTCGACGTCGACGTCGACCTCGGGTGTCGATCCCGACTCGAGCTCGGGCGACGGAAGCGACTGCAACCCGGCGTGCCAGGCCGACGAGATCTGCGTCGCGGGCAACTGCCTGCCCGACGGCATGAGCGGCTCGTCGTCCGGTGGCATGGTCGGGTGCAACGAGGTCGCGGGCAACTACCAGACGTGCCTCGGTGTCGGCGACGTGGTCAACACGCAGGGCTGTGGCGTGGCCGGGGCCACTTGTCTGACGGGAGGCACGCCGGTGGCCGGAGGCGTATGCTCGGTGACCGCGTGCAACGACGCGTGCGATTGCCCGGCGGCCCCGGCGACCGGCAATGCGGTGCCGGCGTGTGATGCGGTCACCGCCGACCCCACCGCGACGTTTTGCTTCCTCGACTGCAGCGCCGGGCAGGCCTGTCCCAACGGCATGGTGTGCTTTGCCGACCTCGCGTGCATGTGGCCCGGCGAGATGTCCGGCGGCGTGCCCTACGGCAACTGCTTCGACGGCGGCGAGTCGTGTGGCCTCACCGGGCTGTGCCTCAACGACGGCGCGGCGCCGACGATCGGCGTGTGCACGCAGGACTGCAACGTGGTCGGCGACTGTCCGCCCTCGCCCGGGGGCACCGCCCCGGTGCAGTGCACGGACCTGACCGGTGACGGCGCACCCGAGTGCAGCCTCGATTGCGCCGGCGGGCAGGCGTGTCCAGCCGGCATGGCGTGTTTTCAGTCCGCGATCTGTGCTTGGAACTAGTGTCGGGCCAGATTGACCCCCCTTGCGGGCTTCGATAGCCTCGCGACGCCGTGCTCACGCCGCAAATTCCCGCATCGTTGGGCGCCCTCGGCCCGTTGTTGGCCGATGTCGACCTGGTGGGCCTGCTCACCGCGTCCAAGGGCATCGTCCTCGGCGTCGTGATCATCCTGATCTTGCTGGTCGCGCTGTGCATTTTCGTGATCTTCTACAAGCTGATCGCGATCTCGCAGGCGCAGGGGCAGTCGATCCGGTTTCTGGACCGATTCTGGGAGAGCCGTCGACTCGACGAGATCTATCAGGCGGCCGAGAAGATGAAGCGCAGCCCGATCGCGGCGATGTTCCGCGCGGGGTACGTGGAGCTGTCGAAGGTCAAGCGCAGCAACCAGCCCAACGCGCAGGACATGGGGATGCACTCCAACGTGTCCATGCACGACCGGGCCGGTGACGCCGACAACGTCGAGCGCGCGCTCGCGCGCGCCCGCCTGTCGGAGAACACCAAGCTCGAGAACCTGCTGCCGTTCTTGGCGACCACCGGCTCCGCCGCCCCCTTCATCGGGCTGTTCGGCACGGTTTGGGGCATCATGGAGGCGTTCTTGGCCATCGCGGCCAAGGGCAGCGCCGAGCTGGGCGAGGTCAGCCAGCCCATCGCCGAGGCCTTGGTCACCACGGCCTTGGCGCTGGCGTCGGCGGTCCCGGCCGTGGTGGCGTACAACTACTTCCAGCGGCGTCTGAAGGTCCTCAACGCCGAGATGGCCAACTTCTCCAACGACTTCATGAACATCGTGAAGCGGCACTTCTTCTAGGCCGTCCTACCTCGGTCCGAGCGAACGTCCATGTCCCGCGGCGTCGTCAACGAAGGCCTCGTCGAAAGCGGCGAATCCATCAGCGCGATCAACGTCACCTCGTTGGTCGACGTGATGTTCTGCCTGCTGATCATGTTCATGGTCGCCACACCCCTGATGACCCCCGAGGGCGCGGAAGTGGAGCTTCCGCCGGCCCGGGGCGAGGAGATCACCGAAGAGGAGTTCTTGTACTCCGTGATCTCGATCGACCGCAAAGGGCGCGTTTTCCTAGGTACGCTGCCGCTTTCGGCCGATCGCGAGAAGATGAAGCAAGAGCTCGCGAACAACGCCAAGATCAAAGACGACGGTCGCGCGTTTCTGCAGGCTGACCAGGAAGTCGACTACGATATCGTCTTGGATATCTTGTCCGCCATGAAAGAGGCGGAGGTCGGCGAGATCGGTTTCGTCACAGACCCCAACAAGCGACGCATCGAAGAGGCAAAGATCCAATGAACTGGTTCACGGCGATTTTCGCGAGCTTCGGGCGGGACATCCGCGAGTTGTTCAAGAACCCGCCGGCCTTCATCGGTGGGGTCCTCGGCATGTTCGCGGGAGCCGCGCTGTTCTTTTTCGTCTTCGGGGTGATGGCCAAAAATGCCAACGCCAACGAGGACGACGAGGACGAGCTCGAGATCGACTTCAACCCCGGCACCCTGGTCAAGATCGGCGAGGACATCCCCGAACCGGAGATCCCCGAGAAGATCGTGATCCCGGAGATGCGCCAGGAAGAGGAAGTCGTCAACGAGACGGTGACCGAGGACGAGAAGGCCGAGCCCAAGGCCGAAGAGAAGGAAGTCGACGAAAAGCCCAAGAAGAAGCCCGAAAAGCCCCCGGTCGAGAAGAAGGACAAGAAGCTGCCGACCAGCAAGCTTCCGCCGCCGCCGCCGAACACGCCGTACAAGGACAAGCCGCTCAACGTCAAAGTCAAGGGTGACCCCTTCGGTGACCCGGGTGGCTGGGACGACCTCAAGCGCGACGGCGACCCGTGGGCGACCAACGTGATGAAGGCGCTCAACGGCATGAAGGTCGGCGCCTACGCGGCCAAGGGTGGCAAGGGCGACTTCAAGTTCCAGCTCAAGCTGTGCAAGGACGGCACGATCGACCAGGTGCTCGCCAAGGGCGGCAGCGCCGACGCGGATCTGCAAAATGCCGTGCGCCTCGCCCTCGAGCAGCTCGAGCTGCCCAAGCCGCCCTCGAACGTGGCCTCGCAGATGACCAGCAACTGCGTGAAGATCAAGTACACGTTCGTCTGGTCGGGCAACAAGGTGAAGTAAGCGCGAGTGCGAGTGCGAGCGCGGAGCAACGTCGCTCTCGCGCTCGCCCGCGTCGGTGCTCGATCGCGTCGTGCTCCAGCGAAGCCGACGCCCGAGAGCAAAGCGGACGCGAACACAACGTAAACCGCGCGCGCTCGCACCCAATAAACACGAAGCTTCGGCGTCCCACCCCCGACAGCCGCGCCTCTTCCCCTCCCGCGCGGTGGTCGCTATCCTTCCCCCCGCCGAAAGGTCCTTCAATGAAGCGCACGCTCCTGGGTACGACTCTCCTCGCCACCGCCCTCGGCATCGGAGCCTACTGGGCCGGCGCCGACGCCAACTACGCCAACGCGGCCCCCGACGAAGACCCGAAGGACATCGGCGGCGGCTTCCGGCTGATCCGCCTCGCGGTCCCGGCCGGCGACGAGGTGGGCAACATCGTCCGCCGCGATGCCGAGATCTCCGCGGGCTTCGAGGTCATCGACCGCAAGGGCTTCCCGGCCGCGCTGGTCAAGGAGACCGGCTTCGATCGCACCGCGTGGAACAAGGTCGGCGCCGAGGCGGTGATCAAAAACGCCATGGTCGGCTCGCAGATCAAGTTCCAGCTGTACGACCTGGCCAAGGGCTCCAAGCCCGTGCTGTCGAAGGGCTACCCCTCCGGCGACCAGCGCAAGGCCGCCCACATGTTCATGAACGACGTGATCAAGTACTACACCGGCATCCCCGGTGTGTTCGGGTCGCGCATCGCGTTCGTTCGTACGCGCCGCAATCCCACCGTCTCCAAGAACGTGTACACGGCGGAGATGGACGGCGGCAACCCGTCCGGCGTCACGGGCAACCGCTCGCTGAACATCCTTCCTTCGCTCGGCCCCGGTGGCGAGGTGGTCTTCACCAGCTACGCCAAGCGCAACCCGGACCTGTGGATGAGCGGCGGCGGTGGACCCACCCGCGTCAGCAAGTACCCGGGTCTGAACCTCGGCGGCGTCATGAACCCCAACGGTGGGTCGATCGCGCTCACGCTGTCCAAGGACGGCAACTCCGAGCTGTACACGATCGACACCAGCGGCAACGTCAAGGCGCGCCTGACCAACAACAGTGCGATCGACGGCTCGCCGTCGTGGAGCGGTGCCGGCAACCAGCTGGCGTTCGTCTCCAACCGCAACGGTGGCCCGCAGGTGTTCCGCATGAGCGCCGGTGGTGGCGGGGCTTCCCGCGTCACCAAGAAGGGCGACTACAACCAGACGCCGGACTGGAGCCCGGGCGAAGGCGAATACGCCAACTGGATCGCCTACGCCGGTCGTGACGGTGGCGGATTCGACATCTTCGCGGTCAACCTCAAGGACGGCAAGCTCAAGCGGATCACGCAGGGCGGTGGTCGCAATACCGACCCGAGCTGGTCGCCCGACGGGCGCCTGCTGTCCTGGTCGTCGTCGACGGGCGGCATCGTCATCGCCAACGAAGACGGAAACAACCAGATCTCCGTCATCAAGGCCGGCACCACGCCCGACTGGGGCCCGCGCCGCTACTAGCCGACCTCGAGTCGTGATCCCGAAGGCCGCGTTCCGAGACAGGAGCGCGGCCTTCGACGTTTACGCCGACCATGCACCGCGAGTTTCGTACGGAGCCGACGACCCCGTGGAACATCGCGGGCGTCCTCGCCGCGTTGCTCGCTGCGGCACGTCGCGTCTGCCCTGAAGGCAGCATGGTCGGGTACCATCGTGCGGTGGAGCGCGACTTGGGGACCCTCGTATGTTGCGTAGGAGCCGTCTCGGGCTGCTTCACCGAGCCGGACGGGGGATCGGACGGCGGTGCGGCCTCGGCCGGTCCGTCGTCGACGGCGGACTCGACCGGGATCGCGACGTCCGGTAGCACGGGCGCGGGCGGGTCGACCGACGGTGGTCCCGGGCTGGACTCGACCGGATCCGGCGCAACCGGACCCGGACCGGTGACCTCGTCGCCGACCACCGCGGACGGGACGACCACGGGCCCCGCCGCGTGTGACTGCCCGTACGACGGGGGACACTGTCTCGACGACGGCCAGTGCGCGCGCTGGGTGTTCGTGACCAGTCAGACGTACACCGGCGAGTTCCAGGGGCTGCCACCGGCCGACGACGCGTGCGCCGAGGCGGCGCAGCGCGGGGGTCTGGGAGGGTTCGCGTATCGGGCCTTCCTCGCGTTGGGTGGAGATGCCACCGGCGCGCTGGACCGCGTGGGGGTGCGTCCGGACCCGCCGGCCGTCTGGATCACGCCGGATCAGACGACGGGGTACCGCGTCGTGGCCGAGAGCTGGGATCAGCTGCGCTTCGACGAGAATCAGCAGGCGCAGCTGAGCGGGCCCATCGATCGCGACGAGTCCGGGGCGGCACTGCCGGCCATGCCGTCGCCGTGCGGCGTCGCGAGCGCGTGGACCGGACTCGATCCCAACGCGACGAACAACGACTGCTCGGACTGGACGACGGTCCTGGGCAGGACGCCGGGCTCCGTCGGTCTCACGAACATGACCGATCGTCGCTGGGCGTCGGACCAATGCAACGGCGACTGCGAAATGGACCAGCTGCATCTGTACTGCTTCGAGGTGCCGCCGCCGCCGTGAGGGGGCGTCGATTGCCGCGGCATCCGATCCCCCGCAGCATGTCTGGCGAAATGGGCAGGACGTACACGCGCCGCGGCACCCTCGGAGCCCTCGCGGCATCGATGGCCGCGGCGTGCTACGGCAAGGGCCCGACCCCATCGACCACATCGACGAAGGCCGAACCGATGACGACGTCTCGAGACCCCGCCGCGAGGATGCCGACCCTGTACGTGCCGCACGGGGGTGGACCGTGGCCCTGGATCGACATGGACTTCGGCGGGGGCACCTCGATGGCACCGCTGCGGCGCTACCTCGAGGGACTCGGGACGGGACTGCCCGCGCCGGCCAAGGCGCTGCTGGTGGTGTCGGCGCACTGGGAGGCACCGGTGGTCACGGTGCAGAGCTCGCCGAAGCCGCCGATGCTGTACGACTACTACGGCTTTCCCAAGGCGTCGTACGAGATCCAGTGGCCGGCTCCGGGCGCGCCGGAGATCGCCGCCCGCGTGCGGGAGTTGCTGGGCCGCGCGAACATCGAGCACGGTTCGGACCAGACGCGTGGCTTCGACCACGGCGCGTTCGTGGTCACCGGCGTGGCGTATCCGCAGGCCGACATCCCCACGTTCCAAGTGTCGCTGCGCACGGGCCTGGACCCGGCCGAGCACATCGCGATCGGCCGCGCGTTGGCGCCGCTGCGTGACGAGGGCGTGCTCATCCTCGCCAGCGGGATGAGCTATCACAACATGGCGGGCTTTCGTGCGGCGGCGTCCGGCGGACGGGCGTCCGTGGTCGACGACGCTCGCGCGTTCGACGACTGGTTGACCGAGGCGATGGGGCACGAGGCGAGCCGACGTGAGCGGAGCCTCGTCGAGTGGGCCGCCGCCCCGCGAGCCCGGGCGTGCCATCCGCGCGAGGAGCATCTGCTGCCGCTGATGGTCGCGGCAGGGGCCGGCGAGGCCGATGCGGCGTCGATCCCGTTCCGTGGCGACGTGATGGGCCTGGCCACCTGCGCCGTCCAGTTCGGCTAGCGCGCTGGCGCATGCGGGCGTGGGTTGGTAGACCGTCGGCGCCCGGCGAGGTCCGGGCGGAGTGATGATGATGCGCCGTCTCCACCGTGCCTGCCTGTTGCTGACGCTGTCTGCCGGGACCACCTTCGCCTGCAACCCGCCCGAGGCCGCGCCGACGACCCCGCCCGCGGGGGGCGACGCGACGCCCGCCGACCCCGCCGACGCCACCGACGACGGCGCGACGGAGACGGCGGAGCTGCCGGCGGCCGAAGAGGTGCTGGCCAAGTCGCTCGACGCCGTGGGGGGCAAGGACGCGATCCTGGCGATCAAGTCCAGCTACCTCGAGGGCAAGATGACGATCTCGGCCCAAAACCTCGGCGGTACGCTCAAGGTCTGGACCAAGGGCGACAACTCGTACGTCGAGAGCAACATCGACGGCGTGGGCATGTCGCAGATGTGGAAGAAGGGCGACGAGATGTGGACCAAGGATCCGATCCAAGGTCTGCGCAAGCTCGAGGGCAAGGAAGCCGATCAGGCCAAGTGGAGCTCGGACCCGATCCTCGCCGCCAACTGGAACAAGTACTTCGACAAGGCCGAGACCGCGCGGATCAGCGAAGGGGAAGGCGGCCGCAAGGTCATCGAGGTCGAGCTGACGTCCGAGGGCGGTGACACCGTCACGCTGATGTTCGACTCGGAGACCTTCATGCCGGTCGGTCAGCAGTTCACGCAGGAAACGCAGATGGGCAAGATGCCGATCCGCACCACGCTCAGCGACTTCCGCGAGATCGCCGGGGTCAAGATCCCGTTCAAGTCGACGTCGGACATGGGCGTCGTCGAGTCCGAGCAGACGACCGACAAGTACGAGGTCAACGTCGAGATCGACGACAAGAAGTTCGAGCCGCCCAAGGCCAAGAAGTAGGCGGGCCGAGCTTCACAGGGTCGCGCCGAGGAGCGCGAACGCGACCACCGCGACGCCGCCCGCCACCAGTGCGTACGGCAGCTGCGTGCGCACGTGGTCGATGTGGTCGGTGCCGGCCGCCATCGACGAGACGATCGTGGTGTCGCTGATCGGCGAAGCGTGGTCGCCGAACACGCCCCCGGCCAGCGACGCGGCCACGAAGGGCTCCAGCGGCAGGCCCATCTGCACCGCGGTGGGCACCGCGATCGGCAGCATGATCGCGAACGTGCCCCAGCTCGAGCCGATCGAGAACGCGATCGCGGCGCCGACCACGAAGACCACCGGCAGCAGCAGGGCGGGCGGCATCGTGCCCGCGGCCAGCTGCGCGACGTAGCGACCGGTGCCCAGCTCCTTGGCGATGCCACCGAGCGCCAGTGCGAGCATCAGGATGAGCGCGAGCGGAACGAGGGCTCCGGCACCCTCGAGGCCGCGTCGCGTCAGCTCGTCGATGCTCATCGCGTCGTCGAACAGCAGCAGCAGCCACGCGGCGGCCAGGCCGGCCAGGACCGCCCAAAGCACGCTCGTCGAGCCCGAGCCGGCCATCAGATCGCCGTCGCCGGTGATCCACAGACCCGCCGGCATCGCCGCGACCATCACCACGATCGGCACCAGCATGTAGCGCGCCCGGCCTTCGCCGGTGATCGTGGCCGGCGTCGCGTCCTCGAGCATCGGCGCCGCGCCGTCGCGGTGGAGCTTGCCGGCGGCGGCGCGTGCCTCGGCGGCCTTCATCGGGCCGAAGTCCAGCTTCCACCAGATCGTCGCGAACGCCAGCGCGACCGCGGCCCAGGCGTAGAAGTTGAGCGCGATCGATCCGACGAACACGCCGAGCGGGTCCTCGATCTCGAGGCCGCCGAGCAACCCGAGGTTGTACGCGCCCCAGGCGTTGAGGGGGATCAGGATGCAGATCGGCGCCGAGGTCGAGTCGATGAGGTAGGCGAGCTTTTCGCGGGAGGTCTTGTAGCGGTCGAACAGCGGGCGCGCGACGGCGCCGGCGACGAGGACCGTGATGTTGGACTCGATGAACACGACGACGCCGATCGCCCACGCCAGGAACTGGGCCTTGCGACCGGAGTCGACCCACTTGCGGCGCTCGAGCCAGTGCACGAAGCCGGCCACGCCGCCCGAGCGCTCGATCGTGGTGATCAGCGCGCCGATCACCAGGGTGAACAGCACGACCTTGGCGTCGCCGGCCGACGCGAGAACGGCGACGATCTTGTCGATCGCGTCCGCGAGTCCGGCCAGCGGGCTCCAGCCCGCCAGGATCGTGGTCCCGAGCCAGACGCCGCCCGCCAGCGACAAGTAGACCTGCCGGGTCAGGATCGCCAGCCCGATCGCCAGGATCGGCGGCAAGACGGAGATCGCCGTGGGCTCGGGCATGGCCGCCCTGCCCACATACCACCCTTTGGGGGACACCGGCGCCGCGTGGCATCCTGGCCGCCGTGCGTGCCGTCATCGACCTCGGCTCGAACTCCGTCCTCTTGCTCGTCGCCGAGCGCGACCCCGACGGCAACGTCGTGGTCGAGCGCGACCTCGCGACGATCACCCGGATCGGCCGGGGCGTGGCCGAGCGGGGATCGCTGGACCCCGCCGCCGTCGCGAGGACGCTCGAGGTGCTCGCCGAGTACCGACGCATCGCGCAGTCGCAGGACGCCGAGCTCGTGGCCGTCGCGACCGAAGGCCTGCGCTTGGCCAGCGACCGGGATCGCTTCGTCGAGGAGGCGTCGCGGACCCTCGGGGTTCCGCTGACGATCATCAGCGGCGACGAGGAGGCGCGCCTTTCGTATCTGTCGGTCGCCCACGAGTCGCCGCCGGGACCGCTGCGGGTCGTCGACATCGGCGGCGCTTCGACGGAGCTGATCGTCGGCGACGGGGTCGAGATCGACAGCCGCGTCTCGCACCGCGTCGGCTCGGTGCGACTGACCGAGCAGTACGTCCGTCACGACCCACCGCTGCCCGCCGAGCTCGACACGATCGCCGCTGCGGCCCGCGAGGCGCTCGCGTCGCAACCCGTGGCGCCGTATCCCGTGCTGCACGGTCTGGCCGGCACCGTGACGACCGCCGGGGCGTTGCTCGCGGACCTGCCCGCCTACGATCGCGATGCCGTCGACGGCGTCACCGCGTCGATCGAGCAGGTGGAGGCCCTGCGCGATCGGATGGCGGCGATGACGACGGCCGAGCGCGCGGCCGTGCCGACGATCGACGTGGGTCGAGCCGACGTCTTCGTCGCGGGCGTGGTGATCCTGCTCGAGGTGATGCGCCACGTCGGCGCGGACACGCTGGTCGTCCGCGACCGCGGGCTGCGCTACGCGTTGGTCTGACCCGCGGGGGTCAGCCCTTCGACGCCGGGTTGCGCTCGGGTCGATTCAGATCGTGGCGACGCCACACGTTGAGCACCTGCGCCGCCGTGATCGTGTAGCCGCGGGTCTGCAGGGCCTTGGCGATGCGCTTGCGTCCCCAGCTGGGATGCTGCGCCGTCATGCGCAGCACGGCGGTCTCGAGACGTTGCCGTCCTTCGTCCGAGCGCGCCACCGCACGACGGGCGAGGTCGAACAGCGCACCGTGACCGCCGCGTCGATGCGTCTGCCAGATCCGGTAGAAGGCGGTGCGGTGTACCCCGAGCTCGTCGCACGCACGGGCGACGTAGCCGAGCTGAGCCGCGCGCTCGATGAGGTGCAACCACAGATTCAAACGCTCTTCCGCGGCGCCCTCCCACCAATCGGAGTCGTCGAAAATTTCGTCTTCCTCACCATCCGTCTCGTCGGAGCCGGATGGGGGAGCGCCGCTGTCAGGGGGGCACATCGTGCGGGCAAATGATACCGATCCTGGCCGAGTCGGTCATGCCCACGGGCTGATGATTTCCGACGCGGGACCGCGCGGCACGCGGGCGCGTGACGTTGTTTGCTTGGGGGTGACGGACCGCAGCGCGGCCCGCGGGCCGCCTCAACCGACCGGAGGCGGAGGAGGCGGCGGCGCGTCGTGGCACACGCCGATCTCGAGGATGATGTAGAGCAAGATCAGCTCCTGCGGCGTCAGACCGGCGTGGGCGACTTCGGCCGTGTGGTAGGTGCTGAACATCATCCGGCCGCAGCCATACTCGCCGCTGATGGTCATCGGACGCACCCCGCTGTCGCTGCAGGCGTGGCACGGGCCTTCGACCCACGCGTGATGGCCGACGTCGACGTCGTTGCCGTCCATGTCTTGCGTGATCACCGGGGGGATCGCGTCGATGCCCGACCAGTTGTCGACGAGCTCGACCTGCGGCAGCGACAGCAGATTCGGGTGTCCGCCGCCGATGTCCTCGAGCGCCGGGGGCAACGCCTGCAGCCACGCGAGCAGATCGGGGTCGAGGACGGTTCCGGTCGTGTCGTAGTAGCCCAGGTCCGGATCGAACGCCTGGTCGTGCAGCGTCTGGTAGTTCGGGAACGTCTCGTACAGGTACTCGTTGGCCCAGTCGGTGACGTAGAACTTGCCGCCGTCGGCCACGTACTGGCGGATGTTCTCGATGCGCAGCTGCGTCAGCGTCCCCATGCCGACCTGCGACATGCAGGGGATGAAGATGATGTGGTACTGGCGCATCTCGGTCAGATCGTCGAGCAGCGCGCCGCCGCTGGGCTGGTCGTACAGCTGAAACTGCTGCGAGCCGTTCATCAGGCTGCCGTTGCCGTCGACCTGGCCGAGACCGATCTTGCCCAGGATGTTGAAGATCGTGTCGTTGGAGGTGTTGACCACCGCGATCCGCGGGATGTACAGGCCTTCGGCCGGGTTCCAAACGCCCGGCAGGTTGCTCTGACCCGCCGCGATCGCGTTGGCGCCCTCGGCGATGTCGATGTCGACCACGTGCATGAACTGGCCCTTGGTCACGACCAGCTTCTGGCCGGGCCCGGCGACGGCGGGCAGGTCGAACGAGCCGTCGGGCTCGGTCAGCACGAAGTTGGCGTTGCAGGGGATCTCGACGCACTCCGAGCAGTAGACGCCGTCGGGGATCGGCTCCGGTTCCTGCGAGGTGACGTACACGAGCGCGCCGCTGATCGGGATCTCGAGGTTGGGCGCGTAGACCGTGCCCGTCAGGTTGGCGTTGGTCGGTTGCGGCGTGCAGTTGCCGTCGCCCCCGTCGCCGGCGTTGCCGGTGCCGTCGCCGCCGAGGTCGAGCACGCCGCCGTCCATGCCGTCGTCGACCGCATCGGACGTGGAGATCCCGTCGCCACCGATCGTCGTGATCGGCACGCCGCTCGTCTCGCCTTCGCTGCCGCGGTCGCTGGGACAGCCGGCGAGCGCGAGCGCGAGGGCACCGAGGAGGGGCAACGTCGTTCCAGTCGTCTTCATCGCAGTCGTACCTTTCCCCACTCCACTCCCAATCTCACCATACCGCAATCAGGTACGAGATCGGCAACGTCGGCACGGCGAGGACCGTGAGTCTCGTCGCCGAGATCGGCGCGCGTCCAATGCCGCGGCGAAACCAGTAGGTGTCGTTGCCACAACGGCGCGAAGGTTCCGAGCGTCCGTGATGGCGTCGCGCGTGGATGGCGAGCGGCGCTGCGCATGCGATCGTCGGGACGATGATCGCCGCGCGTGGGTCTGTGCCGCTTTCGCTCGCGCTCGTGCTCGCGTGCGGTGGCGAGAGCACGTCGTCGTCACCACCGCGCGCGGAGGACGAGTCCGTGCCCGCGCCGGTGCGACCTCGCGCGTCGGCGGATCCGACCGACGATGCCCAGGCCGCCTCGGTGGCATCACGGTGGAAGGACCAGCTGACCCCGTCCCTGCCGGAGACGGAGACGGTGGAGATCACGTTCCACGAAGCGAAGTGGCAGGCCGGGACGGCCGAGGATCGCGCGCTGGCGCTCGATGCCACGCTCGAGATCGTGGCACCGCTTCAGGCGGGCACGGAGATCCTCGTGCGCATCGCGTGCGAGCACGAGGGACGCACTTGGCTCGGCTCGGCCTTCGCTCGCCACGACGGCATCACCCTCGGCGAGACGAACGTGATCGCATCGACGGGTCGGCTGCCGATCGCGGCCGTCGTCGACCTTCCTGCCCCTGCGGGCGTCCCGGCGCGCTGCGAGCTCGACGCGCGGCTCGTCCCCGATCAGGGGAGGATCGCCCAGATGCAGTCGCGGGCGTGCTGGACGAGCGGGACCGCGGTCGACGGGGCCTGCACCCCCGCGCTGCCGGTGACGCCGGTCGAGGGAAACCGCCTCGCCGCGATCGGCGACCTGTTTCACGACGGCCCGATCGTCGAGTACACGCTCGACGTCGGCCGGCGATTGCCGGCCGGGCTACGCCTCGGGACGCGGATCGCCTGTCCTGTCGACCTCGTGCGGCGGCCGGTGCTCGAGCTGACGACGCTGCGGTGGAGCGCGGTCGACCCGGGGCAGTCGGTGCGCGTGCGCGGCCGGCCCAAGATCGCCCGCGGCGCCGTGCGTTCCGGGCCCTGCGACGTCCGGATCTCCGCGTACGACGACGAACGCGTCGCGTCGGGGGAGCGCGCACCACAGGTGCTGTTCGTCGGCTGCGTGCGCGACACGGACATCGAGACCGGCCCGTGCCACGTCGGCGCTCCGCCGGCCACGGATCGAGGGGCCGAGCCGGCGACCCTGCACGAGCTGACGGTCGACGTGTCGCGCGCCGACGAGGTCGCCGGCACGTTGTTGGTCCGCGGGCGGTTGCTCGCCAACGTGGCCCCGCCGCGCGACGCGAAGCTGGAGGTCGAAAGCGAGTGTCGGAGCGGGACGCGGTACGCCAAGCACCGCGACACGCCGTCGACGACGCCGGTCGGCCTCGAGCATCTCGACGCCGGCGACAGCGTGGACTTCGAGGTCAGCCAGTCTCTGCTCGGCGCGCCGAAGGGCTGGTGGTGCGAGGTGTCCGTGACGCTGATGCGCGGCGCGGCGGGGCCTCCGGTGGTGCTCGACGAGCGTTGCGTGGCGATGGCCGACGCCCATTGCCCGACGCCGACGTCGATTACTCCCTAGAACGACCGTAACCACAGTCACGGTTGCCGAGCCGATCAAAGGCGTGAGGTGACGTCGATCGGGACGATGAAGCGGTGCCGCCACAAAGACATTCAGGGTACGGAAATGTCGGCCCTCGCCGGTGTCTGTCATTGCCGAGGGGAAGGGACAGCGAACGTGCACGCGCAGATCGATCCGAAGCTGGACTACACCGGCATGCGCCCCCTGTCCTTCATCGTCGACGACGTGCGTGCTCGCGCCGACGCCCGCGTGCGAGACGGGGACTTCGAGGCGGCCGCGAGCGAGTACGGCGTGCTCGTGACGCTCGCGCCGCGAGATCTGACGGTCTGGCTCAAGCTGGCGCACGCGCGGGCGCGCTCGGGCCATCTCACGGGTGCCGCCGAGGCGTACTTCGCGGCAGCGGCGATCTACGCCAAGCGCGGCTACGGCAAGCGTGCGTTGCTGCTGGGTCGTCGCGCGTTGACCTTGGCCGCCACGGTGGCAACGCCCACGCGACTGCAGCCGCTCGTCGACCACCTCGGTGCCACTGCGGCGCCGCTGCTCGAGCAGGCGATGCGCGCCCACTTGCTGATGCGCCGGCCCGAGGTCGCCCGTCAGCTCATCGGCATGCTGCTGCAGGCCGATCCCTCGGGCCTCGATCGCCGGTGGCAGCTCGTGGAGGTCCAGCTCGCCGAGGGAGAGTGGGTCGACGCGGTCGATCAGCTGTACGTCGTCGCCCGCGGTCTGCTGCAGCAGGGCCGGATCGCCGACTACGTGCGGGCCGCCGAGATGGCGCTGCGGTACGGCGGCCCGAACGCCGAGCTGCTGCGCGAGCTGTCGCGGATCTACCGACGCTCGGGCGAGAAGACGGCCGCGCTCGCCAAGCTCGAGCTGCTGCGGCGGATCGATCCGGAGGACTCCGAGGCGCTCGAGCTGCTCGCCCGCGAACGCATCGAGCTCGGCCACGTCTCCAGCGGGATCGCGTACCTCGAGCGCGTCGTCGGGGCGATGCTCGGACGCGGCGACCTGACGGGCGTGCGGAGCCTGCTGAGCCGGGCGGCCGACTGGTCCGGCGACGACATCTTCGCCAAGCACCTCGAGCGGGTGCGCGTCGACGCGCTCGTGCGTCGGCGCCCCTGCGCCAAGCCGCCGCTGCCGCCGCTGCCCCGGCGCCCGGAGCTGCATCTGGTCGAGGACGAGCTGGAATTCGTCTCGTTGGACTGACGGGCGACCCACGGCCGAAGCCGCGCACCCAAGTGTGCTTTAGTGCGGCGGTGCGTCTGGAGCTGCATTGCCACTCGACCTGCTCGGACGGAAGCCTGCCGCCCGCCGAGGTCGCGCGGGCGGCCGCAACTCGCGGCGTCGAGCTGTTCTGTCTGACCGACCACGACACCGACCAGGGTTTTGCCGCCACGCGCGAGGCGATCGGCGATCGGTGCCGAGTCTTGCGTGGGCTCGAGCTGTCGTGTCGCGAGCACGACCGCACGGTGCACCTGTTGCTGTACGGGCTCACCGAGGGCCCAGGGCTCGACGCGCTGCACACCAAGCTCGAGGGCATCGACGCCGACCGGCGCGTGCGCCTGAGGCAGATCTGCGAGCGCCTGGCCAAGCTCGGCATCGACATCGACGCCGACGCGGTGCTCGCGAGGTCCCACGGCCGTACGGCCGGGCGGCCCGACGTCGCGCGGGCGCTCGTGGAGGCGGGAGCGGTGCAGAGTCCGCGCGAGGCGTTCGATCGCTACCTCAAGGACGGCGGACCGGCCGACGTTCCGATCCCCCGTCTGTCGGTCGCCGACGGCGTGACGCTCGGCGTGGCGGCGGGCGCCAAGGTCTCGCTCGCGCACCCGCACACGCTCGGCCACTTCGCGATCGTGCGCGAGCTGTTCGTGCAGTGTCGCGACCTGGGCCTGACCGGCATCGAGGCCTACTACGGCAAGTACGCGGTCGCGCAGTGTCGGCCGTGGCTGCAGTTGGCCGAGGCGCTCGACCTCGTGCCGACCGGCGGCTCGGACTTTCACGGCGACATGTCCCCGGACGTCAAGTCGCCCGCGATCGATCTGCCCGACGACGTGGGCCGCCGGATCCGCGACTGGCTCGCGGCCTGAGCTACGACGAATCGCGGGACACGGGCCCGCGGATGCCACGGGTCGGCTTGCGCGAGGTGCCCCACTGCATCGTCTCGAAGCCGTAGCGCTTGCGGATGTCGTCGACCACGTCGTGCAGCGTGTCGTTGCCCGCGCCGAACAGCTCGAGCTGGCCGAACAGCCCGAGGTTGGACAGCGCCAAGCCCAGCAGGCGGATCGGGGTCTTGCGGGTGCGCGCCTGACGGTACAGGTCGCGCACGACGGGGAACAACTCGAGCTCGGAGTTGGTGGGCGCGAGCGTCTTGGAGCGCGACAGCGTCAGAAAGTCGGCGTAGCGCAGCTTGAGGGTGATCGTGCGCGCCTTGACGCCGCGCTTGCGGGCGCGCCAGCACACGCGCTCGCACAGCGAGCTGAGCATCGACTCGATCGAGCTCGGGTCACGCACGTCCTCGCGGAACGTTCGCTCGTTGGAGATCGAGCCCACCGCGGTTCCGGCCGGATCGTGCTCGCGAAACGCCGGGCGCTCCCGTCCGAGGTCGCCCGAGCCCATTCCGAGCACACCGCGCTTGATGTGGGGTCCCCACGCGCCGAAGATCTCGTCGAGCTGCTTGGTCGGCGTGGCGGCAACCTGCGCGAGCGTCTCGAGGCCGGCGGCGCGCAGCTTCGCCTCGCCGACGGGGCCGATGCCCGGAAACTTGCGCACCGGCAGCGGACCGAGGAAGTCCCGCTCGGCGCCCTTGGGCACCAACAGCACGCCGCGCGGCTTGGCGAGACCGGAGGCGACCTTCGAGACGACCTTGCTGGTCGCGATCCCGGCCGAGGACGGCAACCCGATCTCGTCGTGGATCGCCTGGCACATCTGCGCGACCGTGCGGTAGATCGTTTCGTCGGGGGAGGCATCGTCGGCGCTGGCGAACATGCGTTCGCAGCCGGTGAAGTCGATGAACATCTCGTCGATGCTCGCGATCACGATCACCGGCGAGTACCGCTCGGCGAGGTCGCGCACCCGCTGCGCGTACTCGCTGTACGCGGTGTCACGACCCGACAGCCACACCGTGTGCTTGGGCGCGAGCGCGGTCGCCTCCGTGATCGACATGCCCGCCCGCACCCCGAACTCGCGCACCTCGTAGCTGCACGCGGTCACCACCCCGCGCCCCCCCGGCTGCCCACCCACGATCACCGGCTTGCCCTCGAGCGTCGGGTCGAGCACGCGCTCGACCGACACGAAGAACGTGTCGAGATCGAGACAGCAGATCCGCGACGCCTCGGCTGGACCCGTCCGATCACGCGCCGAGGGCATGGGGTCGAACTTATACTGAACACAATATCAGTTCAAGCCGAATCGGTCCTCCTGCGACCCCTGCGGGTCGTTGCTGCCGAAAGCGCGGACGAGCGAGCGACCCGAGGCGCTCGAAATCGCCGCCGCGTCACGCGTCGACCGAGCGCGCACGACGGCGGCCGAGCGGTCGAGGGCCGGGGCATGTGGGTGGCGTCGGCACGGCGATCGCGACGCGCTTTCGTCCGAACCACCGCGGTCAATGAGCCGGCATCGCGCGCGCAGCTGCGACCGATCGCGTCGTTGCGCGGGTGAGGGCTCGCTGACGCGATATCGGTGGGTGATCGACCAACGGTGGCGACGCGGCTGGACGTGGTCTCGCGAACGCAGCGACAATGCAGCCTCTCCTGTGCCCCCAATCGCGTTCGGCTCGGCCGACGCGACGCTTAGGAAAAGCTGACAAGAGATGAAACTGCGCGACTTGTTCATTCATGGTGTGTTGGTGTCCAGCGTTGGCGCATGCGGCAACGATGATGCCGTTCCTGTCGACGACGACACCTCCGGGTCCACCACCGAGATCGGCAGCGGGGTGACCACCGCGGTCAGCGACTCGACGGGGATGATGGGGGACACGACCGGAGGCTCCACGGAGGCCACGGACGAATCGACGACGCAGAGCGCCGACGGATCCGGCAGCGACGACGCGACCGGCGACGAGAGCACCGGGCCGCAGCCGGCCGAGTGTGGCAACGGCATCGTCGAAGAGGGCGAGGAGTGTGACGACGGACCCGCGAACGCCAACGAGGCCGCGTGCAAGGCCGACTGCACCTTGCAGTACTGCCCGGACGGGTTCGTGGGACCCGGCGAGGAGTGCGACGACGGCGACGGTACGAACTGGAACGAGTGCACCAACTCGTGCGTGCTGCCGTACTGCGGCGATGACCTGCACTCGGTCGGCGAGGAGTGTGACGACGGCAATGCCGACGATACCGACGACTGTCTCACGTCGTGCCTCGATGCGAGCTGCGGTGACGGCTTCATCTGGGCCGGCAACGAGCAGTGCGACGACGGCAACCTCGTCGATACGGACGGTTGTCGAGCCGACTGCACGAGCTCGTTCTGCGGCGACGGCGTGATCTGGGCGGGGATGGAGACGTGCGACGACGGCAACCTGTCCGATACGGACGCTTGTCCGACATCGTGCGTGCCGTCGTTTTGCGGCGACGGGTTCGTGTGGGCCGGGATGGAGCAGTGCGACGACGGAAACATGGTCGACACGGACGCCTGCCGCGCGGACTGCCAGTCTGCGTTCTGTGGGGACGGGGTGATCTGGACCGGCGTGGAGAGCTGCGACGACATGAATGCGGCGGACGACGACGACTGCCCCACCTCGTGTCAGTCGGCCTACTGCGGCGATGGCTTCCTGTGGGCCGGGGTGGAGACCTGCGACGACGGCAACTTCGACGACACGGACGACTGTCCGACCAGCTGCGTTCCGGCGTTCTGCGGCGACGGCTTCATCCAGGCCGGCTCCGAGACCTGCGACGACAGCAACGCCGACGATACCGACGACTGCGTCGACTGCACGGTCGCGTTCTGCGGAGACGGCTTCGTGCACGCGGGCGTGGAGGAGTGCGACGATACGAACGGGACGAACGGCGATGGTTGTGAGAACGACTGCACGTTCACGCCGGACCCGTGCGGCCCTCCGGGGGAGGTGATCTTCGTCGACGCCGACGCCGTGGGTGCCAACGACGGATCGTCGTGGGCCAACGCGTACACCTCGGTCTTCTTTGCGCTGCAGGCGGCGGGACAAAACGACGAGTTGTGGATCGCCGAGGGCAGCTACCACCCGGTCGCAGTCAACGCTCCGGTGGCGACGCTGCAGACCTGCGTGGACGTGTACGGTGGCTTCGTCGGCACGGAGAGCGCGGTGGACGAGCGACCGCTCCCGTTGGCGGCGACGGTCTTCGATGGCGACTTCAATCTCGACGACGGGTCCGGGATCTTCGCGGACAACTCGTTCCACGTCATCGCGGCCACGTCGGTCGTCAACGCGCTCGTCGACGGTGTCATCGTCACCGGCGGCCGGGCGACCGGCGCGGGGCAGAGCAACCAAGGCGGTGGCGCGATCGTGGTGAACTCGAACATCGATCTCGACGACATGACGTTCGTGGACAACTCCGCGTCGTCGGGCGGTGGGCTCTTCGCTGACGGTTCCACGGTCGGCGTGACCTTCTCGACGTTCGACTCCAACAACGCCACCAACGGCGGCGGCGTCCATGCGACGAACACGTCCAACGTCACCCTCGACGTGACGACGTTCTTCGGGAACGTCGCGTCCTCCTCGGGAGGCGGGATGTATCTCAATTCGTCGAGCACGGCGTCGGTCGTCGACTCCGTGTTCGAAGGCAACGGCACCACCAACGTGTCGTCGACGACCGGCGGAGCTGCGATTTTCGCGAGTTCCGGTCCGCTCACGATTACCACTTCGACCTTCTCGACCAACACGTCCAGTAGCTACGGCGGGGCTTTGCGGACGTCGGGTTCAGCCCTCAACGTGACCGATTCGCTCTTCGAGCAGAACGCTGCGGTCAATGGCGGTGCCCTCTATCACGCCAGCACCGGGACGACGAGCGGGACGACCTTCGTCGACAACGCGGCAAGCGGAAGCGGAGGCGCCGTCTATCGATCCAATGCATCGGGGACGCTGTCGCATACCTTCACGGACTGCACGTTCGAGACGAACACGGCGGGCAATGGCGGCGCGGTGGGTCTCGATGACAACTTCACGACATTCTCCAATAGCCTCTTCGAGGGGAACGTCGCGACGTCATTCGGTGGCGCGCTCTACGGCGACGGGCAAGGAGACTTCCTGATCGCGGACTCCGTTCTCAGCAACAACGCTGCACAATCCTCCGGTGGGGCGATCTACACGGGCTACTCTGAAGCGGGCTCCGTGGAGGTGCGTCGCAGCGAGATTCTGGGTAACTCGTCCGGACAACATGGCGGGGGGGTCTATGCATCGCTCGCGTCGAGTACCCGTCTCACCGTCATGCGGAGCACCTTTCAGAGCAACTCGGCGCTGTCGGATGGCGGCGGCCTGCGTCAGCTCGGAGGCTTGTTCACGATTCTCGACTCGGCCTTCACGCTCAACACCGCGGGCGGTGCAGGCGGCGGGCTCGACCTGCGCAGTGACACCAGCTCTCGAGTCGCGAGCGTGTCGATCTACGCCAATGACGCCACGGGGAGCGGAGGCGGCATGCGTGTGGTCGCGAACAACGCCGAGCTCCTGCCGATCCGCAACGTGGCGCTGTGGGGCAACGGTTCGGACATGGACGGCGAGGGCAACGCCGACATCGCATACACCTGCAGTGAGGAGTTTCTCAGTGTAGGGGTGGGGAACGTCCTGTCGCTCACGGACCCGTTCGTGGTCGGTCCCGCCGGCGAGCTCTTCCTCGACCAGAACTCGATCTGCGTGGACAACGGCGACGACAACGCGGCGAACTCCGACTACATGGCGGTCAGCGCCAGCTGGCCGTTGCTCACCACGGCACTCAGCGGCGTGTTGGACACGGCTCCGGTCGACATGGGGCGGCACTACGATCCGTAGCGCCGCCGCTCACCGACGGTTCGACCGCAGCCAGCCGCAGAAAGCGTCCAGCAGCCCTTGGACGAACTTCGCGGTCACCTCGTCGGTGATGCGGTCGCCGTCGAGCTTGTCGGCCGCCTGCGGCACGCAGACCTCGGGGTGGGGGAAGGGGCGGGCGGCCATGCCGAGCAGGACCGACTTGAGGTGGGCCTGGGCTCGGACGCCGCCGAGCATGCCGGGGGCGGCGGACATGACCGCGACGTCCTTACCGGCGAACACCGAGCGGTAGGCGGGACGCGAGGCCCAGTCGATCGCGTTCTTGAGCACGCCGGGGATCGAGTAGTTGTACTCGGGCGTCGCGATCAGCACGCCGTCGGCGCGACCGATCGCATCGATGAAGCGCTGTACGCTCGCCGGCGGACCTTCGTCGGTGACGAGGTCGGCGTCGTACGGCGGCAGGTCGGCGTACTCGGCGATCGTCAGCATCGCGCCTTCGGGCATCATCGACGCAGCCGCACGCAGCAGGCTTCGATTCAGCGACGCCCGCCGCAGGCTCCCTGCGACGCCCAGGATCTTCAGTGGCTCGGACACGGCGGGAACCTAGCACCCGCCGTCCGTCCTGCACCTACCCGCGTAGCTGGGACAGAACCGCGTCGACGTTCTTCTTCGCGTCGCCGAAGAGCATCCGCGTGTTCTCCTTGAAGAACAGCGGGTTCTGGACGCCGGCGTAGCCGGTGCCCATCGAGCGCTTCTGCACGATCGTGATCTTGCCCAGCCAGCACTCGAGCACCGGCATGCCGGCGATCGGGCTGTTGGGGTCGTCGAGGGCGCCGGGGTTGACGATGTCGTTGGCGCCGATGACCCACGACACGTCGGTCTCCGGGAAGTCGTCGTTGAGCTCGTCCATCTCGAGCACGATGTCGTAGGGCACGTTGGCCTCGGCCAGCAGCACGTTCATGTGCCCGGGCAGACGGCCGGCCACGGGGTGGATCCCGAAGCGGACTTCCTTGCCCTGCTTGCGCAGGATCTTGACCACCTCCGACAGCGAGTGCTGCGCCTGGGCCACGGCCATGCCGTAGCCGGGGATGATGATGATCGACTGGGCGTCCCGCAGCAGCTGGACCGTCTCGTCGACCTCGATCGCCTGCACTTCACCCTGCTCGGCGTCCGAGGGCGCCGACGAGCTGCCACTGCCGCCATCGGTGCCGAAGCCCCCGAGGATGACCGAGACGAACGAGCGGTTCATCGCCGCGCACATGATGTACGACAGGATCGCGCCCGAGGAGCCGACCAGCGCACCGGTGATGATGAGCAGGTCGTTGGACAGCATGAAGCCCGCCGCCGACGCGGCCCAGCCCGAGTAGCTGTTGAGCATCGAGACCACCACCGGCATGTCCGCGCCGCCGATCGCCATCACCATGTGCACGCCGATCACGAACGAGATGCCGGTCATGATGAGCAGGGGCGTCATGCCGGGATGTGCGGGCGAGTGCCCGGCCGCGACGAAGTCGTAGCCGAGGTAGACCGACACCAGCACCATGCCGAGGTTGAGGGCGTGGCGTGCCGGAAGGATGAGCGGCTTGCCCGACAGCGACCCGCGCAGCTTGAGGAACGCGATGACGGATCCGGTGAACGTGATGCCGCCGACGAACACGCCGACGAAGATCTCCACCTGGTGGATCGTCAGCTCGGTGGCCGACACGTTGGGCGCCGGGCCCATGTAGCTGGCCACGCCGACGAGCACGGCGGCGAGACCGACGAAGCTGTGCAGCACGGCGACGAGCTCCGGCATCGACGTCATGGCGACGCGACCGGCCAGCATGGCGCCGATGAGCGCCCCGGGGATGATCGCTGCGGCCAGGACGCCGTAGCCACTGCCGGTGACCTGTCCGCCGAATGCGGTGGCGGCGAGGGCGATCGCCATGCCGATGATGCCGTAGAGGTTGCCGCGTCGAGCGGTCTCCTGATTCGACAGCCCGCCGAGGCTGAGGATGAACAGGACGCTGGCGAAGATGTAGGCGACGGTGACGAGACTCGGGCTCATGGTGCGCCTCCTACTTTCGGAACATCTGCAGCATTCGCTGCGTGACGAGGAAGCCGCCGGCGATGTTGATCGTGGCCACCAAGATGGCGGCCGCCCCGAGTATCACCGTGGCGTCGATCTCCGTTCCCGACACCTGCAGCATGCCGCCGATGATGATGATGCCGCTGATCGCGTTGGTGACCGACATCAGCGGAGTGTGCAGCGCGGGCGCCACGTTCCAGATGACCTGCCAGCCCACGAAGATCGCGAGTACGAAGACGGTGAAGTGCGTCAGGAACGACTCGGGGGCACCGAGACCGATGCCCAGTAGCGCCGCGCCGGCCACGAGCAGCCAGAGCGGGTTGGCCGGCTCGGCGTCGCCGCCGTGGCCGTGGCTCGATTTCTTCTTCTTCTTGGGAGGTGCCGGGACCGGCGGCGGCGTGTCCGTCTGCGCGACCGCGGGCTTGGTGACCGCCTGGGGCGACGGCTCGGGCGGCTTGGGCGGTGGCCAGGTGACCTTGCCGTCGTGGGTCACGAGCGCGCCGCGGACGACCTCGTCGTCGAGATCGACCTTGTACCCCTCGGCCTTGCCCATGTCGTCGAGCAGGTGGGCGATGTTGGTGCCGTACAGCTGGCTCGCGGTGGAGGCGAGGCGACTGGGCAAGTCGGTGTAGCCGATGATCGTGACGCCTTCGTACTCGTAGGCCTCACCGGGCTTGGTGACCTCGCAGTTGCCCCCGCGCTCGGCGGCGAGGTCGACGATGACCGACCCGGGCTTCATTGCCCGTACGTGCGACTCGAGGATCAGCTTCGGCGCCGGTTTTCCGGGAATCAGCGCCGTGGTGATGATGATGTCGACGTCCTTGGCCTGCTCGAGGAACAGCGCCATCTCGGCGTCGATGAAGGCCTGCGACATCACCTTCGCGTAGCCGCCGGCACCTTCGCCGTCCTCTTCGTAGTCGAGCTCGAGGAACTCCGCGCCCATCGACTCGACCTGCTCCTTGACGGCGGCGCGCGTGTCGAAGGCACGAACGATCGCACCGAGGCCGCGCGCGGCACCGATCGCGGCCAGGCCCGCGACGCCCGCTCCGATGACCATCACCTTGGCGGGCGGCACCTTGCCGGCGGCGGTGATCTGCCCGGTAAAGAAGCGCGGGAACCGGCCGGCCGCTTCGACCACGGCGCGGTAGCCCGCGATGTTGGCCATCGACGAAAGCGCGTCGAGCTTTTGGGCCCGGGAGATCCGCGGCACCTGATCCATGCCGAGCGTGGTGATCTTGCGGGCGGCGAGTCGCTTGAGCATCGACTCGTTGTCCGAGGGCCAGATGAAGCTGATCAACGTTCCACCCTCGGGCAGCATGTCGATCTCTTCTTGGCCGGTCGCTTCGTTGTACGCGGGCGGTCGGACCTTCGCGATGATGTTGGCCGAGGCCCACAGCTCCGCCGTCTGCTCGACGATCGTGCAACCGGCCTCGCGGTAGGCGTCGTCGGGGAAGCTCGCCGCTTCGCCTGCACCGGCTTCGACGAACACTTCGAAGCCGAGCTTTTGCAGCCGCTTCGCCGTGTCGGGCGTGGCCGCGACGCGACACTCACCCTCGAAAATTTCCTTCGGAATTCCGATCCTCATGCCCGGGCGCCCACCTTCGTTCCCACGCATCCGGCTGCGCGGCGCTGGAGACATATCACGGGCTTCGCGCACCGTTCCAGACACACGTCGCGGCGACCCCGCGTCAGTTGCTCACGGACCCGCGCGACGTCGCGATCACTTCGTGACGCCGGTCAGGATGGCGCCCGGTGTCGTGAATCCGCAGACCTCGACGTCGCTGACGAGCGTCCCGCGTGTCAGATGCACCACGCGATCGTCGATGGCGTACGCCTGCCCCGAGCCCGCCACGAACAGACGCCCAATCTCGCTGCCTTCGGCCAGGGGCTCGGCCGCGGTGGCCTTGGGGTCCGACAGCGGGGCCCATGTCGCCGCGGCGGGGTCGTACAGCTGCAGCGACTCGTGAAAGAGGTCGCCACGGTCGTTGCCCGTGACCACCAGGTGGTAGGGCAGCCCGGGGATCTCGACGCGGCGACCGCAGTCGACGGGCTCGTCACGGCACGGCTCGGACGGCACCGTGAGATTGTCGAGGGGCTTGGGCAAACGCGGCTTGCTCACGGCCAGCGCTCGATCGCCGAGGCGTTTGGCGACGCCGGGATCGGACAGACGCACGCCCTCGATCGCGGTCGCGAGCGCCTCGAGCGGCGGGTGCAGTTTCTCGGCCGCGGGGTCCTCCCAGCAATCGGTGCGCTCGGACTGACATCCGAGCGTGCGTCGCGTCATCGGCACCGAGCGCAGGTCGAGCAGCAGACCCACCTCGAAGTCGTCGGGGGTGTGGGTCGCGATGGTGCCGCCCCTCCACGTGTGCACGGCCAGCGCCGAGATGCCCTCGGGCGCCTCGGACGCGAGTGCGATCGCTTCGGGACCGCGCTGCAGGTCCACCGCCCACACCGCATCGGTCGCGGCATCCTTGGCTCGGCCGACGAACCAGATCGCGCCGGCCTCGGGCTGCGACAGACACAGCGACACGGTGCCTTCGAAGGCTGCGGTCAGCTGGCTGGTGGCGACATCGACGAGCTGCAGACCGTTGGCTGCGACCACCACCGCCGACTCGGCGACGGCGAGCGGTGGTGGCTCGGGGGCGGGCGCGGGCTCGGGCGCGTCGGTCGGTGTCTCGACCTCGGGTGCGTGGTCGGCCGCCGGCTCGACGGGCGGAGATCCGGACGGGTCCGGCTGCGCCTTCGCGGGCGGCTCGGACTTGCTGCACGCGAGCGCCAACAACAACGGCGCGCTCCAGACGAATCGCTCAGATCCCGACACCCGTCAGCTCCGGTCCGGGCTCGACGAACCCGCAGATCGATACGTGCTCGGCACGGACACCACGGGCCAGATGCACCAGCTTGTCGTCGAAGGCGTAGGCTTGCCCGTCGGCGGCGACCCACAGTCGCTCGATCTCCATGCTCGTGGCATGTGGGGTCTTGGAACGCTTCGTCGGATCCGACAAGGGCATGAACTCCTCGGTCTTGGCGTCGTACAGCTGAAGCTCCTCGTGGTACAGGTCGCCGCGGCTGTTGGCGATCACGACGAGCGACAGGCCCGTGCCGGGCAGCGTTCTCGTCTTGCCGCAGTCGTCGGGCTCCACCTCGCACGCGGTCTCGTCGAAGCCGGCGATCCGGCCGTCGACGGGCGGTGGCGGCGCAGGGCGCTTCAGATCCCGCGCGACGAGCGTCTTGGTCGCGGCGGCGTCGAGCAGCGTGGCCTTCTCGACCGCCTTCGCGATCGCCTCGTACTCCGGATACAGCACCGGCGTGGGCTCGTAGGTCTCGATGCAGTCGTAGACATCGGAGCCACAGCCGACGAAGCGTGCGACCTTGCCGGCGCCGGAAAGGTCGACGAGCACGCCGATCCCGAAGGCATCGAACGGCGTCATCTCCCGCGTCGTCGACGCGTCGAGCTTGAACGCGAGCCCATCGGCCGCCGAGGGCAGGTCGCGGACCACCTCGACCGCCTTGCGATCACCTTCGAGGTCGATGGCATGAAGCGACAGCTTCGGCGCGCCCTCGGCCTCGCTGGCGAAGAACCACACGACGCCGGCTCGGACGTCGTGGCGGCACAGATGGATCGCGCCGGCGTGCAGCCGCGTGCGTTTGTCGTCCGCGAGCGATTGCAGCTGAAGACCAGCGGCGTCGCTGAAGATCAGCGCGTCCGACGGCTCGGCCTCGGCGATGTCGTCGGCTTCGACCCCCGGGGCCTCGTCGACCTTCGGGGCATTGTTGGTGTCGAGCTTCGCATCGGTGGCCGGCGCGCGGTCGGCCGAGACTTCGGCCTTTGCCGCCTCGTCGCTGCCGGTCGCGGTCCTGGGTTCACCGCCGCACGCCGTGGTCACGAGGCCGACGAGCAACAGACGCAGGGGATCACACGACGGCATGGGCAGGGGGCGAGTCGGATCGTACCCTGCGCGCGACGATCGGGTGAAGCCATGCCGCAGCGAGCAAAAGTCGTGACGTGTCTGTGGTTCGACGGCCAGGGTGAGGAGGCGGCCAAGCTGTACGTCTCGCTCATTCCAGGCTCGGAGATCATGAGCGTGGTGGGCCAGGGGCCCGATCGCCCGCCGCTCATCGTCGAGTTCTCGCTCGCCGGGACGCAGTACCAGGCCCTCAACGGTGGGCCCAACTACAAGCTCAACGAGGCAGCGTCGATCGCCGTGACCACCGAAGACCAGGCCGAGACCGATCGGCTCTGGGATGCGCTGACGGCCGACGGCGGCCGCGAGAGCCGGTGCGGCTGGCTCGTCGACCGCTTCGGGGTCTCCTGGCAGATCGTGCCCCGCGTCCTGCCCGAGCTCATCGGCGGGCCGGACAAAGAGGCCGCCGGCCGGGCGACCCAAGCGATGTTCGAGATGACCAAGATCGACATCGCGGCCCTCCAAGCCGCGTATCGCGGCGACTGAGCGGGGCGATCTCGCGGTACCGTGAGCGCGATGGCAGACGATCCGCTGACGCACTTCGACGCCGACGGAAAGGCCCACGTGGTCGCGATCGGCGGCAAGCCGGAGTCGGCGCGGCGGGCCGTCGCGCGAGGTCGCATTCGCATGGCGGCCGAGACCCTCGAGCGGATCCGGCAGGGCACGGCGGCCAAGGGCGACGTGCTGGGCGTGGCCCGCGTCGCCGCGATCATGGCGACCAAGTCGACGTCGGCCGTGATCCCGCTGTGCCACCCGATACGGGTGACGGCGGTCGACGTCGACTTCGCGCTCGAGCCCGGGCTGCCCGGAGTCGCCGTGGTCGCGACGGTCGACGCCATCGATCGCACGGGCCCGGAGATGGAAGCGATGCATGCCGCCTCGGTGGGCCTGCTGACGATCTACGACATGTGCAAGGCGATGGACCGCGCGATGACGATCGAGGCGGTCGAGCTCGTCGAAAAGTCCGGTGGCAAGTCTGGGCACTTCAAGCGCTAGGTACGGGCTCGCGCTCGCGAGCGTGCTCGTGGCATGTCGTCCGACCGCGTCGTCGGAGCCGGTGTCTCATGCGACGCCGCAGCAGGCACTGTGTGCGATCGCCGAGGACCTGGAGCGAACGAAGGCCGATCATCCGCAGCTGCGCGAGTTTTCGGCGCGCGAGCACTGCGACGCCGACAAACTCGTGATCGCGTACGAGCATGCGTGCGATCCCCCGCAGGGGGGCGCGGGTTGGAGCGGGGCCACGCCGGCGCCGCGCGCCGAAGGTATCTGGCTCCACCTGGACTTTCACGATCCGAGCTCGACGGCGCAGATCCACACGCAGCCGATCGTGATGCCGCGGTACTACGGCGATCTGAAGGTGATGCTGCTGCTGCGCGAAGGCGAGGCGACCTCGAGCATCGGTGCCGAGCTCGAGGCGATCATGGCGCGTCACGGGGTGACGACGACGCGCGACGGATCGTGATCGTGATCCGGGGTTGCGATCTCGCGAGAGGTTCGTAGAGTCCCGACATGCGAACCGTCGTCGCGAAGGAGCTTCGTTTTGTCGTTTGAGCCCGGGCCGCGTCCGTTTCCCCCTGCGCCCGAGCCTGTCGCGTCTCCCCAAGCCCCGCCTGTCGCGCTGTCTGCGCCGGCGGTCGCGCGTCGCTGGCCGCCCGTCCCGTGGCTCGTCGGGGTCGCCGCGGGCGCGCTGACCGTGGCCGCGGTCGTCGCGATCGCCTGGCCGGTGACGCCGTTGGACCCCCAGGTCCCGTCACCGCCGGCGGCCTCGCCCACGATCGACCACGAGACCGTCGCGCAGGTGAGGGCCGAGCCACCGCCGCCGCCCGAGCCCGTCGAGACGACCAAGGTACCCTCGGTCGTGGTGACGGCCGACGCAGTCGCGCCGATCGTCGCCGCGGCGGAGCCCGCGACGGTGCCGCGGGGGCCGAAAGCGCAGGCGCGCTGGCACGTGCGACAGATGGAAGAACGCGCCGAGGCACCGCCTTCGCGACAGACGCTGATCACCGATGCCTACGGTCGTCCGGTCGGCCACACCACGTATCTCGCCGAGAGCGAGACCGACCTGCCCCTGCGATTGAGCGCCGTCGTCGACCCGAAGGAGGGCGACGCGTTCGCCGTGATCGAAAACGAGAGGACCGGCACCGTGGCGACCTACGGCGAGGGGCGCATGTTGTGGCCCGGCGTCCTGCCCGGGGTGTGGGTCGTCGACATCGAGCCGGGCGTCGTGCATCTGCTCGATCTGGGCGAGCGCAAGTTCGAGTACCTGACCTTCACCAAGTCCAAGCCCAAGCCCAAGGCCAAGCGACGCACCCGCCGGTCGACGCGCCGCCGTACCCGGCGACGCTGATCAGCGCAGCAGCGCCTCGACCTCTTCGGCCGCGTCGACGTGAAAGCGCAGCTCCTGCAGCGGACCCGTCAGGTCGGGTAGGGGCGCGTCGGCTGCTTCGGCGCGGGTCAGATCCAAGTGCAGCTGCGCGAGCTGGGTCTGGGCGATCCGCCGACGGGTGCGCAGGTGATCGACGGTTTCGCGGGCGCGCGCGATGCCGTCGAGGCGCGACTGCAGGCTCTGGACCTGCTGCTCGCGTAGCTTGCGGGTGGCCGGGTCCGTGGCCGTCTCGCGCTGGGCGACCGCGTCGGCGAGCTCGCCCTGAAGTTGGTCCTCGGTCGCGGCGTCGACCTGCGCGCCGAGGCTCTCGGCCCGCGCGTCGAGCTCGGCGACGGTGCGCTCGATCCCCGCGAGGGCGTCGACGATCGGCCGATCGTCGGGATTGCCCCGCTTGGCCAGCAGTCGCCGGATCGCCGCCGTCAGCGAGGCGATCTCGTCGTCGGAGGTCGGCAGCGGTCCGAACGCGGCGAGCAGCTGCGCCACCCCGTCGAACCGCTCGGCCGGGTCGTGGCTGACGGCACGCACGATCGCGTCGTGGATCGCCGGAGGCACGTCGGCGCGACGTCGCGTCGGCCGCAGCGTGCCGGCGAGCACGGCGCGAGGCAGAGGCAGGTCCCCGGTCGGCTCGTACGGATGTCGACCGTACAGTGCCTCGTGCAGCACCACGCCGAGCGCGAACTGGTCGCACAGCGCGTCGGCCGGCTCGCCACGAAACTGCTCCGGCGCCATGTAGCGCGGCGTGCCGAGCACCGTGCCCGTCTGGGTCAGGTGGTCCTGCGTCGTCGTCATGTCCAACGGCTTGGCGAGCCCGAAGTCGAGGACGCGGACCCGACCGTCCTTGCCCACCATCACGTTGTCGGGTTTGAAGTCGCGGTGCACGAGTCCGGCGGCATGAGCGGCCGCGAGGCCTTCGCCGGCTTCCACCAGGGCACGAAGTACCGCGCCGACCGAGCGCGGCGTCTCCAGCCACGTGCGCAGCGTGTCGCCGTCGACGTACTCCATCGCGACGAACACCGATCCGTCGTAGGTGCCCACGTCGTAGACCGTCACCACGTTGGGGTGGCTCAGCCGCGCCATCGCACGCGCCTCGCGAAGCATGCGGTCGGTGCCGGCCTGGGTGTCGTTGTTGGCATCTGCGCGCAACAGCTTCAGCGCGACCGCCCGATCGAGCGACGCGTCGTGGGCCCGAAACACCACGCCCATGCCGCCGGAGCCGAGCCGGTCACCGAGCTCGTAGCGCTCGGCGATCCGAACGGGCTGCCCCGAGCCGAACAGCTTGTGTTTGACGTTGGCCCGCAGCTGCGCATCGGCGACATGGCCGGGGGCGACGGGCACACCCACGGTCGGGTCGAACGCGGGATCCGAAGACGGCGCGACGCCGGTCGCGGCCGTGGCGGCGGGGCCGATCGCCGCGGTCGGCACGACGGGCTGCGGCGCGGTGGTCGTGCGCGGGTGCGCCGTGGCCGGCATGGCCGCGAACGAAGCGGCCGGCAGCGCGGCGATCTCCTTGGGCGGAGGAAGCAGCGGCACCTTGCCTTCGCGCCACAGCCCCACGCCGGCCGGCAGCGCCTTGACGCCGTGCATCACGATACCGATGCCCCAAAAGAGCACGACCGGTGCGGCGAAGCCGACCAGGATGTTGACCGCCATGTACGTCAGGAAGTGGAGCCCGAAGCCACGGACCATGCGCCAGCGTGCGTGGTCGAGGGGATGGCCCTGCATCGGGACCTCCTCGACGAACATCGAGGTCTCGTGCAGCGCAGACCACTGCGCCTGGTCGGCGCGACGGACGAGCTCGAAACCCGTGTACTTGTCCTTGCGCAGCTCGCCGCGCAGCTGCAGCTCCGACATCCGCCGGACCTTCTTGTCCTTTTGGATGTACCAGTCGTACACGCCGACGCCATGGTACGCCGCGGGCGGCCGGCCGCAAGCGCGGTGCCCGCGATGCCAAGACCACGCTTCAGGAGGTTGCGCCCGATAGTTGTGCCGAGCCCCACGCGACGAACAAAACTCGGTCGGGGCTGTCGCCACATTTGAGCACGCTGTGCAGGCGGCCAGGCTCCGGCCGCGCATGCACGCCTACACGGGCGGTGGTGCAAGATCTGACTCCCGGCGTTTCGTCGGCCGTGTCATGAGCAAGGACGGCAAGTTCGGCACGTTCGGCGGGGTCTTCACTCCGTCGATCCTGACGATCCTCGGCGTCATCATGTACCTGCGCTTGCCGTGGGTGGTGGGCAGCGCGGGGCTGTGGGCGGCACTCGGTGTCATCGCCGTCGCCCATGTCATCTCGGTGACCACCGGGCTGAGCATCTCGTCGATCGCCACGGACAAGAACGTCGGCGCCGGCGGCCCCTACTACATCGTCTCGCGCAGCCTCGGCCTGCCGATCGGCGGCACCCTCGGGCTGGCGTTGTTCGTGGGGCTGTCGTTTTCGATCAGCCTGTACGTGATCGGTTTCTGCGAGAGCTTCCTGGCCTTCATCGACATGGAGCTGACGCCGGCCAACGTCCGCGTCGCCGGCACGATCACGATCATCGGGCTGACGGCGGTCACGCTCATCTCCACCGCGTTCGCGATCAAGACGCAGTACCTCATCCTGGCCGCGATCGGGTTGTCGCTCGTCTCGGTCTTCGCCGGGGGCTCGGAGCCCGCACCGACGCAGGCCCACTACGAGATGGCCCCGGGCGCGGACAGTCTCGGCGTGATCTTCGGGATCTTCTTTCCCGCGGTCACCGGCTTCACCGCGGGCGTGAACATGTCCGGGGATCTCAAGGATCCCAAGCGATCGATCCCGACCGGCACGATGGCTGCGATCGGCGGCGGCATGCTCGTGTACTTCGGCCTCGCGCTCTTCGTCGCGTACAAGGTCGACCCCGCCCAGCTCGTCGGGAACACCAACGTCCTCGTCGAGATCGCCTGGATCCCCGCGCTCGTGATCGCGGGGATCTGGGGGGCGACGCTGTCGTCGGCGCTGGGCAGCATTCTCGGCGCGCCACGGATCCTGCAGGCGCTGTCGATCGACGCGATCACGCCGCGCTGGTTCGGCAAAGGGCACGGCAAGACCAACGAGCCTCGCAACGCACTGCTGCTCGCCTTCGCGATCGGCGAGGGCGGGATCCTCATCGCCGAGCTCGATGCGATCGCCCGCGTGGTGTCGATGGTGTTCCTGGCCACCTACGGCTTTCTGAACATCAGCTCGGCCATCGAGAGCTGGGCCAGCCCCGACTTCCGGCCGCAGTTCCGGATCCCGCGGCTGGTCAGCGTGGTCGGAGCGGTGACCTGCATCATCGTGATGATCCAGCTCGACTTCGCCGCGATGGCGGGGGCGACGATCCTGCTCACGGCGCTGTTTCTGTTCCTCAAGCGCCGCCAGCTCACCCTCGACGCCGGCGACACGTGGGAAGGGATCTGGTCGTCGATCGTGCGCGCGGGTCTGCACCGGCTGTCGCAAGCCCGTGGGCAGCGGCGCAACTGGCGGCCCAACGTGCTGCTGTTTTCGCACGCGGGCTCGCGCACCCGGCCGGAGCTGCTGGATCTGTCCAAGGCGCTGATCACCGGCAACGGATTGCTGACCGACTTCGAGCTCGTCGCGTCCAAGCAGGAAGCGGTCGCGCCGATCGACGACGACGCGCCGACCGTGGGGGTGTTTCGTCGCCGGACGGTCAGCGAGGACTTCTACGAGACCGTCTCGGCCGCCTGCCGTCACCACGGCTTCACGGGGCTCGATCCCAATACGGTGCTGCTGGACTGGGACGTCGATCGCGACAACGTCGAGCAGTTCGTCGATCTCGTGCGCGACACGGTCAAGCTCGACTTCAACTTGCTGGCACTGCACTTCGATCCCGAGCGCGGGTGGGGGCAGCGCAAGCGTGTCGACATCTGGTGGCGGCCCCAACAGGGCAACGTCTCGCTGTCGCTGGCGTTGATGCGGTTTCTGACCCGCTTCGAGCAATGGCAAGGGGCTCGGCTCCGCTTTCTGCTCGTCAGCGAAGACACCTCGTTCTCCGACGACCTGCTACATGCCATGCGCAGCGTCCTCGCCGACGCGCGCGTCGAAGCCAAGGTCAAGGTCGTCGCCAGCCCCTCGCAGCAGCACGGCTTCGAGAGCACGGTGCGGCAAGAATCGTCGGATGCCGACCTCGTGGTCTTGGGGCTGCCGCAGAGCAGCCGCCTGGACACCAAGTCGCTGAGCCAACTCGACGAGCTCGTCGACAGCCTCGGGACCACGCTGCTGCTGTCGGGCTCGTCGCTGTTCGAGGAAGTCCTGCCGGTCGTGGGACGCAGCGGAGCGGCGGCGGAGGCCCTCGTGCGGGCGCAGGCCAGCTCCACGGATCTGCGCCGTCTCGAGCTGCCGCAGCCGCCCGCGCTCGAGTCGGTGGCGGCGCGGTTCGGGGACAAGCTCGGCAAGCTGTCCGACGAGCTGTTCCGCCACGGCTTCGCCCCGGTGCTCGCGCGTCACGAGGCGCTGCTGACCGACGTGCGCCAGCTCGTGGAGCGTCAGTTCGAGATCATGCGCAAAGGCGTGCAGGAGGCCGACCCCGCGCGCGCGCGCAAGCCCGCCGGCCGGGCGCAGGGCGGGTTCCTGTTCCAGGCGCGCAAGCTCGTGGCGAGCTACGACGAAGAGGTCCTACCGTCGCAGGCCAAGACACTGCACGCCCGGCTCGGCGCGTTCATCGACGGCCTCGTCGAGCTCGGCGCGGACGCACCCAAGAAGGTCACCGTTCAGGGCAAGCGCGAGCAGTTCGTCGCCGCCGCCGACGACGGCCGGTCGGTGCGTCGCTTCAAGCGCCGGCGCCGGATCTGGGCGGCGCTTCGTCGAGGTGCACCGCGCTACACCGTCCCCGTCGGCGCGCTGCAGCACTGGTACGTGTACGCGGCGACGTCGGAGATGCTCGAGCAGTGGCTGCGCAGCGTGCAGTCGAGCAGCCACCGCCTCGCCGTCCAGCTCGGCAAGATCCTCAACGAGACGGCCAACGAGCTGAGCACGCTCTCGACGCTGATCGAGCGTCGCGAAGCGGACGCCGACCACGTGGAGGCGCGCAAGCGCAAGCTGCTGTCGCACGTCGATGCCGCCGTGCAGCTGGCCCAGGACCTGGCCGAGGGCACGGGGGTGCGCCTGGCCCGGCGCACGCACGACACCGCGCAGGCACTGGCCAACGACCTGATGCGCGTGGACGTGTCGTACGTGGTCCGGCGCGAGCGCAGGGTACGGCGCAAAGCCGCGGCGCAGCTGGCCGAGATGCGACTGGCCGCCGAGCCGTGGGAGCATCACCAACGCCTGCTCCTGCAGCGCGCGCTGCTCGGCCTGCAGATCGCCGCGTTCCAGCATCGCTTTTCCGCGCTCGCGCACCGGGCCCGTGCCGACGTGGCCCGACGGATCAAGGACTCGGTCCTCACCGACGGCGCAAACATCCACGCGTCGCTGCAGGAGTTCATCAAGGAGGCGCAGGGCGGCCGCCAACCCAAGATCCCACCCGAACGGGAGCTGAGGGCGCGGTTCGACGGTCAGGTTCTGCTCGAGAGCCTCGCGCGCGACGTCGACGGCTGCATCGAAGATCTGCCGGATACGGCCACGACGCTCAGCGACGACTCCATCGCCGCCCTCGAGAGCGGGATCTCGATGGAGGCGGACGAGGTCACCGTGTCGGTGCGACCGCTGGTCAAGTACCTCATCGAGACCGACTTCCTCGACGTGGTCAACCAGGAGATCTCCGGCCTGCCGCTGCAGGAGCAGCGTACGGTCGGGGTGGCGCGCGACGTGGTGCGCCTGCTCGGGTTCACGATCGGCGACATGGAGGCCGCGGGCGGGTGGTCCAACCAGGAGTTCCGCAAGCAGGTGATCGCGGTCGCGGTCGAAGGCGCGCGTCGTCTCGACACCGAGCTCGGCGTCCTGCGCACGACCACGACCACGTTCTCGGCGCGCGTGGTCCAGCAGCTCGAGACCCTGCGCGAGGAGACGGCGCCCTACGCCCTGACCAGTCGCTCCGACTCTCTGTCGCACTACATCCGGAGCCGCGGCAGTCAAAAGGCGGTCTCGCGGGTGCGGCGGACCCTCGTGCGGATCTCCGGCTACGCCCGGCGCACGTTCGTGGCGCTGCTGTACCGGCGCAGCACCGGCGTGCTGCTCGCGCGCCGCTTGCGTCGAACCGCCGCGGGGACCACCGCGACCGTGGTCGATCAGATCTCGGCGCTGGCGCACGCGATGACGCCACGCGGCGATCTGCTGCGCGCGCTGCCATTTTACTACCGGCAGCTCTTCTCGGGACAAGCCACGATCAGCGAGACCTTCTGGGTGGGGCGCGAAGCCGAGCTCGGCCGGATCAAGGCGGCACTCAAGCGCCACGAAAGTGGCGGGCAGGGGGCATTGTTCGTCGTCGGCGAGACCGGCTCGGGCAAGACGGCGTTGTGCCAGGTACTGACCAGCAAGTTCCTCGCACGTCGGCCCGTGTACCGCATCGTGCCGCCGCCCGGCGGGGCCATCGAGCCGAGCTCGCTGCGCTTGGCGCTCGAAGGAGAGGTCAACGAGCGCGGCAAGCCCTCCGAGATCGTCGCCAAGGCGCCCGACGGCGCCGTGTTCGTGTTCGACGACCTCGAGATGTGGTGGGAACGCAGCGCGCAGGGCATGGCGGTGATGGAGGAGTTCCTGGCCATGCTCGAGGAGCACGGCGGGCGCTGCCTGTTCATCGCCAACCTCAACGTGCACGCGTGGCGCGTGCTCGGGCGGTTCGTCCGGCTGTCGGAGTCGGCGCTCGCGGTCGTCGAGTGCGAGCCGATGCCGGCCGAGACGCTCAAGTCGATCATCGCCCTGCGGCACGGCTCGACCGGCATCAGCTTCGATCTCGCGGGCACGGCCGAGGAGGAGCTCGCGCCGTGGCGACAGGCGCGGCTGTTCACGCGCTACTTCGACTACTCCGGCGGCCTCGTGGCCGTGGCGCTGCGCGCGTGGCTGGCCCACATCGACAAGGTCGACGGCAATACGCTGCTGATGCGCTGGCCCAAGCGTCCACGCGCCGACGTGGTCGAAGGTCTGCGGATCGAGCTCTCGGCCCTCTTGGTCCAGCTGGTGGTGCACAAGCAGGTCACGATGCGCCGGCTGCAGCGCATCACGGCGTTGTCGTCGGAGACGCTCGAGGCCGACATCGGTGCGCTCACCCGGATGGGGATCGTGCGACGCGACTCGCGAGACATCATGCACGTCGACCGCTTCGTCGCGCATGTCGTGACCGACGGCCTTCGCAACCAGGGGATGCTGGCATGACCGAGTACCTGGCGCGTTCGGTCTTCGACCTGGTGCTGCTGACGGTCGGCGCCGTGGGGCTCATCGCCCTGCTGCGCCTGGTGACGTTTCTGTTCCAGGTCCTGCCGGCGCCGGCGCGGGTGCGCGACGGCCTGACCCGCTTCGCGCCGGTGCTCGGGTTGACCGTGCTCGTGGCGTACATCGCCTCGGGCGTTGCGGTGCTCCTGGCCCGCGAGCCGGAGTTCGCCGCCGTGCTCGTGTCGCTGGTCGCGGTGCTCATGGTCTTTGCATGGGTCCCGCTGTACGACCTCATCTGCGGGGTGGGGTTTCGTTTCGGGCGCATGTCTCGCGAGGGCGACCACGTGCGCCTCGGCGACATCGAAGGGCGAGTGCTTCAGATCGGCATGCGTACGCTGGTGGTGCAGACACGACAGGGCGACGAGGCCGTGGTCCCGTACGGCAAGATCGCACGGGAGACGCTGCGCCGGACCCAGAGCGTGTCCGGGGCACACGTGCACGCGTTCGTGATCGAGGCGCCCGAGGACCTCGAGTTCGCCACGCTCAAGCGTCACGTGATCCGGGCGGCGATGCGGTGCCACTGGGCCTCGGTCGTGCACGAGCCGAAGGTGGAGCGTCGCGAGGGCGAGACGATCGAGGTCAGCATCTACGCGCTCGATGCCGACCATGCGCCGGTGGTCGAGCAAGCCGTGCGCAGGTTCCTGGTCGACGGGATCCCACAAGCGCGCCCGCGGCAGGAGACGACGCGCCTGAAGGTACCGATCCCGATGCCGCCGCCGCCGCCGCCCAAGCCGGTCTAGATTCGACCTTCGGCGAGGCGGACCTCGCCGGCCAGGGGTGAGCGCTCGGGGTGCAAGTCGTCGCGCTCGTCGACGCGCTCGTAGTCCACCCACCACCGGATCGTGGCCGTCGTCGGCAACGGCAGGACGACTTCGGTCGGGGCGGTGACCCGGTCGTCGGGCACCGGCCAGCGGTAGGCAGCGTTGAGCGTGCCGTCGGCATGGCGATAGGGCGCGAAGTGTCGCCCCAGATAGCGCGTGCGCTCGGCGACGAGCCGGCCATCGTCGTCGAGGGCCTCGGCGTGCAGCTCCAGTCTTCGATACAGATCTCCGGTGGGAAAGGCATGCCCCACCCCGCGGGGCGACAGGGACAGGCGTAGACCTTCCTCGACCCGCACGGCCTCGATCTGCAGCGCGGCGCGCTTGTTCGCGGGGTCGCGCGTGGACGCCAACGAGTGATCGGCGCCCGCGGAAGTCGAGGGAAGATGGCAGGACGCGCAGGAACGATCGCGGAACTCCGAGGCGCGGTGCTCGGACATCGTGGTCTGCATCATCGTGCCTTCGGGACGTCGGCTCGACTCGGGGAAGGAGAACTCGTGGCAGGATTTGCACGCCCGGGTGCCGAAGTCGTCGGTGCGACGAACCGCGTGCGGCCCGTCGCGGCCGCCGGAGGTCCCCGTCACGATCCCGTCGCCGTCGCCGTGGCAATCGAGACAACCCACGCCGAGGGCTCGTGCCGCATCGGAGGCGAGCGCGGGCGCGCGCACGAAGCCGGGGGCGTGGCAGTCGCGGCAAAACGGCGTGGGCTCGCGGGCGTACGAACGTTGAAAGTCGACGTTGGTGAAGGCGTCATGGTGTCGCGAACGCTCCCACTGCGCCGCGGCATCGGGATGGCAACGTAGGCACTCGGCCTCGGAGAAGGTGCGCGTGGGTGCGCTCGCATCCGCGTGGGTTCGCGCGTCGAGGTCGGCGCAGCCCGCGTCGACGATCGCGACGAAGACGAGCGTGCGAAATCGGCGACTGTATCGATCGGATCCGCGCACGACTTCCCGATCGTAGACGCGGTTAGACCAAGCCGAAAGCGGTGCTTCCAACGTCGCTGGCAGAAAGAATCGAGGCGGAATCGTCTCGCCCAACCGCGGTCGACGACCGACAATGACGACGTGGAGAATCGACGAAAGCTCGTGAGTTCGGCTCGGTTGATCGCGGTGCTCGGCGCCGCGACGTGGCTGTCGGGATGTCCCGGAGACGATGGCAGTGGTGACGCCGGAACGTCGGCCGCATCGACCGGTGCGATCGATCCGACGACGACGGCACCACCGACGACGACGACGACGCCCAGTGACGGCTCGACATCGCTTCCGATGGGGTCGACCGGTACACCGGCGACCGGCACTGGTCTGGACTCGTCGGGTAGCGCAGGCTCGACGGCCGGCGGCAGCGACGAGACGGGCGGCGACTCTGCCGGGGTGGTGCCGCAGGCCGAGACGCCGTGTGGCAACGAGGTCCACGCGTGTGGCGACATGCTCGACAACGACGGCGACGGCTACTTCGACCTGTTCGACCCCGAGTGCACGGGACCATGCGACGACGACGAGGGCTCGTTCAACACCGGCTTGCCCGGTGACAACATCGACTGCATTCAAGATTGCTTCTTCGACGGCAACTCGGGCCAGGGCGAGGGGTGCTTTTGGGACCTGACGTGCGACCCGGCCAACCCCGGCGCGAACATCGAGGGCGTCAACTGCGAGTACGACGGCAGCAACGCGTGCAACAACCTGCCGCACGACCCGAAGGCATGCGCCGCGTTCTGCGAGCCGTTCGTGCCACCCGGCTGCGACTGCTTCGGCTGCTGCACGGTCGAGCTCGACGACGGCACCACCGTCGACATCTTCCTCAACTCGCATCCGGACTGCGCGCTCGACAACCTCGCGGCATGCTCGACGTGCACGTCGCAAGCCGACGAGTGCGGACACCCGTGCGACCCGAAGGGATGCGAGCTGTGCTTCGGGCAGAACGAGCTGCCGCCGGGGTGCGAGCAGGTCGACTGCCCCAACGGCGACGCCTGCGAGGTCAACGAGGACTGTCCGACGGACTACTTCTGTCTCAACAGCTGCTGCTACCCGCCACCGCCGGGCTGAGCCGGGCGTCGCGAGACGCGAGGGGTCAGGCCGAGAGCGCGAGCAAGAGATCGCCGAGCGTCGTGCCGCGCTCGAGCGGATGGTCCGGCGACCACGTGTGCACGATTTCGTAGTGGTTGCGTCGCCCCTCGCGTTCACGCGTGAGGGCGCCGGCGGCGACGAGCTGGTCGACGAGACGGTGGGTCGCGCGTTCGGTCAGTCCGATGCGCGCGGCGATCTCCCGTAGTGTCAGGTCGGGGTCGGCGTCGATGCACAGCAGCACGTGAACGTGGTGGCTCAGCAGCGACCAGCTGGGCGACTCGTCGGCGTGGGGCGGATCGGGCTCGTCGTCGCTTGACGAGGTCATCATGAGACACTATACATGAAATCAACTTCATGTCTACGGATTCTGGAGTTTGATGAAAATGAACCCCGAGGTGACCCGCTATCGCGACGACGACCTGGCCTGGGGCCAGGAAGCGGCGATTCTGGCGCGGGCGCTCGAATTGGCGGCCCAGCGCAGTGAGACCCGTGTCACCGCCGAGGATGCGTGGCGGGCCACCTCCGGCTACGCCCACGCCGAGGCAAAATGGACCGAGGTGGCGGCGTCGGCCGCGGAGGCGCTGGGCCTGGAGCCCAAGCTCCGCGATCGCCCCGCGGACCTGCCTCACGACTGTCCTGCGCTGGTTCGCACGGCCCAGGGGCGCTGGCTGGTGGTCGTCGGTCGGCGGGGCCGCAAGCTCGACGTCGTCGCGCTCGACCCGCGGGGTGAGCAACGCCTGCGGATGACGCCGGCACAGGTCGCGCAGATGGCCGACGGCCAGCCGTGGCTGCACGTGGCCCCGCTTCTGGCGCTCGATCCGATCTCCGCCACGCGACAGCCGCGGCTGGCGAGCCGTCCGTGGCTGCGCCTACGCGCATTCTTGCAGCTGGAACGACGCGAGATCTCGACCGTGGTCATCTACGCGGTGGTCGTCGGTGCGTTGACGCTGGCAACCCCCGTCGCGGTGCAAGCACTCGTGAACACGGTCGCCTTCGGGGCCGTGCTGCAGCCGTTGGTCGTCCTGAGCATCCTGCTGTTCGGCGGTCTCGCGTTCGCGGCGCTGCTCAGCGTGCTCGAAGCCTATGTCGTGGAAGTGCTGCAGCGTCGGGCCTTCATTCGCATCGCCGACGACTTCGGTCGGCGCCTGCCCGTCGTGCGCACGGAGGCGCTGGACGACAGCTACGGCCCCGAACTCGCCAATCGCTTCTTCGACGTCTTGACCATTCAGAAGTCGCTCGCCGTGCTGCTGCTCGACGGCCTGTCGCTGGCGCTGCAAACCGCGATCGGCATGGTGTTGCTGGGCTTTTATCACCCGCTGCTGCTGGCCTTCGACGTCGTCTTGGTCACGCTGCTGTTCATCGTCTTCGTCCTCGGCCGTGGTGCCGTCAAGACGGGGCTGCGCGAGTCGACGGCCAAGTACAAGACGGCAGCGTGGCTCGAAGACCTCGCGCGCACGCCCAGGCTCTTCCGCGGCGCGGCTGCGCGCAAGCGGGCGGCGGACCGCACGGACGTGATGTGCCGTGACTACATCGCGGCCCGCAGGTCGCACTTCCGGATCCTCTTGCGACAGATCGCCGGCGGCATGGGTCTGCAGGTGGTCGCCATCGTCGCGTTGCTCGGCGTGGGTGGTTGGCTCGTCATCGATCGCCAGCTCACCCTCGGACAGCTCGTCGCCGCGGAGCTCGTCATCACGGCGATCGCCGCCGGCTTCGTCAAGCTCGGCAAGAATCTCGAGAAGCTCTACGACCTCAACGTGGGCGTCCTGAAGATCGCGCGGGTGGTCGACTTGCCGGTCGAGCGACGCGGTGGAGAGAAGGTGGGGGGCAGCGGGCCGGGGACCGTGACCGTGCGCGAAGCGTCGATCCAGCGAGGCGACCGTACGCTCCTCGAAGGCGTCGACGTCACGCTCGGACCCGGCGACCACGTTCACCTGCGGGGTCCGTCGGGTGCCGGCAAGAGCACGCTGCTCGAGGTCCTCGCGGGGCAGCGCGCGCCCGGACATGGCCGCGTGCACCTGCTCGGCGCGGACTTGCGTCGTGCCGATCTCGCGTACGTGCGCGACCGCGTCGCGTTGATCGGCGATCCCGAGTTCGTCTCCGGTACGGTGGTCGACAACCTCGCATTGATGGCGGGCGAACGCTTCGACCGCGAGCGCGCCCGAACGTGGCTGGAGCGCCTGGAGCTGACCGAGGCGCTCGACCGTCTCCCGAAAGGCCTGGACACGCCGATGCTGCCCAGCGGCGCCCCGCTTTCCCGCGGGCAAGCGCGACGATTGTCGCTCGCGCGGGCTCTCGTCGCGCAGCCGCGGGTGCTGCTGCTCGACGGCGCGCTCGACCGTCTCGGGCTGAGCGCATCACGTCGCGAGGAGTTGCTCGACGAGGTGCTGGCCTCCGATGCCCCGTGGAGCACGGTCGTCGTGTCCGACGAGGCCGAGGTCGCCGGCCGGTGCAACCGCACGTGGGTCACGAGCGAGGGTCGACTGGAGGAAGTGCAGTGAAGGCAGTCATCTCCGGTGTCGCGCGTCCGTCCGCGCTCGATCTGGCGGGGTCCATCGACGGGGCCCGCGTGCTGTCGCGGCTGCTCGTCGTCGCCTTCTTCGCGGTGACCATCGCGCTGTTCGTCACACCGTGGCAGCAGAGTGTGACGGGTTCGGGCCGGCTGATCGCCTACGCCCCGCTGGAACGGCAGCAGACGATCGAGGCTCCGATCAAGGGTCGTGTCGTGCGCTGGTACGTGCAGGAAGGCGACCACGTCGAGGCGGGCGATCCGATCGTGGAGCTGTCCGACAACGATCCGAACATCATGGATCGATTGCGACGGGAGCGGCAGGCGTTGGAGGACCAGCTGTCGGCGGCCGAGCTCGCGATCACCGTCGCCGAGGCCAAGATCTCCTCGCTCGACGGCGTCCGCTCGGCTGCGGTGCTCGGCGCCGACCTCAAGCGCCAGATCGCGGAGGATCGTCGCGAGGCGGCGCAGCAGGATCTCGATGCGGCGTTGGCCGAGCACAAGACGGCCAAGCTCAACGTCGAGCGGCAGCGTCGGCTGCACGAAAAGGGCCTGGCATCGACACGAACCCTCGAGCTCGCCGAGCTGGCGCTGGAGACGACCACCGCCAAGCGCGAGAGCGCCAAGGCGTCGCTGCAGGCCGCCAAGCGAGAGGTCAAGCGCAACGGGGCCGAGCTCGACCGGACCGGATCGGACGCGCAGGCCAAGATCGAGGATGGTCGCGCCAGCCTTCAGAAGGCCAAGTCGGACAAGGGCAAGGCTCTCGCCGAGATCGCGAAGCTCGACACGACGTTGTCGAGGCAGGCCAGCATGCTCGTGGCGGCGCCGCGGGCCGGCACCGTGTTCCGTCTGGTCGCTCGCGAAGGTGGCGACTTCACCAAGGATGGAGAGACGCTGGCCATCTTGGTGCCCGATACCAACGACCGTGCCGTGGAGCTGTGGGTCGACGGCAACGACGCGCCGCTCATCACTCCCGGCAGACACGTTCGCCTGCAGTTCGAAGGCTGGCCGGCCGTGCAGTTCGTCGGTTGGCCGTCGGTGGCCGTGGGGACGTTCGGCGGCAAGGTGGCCTTCGTCGACGCGACCGACAACGGGCGCGGGCAGTTCCGCATCGTGGTCGTGCCCGACGGCGAGGAGGTGTGGCCCGAGCCGCGGTATCTGCGACAGGGCGTGCGTGCCAACGGCTGGGTGCTGCTCAATCAGGTCAGCCTCGGCTACGAGCTGTGGCGTCAGTTCAACGGGTTCCCGCCCGCGGTCTCGCCCCCCGAGGACGCGGCCCCCGGAGCGGTCGCCCCCACGGCGAAGTAGCGATGAGAGCGTGCCTTTGGTACCGGTACCGCATGCGCGTGTGGACCCTACTCGTCGCGTGGCTGCTCCCCGGCAGCGTCTGGGCAGCCGACCCCCTGACATTGCCCGAGGTGCTCGAATCGGTCAGTGGCACACACCCCGACCTCGAGGTCGCCGAGCGCGGCGTCGAGAAGGCGGACGCCAAAGCGTTCGCCGCACGCGGTGGGTTCGATCCGATCCTGGCGATCAGGGGCAAGTACACGCCGGTCGGCTACTACGACAACGGCCAAGTCGACGCCCTGCTTCGGCAGCCGACGCCGCTGTGGGGGGCCGGCTTCTACGCGGGCTACCGCATCGGTCTCGGCTCGTATCCGGTCTACAAGGGCGACCTGCAGACCCTCTCGGGCGGCGAGCTGCGTGCGGGGGTCGACGTGCCGATCTGGCGCGACGGTCCCATCGACGACCGCCGCGCGAAGGTTCGGCGCACGACGATCGAGCGCAAGGCCGCCGAGTACGGCCGTGATGCGGCCGAGCTCGAGCTGCAGCGCGAGGCGGCCAAGTCGTACTGGTCGTGGGTCGCGGCGGGACTGAGGCTTCGCGTCGCTCGAGAGCTCTTGTCGATCGCGGAACGCCGCGACGCCGGACTCAACGAGCAGGCGGCCGCCGGCGCGATCGAAAACATCTTGCTCGTCGACAATCGACGGTTGGTGCTCGACCGGATGGGCAAGGTCGTTGCCGCCGAGCAGAAGTTCAACGAGGCGTCCCTGGCGTTGTCTCTGTTCTTGCGCGACGACGATCGCAATCCGATTCGCGTCGGCGAAGACCGCGTTCCCGCCGACCTACCCGAGCCGCTACGCGTCGACGTCCCGTCGCTCGAGCGCGAGGTCCAGCGGGCGATCGACGTCCGTCCCGATGTCGCGGCGCTCGAAGCGACGCGAGAGGCCGCGAACGTGGACGTCCGGCTCGCGCGCAATCAACGGTCGCCGAAGGTGAACCTGCAGACCTTCGTCGCCAAGGACTTCGGTGACGGACCGGCCGAGCTCGCGCCGACCGAGTGGGGGGCAGGGGTGGTCGTGGAGCTGCCTTTGCCGCTGCGGCAGGCCCGGGGAGAGCTGCGTGCGGCCCAGGCCGACGTATCCTCGGTCGACGCCAAGCGCCGAGGTCTGCGCGACAAGGTCGGCGTCGACGTGCGCAAGTCGATCGTCGCGCTCGAGGCGGCCGAGCAGAACATCGTGCTCGCGCGGCGCCAGGTCGAAGCGGCCAACGAGCTCGCCGACGCCGAGCGCACCAAGCTGCTCGAAGGGGCCAGTGACCTGGTGATCGTCAACTTGCGCGAGCTCGCGGCCGCCGACGCCGCCAACTCGGAGATCGACGCCCTCGCCGACTTCCACCGCGCCCACGCCGACTTCATGGCATCCACCGGCCGGACCCCGCGCTCGTAGCTTCCGCTACACGGCGATGCTGCGCCACGCCAGGCGCGGCAGCTGCTTGCGCATCCAGTCCGGGTCGAGGTCGGCACCGGCGAGCCAGCGGCGGCACGCCTCGTGGCTCGGGCCGAGCAGGACCACGTCGAGCTGGATCGGCGGCCAGTCCGGCAGCTCGCCGGTGGCGATGAACGGCGCGAGGTGCATCGCGATCGGGGCGAGCATCCGTGCCTTCTCGCGCTGCAGGGTCTGGACCGCGTCGCCCCCGAGCTCCAGCGACATCGCCTGGTACATGAACGCGCCCTCTTTGGGGTACTGCAGGATCCAGTCGATGTGGCCGCGGACGAGGGCTTGCACCGCGCCGCGGGCGGAGCGGGTCCGACCGACCTTCGTCGCGAGCGAGCCGAGCAGTCGCTCGAACGTGCGCACGAGCAACGCCAGCGTAAGGTCCGGCAAGCCGGCGAACTGGTGGTAGACGCTCGACGGACTGGCGCCGGCCACTTTGCGGATCTGCTCCAATCGCGTCGCGAGGATGCCCTCGCGCGCAAAGCACTCGAGGGCGGCGTCCAACAGCGCGTCGCGACGCGCCCGGCCATCGCGGCGCACGGGCTCCACGACGGGCAGCATACGGGGGGATCCTGCTCGCTCGAAGTGGAATTATATTCCAATTAACGCGGGCGCCCGGCAAGCTGCCCTGGATGGAAGACATGGTCATCACGGGGGCTTCGAGGGGAATCGGGCGCGCCCTGGCCCTGGCGGTCGCGACGCGTCCGGACACCCGCCTGTGGCTCGTCGCCCGCGATGGCGATGCGCTCGCGGCGGTGGCGGCCGACGTGGCCGAGGCCGGGGGGCGCGCGGAGGTCGTCGTCGGCGATCTCGGCACGGTCGCCACTGCGCGGGCGCTCGGCCAGTCGCTGGTCGAGCGGGTGGGGCCCGCCACCACGCTCGTGCACAACGCTGGCCTCTGGCCGACACGTCTGCAGCACAACGCCGACGGTCTCGAGGTCGCGTTCGCGATCAACGGGCTGGCCGGGCTCGCGATGCAGGCGCCGCTGCTGGCCGCCGCACGAGTGGCGCGGGTGATGGTCGTCAGCGCCGGCCTCATCGTGAAGGGGAATTTCGATCCCGATCGCACGCCGACCGGAGACGACTTCTCGGTGCTGCGGACCTATTGCACGACCAAGCTCGTGCAGGCGATCGCGATGCGCCGGGTCGCGGCCGAGCATCCCGAGCTCGACATGGTCGTGCTTCATCCCGGCGTGGTGCGGACCGATCTCGGCGCGCTCGGAGGTCCCCTGGGCTGGCTCGCCAAGCTCGTCAAGCGCATGTGGGAAGACCCCGCGGTGACCGGTCGACGACTCGCCGACATCCTCGCGCAACCGCGGTGGTCGGAGCCGGGCGAGGCACGATGGATGTTCGAGGACGAGACGCAGCCGTGGCCCGAGGTCGCGACCGATCCGGCCACGACCGAAGCGGTCATGAGCGCGGTCGAGCGGCGGCTGGCGTGACGGCGCGTCAGCCCGCGGCGGAGGGCTCGGGCGGGCGACTCTGCGCGTTGGCGTGGGTGGCGTAGACCACCGTCTTGCCCCCGACGTCCGCGGCGATCCAAAGCTCGGACAAATCCCCACGCAGCGCGACCGAGTAGGTGCTCGTGCCTTCCGGCAGGCCCACCTTGCGCCAGGCGCCGTCCGGATCGCGATGGAGCAGATCGTCGGCCACGCGCGTCCAAAGGCCGCCGTCCTTGGTCGGCCACAGGGCCACGGGCGCGGCGGTGACCGACTCGAGCTTCCAGCCGCCCGTCTCGTAGTGCAGCAGGTGGGGCTCGGCGTTGCCGTGCACCTGGGCCGTCGCGACGGCGGACACGCTGTGATTTTGGCGAGGCACCGAACCCGAGAACTCCCAGTACGTTCCCAACGGGAGCTTGATCGCGTTCGCGGCCACGCACGCCTGGTCGACGCAGTCCGTTTGGACCCACTGCGCACCGTCGACTTCGTGCACGGTGTACAGGCGGCCGGACTTGGTCTCGAAGAAGCCGGTCAGCGTGCCACCCTTGCTCTCGCCGATCTCCGGATCGGGCGCGGTGCCGGCCACGCGCGTCACGGACCCGTACGCATCCATCACGAGCATTCCGCCCTTGCCACCGATGTGGAACTGCTCACCGTTGTCGTCGAAGCGCTGCGCGAAGTTGTACTCCTGCGGCACCCAGCGTTTGTTGCCCCGCAGCCGCATGAGGCGGATCTGGCGGATCTCCTCGTCGGAGCGGTCGCCGGGGATCGTCTTGATCCGGGTCTCGATGTGCCACGCGTTGTCGGGCCACCAGCCCATCAACACCGATTGCGGCGCCTCGATCTCCTTGCGCAGCACGAGCGCGCCGGCGTCGTCGACGTCGTAGTAGCCGCTGGGCGAGCTGCCGATCACGCCGCGCATCACCGGCTCGAAGACCACCGCATCGGCGGGACGCACCACCTCGCGCCACGGGGCCGTCGCATCGGTCGCGGACACCGCGGTTACCGTCAGCTCCGGGACGGGCGCTTCGGCGTTGGCGTCCCCGGTGCCGCCCCCGGTGTCGGTGGCTTCGGGCGGATCCTCCTTGGTCGGCGCGTCGCTCGGCGGGTCCTCGGGCGGTGGGGGCTTGTTCTCGAACGCAGGTCCGGGATCGGCCGGCTCGATCTTCGGAGGGGCTTCGAGCTTGGCCACCGCACCGTCCCCGTCGGCCTCGACCTTCGCCGACGCGACGGGCTTGGCGTCGGCAGCGTGGCTCGGCGGTGAACCGGCCGGCTCGCTGCCCGTACACGCGACCACCCACGAAAGCCACAGCAACTCGGGAGCACGCTTCACGTGCTCACGCTAGCAAAGCCACCCGCGGCGGACATGACAAAACCGCGCCGGGGCTGCCCTGGCCGCCCTGCCGCCGCCGCGGCCACCGTCACGCGGCCGGAGCCGGTGCGTCTGCCCGATCATGCGGTCGGTCCGTCGTCGTCGGTCTTTGCTCGTCCTCGCTGCCCTCGGTCTCGTCAGCGGCATCGCCATCGCGCGGGCGGCCCCGAAAACGAAGGCCCCCGGCGCTCGACTCCCGACGGCCGCGTGCGTCGAGGGGTCGCCCACCAAGGAAGTCTGCCTGGCCAAGGGCTACCTGCAGGGGTGCGCCAAGCACCGCAAGGCGTGCGAGCCCTTCGTCCTCGACGGCATCAAGGAGCATCGCGAGAGTGCCGCCTACAAGTCGGCCCCCTCGGCCAAGATGCTTCGCCCCGGCATGGACGCGATCCCGCAGTCGGTGCGCACCGGCAAGGTCTTCGCCTACAAGCCGCCGGCGAAGACTTCGATCGGGCCGAGCTCCAACGGGCTGTTCAGCCGCACCGGACTCACCGGACCGGCGGTGGCGAGCAAGGCCGCGAGCGCCAAGAAGCACCACCGCTCCCCGAACTGGGAGAAGAACGGCGACCAAGTCGCATCTTGTGAGGAGTACGCCTACGAGCAGATGTACGACTGGACTCGGTTCACCGATGCCAGTGCGGCCTGCCGTGACGACTGGCAGTGTCAGCTCGAGATCGCGTACGAGCCCAGCGCGCCGGGGATCGCCTATCGCAAGCTCGAGCGCAAGGACGGTCGCGCGCTCGCCCATCAGATCGACGTCAAGAGCAAGGGCAAGGTCACCAAGAACGACCTGTTCGTCTTCGACTCGAACTTCATCGAGAACATCGCGCGGGCGGGCGGTCCCAAGCTCACCTCGATGGACCACGACAAGTTCCCGCGAACGCCGGAGATCGACGGACTGATCAAGGCGCTCGAGCAGGGCCACGACTTCTACTCGTACGGCTGCAAGACCAAGACCTGCGGCGACCGCAAGTTCTCCAACGAGTGGGCCTTCCACGAGACGATGTCCAACAAGCACGCGGCCGTGTCCACCGCGGAGTTCGAGGAGTACGAGCGCCGTCGCAACGAATTCAACCGTCTGCTCGCCGAGTGGGGCGTGGCGGTGATGAGGACCGCGGACAAGGCCCTCAAGAAATCCAACAAGATCGAGAAAGTCTTCGAGCACCCGCTCACGCACGTGATCACGCCGGAGGGGCGTGTGGAGTTCACCGAGTCCACGGCGCAAATGCTCGCGAAGAATCGCGCGGTGTTCGAGAGCAAGGCCAAGGCCGTGGGGATCAACCCCGCCGGCCTGAGCAAGGGGAAGATCCAGCAGCTTCAGGGCAACGTGCCGCAGTACCATGGCGCGCTCGAGTTCCTGCGGCGCGAGACGGACGCGACCGAGGACGGCGTCAACTCGCCGGTCGGGGTGTTGGCCGCTCCGATGCCCGCCAAGCCGATGCCGAGGACCCGGCCGGCGTCGACCGCCAAGCCGACCACGAGTACGGCCAAGCCGATGCCGCGCGCGTCGACCGGGGCGAGCACGGCGTCGGCGGTCAAGAAGGTCCCGCTCAAGCCCAAGTGGGTCGACGAGTGCGCGGCGTGGGGCAACGAAGAAACCGATGCCGAGATCGTCGGCGTCGGCCCGCACTCGTGCCGGCTCGGCCAGTTCCTGCGCCGCGAGTGGGCCCGCAAGGCGGCGGGTGAGATCAGCTGTCTGGATCTGGGCAACTCCGTGTGTGACTGGTCGCCGATGGCGTTCCAGCGCCGCTTCGTCGAGGGAGCCCCGTACCTGGCGCGACAGGCCGAGTACGAGACCGAATGCAAGGACTGGATGCCGAGCATCTCACCCAAGAAGGATCTCGCCACCAACAAGTCGCTGTACCCGAAGCTCGCGGTGCTCGAGTCCGAAATCTTGGACATTCAGAAGGATGCGGAGGAAGCGATGGAGCAGCTCGCACCGTACGCCGAGCGAAACGGGACCAAGATCACCAGCATTGGCCGCGCCTTCCGCGAGCGCGACGCCTGGGGCGACAAGGGTTGGGTCGCGGCGGGCTACGACACGAAGTTCGACTGGAAGGTCGCGGTCTCCGGTCGCAAGGACGGCCAGGCGTGCGAGCTGTCCGGACACGCCGGCGGCGGCTTCGACCTCGACACGTGGCTCATCGGCAACAAGGTCACGCTGCTGGCGGGCGCCTCGCGGGGCAAGCTCAACGGCAAGGCAAAGAAGCTCGAGCTGGACGCGAACCTCCGGGTGTTCGGGATCAGCGTGTTCAACGAGGGCGTCAAGACCGACCTCGTCTATGCGCCCGAACCCAACTTCAAGTCGCCGGGCAAGATCACCAATCCGCCACCGCAGTGGACGGTGATGGCGGGGCCGGTGCCGATCAGCGGCGCCGTGTGGGCCGAGGTGATGTACGGCGTCGGCTTTCGGGCCGAGGGCGTGGCGAACTCTCCGACGTGCGACATCAACGACGTCAAGTTCGGCATCAAGACCACCCTCGCGCCGATGTTCAAGTTCTCCGTCTTCGGCCAGATCGGCGTCGGCGTGACGGGTGTGCTCAGTGCCGGCGTTCGCGGGATGCTCAACCTCCTGACGATCGCCGTGCCACTGAGCTCGGGCTTGACGACCAACTTCTCCAAGACGTCGAGCGGTCAAAAGGTCGCTCAGCTCGAGTTCGACGTCGCCATCAACCTGCTGATGGGGACGCTGTCGGGCAAGCTGATGCTCTACATCGAGGTGCTGGGCTTCGAGGAGACGTGGGAGCTGTTCCGCTGGAAGGGTCTGGAAACCAAGATCCCGCTGATGGATCCCCTCGGGGTCGAGCTACCGCTCGTCTCGTGGAAGTGAGGACGAGACGATGCGACGGCTCCATCCGGTACTCATCGCGCTCGCCCTGCTCGGCGGTGCGTCCTGCGACGATTCACAGCGGCTGGACCTCGACGCCGCCGAGGGATCCGCGACGGCCCGCGTGGCCGAGCGTGCCGCCGCGGGTCGGGTCGACCGCTACGCGTTCGCCTGGCGCACCCACAGCCTCGGGCGCGGCCCCGAGCTTCTCGCCCCGGACCTCTCGGTCGGCGGAGGCATGGTCCTCGAAGGCACGTTGGTCGCGAAGGGCTACGGACGCACCGACGAAGGGGTGCTCGTAGGGATCCAGATCTCGGAGCTGCAAACCGCCGAGCTCGACGTCTTCGGCCACAACGTGCTCGAGCAGGACGGGGGCCTCGTCGGCACGGAGGCGATCGCGATCCTCGACGACGACGGCGGCGTGGTGTCCGTGCGGGTACCCGAGGACGCGCCGGCGCTGACGCGGCTGCTGCTCGCGGGACTGATCGGCCGCGTCGATCTGCGCGTGCCCACCGGCGACTCGTTGGAGTCGCAGATCCCGGTGACCCAGGGGGTGGCGCGCGCCAGCTACCGTCGCGAAGGATCCTTCGTCGAGCGCCAGATCGAGGCGCTGACTCGGATCGATGCCCACCCCGGCGCCGGTACGCCCAACGTGCGGGGAAGCGCCCGTGCGCAGTACGACGAGCGAGGGTGGCTGCACCGGCTCGACGCCGAAGATGCGGTGCTGATCCTCGACGACGGCGATGTCGTACTCGAAGCGCAGGGGTCGTTCACCCTCGAGCGCATCGACAGCTGGACCGAGCCGGAGGGCGAGGTGCCGTCGCTGGAAGGCACCGTCGATGTCGACCCCCTCGCGCCGCCCGGCGAAGAGGAAGCCAAGCGGGTGCTGGCCGAGCGCTTTGCGGACGGGATCAGCGACTTCGACGTCGCGGTGGGCATTCGCTCGGCGGGCAACGGTCTGCCCCCGGCGCCCGGGTTCATGGTCCGGGCCGTAGGACGGCTGCGGGCGTGGCCCGAGACCGCGCAGGCGCTCGTCGACGTCTTCGACGCCAACGACGCGAGCGAGGCACGCAACCTCGTGTTCGACCTGCTGGCGTCGGCCGGCACGCCGCAGGCTCAAGCGGTGATGGCGACGTTGCTGTCGCGGCCCGAGGTGCAGCGAGATCCCGGGTTCTCGCATTGGGTGCAGGCCTGGAGCTTCGTGGAAGCGCCGGAGCCCGCGTCGGCGGCCCTGCTGCTCGAGCTCGACGCGAGCGGGAGCGACGAACGATCGCCGAATGCCGCACCGGCGCTGTTGTATCCGATGGGGACGGTGGCGGCGCGGCTCGCCGAGCGCGACCCGGTGCTCGCGACCCTCTTGGTCGAGCGCGTGGTCGAGCGGCTGCATGCGACCGAAGACCGGACGATGGTCACCGCAGCCTTGGCCGGCCTCGGCAACGCCGGGCGAACGGAGGACTTCGCGACCATCGTGCCGTACCTGCAGAGTCCCGACGCACAGGTGCGTGCCACGGCGACGATCGCGTTGCGGTTCTCCGGCGCCGACGAAGCGATGAACACGATGTTCGACATGCTCGACGACGAGGACTCCTTCGTTGCCGCCAGCGCCCTGTCGGCGCTGGTCGATGGACGTGAAGACACCGCGGCGGCGCTGAGCCGAGTCGCGATCGAAGGTCACGTGCATCCGGAGATCGCGAGCTCCGTTGGACTGCACCTGCTGCGCGTCGACGATCTCGATCCGGCGCTCGCACGCGCGGCACTGCAGAGTCTCGCGTCGGTGACCGATGCGGAGCAGCGAGCGACGATCGATCGATGGATCGGAGAGTTCGATCGTGATCAGGACACTGCAATCGGCAATTGATGATTCGTCACAATCACGAGTCATCGACTCAATCAAGACATGACAGCCGTATCCGCAATGTCCCGTATCGCAACTCGCATCACCTGCATTGGTGTCCTCGTCGGCGTCGGGTTCTCCGTGGCCCTGCCGGAGGCCACGGCGAATCCGCCCAAGATTCGCTTCCCCAAAGTGAAGAAGCCCGTCACGGGCAAGGTCGGCGGGGGCAAGCTCAAGTTCAAGCCGCCGGCGACGACCTCGCAGAGCGTGAGTCCCCCGGCGCCCCAGTGCACGATCAAGACCTCCGAGTTGATCGACACCCGCATCGACATCCAGGCGCAGGTCAGCCTGATGCGCAAGCTCGCGGGCACCAAGGCGCAGCGTCGCGAAGCGTCGTCGATGTTCCAGGCGATCAAGAACGGCGACCTCGACGGCATCTACCTCAACTGGCGCAAGGCGGTGGCCGATCGTGGCGCCCTGATGTCGCCGAAGAAGGGCTGGTGGGACCTCATCCCCACCGGTTCCAAGTCCACGTGCCTGCTCGAGCCGTCCGGCCAGGATCCGATGATGATCTTCCGCAAGGACCTGACGCAGGTGGAAGTCGACGCCGCCCTGACCTCGGCCTGGAACTCGTGCGGCCTTCCGCTGGTCGCCGAGCCGTGTGCCTACGATGTCGACCTCACCAAGCCCGAGGACGATCCGGTGGAGTGCAAGGTCGACAAGGATTGCACCGATGCGGGGATCGGGGATTTCTGTGCGACCGCGACCAATACGTGCGGGATCACCATCGGCCCACCGGAAACGATCAAACCCGGTGTGAAGCCGACCGGGCAACGATCGACCTGCTTCGACGCGGCGAAGACGACCTGGTTGAGCTCGGTCAAGAAGTGCCAGGATGACGAGTTTCCCAAGCTGGCCCAGTGCACGATCGAAAACCTCGCATCGCCGAGTCCCGTCGGGCTCGCCAAGTGCCTGTACAAGGCGTACTCGGACAAGGAGTCGTGCAAGCGCAAGGCCTTCGACGCCTACGAGCACCAGCGCACGGTCGTGTGTCCCGCGAAGCCGATTTGACGCAGCCCCCGGCGCTGTCGAGCCTCACGCTCACCCAACGAAAAACCGCGGTCGGGACACCCCGACCGCGGCTGTTTTCGTCCGTCGCCGACTTCGGCCTACAAGCCGGCTGCTTCCATCGCGTCGTCGTTGAGGTCGAGCGCCGCCTTGCGTCCCTCGGCCGCGCGGGCCGGAGCCGGGGCCTTCTTGGCCTTGCTCACACGGGACCGCGTCGCGGCGATCTTGTTGGCCGATTCCGTGGCGCGCGCCTTGTCCTTGTGCGACGTGGAGCGCTCGGCCTGCTGGCGCAGGCGCTTCTCGGCCTTGGCGAGCTCGAGGTCGGCGCCGTCGAAGTCGCCGCGGTTGAGCTGCGACGAGGCGGCGAGCGTCAGCGCCGATGCGTCGCGGACGGCGAGCAACGTCTGCATCCGACCGTTTTCGTGCTCGGCCACCAGCGACGGGTCGTCGGTCACGTTCGTGCGCAGAATGGTCTCCTGCACCCGCGCCACGCCACCATCGGCCGGGTCGCGGAAGTGCAGGCGCACGCTCGCGACCGCCTGCTTGCCTTCGTCGCGGGCGTCGAAGCGGGCCCGGATCAGGATCTCGCGCTTTTGCCCGGCGAACATGGTGCCGAGCGGCACGACGAGGTTGCCGTCGTGGAAGGTGGCGTGGGCGGTGTCGGTGCCCAGCAGCGTCACACCCGGCGCGGCGGCGATCTCGATCTCGGCGCCGGCGGCCGCAGTGGCTTCCAGCAGCGCAATCTCTTCTTCGACGATGCCGGGGAGCTGTCGGCTGTTCTCCACGTGGTACAGGCGGCCGCTGGAACGGATCGCGAGCTCGTCGAGCGTGGCCTCGTCGTAGTCGATGCCGACGCCGATCGAGGTCACCTGGATGCCCTTTTGCAGCCCGACCTCGGCGACGTGGCCGAGCGTGGTGGGATCGGTCGCACCCACCGTCGCCTTGCCGTCGGAGATCACGACGAGGCGCCGCACGAGGTGCGAGTCCGGTGTGATCCACAGCTGGTTCTGGGCCACCTTGAGGCCGTCGTGCATCGCCGTGCCGCCGTCGGCGGTCAGCTCCTCGAGACGGTTGAGGATCTGCCGACGGTTTTGGCCGTCGAGCTCGGTCGGGTGCACCAGCACCTCCGCGCGACCGGAGAAGATCACCACCGAGACCCGGTCTCCGTCCTCGAGCTCCTCGATGAGGCGGCCGGCGGCCTCGCGGGCGTCGGCGATCTTTTCGCCCCGCATCGAACCGGACGTGTCGATCGCGAGCGTGAGCGCCGTGGGCACGTGGCCGGCGGCGACGCCCTTGGGCACGTCGACGAACACGCCCATCACTTGGTCGTGCTGGCCGATCAGCGAGTACTCGGAGCTGGTCTCGGCTTCGATCCAGGGGCGATTGGGGTCCTCGGGCGGCGCCTCGGCGACGGTGGCGATGGCCGTGGGGGTGCCGTCGGGGCTCGTGGCGGCCACTGGCGCGGCGCCCGGAGCCAGCGGACCCGGCGAACCGTGGGCGGCCGAGTGACCGGCGCAGCCGACCAGCGCGGCGGAGGACAAGAGGAAGGCGAGAGCGATCGACCGCATGACTGAATCTCCCGCGCCGGCCCATCACCGACGCGGATCGGCTCAACGCACCGGGTCCGGCCCGGGTCTACGGTTCATCATTTTTTCGTCACGGCCTGTCGCGGTGCCCGCGCGCTACGGCCGAACGACGACCGGCAACCCGAGGGCGCGGATCCGTTCCGCAAACGCCTCGAGCCACGCTTCGGGGAGCCGACCCAGCCGCGGTGCCTCCGGCTGCATCGACGGCCGCGCCAGCCCGTACAGCAGCACGTCGGCGATCGGCGTACCGGCCTGCAGCTCCTCGCCGACGAACGAAAGCCAGCTCTCGCACCAGGCCTCGGAGGGCGCGGCCCCATCGAGGGCGAACACACAGGTCTGCAGTCGCGTGCGACAGTGGGCCGCCGCCGTTCGCAGATGGGCCCGCGCGCTGTCGGCCGAGGTGTTGGAGCCGTTGAGCGCCGCCCGTTGCTCCTGCGCGACCTGGTCGAGCTTGAACCACACCTCGCCGCCGCTTTGCTGCAGGCGGTCGAGTCCACGCTGCACCTGCGCTCGTCCCATCATCGAGCCGTTGGTGATCAGCACCCGCGACAGGTCCGCGATCTGCAGCGCGTCGACGATGTCCATCACACTGGCCACGATGCGGTCGAAGCCCTCGGCCGTGGTGGGCTCACCGTTGCCCGAGAACGCCACGTCGACGATGCGTCGGTAGGCCGGGTCCGCCACGTGCTCGGTCAGCCACGCCTCCGACTGCACCTGCGCGAGCAACTGGCGCAGCTCGGCCTGCAGGCGGTCGAGCTCGATCGGCGGCGCCGAGCCCCGGGTCAGGGCCGGCACCTGGCAGTACACGCACCGCCAGTTGCATGCGTTGTTCGGATTGAGGTTGACCCCGATCGACACGCCGCCGGCACGTCGCGAGACCACCGGATACACGTACCGTAGGCCCGCGGCGTCGCGGTCGTGGTCGATCGTGGTCAGGCGGGTCATCGCGGGCGGGAGTGTGACCCACCGGGCCGCCGCCCGCCAAAGGCGGCCGCACACCAAGGTCCCCGAGGCGCGAAATCCCTGCGCATCGGCCGATGACCGGCGGTCTCGGCTTGCGCGACGGTCCCGAGCTTGGACACGATGGCGTGACATTGGGCGCGGGCATCGGAACGCTGGTCGGCGGAGTGGGCTTGTTCCTGCTGGGCATGAGTCTGATGACCGACAGCCTCACCGCGCTCGGCGGTCGTGCGCTGCGGGGCTTGCTGTCGCGCTTGTCGAGTCGGCCGTGGGTCGCGCTGGGCACCAGTGCGCTCGTCACGTCGATCCTGCAGTCGTCGAGCGCGACCACGTTGATCACGGTGGGCTTCGTGAGCGCGGGACTGCTCAGCTTCGCCGACTCGCTGGCGCTGATCTTCGGTGCCAACCTCGGCACCACGTCCACGGCCTGGATCGTGTCGCTGGTCGGGCTGAAAGTGGACGTGAGTCTCGTGGCGCTGCCGCTCATCGGCGCCGGGGCCCTGCTGCGCCTCGTCGGTCGACGCCGCCGCGCCCGCGTGGGTCTGGCGATCGCCGGCTTCGGCCTCGTGTTCTTCGGCATCGACGTGATGCAGTCGGCGATGACCTCGATCGACTTCGACCTGCAACGTTGGTCGGCCGCGACCGGCGTGCTGGGCGTCCTGCTGTTGGTCGGGATCGGGATCGTGATGACGGTGGTCATGCAGTCGTCGAGCGCCGCGATCGCGATGACCCTCGTCGCCCTGTCGGCCGGGAACATGTCGATGACGCAGGCCGCCGCGCTCGTCGTCGGGCAGAACGTCGGCACGACGTTCACCGCGATCATCGGCGCGGCGGGGGGGGGCCTGGCTGCGCGGCGAGCGGCGGTGGGTCACGCGATGTTCAACGTCGGCACGGCCATCGTCGCCCTGTCGATCCTCGGGCCCTTCATTCGCGTCGCGTCGGCCCTCGGAGACGGATCGCCGGAGATCGCCATCGCGATCTTCCACTCGGCGTTCAATGCGATGGGCGTGGCGCTGTTCTTTCCCCTGCGGCGTCGGTTCGCGCGGGTGGTCGAGCGGCTGACCCCGGCGTCGCACGAGGATGCGATCGAGTTGCCTTCGTCGGCCGTTCGACAGGTTCCCGCGCTGGCGCTCGAGATGGCCCGGCGCGCCGCGATCGTGCTGGCGCGCAAGATCCTCGGCGTGGCGGTCGCGTCCCTCGACGACGCGGGGCGCGAAGACCCCGGCCCGTGGCCGCGCGCCCGTGAGCTCATGGCCGACCCGCGGGCGATCCTCACGGGCGAGGACGAGGCGACGCGCAAGGCGCTGGCCCGGCTTCAGGCGGCCAAGGTCGGGATCGAGGAGCTGGCCGATTACGTCGGGCGCCTGCGTCTGGAGGGCGACGCCGCGGCGCTGCGCGAGGAGCAGCTGTCGATCGCCCACGCGGTCGATCATCTGCGGCGACTGCTCAAGTCACTCGACGACGAGGACGCGATGCAAGCGGTGCAGGACGAGCCGGAGCTTCGGGCGATGGCGATCGAAGTCGCGCGCGCGCTGCAGCCGTCGGCCGACGACGTGCGCTTCGACCCGGATGCGCTCGTGCTCGGCGCGGGCTCGGTGCTCGCGACCCACGACGCGCAGACGCGACGCGCCGAGGAGTACCGCCAGGCGCTGCTCGTCGACCTCGCCGAAGGGCGCAAGGTCGCCAGCGACGTCGACACGCTGCTGCGAGGCGCGCGCTGGATCGGCAAGCTGCCGCGGCACGGCCACCGCGCGCTGCTGCATCTGGGCTGGACGGCCGCCAGCAGCGTGGAGATCGAGGATTGAAGCCCCGCTCAGCTCGCTCGCAGGAGCGCACCCAGCTCCGCGGCGGAGGCCAGCCCCACGTGCTCGCGCACGGGCCGACCGTGCTCGAACACCACGAACATCGGGATTCCTCGCACGCCGAACCGCTGGGCGACGGCCGGATGGTCCTCGGTATTGAGCTTGAGGACGATCGCACGGCCGGCCGTGCTCGCGGCGACTTGTTTGACGTAGGGTGCGGCCATGCGACACGGCCCGCACCAAGGTGCCCAAAAGTCGACCAGCACGGGGACCTTCGCCGCGCCGATGATCTCGTCGAACGTCTTGGGGTCGACGTCGAGCGGGGTGTCGGTGGGGGGCAGCGCGGTCTTGCACGCGCCACATTTGCCGGCATCGGACAGGTGTCGGGCCGGTATGCGGTTGGCGCGACCGCAGCTGGGACAGCGTCGAATCACGGCGCAAACCTAAGCCCGCCGGAAACACCCGCAAGCCCCGGACAGGAGACGGACGCGTGACCTCACCACGATCTCGAATTTCTTTCTTTGGCGCGGCGGGCACCGTCACGGGCTCGCGGTATCTCGTCGAGCTCGGGGGCAAGCGCATCCTCGTCGATTGCGGGCTGTTTCAGGGCTACAAGCAGCTGCGGCTGCGCAACTGGTCGGATCCGCCGTTCGACCCTCGGTCGCTGGACGGCGTCGTGTTCACGCACGCGCACATCGACCACAGCGGCTACCTGCCGCGCTTGTGCAAGCTGGGCTTTCGCGGCCCGGTCTGGTGCTCGAAGGCCACCGCGGAGCTGTGCCAGATTCTGCTGACCGACAGCGGCCACTTGCAGGAGGCCGATGCCGAGTACGCAAAGCGACACGGGTTCTCCCGTCACGACCCTCCGCTGCCCCTGTACACCGAGGCCGACGCGCGTCGCAGCCTCGCGCAGCTGCGCCCGCTCCCCGTCGGCCAGGACGTCGATCTCGACGGCGGGCTGCGACTCCATCTGTTTGCCGTGGGGCACATTCTCGGGGCGTGCGGTGTCGTGCTCACCGCCGACGGGCACTCGATCGGCTTGTCCGGAGACCTGGGGCGTCCCGACGACGTCATCATGTGTCCGCCGCACGCTCGGCCCGACGTCGACTGGCAGGTCGTCGAGTCCACGTACGGCGACCGCATTCACGACTCCGCCGACATCCTGCAGCGGCTCGCGCAAGTGCTGCGCCCGACGCTCGAGGCCGGCGGGACCGTGGTCGTTCCCGCCTTCGCCGTGGGCCGCACTCAGTCGTTGCTGACGTTGATCACCCGATTGGTCGACGACGGGCGGATCCCGGACGTGCCGATCATCGTCGACAGTCCGATGGCGACCTCGGTCACGCGACTGTACGCGAGATATCGCGAGTGGCACCGTCTGGACGAGGCCGAGTGCGCGCGCGCGTTCGACCGGGTTCGCTACACCCACACGCCCGAAGAGTCCAAGGCGCTCGACCAAAACGGCGGAGCGATGGTGCTGATCTCGGCCAGCGGCATGGCGACCGGCGGACGGGTCGTGCACCACCTCAAGCGCTTCGCCCCGTTCGCGGACAATCTCATCCTGTTCGCCGGCTACCAGGCGGGGGGTACCCGTGGTGCCAACATGGTGGAGGGCGCCGACTCGGTGAAGATCCACGGAGACTGGATCCCGATTCGCGCGCAGGTGCAGGCGCTCGACCTGCTGTCGTCCCACGCCGACGCCGATCAGATTCTCGCGTGGTTGGCGTCGGGCAAGCGTGCGCCGCGGCAGGCGTTCGTGACCCACGGCGAACCCAACGCCTCCGAGGCGATGCGCCGTCGAATCAAGGACGAGCTGGGCTGGGACGTGTCGGTGCCCGAGCACGGCCAACGCATCGACCTGCGGTGAGGCGCCGCCGAGCTACGCGTCACGCCCCGGCGGCGACGTAGCCGCGCAGCAGGTCCATCGTCGTGACGATCCCCGAGAGCATGTCGCGGTCGACGACGAGCAGCCGGTGAATCCGCTGCTCCAGCATCACCTCGGCTGCCTCGCGGATCGTGGCCTTCGAGTCGATCGTGAACGCGAGCGGCGTCATCACGTCGCTGGCACAGCCCGGGATGAGGTCGGCGCCCTCGATGCTGGGCGAGGCCCACCCGTCCTCGATGTGATAGACGACCGGAAAGCCGTTGTTGTCGGTCGCCTCCCGGTCGGGGTTGATGATGTCGGCGGCGGACACGATGCCGATCGCTTTGCCGCGGGCATCGACCACCGGCACGCCGGAGATCCTCAGTCTCGCCAGCGTACTGGCCACGGTCGCGATCGCGGTGTCCGGGGCCACGGCCACCACGTCGCGGGTCATCACTTCTGCCACGGTCGTCTGCGCCATCGTCGGAAGCCATGGGGCGCGGGGGTGGCTCGCGGCGCGATCATCTTGCCGTTGCCCCGAAGGCCCGGCGCCAGATCTGCGCGGTCGCAACCAACGACGAAGGCCGCGATCGCTCGCGGCCTTCGGGGGCCCCCGAGGGGGCGAGGTTCGGCTGCCGCTTAGTCGCGCGCCAGCTGCATGGCCAGCCGCACGATGTACCAGAACAGCAGGGCGACGGCGGAGAACAGGGCCAGCGCCGCGGCCACGTGCTGGTCCACGCGGTAGTGCTTGATGACGTTCGACGTGTAGAAAAGGATGTACGCGGACGCCAGGGCGATCATCGCGACCGAGAAGATCACGCCGAGGGTGAACCCGAAGATCAGGCTACCGACCACGAGGCCACACGCGGCCATCGTGAGGACCGACAGCGCACCACGCATGAAGGAGAAGTCCTTCTTGGTGATGAACACGTAGGCGGTCATCGCGGCGAACATCGCCAGGGTGGCGCCGCCGGCCATGATGATGCCCTCGGAGCCGATGAACATCCGCGCGATGAACAGAAGCGGCACGAAGATGACGACTTCGGCGATCGTGTACAGGATCAGGCCCGCGTACTGCTTGCCGATCGAGGTCGAGTTGAGCGCCCAGCGGTCGGCGATCCAGCTCGTGCCCATGAACAACAGGAGCACGACGCCCCACGAGGCGCGGGACTGGACCATCGCTTGGACCAGCGATTCGATCCCCGGGAGGATCTGCAGGACGGTCGACAGGATGACGAACACGAAGATCGCCCCCGCCAAGTGCAGGTAGGTCCGCTCGATGAACTTCGCGCGCGCCTCGGGCGATGCCTCGGCGGCGATCATCCCGGACATGTCGTTGACCTGCGGCTGCTGCTGCATGCCACCGAAGCCCGGCGCCTGAATGTTCTGATGGAATCCCTGCGCCTGCTGCTGCTGCGGGTAGCCCGGCTGGCCTTGTCCCTGCCACTGCTGCTGCTGCTGCTGCTGCTGCTGCTGCGGCCAGCCCTGCGCTTGCGGTTGCTGCTGCGGTTGCTGCTGCGGCCAGCCCTGCGCTTGCGGCTGCTGCTGCTGCGGCCAGCCTTGCTGCTGCTGCGGCGGGTATCCCTGCGGCTGCGCTTGCGGCTGCTGCGGCCAACCCTGCTGCTGTTGGGGCGGGTAACCCTGCTGGGGCTGCTGCGGCCACCCGGTCTGGGGGTGCGCGCCGGGCTGTTGGCCGTACGGGTTACCGGGGTATTGAGGCTGGTTCATTCGGGGTTCTCCTCGACGCTCGCGGACAAGCGTTGCAGCGCGCGTGCGCACACGAAAGTACCGTGATTATCGCTCACTGTGTCCAGCCCCGCCATGCTTTTGCCCGACTTGGGCAAGTCGGGATCCCAATTGAGCAACGCCACGCCAGCGGCGTGGGACCACGTTTGACCACACCGTGCGCGGCCGAACGGGGTCACTCGACCGTGACGGACTTGGCCAAGTTGCGCGGCTGGTCGACGTCGGTGCCCTTGAGGTTGGCGATGTGATACGCGAGCAGCTGCAGGGGGATCGACGCCACGATGGGCTGCAGTAGCTCGTCGACCTCCGGCAGGGCGATCACGTCGTCGGCGACCTCCGCGATGTGGCTGTCGCCCACCGTCGCCAGGGCCAGGATGCGTCCGCCGCGGGCGCGGACCTCCTCGAGGTTGGTCACGACCTTCTCGTAGCCCGGTCCCTGCAGGGCGATGCCGATGATCGGCAGCTCCTCGTCGACCAGGGCGATCGGCCCGTGCTTCATCTCGCCGGCGGCGTAGCCCTCGGCGTGCACGTAGCTGATCTCCTTGAGTTTCAGCGCCCCTTCGAGGGCGACGGGGAAGCCCAGCCCCCGTCCCAGATACAGACAGTCGGTCGCGTGCATGTAGCGCCGGGCCAAGGTCTGCATCGCGGCGAGCTGGCCGAGCACGGTACCGATGACCTGCGGCAGGCCGGCGAGACCCTCGATGTAGTGGATCATCTGCGCATCGGTCAGGTGGCCGGTGCGCTTGCCCAGGTGCAGCGCGACGATCGCCAGGACGGTCAGCTGGCTGGTGAACGCCTTCGTCGAAGCGACCGAGATCTCCGGCCCGGCGTGGGTATACACGACGTGGTCGGCGGCCCGGGCGATCGTCGAGCCCACCACGTTGCAGATCGTCAGGGTCTTGGCGCCCAGCCGCTTGGCCTCGCGCAGCGCGGCGAGGGTGTCGGCAGTCTCGCCCGACTGCGAGATCGCGATGACGAGGTCGGTGTCGCGCACGATCGGGTCTCGGTAGCGAAACTCCGAGGCCAGGTCGACCTCCACGGGGATTCGCGCCAGCTTCTCGATCATGTACTTGCCGGCGAGGCCGGCGTGCCACGACGTGCCACACGCCACGATCGTGATCCGCTGCAGCGTCCCCACGTCGAGGTCGATGCCGTCGAGGAGCACGTCGGCGCTGCCCGGCACCACGCGACCGGTGATCGCGTCGGAGACCACCTGCGGTTGCTCGTGGATCTCCTTGAGCATGAAGTGCTTGTAGCCCTGTCGCTCGGCGGCGACGGGGCTCCAGTCGATGCGCCGCTGGCCGCGGTCGACCGGCCTGCCCTCGGCGTCGAAGATCTGAACCGACGTGGCCGTGATGTGGGCGACGTCGCCGTCGTCGAGGTCGGAGACCGTGCGCGTGTGGTCGAGCATCGCGGCGACGTCCGAGCCCACGAAGTTCTCGGGCGCGTCGGCTTCGCCGTGGCCGATCAGCAGGGGCGCATTGTTGCGCGCGGCGACGATCTCTCCGGGATGGTCGTCGTGCAGGGCGCACAGCGCCCAGGTACCGCGGACATCGGCGAGTGCCGCGGCCACGGCGGTCCGGAAGTCGAGCGTGCCGTTGGCGATCTGCTGGTCGATGAGGTGGGCGAACAGCTCGGAGTCCGTCTCCGAACCGAACGTGCGCCCGGTCGCCTGCAGACGGTCGCGCAGCTGCAGGTGGTTTTCGATGATCCCGTTGTGGACGATCGAGACCTTGCCCATGCGGTGGGGATGCGCGTTGGCTTCCGAGGGCGCGCCGTGGGTCGCCCAGCGGGTGTGGCCGATGCCGCACTGCCCGGCGACCGGCTCCTTGGACAGCTGGGTCGCGAGCCGTGACAGCTTGCCCTCACAGCGAACGATGCGGGTCTTGCCGTCGTGGGTGACGGCGACACCGGCCGAGTCGTAGCCCCGATATTCGAGGCGACGCAGGCCTTCCAGCAAAAGCGGCGCAGCCTGTCGCGCGCCCGTGTAGCCGACGATCCCGCACATGACAGCTCCTTATATCGCGGACCGCGCCCGGGACCAGCGTCCGGGCGCGGGGACGCTCCCCGACGCGCGTGCGTCCACGCCTGTTCCGTTCGGCGGACGATTTTGCACTCGCGCGGCCGGCCCGCGTACCCTCGTCCATGGTGGACGCCGACGGCGAGCTGCTGCAGCGGTGGGGTCGGGGCGACGAGGCCGCCGGCCGCGAGCTGTACGACCGGCACTTTTCGATGGTGTATCGGTTCTTTCGGACCAAGGTGGTCGAGGGCATCGACGACCTGGTCCAGAGCACCTTCTTGGCGTGCCTGGAGGCGCGCGAGCGGTACCGTGGCGAGGGCAAGTTCTCCACGTTCATCTACGGCATCGCGCGCAACATGCTGCTGACCCACTTTCGCAAGACGAAGTGGGGCAACCGGATCGTGGACGCCGCGACCACGTCGGTGGCCGACGTCGGGCCCTCGCCGTCGTCGATGCTCGGCCGCAACGACCGCGAGCTGCGACTGTACGAGGCGATCACGAACCTGCCGATCGACCTGCAGATCGCCCTCGAGCTGTTCTACTGGGAGGACGTGCCCAGCCGGGAGGTCGCCGAGATCGTCGGGGTGCCCGAGTCGACGATCCGCTCGCGCCTGCGCAGGGCCCGACAGCAGCTACGCCGGGCGCTCGACATGCCGCCGGAGCCCTCCGATTCCGACGCCGAGGATTCCGACGCCGAGGACACCGAGGGCGTCGATCCGGGGGCCGCCCGCGACGCGTGGATCGAGCGCATGCGGGAGGCCACCCTGGCCGACCGCGACGATCTGTAGCGAAATCGCGGGGGCCGGGAACGTTTTGCCGCGCTGGAGCCACCACCTCGACCGTGGGCAAGCGTAAGGGCAAGTCGCGGCGCGGAGGCAAGCAGGCCCCGTGGCGCAAGATCCTGCCGTGGGCGATCGCCGGGGTGCTGCTCGTGGCGGGCGTCCTGTTTGCGTTGCTGTACAAGAACGAGGCCCTGGTCCGCATCGAGCGTGCCGTCTCGATCGACGAGCAGTCGCTGTTGGTGTTCGGCAACTCCGGCGACGACACCGACACGACCCGGTGGTCCAGTGTGGGCATTCTCGGCCCGGACGGGGTGATCCGCCACCGCGCGCACGAGAAGGGCGCGCTGCGCTTTCTCGGGATGACCGACGAGGTGGTGTGGTTTTCGCACCCGACCCGTGACATCCACGCGCGACGGTTGCCCTCGCTCGAGCTCGTGCCGGGGCTCGCCGAAGCGATCGCCAATCACGGACCGCTGTCGAACCGTCACAACGTCGCCGGCTTCACCCGCGAGGCGATCGTGCTCGTGGGCGCCGACAACAAACACTACGCGTTGGCGCTGGACGGATCGATCTCACGCGCCGACGAGCTGAAGTACGCGCTGCCGGGCGCTGTCCTGCGCGGGTCGGCGGACGCGCCCGGTGTCGGGGAGGAGCTGCGGCAGCTGCAGCAGAAGGTCGGCAAGGACCCGGAGCTGTCGCATCCGGTCGTCGTCACCGACGCGGCGGGGACGGCTCCACTGTCGCTGGACGAGCCCGGCTACCTCGTGCGCAGCATCGTCTTCTACAAGGGAGGACAGAGCCAGGCGGTTCACCGCTTCGCGCCCGACGGGACGCTGGTGTGGTCGACCTCGGTCGAGGACATGATGGATGCGGTCGAGGCCGACGGTCAGCACATCGGCTTGGTCTGGGTGGGGCGACTCGACGGCCGGCTGTGCGCGATCGTGCAGCTGTCGGAGTTCTTCTCCGGCGACGAGTCGTCGGACGACTACTCCACCCACGTGCAGCGTCTGGTCGACATCGACCCGGCCACGGGGGCCTTGTCGAACACGCGCCCGATCACGGCCGAGAAGACCTGAGCGTTCAGCCGTCGAAGTCGGCGAGGTACTTGTCCGGATCGGCCCGCACTTGCTCGGCCGCCTTCTCCGAGCAGATCCAGTACGACTTGCCCTCGTACTCGACCTTCGGGTGCTCGGCCTTGACCACGAACGTCTTGCCCGAGAACGGACACGTCGTCGTGTCGCCCGGCGCGGCGTCGACGTTCTTGACCACTTGCGCGGCGGGTGTCTCGGCGGTCTCGGTGGTCGCTGGGTCGGCGGCCGGCGTCGCGTCGGCCGGCGGGGTGGTGGGGGCATCGGCCGGCTTGCCGCAGGCCGACAGCGTGAGGGCGAGACTCGGACCGAGCCAGACGCGAAGTCGCATGCGCGCAGGGTAGGTGTCGCGCCTCGGGGTGGCTCGGCACGTTTTGCCGGGGCGCGGGCGCGTGCGCAGATCTGCGTAGAGTCGGCTGCGAATGGCGCTTTGGGGCGGGTCGGCTATGGTTTGAATGTGGGGCGGTGTAGGACATGGGCGGTCGTGATCGGGATGGTGGCGGGCTGCGGTGCCGGGGACGCCGGCGACGATCCGGAGGCGATGGCGACGACCGGTGACAAGGCCGACGACGGCGACGACACCGGGGACGCGCCCGGCATCGACGACGGCGACGGCGACACCGGCTCGGCCGATGCCGGCGATGCGGGCGACACCGACCCGGCCGACTCCGGAGATCCCGAAGACCCCGACGATCCGTCGCCGGACGATCCCGACGACGCGCCTCGCTACTCCCAGGTCCGACAGAAATCGGCGCACAACGCCTACCAGCGCCACGAGGCGATCATCGACCAGCTCGTCTACCACCAGGTGCGGTCGATCGAGCTCGACATCCACGTCGACCAGACGTTCGACGATCCCGGACCCGGCGACTGGCTCGTGTACCACCAAGACATCCTCGATGACGAGACGCAGTGCCGGCTGCTGTCGGATTGCCTCGAAGACCTCGGGGCCTTCGCCGACGCGTGGCCCGAGCACGAGGTGGTCACGCTGTGGATCGACGTCAAGGACGACTGGGACGGCGACCACACGCCCGCCGACCTCGACGCGATCGTGCAGGCGCAGCTCGGGTCGGTGCTGTTTTCACCCGACGATCTGCGCGACGCATGCCCCGCGGCGGACTCGCTGGCCGACGCGAGCGTGACGTGCGGGTGGCCGTCGACCACGGCGCTGCGCGGTCGCGTGATCGTGGCGCTGACCGGCGGCGACGTGGCCTCGGCCAGCACGCCGCTGGGACGCTACGCGACCGAGGGCACGACCGCCTTCGTCGCGCCGTCGATCGCCGATGCGACCGCGCTCGACGAGCCGCACCCCGACGTCGCGATCTACAATACGAACGTCGCCGACGTGGACGTGGCCGCGATGGCGGCCGCGGCCGGCTTCGTCGTGCGCGCGTGGGGCATCGAAGACGCGGCGCAGTGGGCCGAGGCCGAAGCGGCCGGCGTGCACCACCTGGCCACCGACTTCGTCAACGCGCACCAGGACCCGTGGGCGGTCACGGCGAGCGGCGACTGGCCGTTTGCGTGCATCGACTGCACGACGGACGCGACCGAGCCGGGCGATCGGATCTCGGTGGAGGTCGACTCCGGCGACATCTGGAACGGGGCCGACGAGATGTGGTTCGCCCACGATGCCGCGGCGGCGGACGGCAGCTGGGAGGCGCTCGTGTCGTCGGCCAACAGCCATGTCGAGCCGTTCGCCAAGGGCTGCCTGATGGCCCGGGCCGGCCTCGAGTCGGGAGCGCCGTACGTCGCGGTGTGTCGTCCCGCCGACGAGGAGCCCGTGCGCGTGCAGGTCCGCGAGCAAGCGGGCGGCAGCACGGTCGCGTTCGAGGACGACATCGTCGACGCCGACGATCGCGAGCCGCCCGGCGTGGCGTGGCTGCGCCTGGAGGTGTCCGACGACGGTCGTTGCGCGACCGGCTACGGCGCCGCCCGACGCGGCGACTGGGTCGAGATCGCCAGCGCGTGCGTGTCGGTCCCGCTCACGCACCAGGGCCTGGCGGCCTCGAGCCACGACGCGGGCAACGTCCGCTTCGTGTTCGCCGACCCGACCCGCGACGGCACCGACGTCTCGCTCGGGGGGCTGACCCAGGCGCAGCTGGGCGGCGCGGTCGCGAACGCGCAGTGAGGTGGATCGCCCGGCGCGCGGGAATGCGCGATGATGGCGGCGTGAGATCGTGGTCAACGGCGACAACGGGACGATGGGCGCGTCTCGGCGCCATGCTGTGCCTGGCTCTGACGGCCTGCGGTCCCGACGCGGCGA
>CALBMM010000030.1 GCA_937896535.1 uncultured Pseudomonadota bacterium
CGGTCGACAAGGCGGCCGCGCCCGCCATGGTCCGCCTGATCTCCGTCATCGCCGGCAAGGCGAAGAAGTCCACGGTCAACATGGACAAGTGGGAGGTCAAGAAGATGCAGGTGGGCCTGCGGCAGTCGGAGAAGAAGATCTGTCCGGGGCAGTCGGTGCAGATGGCCGTGTTCGCCGAGGCGGAGAAGAAGAAGAGCAAGAAGAAGAAGGTCAAGACGCTGCAGACCTGGGACGGCGATCCCGAGCGCGCCAACCGGATCGGCAAGATGGGCTTCGAGCAGTTCGAGTTCGCGTCCGCGCAGGGCGACGTCGACGAAAACGGCTACTTCCACGCCAACGCCGACGTGCTCGCGACCGCGGCGACGGGCTTTGCGATCGCGACCAAGTACCGGGCCAATCCCGCCGAGTTCTCGTTCGACCAGACCTACGAGCCGACGTACTCGTGCATCGTGGGCGCAGGCGGGATGGGGGAGGTCGGCGCGACCGGCCAGTACGGGGCGTCGGGTCCCGGTGGCAAGACGGGCGAGTCCGGCGGTTCCGACGGCGCGGGCGGACAGGGCTCGGCCGGCGGCGCGGGCGGCAACGGCAGCGACGGCAGTCACGGCGCGGCCGGCCCCGTGATCACGGCGTACGCGACCGTGGTCAAGACGCCCTTTTACGACCATCTCGGGATCCTGCGCGTGACCGGTGACCGCGAGGACGTCGTGCTCTTCGATCTGAAGTCGACGCTGTCGCTGTCGGCGGTCGGTGGCTCGGGCGGTCCGGGTGGCGACGGCGGGGCGGGAGGCTCGGGAGGCTCGGGTGGCTCGGGCTACGCCGGCGGCACCGGGGGCAACGGCGGACCGGGCGGGGTCGGGGGCAACGGCGGCAACGGTGGACCGGGGGGCCAGGTCACGCTCGTGTACGACAATCGTTTCCCCGAGCTCGCGAACGTGATCCAGCTCGATGCGTCGGGCGGTGCCGCCGGTCCCGGTGGGTTCGCGGGCGCCGGCGGTTCCGGTGGCAGCGGCGGTAGCGGTCAGGGCGAAGGCTCGACGCGCGGCACCGACGGCACCGCGGGGGCGCAAGGCGTCGCGGGCAGTGCCGGCGCGGCGGGACCCGATGGCACCGCGCACGCCGAAGCGGGCGACGTGTCGATGTACTTCGTCGATCTGCCCGACGGGGTGTCGGTCCTCGACTGAACTCGACCGAAGTGGATGTGGAGTTCGAGAAAGGGAATGGTCCCTTTCTCCGGATGAGTACGGTGATGTAGGTCGGCTCGGCGACGCCGGCACGGAAGGGCAAGGCAACCCTTCCGTGTCCGGCGTCGTTTTTTTTCTGCGCGAGGGAATCGGACCGCAGTCCGGTCCGTTGCCACGGCGCAGACACCCACCCCTGATTTTTTTCGGACGGGGGTGTCAGGAATGAAGGTTCTGGGACGTTCGAACCATGAACCCGAGGCGGAGACAGCTCACATGAGACGGCAAGTGGTCATCGGAGGATTGGTGGGAGTCGCCCTCGGCGGCTTGCTCACCGCGTCCTTCGCCCACGGCGTCCTCTCGTGGCGCTCCGCCGAGGCCGCGACCGGGGCCCCGGCCGAGCGCGCCCCCGCGCCGGCGCCGTCGGCCGATGAACGCGACGCGACCCACTCCGACGCCCAGTTCGTGCCGCATCGACCGCTGCGCCCGGGTTCGTACACGGCGGCGAGCGCCCGCGCGAAGGCGGGGGCGGTCGCCACGGCCGAAATCGAGACGGCCCTCCCCGAGGTCTGACCCGACGCCCTGTGCCGTCACGGCTCCCGCGGGGGCGGTTGTCGGTGAAGGCGCCGGGGTGCCACATTGTCGGACGTGGGTGCGGTCGACATCGCGTCGCTCGACGCCGACCTGCACGAGGCGGACATCGAGACGCTCGAGCGCCGGGTCGTGCAGGTGGCCCTGGAGCAGACCGGCGCGCGCCACGGCGCGATCTTCTTGTGGGACGAGGAGGACCAGGCCTTGCACCTGGACTTCCACGTCGTCGACACGGTCGAGGTCGCCCTGCCCGGAGCGGTGGTCGCCCGTCGCGAGGACGGCAAGCCTGGCGGGATCGCGCTGTGGGTCGCGGAGCAAAACCAGCCGTACCTGTGCAACGACACCTCCCGCGATCCCCACTACGCGCCGTACTACCTCGACGTCCGATCGATCGCGGCGGTGCCCATCGACTACCAGGAGCGGGCCGTCGGCGTCCTGACGGTCTCCTCGCAGCGGGCCGGTGCGTTCGACGAGGGCCACCTGGCGCGACTGGCCGAGCTCGCGGCGGTCTCGGTCAAGTTCCTCCGACGCGCGCAGCTGTACCGCAAGACCAAGGATCGCGGCGGCCGTCCGTTCCTGATCAAGGGGCTGTCGCCGGCGTGGTTGGAGGTCGACCGTCGGATCGAGCGGGTCTCGCCCACGGAGGCGCCGGTGCTCGTGCACGGCGAGTCGGGCACCGGCAAGGAGCTCGTCTCGCACGCGATCCATTTCAACAGCCGCCGTGCCGAGGGACCGTTCGTCACCGTCAACTGCGCCGCGATTCCGGAGACGATGCTCGAGTCGGTGCTGTTCGGTCACGTCAAGGGCGCGTTCACGGGCGCGACCTTCGACAAGGTCGGCGAGTTCTCCAAGGCCGACGGCGGGACGCTCTTTCTCGACGAGGTCGGCGAGCTGCCGTTGCCGCTGCAGGCCAAGGTGCTGCGCGCGGTCGAGCACGGCGAGGTCGCGCCGCTGGGCAGCAACCGTCCGGCCGAGCGCGTCGACGTGCGGCTGTTGTGCGCGACGCACCGGGACCTGCCGGCGATGGTGGAGTCGGGGGAGTTCCGGCGCGACCTGTACTTTCGTCTGTCGGTGATGACGATGGAGCTGCCGCCGCTGCGCGAGTACAAGGACAACCTCGCGGTGCTCGCGGGGGTGTTCGTGCAGCAGGCGGCGCAACGCCACCACCGACCGGCGCCACGGCTGTCGGCCGATGCGCTCGCGGTGCTGCACGCCTACGACTTTCCGGGCAACGTTCGCGAGCTACGCAACGCGATCGAGCACGCGGTGATCATGGCGGCGGGCGACGAGCTGCGCGCGCAGGACCTGCCCGCGTCGATGACCGAGCCGGCGACGGTCGCCGCGGACGCGGGGCGCAAGTCCAAGCCCACGCTCAAGCAGCTGCGCGAGCAGTGGCTCGCCCCGCTGGAGCGGCAGTACCTGACCGACTTGTTGGCACGACACGGGGGCAACGTCGCGGACGCGGCCAAGGCCGCGGGCGTCAACACGGTCACGATGTACCGCCTGCTCAAGAAGCGAGGCCTGCGGATGGGCCGTCACGTCGAGCCGTCGTCGGACTGAAGGGCTGCCGAGGCGGGCTCGGGCTCGGGCGGTCGCGGCGGGTCGATCGCATCGGCGAACGCGGCGAGGACCGGACCGTTGAATGCTTCGGTCCACGGGCGCGCGGCCGTGTAGGCCTCGGCGCGCCGGGCCGCCGTCTCGGCGATGAGGGGGGCGAGCGCGCCCGCGAGCGTGACGTGCCCGCCCGCTTGCAGCTCGTCGCGGCGCGCCGACAGCAACCGCTGCAAGAGCGCGTGATCGTGGTAGCGCCCGATCGTTCGCTGCACGCGTTTGGCGGGGCGCCGGATCGATCGGTACTCCTCGGTGACGACGGGGCGCGTCAGCTCGAGCAGGTAGCGACTGCGCTTGGCGCCGATCCGGATCCGATGCAGCGCTTCGACGTCGTCGGAGGTGACCGGCGGCCCGACCCGGTCGGCGAGGGGGCGCAACGCGGCCGCGAGCCACGGGCGGACGAGCGCGTGCGCGCCGTCGCCCTCGCGCAGCAATCGCCCACAGGCCTGGTCGAGGGCGTCGGAGACGTCGCGGGCGAGCTTGCGGCGTGGGGCCGGGCGCAGACGGTCGGCGACGCGCTCGGCCGCGGCCTCGCGTCCGCTCCGGATCCAGACGGCCACGTGCTCGAGGGCGGCGCGCTGCAGGGGATCGGTGGCGTCGCGCAGCGGCCCCTGCAGGAGTGCGGCGTGGGCATCCCACTGGCGGACCTCGCCGGCCGCACGGGTGATCCGACGCAGGCGTTTGTGGAGGGCGCGCGCCGTCTTGTCGCCGAGCGCCGGGGCGAACACTTGGGTGAACGCGCGCAGGCGGCGGGTCGCGACGCGGGTGACGCGGAGGGCATCGACGGGGTCGTCGGCGTCGTCGATCGACTGGGCGAGGGCGTCGAGGGCCGGCTGCAGGCGGGTGCCGAGGATGTCCACGAGGGCCCAGCCGACGTGGGGGGCCGCGGCGATGCGGGCGGCCGTGTCCGGTGGCGGATCGGGGGCGGGCTCGGGCTCGGGCTCGGGCTCGGGCCGTTGCTCGAGGTCGACGGGTGGCTCGGGTTCGGGCACGGGCACGGGCACGGGCACGGGCACGGGCATGGGCATGGGCACGGGCACGGGCATGGGCATGGGCACGGCGGCCGCGGGGCGCGGCCGAGGCCGAGCCTCCGGTAGCTCGATCGCCCGTCGCGTCTCGAGCTCGCTGGCGAGGCGTTGGGCGGTGCGGGCGACGCGATCGAGGACGGAGCGGGCCACTCGGCGGGCGACCCGGCGGGTGCTCTCGCGCAGTCGTGAGCGGGTCGCCACGGCCCACGGACGCTACCACGGCGCGCGTCGTGGCTCGCTGCTATCGTGTCGTGGTGGACCTGTCGCTCAAGCGCGCGCTCGATCTGGCCGCGGTCTGGCACCACGGACAGCGCCGCAAGTACCCCGACATCGAGGTGCCGTACCTGTCGCATCCGGCGGGGGTGGCGTTGATCCTCGGACGGCACGGGTTCGACCCCGCCGTCGTCGTCGCCGGGGTGCTGCACGACGTGGTCGAAGACACGGCCGCCACCCTCGACGACGTCCGTCGCGAGTTCGGCGACGACGTGGCCGCGCTCGTGCAGCACGTGTCCGAGCCCGACAAGTCGCTGAGCTGGGAAGAACGCAAGCGTCGCTACCTCGAGCACTTCGGGACAAAGCCCTGGCGCGCCCAGGCGATCACGCTCGCCGACAAGATCGACAATTTCCAGTCGATCCTCGTCTGCGCCCGCCACCACGGCGATCCCTGGCCGCAGTTCAAGCGGGGACGCGAGGCCCAGATCGGCCGGTTCGAGGCGTTGCGCGCGGCCGCGGCCGGGCTGGCCCCGCACGCGCTGATCGCCGAGTACGGCGAGACGCTCGATCGGGTCATCGCACTGTGAGGCGGTCGGTGGGCTCGCTGTCGGCCCCGCCGCGGTGATAGATCCGACGGCGATGGCAGCCCCCCGTCGCCCCCGCATGTTTCCCCGTTGGATGGTGGCGTTGGCGGCGGTGTTCGCCGTCGGGTACCTGCTCGTACTGCTGTCGGGCGTGCTGACGCCGATCTTCTTCGCGTTCCTCATCGCCTACATGCTCGACCCGGTCGTCGATCGGTTCGAGGCGCGCGGGATGTCTCGCGGTGTCGGGATCGCGGTGATGTTGTCGGTCGTCCTCGGGGGCCTCGGGCTCTTCTTGTTGTTCGCGATCCCCTCGGTGTCGCGCGACATCGTGGGCTTCGTGCAGGCGCTGCCCAGGACGCTGTCGAGCTGGCTGCAGTGGCTCGAGCCGACGCTGCACGAGTGGGGCATCGAGGTCCCGCACAGCATCGACGAGCTGTTGTCGCAGGCCGATCTCGACGCGCGCGAGGTCGCCAGCAAGGCGGCCAAGCCGGTGAGCGCGGCGGTCAGCTGGCTGCTCGGCGGCACCGCGTCGCTGCTCGGCGCGATCGTCAGCGGGCTGATGGTCCCGATCTTCGCCGCGTACCTGCTCTACGACTTCGATCGCATCGTCGCGGGGGCGGGCGAGCTGACCCCGCCGCGGTGGCGACCGTTCGTGTTCGGGGTCGCCAAGGAGGCGGACGAGGTGCTCGGCGAGTTCATCCGCGGCCAGCTCATCGTGATGTTGGCGTTGGCGGTGCTGTACTCGCTCGCCTACGTCATCCTCGGCGTGCGGCTCGCCGTGCTCATCGGCGTCGTCGGCGGCTTGCTGTCGTTCATCCCTTACGTCGGCGGGGCGATCGCGCTGGGCATGGGAATCTTGATGTCGCTGCTGGACTGGGGCGGCTGGGGCCAGCTCATCGGGGTCGTGGTCGCGTACACGATCATCCAACTGCTCGAGAGCTTCGTCATCACCCCCAAGGTCGTCGGCGACAAGGTCGGGCTGTCGGCGCTGTGGGTCTTGGTCGCATTGACCGCCGGCGGCGAGCTGTTCGGCTTCCTCGGCGTCCTGCTCGCGCTTCCGGCCGCGGCCGTGATCAAGATCTTCGTCGTGCGTGGCTTGGCCTGGTACCGCGCGTCGGAGTTCTTCAACGACGACGCGCCGGTCGACCCGGCCGACTCGCTCGTTCGTTTCGCGCGCGGCGATCCGTCCGAGGACGAGCCCGAGGACGAGGACGAAGGCGAGGCCGACGGCGCGCGCGAGGCCGACGGCGAAGACGACGCGCCGCCGGACGAGCCGGACGAGCCGGACGAGCCGGATGAGCCGGATGAGCCGGACGAGCCGGACGAGTCGGACGAGCCGGACGAGCCGCGTTAGTGTGCGATGATGCCGGGGTGCCACGCGCGACCCCGACGATCGCGTTGGCGCGCCGGTGTGGGCTCGGTGCGCTGCTGTGGTGCGCGTGCACGTCGCCGGACGGTGACGGCAGCGCCGACCCCACGACCGCGGACGCCGGCGCGACCGAAGCCACCACGTCCGAGGCGACGACGACGGCGGCGACCGGATCGGCCGAGGACACCGCCAGTGGCCCGGCCGTCTCCGTGGTCGGGATCGACGGGTGGCAGCTCGAGGACGCCGCCGCCGATCCGTGGGCGGCCGAGCGGCCGGTCGACGCCGACTGCACGCTGGGTTGGGGCGCCGAGGACGGGGTGTTCGAGGTCGACACGCAGCTGTGCACGTTCGGGACGTTCGTGCAGGGCGCACAGGTGGACATCGCGGCGGGCGACGAGCTCGAGCTCGTCCTGATCCACGATGCCCTGTACTCGCCGGACGAGGGAGCACTCGCCCACCTCGCGGTCGCGGTCGCCGGTCAGATCGCGTGGGAGACCGAGATCGAGATCCCGGCGCTGCAGAACTATCTGCGCCCGGTCTTCGCCGCGCCCGTGGACGCACCCGCCGGAACGCCGATCCACTTCCACGTCCACAATCACGGCTACAACAACTACCGCGTCGTCGATCTGACGGTCCGTTGAGCCGCCGGGCCGACCGCCTCGGGGCATCGGCGCCGGCCGGTGTAAGCCGGCCTACCGCGGAACGTTGGTGCCAGCGTCGTGGATGAACCCCTGAGCTACGATGAGCGCCTGGCGCTGCGGGACGGCCGCAGGACCCTCGTTATCGACGTTTCCGAGATCGACTGGGTCGAGGCAGCCGGCAACTACGTACAGATCTACACCGATCGCCGCACCCATCTGGTGCGACACACGGTCAAGGCGATGGAGTCCCGGCTCGACCCTCGGCGGTTCGTGCGCGTGCGGCCGTCGGCGATCGTGGCCGTCGGATCGGTGACGGCCCTGCACGCCCGCGTGGGCGGGGACTACATCGTGGTCATGCGCGACGGGACCGAAATTCGCTCCAGTCGCGGATTCCGCGAGCAGGTCGAGGACGCGTTGTCCCACGTCCCCGGCAGTGCCCGCGATCTGTGGGCCGTGCGTCGGCGACGTCGCGCCGCGGCGCAGGCTCGCGAGACCCGATCCTCGCTGCCTCCGGTCGCACCGACGACCTCGGAAGGACGCTCGGCCGCACCGTCGCCGGTGGCCACCGACGCCTTCACCGCGGCGTGAGCTTGGCGTCGTCGATCGCGACGCCGACCTCGAACTTGTCGAGCGTCTGCACGGCCTCGACCACCGACATTCGCGTCACCGTGCGGTGCGAGGTCATCAGACCCGCGACCGGCCGGTAGTCGTCCATCACGATGTGCACGGGCACGTCGCCCATCGGTGTGGCCTGCGTGAAGCGTTGCTCGGCCAACAGCTTCGTCGACGTGTCGAAGCTCAGCGTCAGCACGTTGCCGGTCGCGTCGGTCAGCACCACGTCGACGAGCTCGGCCTCGCCGACGGTCCGTCGTCCGGTCGTCTTCGCCTCGGTGAAGAACTTCGCGTGGTCGGCCGCGATCGACAGCGAGCCGGCCCAAGCGGTCTGCGCGAGCTCGGCCCCCGCGAGCTTGCGCTTGCCGCTGATCGGATCCGACGACCAGATCTCGTCGCCGCGCTTCCACAGCTGCGTCAGCCCCACGCCGGCCATGTCGTTTTCGATGTAGAAGTCGCCGTTCTTCCACCACGTGCGGATCTCGGCGGACAGCTTCTGCGCCTCGATGGTCATCGTGGCTTCGGAGTAGAAGCTCGTCACCGCCGCGACCTTGTCCTTGCCTCCGATCGCCGCCACGGCGGCGGCGAGCACGTCCTCGGCCGCCGGCAGCGAGTCGGCCTCGGGCGGTCTGTCCGCGGACGCGCCATCGGTCGCCGACGCGTCGTCGGTCGCGGGGGTGGGACCGGACCCGTCGGCGCCGTCGGGCGCAGGCCCGGCGGGGGTCGGCTTGCACGCGGACGCGAGCGAGAGGGCGAAGACCGCCGAAAGCGAGCGTGAAACGACGCGCGACACGACGCCCCCCTCAGCCGGCCGAAAGGGCAGCCACGGCTGCATCGAGGACGGGGTCGCCCCCCTTGGCGTAGGCCGCCCGCGTCTCGGGCACCACCGTGTCCGGCTGCACGCCGCGGCCTTCGACCGCGATGTCCTTGGGACTCTTGTAGTCGGCGACCACGTACTGAAGGATCGCACCGCCATCGAGCTTCTCGATGAGCGAGGGCAGGGCCGCCCCCTGCGACGGCCCGGCGCCGAACACCTCGATCCGGCCGATGTCCTGCATCGCCTGACCGAAGATCTCGGACGTGCTGCCGGTGCCCTCGTCGACGAGCATCGCGAGTCGGCCCGCGAACGCGTCGTCGCTGGGGTTGACCTTGAAGACCTGCTCACCCTCGCGCATGTGCATCACGCCGAGGTCGGCCTCGTCTTTGAGAAACAGGCGACCGACCGGCACGACCATCGCGCCGACGCCACCGGGGTTGCCGCGCAGGTCGACGATGATCGACTCGGCGCCCTGCTTGCGCAGGTCGGCGACCGCCTCCTCGATCTTGGGGACCAGCGGCAGCATCCAGACGTTGAACCGCAGGTAGCCGATCTTGGCGCCGCCCGGCGCCTTCTTGATCATGTGGTGCTCGACCTCGACGGGCACGCCCTGCAGGTTGCCCAGCGAGACCCGCTCGCGCTCGAGCACGACGCAGGCCACGGTCTTGCTCTTTTCCTTGGTGGCACCGACGGGGAGGAACGTGACCTTCTTCTTGGCACCCTCGGGGCACGACAGCCAGGTCTGGACCATTTGGGCGCTGCGAAACGACGCCTCCACCTCGCGATGCCAGCGCTCGGCGACGCCTTCGAGCATCGGTGCGACCGGCTGGTCGTCGACCGCGACGATCTGCGCCCCGCCGGGCAGGCCGCTCTTCTTGTCGTCGACGGCCGCGTCGACGATCGTGGGCACGCCCTCGACCATGCGGACCTTGACCGGGACGGTCGCCGGTCCGGTCTTGACGTCGCCACGCGGCTCGCCGTGCGTCGCCCGGCCGGGCGGAACCACGGCGAGGTGGCTCTGCTGCAGCTTGCCGAGCATCTGGTTGATGATCTCGTAGGCGGCCGCTTCGTCCTTGGCTTCCGGCAGCTTGTTGCCGTACTCGACCCGGATCGCCGGCCAGTCCAGGCACGACAGCGTGGTGTCGTAGTGCTTGGTCAGCACCGTCTTCCAGACCTGCTCGAGGGTGGCGGTGTACGGGGTCGAGGGCAGCGCGGGCAGGGTGCTCGTGTCGAAGTCGCGGTAGTCGGTGCAGCCGCCGGCGGCGGGCGTGTCACCGGCCTCGCTCGCGACGGTCGTGTCGGTCGGGGGAGTCGGCGGAGGCTGCTGCTTGCCGCAGGCGGAGGCGGCGGTCAGCGTCAGCAGGGACAACGTCAAAAGGTGCGCGCGCATCGGAAACCCTCGGATGCCGGCCTTGTACCAAACGGCAGGGGCGGCGTCGCACACCCGACCCGCGCCCGTGACCGGGGGATTCGCTCGACGACCGCGATCGCGCGTGAGACAACGTGGCGCGATGATCGAGCGTGTCGTCCTGATCCGGCTCGACGCGGCCTATCGCGACGACTTGGCCGCGATCGCGGACACGACCCGGGAGGTCCTCGGGGCGGTCGAGCAGGTCCGCGCCCTTCGCGTGGGGACCCCGGCCGATCCGAGGACGGCGCGGGAGTGGGACCTTTGCATCGAGGTCCGGTTCGACGACATGGACGCGGTCGAGGCGTATCGCGCGCATCCGCACCATCGCAAGTACGTCGACGTCTTCCTGCGGCCGATGCTCGAGACGATCCGCGTCCTCAACTTCGAGGTGGGCGCGGACTGAACCGCCCGCAGCGGGGCGCCGCGTCCCCGCGGTAGACTGCGATCACCTTGGCCGACGAGGATCTCACCGACGCGACGATCGCCGCCGAGCGTGTGGCCACGCCGCTGTCGCCGGGTTCGACGTTCGCCGACCGCTATCGGATCGATCGCATGCTCGGCGAGGGGGGGATGGGGGCGGTGTTCGCCGCGACCGACGAGAGCCTCGGCGAGCCGGTCGCGCTCAAGGTCCTGCGCTCGGCATCGGGGCTGTCGGCGGACACGATCGATCGATTTCGTCGCGAGGTTCGCCTCGCGCGGCGCGTCACCCACGTCAACGTGGCGCGCACGTTCGACATCGGGCAGATCGGTGACGAGCACTATCTGACGATGGAGCTCGTGCCCGGGCGCAACCTCGGCGAGTACCTGGCCGCGCACGGACCGTTGCCCGCGTCGGAGGTCGTCGAGATCGGCCGGCAGCTGTGCGCCGGGCTGGCCGCGGCCCATGCCGCCGGCGTGGTGCATCGCGATCTGAAGCCGCCCAACATCTTGCGGGCCGACGACGGTCGCATCGTGATCACCGACTTCGGGATCGCGCGCGGCACGGTGGACGAGCGCGACCGCACCCTCGGGGACGGACAGCTCATCGGCACACCGGCGTACATGGCTCCCGAGCAGGTCGAGGGGGGCGAGATCACGGCGCGCACCGATCTGTACGCGCTCGGCCTGATCCTGTTCGAGCTCGTGTCGGGGCAACCCGCGTTCTCGGGCGACACGGCGATCGCGTTGGCGATGGCGCGCCTTCGCCAGCCGGCGCCGACCCTCACGGACGTGGCCGGGGTCGATGCCGGGCTGTCGCGGGTCGTCGCGAGCTGTCTGCAGCGTCGGGTGGCCGATCGCCCCGCGTCGGCGAGCGAGGTCGGCGAGGCCCTCGCCGCGCTGCAGCCGGTCGATGCCCGGGTCGCGCGTCCGGTCGCGACGCTGGTCGGCGCGATGGCCACCCAGTCCGGTTCGCTGTCGCCGCACTTCGCGACGCTGGACACCGGCGACACGTCCGTCGCCGTGCTGCCGCTGCGCTACCGGGGTCCGGCCGACGACGCGTACCTGGCCGAGGTCCTCACCGACGAGCTCGTCGACCTGCTGTCGATGACCCGCGGGCTGCGGGTGCCTTCGGCCGGGGCGACGGCCCGCTTCGCCGAGGACCGTGATCCGAAGGTCGTGGGCGAGGCGCTCGGGGTCGACGCGATCATCGACGGATCGCTGCAGCGCATGGGACCGCGGGTGCGGGTGACGGTGCGGCTGGTCAAGACGGCGACGGGCGTGCAGACGTTCTCCGAGCACGTCGACGGCACGCTGCAGGACGTGTTCGAGCTGCAGGACCGCGTGGCCAAGCGCGTCGCGGAGGCGCTGCGGCTGCGGCTGCAGGTGCCGACGTTCGGGGCGATCGCCGCGAGCGCGGCCGAGCACTACCTGCGCGCACGGCAGGCCGCCAAGGACTACGAGGTCGGCGGCCAGGGACCCACCGGCGCCATCGCCCACTACGAAGCGTGTCTGGCCGAGGCGCCGCAGTTCGGACCGGCGATCGCCGGCCATGCCCTGGCGTGCGCGCGGCTGTGGTTCTTCCACGCCTCGGGCAGCACCGCCGAGCGGGACTGGCCGGAACAGACGCGGGCCTCGGTGGCACGCGCGTTGGCCCTCGCGCCGCGCCTGCCCGAGTCGCACTTGGCGGCGGCACGAATGCACGTGCAGCAGTCGGAGTATCCCGAGGCTGCCCGCGCGCTGCAGGCGGCGCTGCAGGCCGCGCCCACGTGCGGGCCGGCGCACGCGTACCTCGGGATGCTGCAGTGCGAGGCCGGACGCGGCAAGGAAGGGGTCGAGCACATCTTGCTCGGCGTCGAGCTCGATCCGGGCGAGGTGTCGGCCTTGATCGCCGCGGCGCGTTACTTCGCGCTGCGGGGCGACTACGAGCGCTGGAACGAGTTGCTGACGCGGGTCGAGCAGGAGGCGACCGGCGTCGCGCGGCCGGTCGCGTTCACGCGGGTGCGCATCGCGGCGTGGCGCGGCGACCTCGACTATGTCCGTCGAGCCCGGGAGCGGCTCGGCGCCTCTTCAGACATCGCCGCCACCTGGGCCGGTGCGATCTCGGGCGCGTACCTCGGGGAGGTCGATGCCGAGCAACTCGAGGCGGCCCTGCACCACGAGCTCGGCAATCTCGGCGGCCAGCGCATGTTCTCGTTGATGCGGCAGCTGTGCACCGAAGCCCTCGCCTCGTCCGGCGATGTCGAGGGCGCGCTGGCGCAGCTGGCGGCGGCGCGGGACGTCGGCCTGGTCGACGTGGAGTGGCTCGACCGCTGCCCGTTGCTCGATAGCGTGCGCAGCAGCGACGGGTTCGCGCCGATTCGCGCCGAGGTCAAGGCGCGGGCCGAGGCGATCTGGCGCGCCGGCTGAGCGCGGACGCGCGCGCGACGAGACGAGCCCCGGCCGGCCTGCTAGCTTTCGGCAGCCGATGAATTCCGTCGCGCCGTTTCGCTACACGGTGGCCGTCCGAAGCGGCTACGTCTTCGTGTGGCAGAGCGGTCTGGCCACGGTCGCCGAGGAGCTGCGGCAGCTGCAGCGCGAGGTCGAGGCGGCGCTGGCCGAGGCGGGGACGCGCAACGTGCTGTTCGACAACCGCGAGACGCAAGCGCCCGACGAGTGGATCCGCGCCATGATGTGGACGTGGCTGTCGTCGACGCCGCTGATCCGTCGCGTCGCGATGGTGCAGGGGACCGTTCGCGCGCAGCGTCGGGCCAACCGCACCGCCGAGCTCAACCGCGTGCTCGTGCAGGCGTTCATGGACTACGACGAGGCGGTCGGATGGCTGTGCCGCGACGCCGGGACCGTCTGCGAGTGAGTCACTGGGCGAGGCACTGCCCGTCGACGCAGGGGGTCAGGATGTCGCACGCGTCGGTGCACGCCGCGCCCTGGCAGTAGCCGTCGACGCAGCTCGATCCAGCCGAGTTGCACGAGCCGCAGGGGACTGGCGCGGCCACCAGCCCCAGTGCGTTCTCGAAGGGGAGCGCGTCGCGGATCCAGACCTCGTACGCCACTTCGGCGCCCGACGGTCCTTCGACGAAGGTCACCATGGGCGAGTCGGCGGTATCGACGACCTGGCGCAGCCACGCGGTGTCGTTGAGGTCGGCGAGGACCGTGCTCGAGCCGACCCAGTACTCGAAGGGGGTGGGGTAGGCGAGGGCGGCGAGGGTCGACGTGCCCTGCCAAGCGTCGGCATCGACGATCGACAGATCCGAGGGCTGGCGCGCGTTGACGACGACGCGCAGTGGACCATCGTACGCGACGCCCGTTTCCCACAGCTGCTGCGTCCACGACCGTACCGCCGCGCGCACGCCCGCGGTCGCGCCGTCGCAGTCGTTGCCGCACGCGACCGTGTGCGTGCCGTCGGAGATCGACACCAGGCTTCCGGCGTCGTCGGGGTACACGCCCTCGAGCGCCGCCAGCTCGTCGAACGCGAGCGCGTCGGCGAGGGCGGTCTCCGTGGCCGCGTCCAGCGTGCCGGTGTGGGCCGCGAGCGCGTGCGCCGGCCGGACGAAGTACGTGCACGTGCCGGTCACGTACAGGTACTCGGTCCCGAGCTCGTTCGCGAACCGTTCTGCCGGCGCCGAGGCCTCCTCGCCCGGGCCGCCGCGGACGACGAGGCGCAGCGCGTCGGTGCCGTCGCAGATCCGAGAGCTCGCGCTCGCGCCTTCGGTGGCCTGGCCTTCGTCGCCGCCGTCCGTCGCCGGGCAGCCCACGGTCCATGCCAGTGACGCCGAGCCCAATGCGATGCGCCAACGATCCAACCCACGACCAACCACGAATCCAGTGTAGCCGACGCCCACGCGAAAGGTGGAACCACGTGGATCGGGCGGAACGTTGATCTGCGGCACTCTGCGGCGCTCTGCGCGGCGTGTGCTGCGCAATGTCCAATCGATTGGACGTTTGCCGGTGGCGGACACGATGCTGCTCCGCGATGGCCCGCCCACGCCTCGCCTCGCCCGTCGTCGAGCGTCCGTGGCACGACGATGCTCGCGTCGTTCGTCTCACCGCACAGATCCGAACGCTGCAGGCGGCCGCGGCAACGACCGTGGTCCGAACGATCGTCCAGATCGGCGAGCGGCTGCAGCAGATCCACGCCCGGTTGTCGCGGGGCCAGTGGCTGCGTTGGTGCGCGACGGAGGTCCCGTGGTCGAAGTCGACGATCGCCAACTACATCGCGCTGTCGAAATGGGCGGCGGCGCATCCGGCCGAGCTGCCGCGCTTGCAGCACCTGGGCCCGACCAAGCTGTACATGCTGATGCCGCTGACCGCCACGCGCCGCCGCAAGCTGACCGGCCGCGCCGCGCTCGCGATCCCGGGCCGCCCCGACAAGAAGACGATCGACACGATGACGGTGGCCGAGCTCGGCCGCGTGATCGGCGACGACCTGCACACGCCCCCGGTCCCCCGCGTGCCGATCGACCAGGTCGTGCAGTCGCTGCACCACAAGGTGGCGGGGCTCGACGCGTCGGCGGATCAGCTGATCGCGCGGGCGGACGAGGTGAGCGGGGAGGATGCCGCGGCGCTGCATGCCGCGGTGGTCGCGATCGCCGACGAGCTCGCGGCGGCGTTCGGGCTGTGAGGGGCTTGGGGGCGTCTGCGGTCCCACGGCCCACACTGCTTGCGGTACGATCACCATGTCATCTCTCGCGGTGCGCACCAGATCACGAGGTGCACTCATGGACGCCCACCGAAACAAGATCGTTGTCGCAGCATTCACGGCTGGCCTCGTCGCGCCCGCCGCGTGTACCGAGCGGACGACGGGCGACGCCGAGGACGCCCCCGTGGAACGCTACGTGGAGCGGTGCGAGGACTGGTGCACGCCCCGCACGGAGTGCGGCCGCGAGCCCAAGACCGACGAAGAGTTCGACGACTGCGTCGACGGATGTATGGACCTACGCTTTCGCGGGGAAAACGCGGCGTGCGCCGAGCTCGCAGAGCGGGCACTCGACGAGTGCCTCGCGGCCCACGTCGAGACCTGCGAAAACGCGAGCGGCAACCCTCGGTGCGAAGAGGCGCAACGTCCCTGGACCAGTTGCCGCAACAGCCCCGACTACTGGTTCGACCACGATTGCGACGAAACGTGCCCCGGTGACTGCTGCGGCGACGACTGATGCCCACTTCGTCGCTGGGTGCACGAAGGCCACCGTTTCGCTGCAGGTGGCCCGTATCGGGAGGTTCGAGACGACCATGCGTGTAGACGGCGGTGGCGGGCGCGCCGTAGCCTGATGCAGATGAGACGCCCGCGCCTGATGATGACCGCCGTTGCTCTCGGTCTCGTGGTCGGGTCGTGTGGGCCGAGCCGCGAGAACGAGACGAGTCATCGGCATCTCGCGGCGGAGTTCTGTGCGCGGATCATCGACCTACAGGACATCTGCCAGGAGCGTCCTGGGCAGGAGGAAATCCGCCAGCTACGGCGCGACGAGTGCGAATCGGATCCTGCGTGGGACTGGACGGACGAGTGCGGGGACAAGTTTTTCGACTACATCAGTTGCATCGACGAGATGACCTGCGACGAGTACCTGTTGGTCTGGGACCGCCCACCCGAAGGTCACGCGTGCCAGGACGTCGAGACCGCCTTCTATGGCGGTGACTGCCGTATCTTCGACGAGGACGGCTCCGTCATCGACCACGGAGGCCCCTGACGAACCACCGAGACGTTGTCTTGGTTCGCTCGCGGGCGGCGATCGCATCGTCCGCGAGAACTCACGGTCGACGACCCCGCGCCCCGCCGCACCCCGCCCCGAGAATTGCCCCGGCCCGAGAATTGAAAAAGCCCCGCGCAGGCGGGGCTCTTTGTGGGCGCAACAGGACTTGAACCTGTGACTTCCACCGTGTGAAGGTGGCACTCTACCAACTGAGTTATGCGCCCGTTGGGTCGAGGGGCCGGCGTGTATAGCCCAGGGGCTGGGGGGTTGCAACGGGTCCGGTGGGGGGCGAGGCTGCCGCAGCCATGCAGCGCGAAACCATCAAGACTTCCGGGGCTCCGGCCGCGATCGGGCCCTACAGCCAGGCCGTGGTCGTGTCCGGGGGGCGGACCCTGTACACCTCCGGGCAAATCTCGCTGGACCCCGCCTCGGGGCAGATCGTCGGGGCCACCGACGTGGCCGTGCAGACCCGTCGCGTCCTCGACAACCTCGCTGCCGTCTTGTCCGAGGCCAAGATGGGGTGGGGCGACGTGGTGCGCTGCGGCATCTTCCTCACCGACCTCGGCGACTTCGCGACCGTCAACGAGATCTACGCCGAGCGCTTCTCCGACGCGCCCCCGGCCCGCGCCACCGTGCAGGTCGCGGCGCTGCCCAAGGGCGTGCTGGTCGAGATCGATCTGATCGCGGTCGCCGACTGAAGGTCCGCGCTAGGCTGCACGGGTGAGCGATGCGCCCGACCCCACGCCCGGCCGCCCTTCGGCAGGGCGGTGGTTGGCGTGGCTCGTGGCCGCCGTCGTCGTCGCGCTCGCGTTGCTCGGGCTGCGCTCGTGGGGCGGGACCGGCGACGACGAGCCCGTCGCGGGCGACACCGGCGACGTCGTGGTCGCCGACGGCGGTGACGTCGAGCCCGACCTGCCGGTCGCGAGCGTGTCCGGCCAGGTGTGGCTGGAGGTGCAGCCCGAGCCCGTCGAGCCCGAGCCGGCCGCCGCCGTCGTCGTCGTGGAAAACGGCCAGGTCCGGGTGCTCGGCGAGGGCACCGGCACCGGCGGGGACGACGACGCCGTAGGTCCCGGAGCAGACGACGAAGGCACCGGGGCCGACGACGAGGACACCGGCGACGCGGGGCAGGCCGAGGCCGTCGACGAGGGCGAAAGCGACGTCGAGCCCGGCGAGGTCGATCCCGGCATCTTTGCGGCCGACGACGACGGCGACGGTGACACGCCGACCGAGCCCGCCCCCGAAGACGCACCGCCCCAGTACGAGCTCATCGCCCCCGAGCCCGGCACGTGCCAGGTCGTCGCGTGGCAGCAGGGCAAGCGCGTCGGCGCGCCGACCGTCTGCGCCGACGACGGCTCGTTCACGCTCGCCCTCGATCCCGGCGTGTCCGGTCGCACCGCCTTCGAGATCCTCGTGCCCGGTCGCCTGCGTGCCGTCGTCGAGGTCGACGTGCCCGGGGGCGGACGCGGACGACTGCCCGCGGTCGCGCTCGGCGTGGCCGAGACCGTCGCCGGGCAGGTCGTCGATCGCGACGGCGCGCCGGTCGTGGGTGCGTCGATCGAAGCGATGCCGATCGAAAACCTCGACGAGCCCGAGCCCTGGCGCGTGACCACCGACGCCGAGGGCCACTTCGTCCTCGACACGCTGCCGCCCGGCCCCGTCGGCCTGCGCGCGCGCGCACAGGGCTTCGCGGTGTCCGTGGCCGAAGCGATCGCACCGCAGGACGACGTGCTGCTCGTGCTCGATCGCCTCCACCAGATGCGCGGGCGCGTGGCCGGTCCCGCGGACGTGCTCGCCCGCACCCGCGTGCGCCTCGAGGGCAGCGGCGTGTGGCCGGCCCGCGAGGTGGCCGTCGACGCCGACGGCACCTTCGCGTTCGACGAGGTCCCCGACGGCGTCTACGCCCTCGAAGCGATCGCACCGGCCGACGGCGACGGCCCGGCCTTCGCGTCGATCCCCCTCGAAAACGTCACACCGGATCTGTCGGCGAGCCTGGGACTCATCGCCGCGTACCACGTGCACGTCACCGTGCAGGACCCGCTCGCGTACCCGCTGCCCGGCGCGCGCGTGACCTTGGGCAACGCGGCCGTCGGCGTCTTGCAGCGTCTGGCCACGACCGACGAGCACGGCCAAGCCACGATCGGACCCGTCGTGCCCGGACCCTACGTCGTGCGTGCCGACGCCGAAGGCTATCTGCCGGCGGTGCCCGTGGCGGTCACGGTGGAAGACGCCGACCCCGAAGCGGTGACGCTGCGGCTGTCGATGCCGCGCGCGATCCGAGGTCGCGTCGTCGACGAGGACGGGCACGGCGTGGCGCTCGCGAGAATCGACGTGGAGGCCGAGGAACTGCACACGGTCGGCGAGAGCGAGGCGCGGGCCAAGGTGTTCGCCGTCGCCGCGGCCGGCACCGGCAGCCTCGGCGTGACCACGGGGCCCGTCCCGCCCATTCCGCGCGCCGACGAGGAGGACGAGGACGGCTCGATCGCCGCGCCGCGCAGCGATCAGGACGGCTACTTCGTCGTGCAGATGCTGCCGCCGGGGCGCTACCGGCTGTCGGCCTCGCATCCGGACTTCGCCCACGGCAGCGAGCAGCAGGTGCAGGTCAAGGCCGGCACCGACGTCGAAGGCGTGCTGCTCGTGCTGCGCCGCGGCGAGCGATTGACCGGACGGGTGCGCGACGGCAACGGTCGGCCGATCGACGGCGCCCGCGTGCGCGTCGACGACGACACGTTCTTCACCGATCGCAAGGGCGAGTTCGATGCCGGCCCTCGCCAGGGCCGCGTTCGGATCGTCGCGCGCGCGGCCGGGCTGGCTCCCGCGACCGAGACCGTGCTCGTGCGCAACCGACCCGTCGACGTCGAGCTCGTGCTGCGCCCGGCCGACGCCGAGCTGACCGGCCGCGTCGAGGGGGAAAACGGGGAGGTGCTCGCCGACGCTCGGGTCACGCTGCACATGCTCGACGGCTTGTCGGCCACCGAGGTCCGCTGGACCGACGACAAGGGCGTGTACCTGTTCGAGCACATCGCCCCCGGGCGCGCCGAGATCGAGGTCGATCATCCCGATCACGCCCCGCACACGCAGACGGTCGACGTCACGCGGGCGCGCGACCGCGTCGACATTCGGCTGGCGCGCGGCTGGTCGATCGACATCGAGGTGCGGATCGAAGGCACCAAGGACCCGGTGGCGGGCGCACGGATCACCGCCGGCGACGCCCGGGCGCGCACCGATGCCGACGGCCGTGCGACGATCAGCCGGCTCACCGACGACGTCGTCACCGTCGTCGCGGAGGCCGACGGCTTCGGGCAGGCGTCCGCGCGGGTCCCGCGACCGGACGCGGGCGACGCCGAGCTGCGGCTGTCGATCCGCGAGGGTGGGGGACTGGCCGGCCTCGTCACCGACTACCGGGGCGATCCGGTCGCCGGGGCCACGGTGATCGTCCGCGACCTCGACGGCAACGAAGTTGGCCGCGCCCGCACGGGGGCCGACGGACGCTGGAAGATCGGCGGCGTGGCCGAGGGCGACCTCGAGGTCGAAGCCACGCCCCCCGCCGACCGCGACGAGGAGCTCGCGCCCACGGCGCTGTCCACGGACGTGCTGCGCGGCCATGTCACCCGTGGCGTCGACCTGCGGTTTGACAGGCTGTAACCCCGGTCCTACCGTCCCCGTTCGAGGAATCAGCCGTCATCATGCGCCACGCCAAGCACGCCCTGCTGTTTTCGACGCCCACCGCAATCGCGCTGGCCCTGCTCCTGGGCGGATGCAGCGGCGAATCCAAGCCCGCGGCGGCTTCGCCGGACGGGAGCAAGTCGGCGGCGGCGGACTCGGCCGAAAAGCCCGCGGGCGACAAGGCCGGCGGTGGCGTGGCCGGGGTGGTCGACGAGCACAAGGACGCGGCCGCCAGCGCCGACGGCGAGAAGGTCAAGGTCGTCGAGGGACCCAAGGCCGGCGGCGACGAGCGCTACGACCTGCTCATCGAGCCCCCGGCCGAGGCCAAGGCCGGCGAGGCGGGCAAGGTGACGGTCAAGGTCGTGCCCAAAAAGCCCTGGCACATGAACCTCGACTTCCCGACCTCGCTCAAGGTCGATGCGCCCGAGGGCGTGACGGTGGCCAACGCGAGCCAGAAGAAGGCCGATGCGGTCAAGCTCGACGACGAGCACTGCGAGTTCGCGGTCGACTTCACGCCGGCCGCCGCCGGCGAGCAGACCTTCACCGGCAAGTTCAAGTTCGCCGTGTGCCAGGACGAAGCGTGCGCGCCGGTGACCGAGGACCTCGAGTTCAAGGTCGCGGTCAAGTAGCGCACAACCTCGTACGGTCGGGCACGGGCACGGGCACGGGCACGGGCACGGGCACGGCGGCAGCGCGGGGGCGCTGCCGGTGGGGTCGCGCTCCCCGCTGGCCCGCGGTACGGTTTGGGCCCCTGCGCCGCCCGCCATGACCGAGCCCGAAACCTCCGACGCCAAGAATCGGATCGACGCGCTGGCCGGCGCCGTCGAGGACGAGTTCCGCTCCACCGGCCGCGTGCTCAGCTTCGACGAGTGGTTCGACCAGCTGTGCCACGAGCCGACCATCCACGCCCGCTCCAGCGCCCAGTACCTGCGTGACGCGCTCGACCACTTCGGCACCCGGGCCGTGCGCACGCCCAGCGGTCAGGTCCAGCGCCATCGCCTCTTCGACTGCGAGTTCGACGGCTGGCACCGCCTCGTCGGCCAGGAGGAGGCGCAAAACGAGCTGTACGAGGCGATCGAAGGCTTCGGGCGCCTGGGCCGGGTCAACAAGCTGCTACTGCTGCACGGCCCCAACGGCAGCGCCAAGTCCACGATGCTCGAGTCGCTGCAGCGCGCGCTCGAGGTGTACTCGCGCACCGAGCGGGGCGCGATGTACCGCTTCGCGTGGGTGTTTCCCACCCGGCGCAAGCAATCGGGCGGGATCGGGTTCGCGGCCTCGGACGCGCTGCGCGACGCGCTGGGCGGCGAGACGTTCGCGCGCCTGGCCGGCGACGACATCGAGGCGCGCGTCGTCGACGAGCACAAGGACCATCCGATCTACCTCGTCCCGCTCGCCGCCCGCCGCAAGCTGCTCGCCGACATCTGCGGCGAGCACGAAGACTTCGTGATCTCGGACGCGATCCTGTACGGCGAGCTGTCGCACCGAAACCGCAAGATCTTCGACGCGCTGCTGACGAGCTACCAGGGCAACCTGCGGCGCGTGCTGCAGCACGTGCAGGTCGAGCGCTTCTTCCTGTCGCGGCAGTACCGGGCCGGGCTGGTCACGGTCGAGCCCAAGCAGACCGTCGACGCGCGCTCGTTCCCCGTCACCGGCGACTCGGCGTTCTCCCACCTGCCGGCGGCGGTGGGTGGGCAGGCCCTGTACGCGGTGCAGGGCGATCTGGTCGATGCCAACCGCGGTGTCGTCAACTTCGCCGACCTGCTCAAGCGGCCCTACGAGCACTACAAGTACCTGCTGACGGCCACCGAGACCGGGGTCGTGGCGCTCGATCATCTCGTGCTGTCGCTCGACAGCGTGTTCACGGCCAGCGCCAACGACCTGGACCTGCTGCGCTTTCGCATCGGCAGCTCGGTCGAGTACCAGAGCTTTCGGGCGCGGCTCGAGCTGATCCGCGTGCCGTTCTTGCTCGACTACCGCGTGGAGCGAAAGATCTACCAGGAGCAGGTCGGCGACATCCTGCGGGGGGTCCACGTCGCCCCGCACGTGACGAAGATCCTCGCGCTGTGGGGCGTGATGACGCGCCTGCGTCGGCCCGACCCCAAGCAGTACGACCGCAAGCTGTCGGGCGTGCTCGAAAAGCTGACCCCGCTCGCGAAGGCGGATCTGTACGCCTACGGTCGCGTCCCTCGCGGGCTGTCGAGCGAGCAGGCCCGCGAGCTGCTCGCGGCGGTCCCGGACATGTACCAGGAGAAGTTCTCGCACGCGATCGTCAAGGCCGAGGGCGAGCACGTGCTCGGCGACTACGAGGGCAGCTTCGGCGCGTCGGTCCGCGACCTCAAGGCGGTGCTCTTGGCTGCGGCGAGCCGGCCCGGAGCGTCGTGCGTGACCGTGCCGGCGGTGTTCGAGGAGCTGCGCTACTACCTGCAGGACGCGGCGAACTATCGCTGGATGTCGCTGGAGGCCGACGCCACGTTCCACCTGCTCGACGGCGACGATTCGATCACCGACGCATGCTGGGATCGCTGGCTGGAGCTTTCGGACTGGGAGGTCCGCGAGGCGCTCGGGCTCGTCGACGAAGAGCGCTACATGGAGCTGTTTCGCAAGTACGTGGTGCACGTCTCGCACGTGCTCAAGGGCGAGCGGCTCTTCGACAAGGTCAAGGGCGAGGCCACCGACCCCGACGAGAAGTTCATGTCCGACCTCGAGAACACGATGGTCCCGGACGTGGACGGCGCGGTCGATCGCAAGAAGCACCGCGCCGATGTGCTGAGCCGGATCGGCGCCTGGGCGCTGTCGCATCCCAACGAGGACCCGGCGTACGAGCAGATCTTTCCGGACTACTTCGCGCTGATGCGCGAGAGCTACTACCTCAAGCAAAAAGAGACGGTCACCAAGAGCATCCAAAAGATGCTGACGCTGCTCGCCGAAGGCGACGAAAAGCTCGCCGACAGCCCCACGCTGTCGCCGGCCGAGGAGCGCCAGGCCCGACACGCGCTCGAGGTCCTGCTCGGCGAGCACGACGGCGAATCGCGGCGTGACCGCCACACCCGCGAGACGCTCAAAGAGACGCTCGTCTACCTCGCCAAAGAGCGCTACTGACCCGTCGGGGCCGGGAGCATCGCGGCGCGTTCCTCTTCGGTCACCAGCGGCTCGCCGGCGGCGTGGCGCGCCAGCAGCTCGACGATGCGGTCCTGCACCGCGCGTGCCTGCGCGGTGTTGCCCTTCGGAATGTCGTTGAACAGGATCGAAAACGCGATCGGATCGCGGCGTCGCGCGCCGGCGTAGCCCGACAGCGCCGAGACCCCGTCGAGGGTGCCGGTCTTGACCCGCACCCAGTCCGCGGCGGTGCCCTCGCGGTTGCGGCTGCGCGTCGTGCCGTCGCGTCCCATGACCGAAAGCGACGCGAGGAAGTCGGGCCGGATCCGCACGTCGTCGTGCACGGCGGCCAGGAGCTTGGTCAGCTGTCCCGCCGAGATCCGGTTGTTGTCGTACAGACCCGATCCGTTGCCGTAGCGCATCCCCTTCTTGGGCACGCCGAGTCCGGCCACGTGGCTGCGCACGCGAGCCAGCGCGGCCTCGTACGTGGCCGGGGTGCCCGCGGGCGCGAGCGTCTTGAGGATCTGCTCGGCCATGAAGTTGTTGGAGTACTTGTTGACCGCCCGGATGAGCACCGACAGCGCGTCGGAGTGGTGCACCGCGAGCTCTCGCGCATCCGCGGGGGCCTTGCCGAGCTTGATGGGCTTTTTGCCCACCTTGATCCCGACCGACTTGAGCACGTGGGCGAACACGTTGCCGGCGTGCCGCGACGGGTCGGTGATCGGGTAGCGCATCGAGGCGCCGCTGGCGTCGATCCCCAGCTGGCCCTGCACGGTGACCTCGAGCGGATCGCCCGGCTCGACGCTGGCCCAGACGCTGCGGCGGTGACCGGACACGGTGGTGGCACGGTTGTCCAGCGTCAGCCCGGCGACCGGCGGGTCGAACGAGGCCAGCGGCGGGGCCCCCTCCGTCTCGGCCGGCCGCAGCTGCACCACGAACGTGTTGAAGTTGACCGCGACTGCACCGCTGGGCGCGCGGTAGCTGGCCAGCTCGTCCTTTTGGTCGAAGCCCGGCGGCAGCCCATCGGCGTCGAACGCCGAGGCATCGACCACGATGCTGCCGGTGATCCTCTTGATGCCTTGCGCGCGCAGGGTCGTCGCGAGCTCGTACAGATCGGCGGTCACCAGATCGGGGTCGCCCGAGCCGACGAGCCACACGTCGCCGCGGACGGTGTCGCCGACCAGGGCACCGTCCTCACGCATCACCGACGTCGCGTAGCGGTGCTCGGGGCCCAGGATTCCCAGCGCGGCGGCCGTGGTGACGAGCTTGACGTTGCTGGCCGGGTTGAGCGCCGTGGTGTCTCCACGCCTGTACAGCACCTCACCGGACTCGAGGTCGATCACCGACACGCCGACGTTGGCGTCCGCGAGCACGGGGTCGGCGAGCGCCGCGTCCAGCAGCGAAGACAGGGTTTGCGGCGGGGTAGGGGCCTGTGTCGTCGTCGCCGCGCTCGGCTGCGCGGCCGCGACGGGCACGGCCCACTGGGTCGGCGCGGCGGCGAGCAGCGCCAACCCGAGCAGGCTCGTTCGCCAACGACGTAGCGTCGTACTGCCCCCCACATCGCGTCTGGCACCCCGCGACGCGGTGGTTGTTTCTCCTGACATGGGCAAAGACGGTATCCTCGACGGGCGGATGTCCGCGGTCATTCCCGGCGTCCGCGCCTGGATCTCCTTTATCGCAAAGCTCCCCAACATGCATGATTTGTCGCGATTTGCGCCCCCTTCGCTCTTGGCCGCGCTGCTGTTGACCGCGTGCCCGGGCGATCCCGACACCAACAGTCCGCCCCTGGACGTGCCACCGGGCACCACGACCGTGGGGCCGATGGCGACGGGAACGGGCGGCTCGACCGGTGATACCGACGGTTCCTCGAGCGGGATGGTCACCACCGGCGCCGACTCCACGTCGACGGGCGGACCGGTGGTCACCTGCGAGGAGCTGCAGTGCAGCGGCTTCGGGACCTGTCAGGTCGGCAACGACGGCAATGCGTTTTGTGCGTGTGACGAAGGCTACGTGATCTCCGAGGACGACCCGAGCTCGTGCGTGGTCGACGAGACCTGCGTGCGCGTCCGCTTCCTCGAGGATCGTTGTCGCCAGATCTTCAACGGACCGCCGGCCGTGTCGCTGTTCTTCGGGGTCGACTTTTGCGCCGGCACGGCCGTGACGCCCGACAAGATCGCCGAGCTCGGTCTGCAGTTCGTCGTCCTCGAAAACGGCAACGACATCACCGACAACGTCGAGTCGTTCTCGACGATCATCCCGACCTCGGTCGAGTCGTACGTGACGTTGGTGATCGACGTGTCCGACTCGGTCACGCAGTCCAAGGACCTGCCCGCGCTCGTGGCCGAGATGCGCACCCTGGTGACCGCGCTGCAGCCGGCGGCAGGTGACCCCGACGTGTACTTGTCGGTCTACGTCTTCGGTCGCTTCGTCGAGGAGTACGTGCCGTTCACCCGCGACTTCGCGGCGGTCGACGCGGCGCTCGAGCAGGTCGAGCTCGACCCGAACTCCGTCGTCAGCCTCGTCAGCGGCGACGGCACGGCGCTGCACAGCGCGGTCGAGCTCGGCATCAATCGCACCCAGCGCATCCGAGAGCTCCGCGACGCGGTGTCCTGGGGCGGCGTGCTGACCACCGGCACCGTGGTGGTCATCACGGACGGCCAGGACTCCTCGGGGAACACGCTCAACAGCACGCTCATCAACAACACGCTCAACCAGGTCATCTCGATCGGGATCAGCAGCGCGGTCGACGACGCCGATCTCGAGGCGATCGGTCGCGACGGCTCGTTCCTCGCGCCCACGCCCGAGGACTGGGGCGTGGCGTTCAGCGAGGTGGCCAACCGCGTCGACCAGTACCCCGACCGCGCCTACTTGCTGGCCTACTGCTCCTCGACCACCGACGGCCAGCCCAACGTGGAGGTCTCGCTGGGCTCGCAGAACCGACTCATCGTCGACGAGACGGCCGTGTGTCAGTTCAACGCCAACACGTTTTCGTCCAACCCGGCCGACGTGTGCAACGACCAGCTGTTCGCGACCGAGTGCGACTTTCGGACGTGCGGCGGGCTCACGGCCTGTGGTGCGTGCGCGGATACCGACTGCTGCAACGGCGATACGTGCATCCCGCCCGTGACCAGCGAGGACGCCGGGCTCGATTGCGATGGGTTCGACGACCTGTGCAATGCGACCGGCGAGATCTGCAGCGGGGCCTCGTGCGAGCCGCCGACCATGCTCGGGGGCGACTGCGGCATCGGCTGCCGGCCCGGGGAGGGCTGGTGCGACGATACCGGGAAGGCGCCGACCTGTGTCGCGACGTTCGCCGAAGGCACGACGTGCGACGACACGACGCCGTACCAGTGCGGCTCGCTCAACTGCCAGCCGACCAACCCCGACAACCCGTTCGAGCTGCCGACGTGCCAGTCGCCGGCGCTGATGTTCGACCGATGCGAGTCGCAGTCGGTGGTTTGCGAGGACGGCGCGTACTGTCAGGGCAACGCCTGCGCGCCCAAGAAGTTCAACGCCGAGACCTGCGGCAACGCCCAGCAGTGTCGCAGTGGTCAGTGCGCGCAGCCGGTGCAGCAGAACATCTGCGTCGACAGCAACGCTTGCTTCTGGGCCTGGGACGAGAAGATCCCGAACTAGTCCTCCGACCGGGTAATTCTGAGTGGATAAACGCCGTCAGCGTCGCCCTCCACCGCGGCGCGAGGCCGAAGCTGTATCGGGATACTGCGAGGTCTCGCAACAACGGTGGGGGCGACGGGGGCGGTGTTTAGCCGCTCAGAATTACCCGGTCGGAGGACTCGTCGCGGTTCCGCGTCGCGTCGGTGAGCCGACGCGGCGCTACCAGACCCCGCGCAGCTCGTCGGGGGCGCCGGGGCGCGGCGGCAGGACCTGCAGCGGGGCGGCGGTGGGCCGCGCGGCCAGGCCGGGAGAAAAGCCCACGGCCGCTTCGACGCCATCGGCGGCGGGGGCCTCGGGGCACGCGCCGGTCTCGAGGCGGGTCAGCGCGGCCGCCAGCGACGACTCCTGCGGATCGCCCAGCGGCGTCATGAGGTCGTCGGCCACGGTGCAGTCGGCGGGCAGGCCGGTGAAGTAGTCGCCGAAGCCCTCGCTGTTGACGACCTGGAACGTGATCGGGGCCAGCACCTTGTCGCAGAACTCGAAGTGGCGAGAGCCGACCGGCTTGCCGCCCGTCGTGCCACCGATCACCGAGACCTGCACGTAGGGGCGCACCGCGTTGATGACGAGCTCGCTCGCCGACAGCGTGCTGCCGGTGGTGATGAACACGACGTGATCGACGTTCGGGATCGAGCCGGCGTGGTGGGCCAGCTTGCGGTCGGCGTCCTCGTCGGAGAACTTGTCGTTGTACTCGACGCGGTAGGCCGTCTTGCCGTCGGCCACGTCGCCGACGAGCAGGCCGATGAGGTGCTGGGCCACCGACAGCAGGCCGCCGCCGTTGTAGCGCAGGTCGACGATGACCTCCGACGCGCCCGAGGCCGCGATGCGCTCGAAGGCCGCGTCGAGCTCGTCGTGGGCGGGCTCGAGAAACGACGAGAACATCACGTAGCCGACGGGCCGGTCGGCCACGGTCAAGATCTCGTGGATCGGCACCGTGGCGATCCCGATCCACTCCTTTTCGAGCATCACGGTGGACTCGCCGACGCCGTCGTCGACGGTCAGCTCGACCCGCACGCCGGGCACGTCCTCGCCGAGCACCTCCGACCAGCGATCCTCCGCTTCGATCTGGGCGATCTGCAGGCCGCCGATCGCCGCGATGCGATCGCCGCGGCGAAGCCCGGCTTGCCCGGCGGGCGAGTCCTCGGTCACGAACGAGACGACGAGGTCACCCGCGGCGTCTCGCCGCGTGGAGTAGCCCAGGCCGATGTACGCGCCCTCCTGAAACAGCGCCTCCGTGGTCGACTTGTCCGAGACCCGGCTCCACCGGTCGGGCTCGACCCGCACCGCCCGCACCATCTCCGCCGGGCTCGGATAGTCCGCGGGGTCGATCGCCTGCAGCTCGTCGGCGAACAGGTAGACCTCCGACATCACGCCGTACACCCACTCGTTTTCGTCGGTGGGGTCGCAGCTTCGGGGGCTGTCGAAGTCGAAAGGGTCGTCTGCACACCCGGCCGTCAGGGCCAGGGCGAGCAGTCCCATGGCTGCGCGCGTCCACTTTCGATCCATACCTACCTACGATCGGACGGTACCATCCGGGGCGGCACAATTGGCGCCGCGTCGACGACAAAGGGATGGTTTGGGCGGCGCGCGCCCCGGCGAGGATCGTCCGCGTATACTCCGTGACGTGCATTGCCGATCGGCACGCGGCGCGCGGCGTGGGGCGGGCCCCCTGCTCGCGCTGGGCGTGTGGCTGACGGCGGCGCCGTCGGCGGTCGCGGCCCCGGGTCCGAGCGCCGATCTGCGCGTCTCGAACACGCGCGTGGCCGCGGCGGCCAGCCTCGGCGTCGAGGCCGTGCTGCGGCAGTGCACCTTCGAGCTGCACGGTCTGCCCGTGCGCGGCGCGTTCGAGACGACGCGCGAGCGTGGCGAGCAGAGCCGGGTCGTGGCGGCGCACCGACCGCAACGCGCGCCGCAGCTGCGCCCCTCGCAGGCGGTCGTGACGGCCGCCTCCCTACCCACGCGGATCGCCGATGCGCTCGATCTGCCGAGCCTGCCGGCGCTGCCGGCCACGGGCGCGGCGGCCCCGCGGCTGGTCTACCTGATGGTGCTCGACCAGCCCGTGCTCGCGTGGGAGGTCGATCTGCCCATGACACGGGATCCCGCGCCGGACCGGCGAACCGTGTGGATGTCGGCGGCGACGGGGCGGCTGCTCCAAGAGACGCAGCACGTGTACGCCTCGCGCGCGCGGGTGTTCGCCGAGAACCCGTCCAAGACGCCCGAGCCGATCGAGATCGAGCTGGGCGGGCTGAGCGTCGACGGTCCGGGCTTTCCGCTCGCGGGCGCGAGTCTGCAATCGCTCAATTGCGTGGCCGAGCCGCACGGTGAGCCGGCCGCGTGGTGGGAGGAAGGCGAGTGCTACGCCGAGGCGACGCTGCTGTCGGACGAAAACGGGGACTTCTTCGCCCCGCTGCCCGACATCGTGCAGTTCGCCGACAACGTGCAGGCGTCGGACGCATACGCCGAGCTTTCGATGTACGCCCACGCCGAGAAGTTTCTCGAGCACGCGGCATCGCTGGGCGTGGTGGGCTTTCCCTGCGTGCCCGCGACCCTCGTCGCCAACTTTCGCGACCTGGCGTACTCGGACACGTTGCCGTTCGAGCCGCTCAACAACGCGTACTACACCGGCGAGTGCGACCCGGCCGCAGGGCCGACGATGCTGTTCGGTCAGGGCTCGGAGGTCGACTTCGGCTACGACGGCGACGTCGTCTACCACGAGATGGGGCACGGCATCGTCGCGCACGTGACCGTCGAAGGCCTCGGCAACCGCGCCAAGCGCCCCGACGGTTTCGTGCTCGACGCGCGCGCGCTCAACGAGTTCTTCGCCGACTACCTGTCGTTTTCGCTGACCGGCGATCCGGAGCTGGCCGAGTACGTGGGCCGGTTCTGGGCCGCGAACTCGAGGCCCTACATCCGCAGCGCCGAAAATCAACGCGTGTGCCCGGACAACATCGCCAACCAGGAGCACAACGACAGCGAGCCGATGACGGCGGCGCTGTGGGCGACGCGGCGGCAGGCCGACAACCCACGTGGCGTGGATCGGCTCGTCATCGAGACGCTCGCGCGCATCGCCTCGGACGAGACGCTCGACGGCACCGCGCAGATCATGGTCGACGTCGCTCGCACGCTGATGGACGAGGGCACGCTGACGCCCCACACGGTGGACGTGCTGGTGCGCAGCCTCGACGCCCGCGGCCTGCTCGACTGCCCGCGCGTGATCGAAGACCTCGAGGGCGTGCGCGCCGGTCGGGGCTTTTCGCTGCTGCGCGTCACGGAGGGCGTCGCGCCGTTTTGGCCCAGCCCGATGCAGCTGCGGTACGTCGTGCCCGACGGCGGCGACGACATCCTCGTGCGCATGGGCTACCGGGCCTCGGATGCCGACGATCCGATCGATCCCCGCGTGCTGATCAAGATCGGTGGCGATCCGATCGAGTACACCTACGATCTGGCCGCGGTCGACGTCCCGCCGGAGGTCGAGCCGCCCGAGGGCGAGCCGTTGCCCGACGAGGTCGCCGAGCTCGTGCTCGTCGGCGGCGACTGGGACCGGGAGCTCTCCCCGCTGCAGCTGAGCGAGCGGGAGTGGGAGATCAACCTCGGGGGCTTTGCCGCGGGGCAGGTGCTGTACGTGACCGTCGTCAACGCGGCCACCGAAAACGCCAGCGTCTCGGATTTTCGGGTGCTCAGCTCCACCGAGCTCGCCGACGAGGAGGAGACCGACGACGGCACGAGCTCCGGTGCGCCACCACCGGGCGTGGGCGACCAGGACGTCGCGCCCGGCCCCGTGATCTCCGGCTGCGACTGCCGCTCCGGATCCGCGCCGGGCCGTGACGGCGCGTGGTGGATGGTCGCGCTCGCCGTCGCCGGGGCGTGGCGACGGCGCCGGAGAACCGTGCCGTGAACCGAGCCAAGGCGGCGCTGCACCTTCTGTACGCCTTGGCGGTGTCGCTGGTGGTCGTGGGGCCGTTTCTGCCCGAAGCGGTGTTCGGCAAGTCCAGCCACGCGATCAGCGGGTGGCTGCGCCAGGTCTCGGTCGTGCAGAACTGGCGCATGTACGCGCCCGATCCCCAGCGCGCGCAGATCTACATGCAGCTGACCGCCGTCTACGACGACGGCAGCGAGCGCGAGCTCGCCGAGACCGAGGACGAGCGCACGGGCTGGCACACCCACTGGGCGTGGGACAAGACCCGCATGGACATCTGGCGCCACTACGCCAACTTCAAGCCCAAGCAGGCCAACGATCACCGCAAGTGGTACCTGCGCGGCGTCTGCGTTCGCGAGTCCCGCGGCGGCGAGGTCCCCAAGAAGATCATGATGTACCAGGTGCGGCGTGCCTTCACGTCGCCGGACAAGGTCCGCGCCGGGGCACCCGGTCTGAGCCGGCCCAACCGTCGCTTCGTCACCCTCGAGTACTGCCGATCGCCTCAGGTCGAGGAGATGATCGAGGCGGACCGCCGCGTTCGCGGCGAGGAGCCACGCCAGGGATGAGCCGCGCCGGGCAGCTGTACGACGCGGCCACGAAGCGGCTGCTGGCGACCGAGGACCCCACCGCGCTCGGCCTGCTGCGCATCCTCGTGGTGTCGATCTTCACGCTGAGCCTGCTCAGCCACGTGGGCGCCGTGGCCGACTACTTCTCCGACGCCAGCATGGTCGGCGGGGACGCGGCGCGCGAGGCCTTCCACTCGCGCTGGTCGCTGTTTTTTCGGGTCAGCTCGCCGGCGGCCGTGCAGGTGTGCTTCGCCATCGGGGTGCTCGCCCACCTGTGCTGGCTCGTCGGCTTGGCCACGCCGGTCGCCGCGTTCGTCAGCTGGCTCTTGTGGGTCAGCATGGTGGGCCGCAATCCGATCCTGTACGCGCTGCCCGACCAGCTGCACATGGTCGTCTGCACGCTGTTGATGCTGATGCCGACCGGGCGCGGCCTGAGCCTCGATGCCCGGCGCAAGGGTCCGCGGCCGGTCCCGGTGTGGTGTCGCGGCCTGGTGCAGCTGCAGCTGGCGGTGATGTACACGGCCACGGGTCTGCTCAAGGACGGCAAGACGTGGCACGAGGAGGGCACCGCGCTGTACTACGCGCTCGCCAACCCCTACAACCGGCACTTCGATCTGACCTCGGTGCTCGCCACGCTCCAGCCGTGGGTGCTGCGACCGATGACTTGGATCGTCCTCGTGTGGGAGTGCGCCTTCGGGGCCTTCGTGGCGCTGCACTGGCTGCGGACGGCGCTCGGTCGCCCGCGCCGGTTCGTCGACTTGCGCTGGCTGATGCTGGGCTTCGGGGTCGCGATGCATCTGGGCATCCAGGCGATGATGTACGTGGCGTGGTTCACCCCGCTGACGCTGGCGTGCTACGTGAGCTTCTTGCGGCCGGACGAGGCCGACCGCCTGATCGCGTTCGTCCGTGCACGGGTCCGACGCCGCCGTGCACCGGCCTCGGACCCTGCAGTACCCTCCGACGCGTGAACCTCTCGCGGCGGCGATGGGCCTTGGCCACGGTGCTCGTCGCGCTGGCCGTGCTGCACGTCGTCGACCCGTGGGGCGGGCGCGGGCCGGACGTGGCCGGGATGCCGTGGGACCTGGCCTACCACCTGCTGTGGATGATCGCGGCGGCGGCGGCCGTGCTCTACATGACGTACCGCGTCTGGCCCGACGAGCCCGGGTGATCGGATGGACACGCTGACGACGATCGCGATCGTGTGCGGCGTGTACTTCGCCGTGGTGCTGGCGATCGGCGCGGTGGCCTATCGCCGCACTGGCAGCGGCAGCGAGGAGTACTTCCTGGGCGGTCGCACGGCGCGAACGCTCGTGCTGTTCATGGCGCTGTTCGGCACGAACGTGACGCCCTTCGTGCTCATGGGAATTCCGGGGCTGGCGTACCACCAGGGCGTGGGGGTGTTCGGGCTCAACGCGGCCATCGTGGCGCTGGGGATCCCGCTGACGTTCTGGCTCATCGGCGATCCGGCCTGGCGCGCGGCTCGGCGGGTCGGCGCGATCACGCCGGCCGAGCTCTTCGCCGAGCGCTTCGCGAGCCCGGCCGTCGGCTACGTGCTGTTCGCCGCGTTCGTGCTGTACACGCTGCCGTACATGGTCACCTCGGTGCTCGGCGTGGGCCTGGCGGTCACCGAGCTGACCGGTGGCGCCGTTTCGTTCGCCGCGGCCGCCGGCGCGTTGCTGGCGATCACGCTCGCCTACACGGCGCTGGGAGGCATGCGCGCCACGATGTGGACCAACGTGTTCCAGGGCGCGGTGTTCCTGGGCTTGATGGTGGTCGCGTTCGTGTGGATCGCCTCGGACTACGGCGGCGTGGCGGCGGCGATGGACCGGGTGCGCACGCACGCGCCGCAGCTTCTGACCAAGGGCGAGCGCCCGATCTTCGCGCCGGGGGCATGGGCGTCGTGGGGCCTGGCGATCTCGCTGACGGTCATCGCCTTCCCCCACATGCTCGTGCGGATCTTCGCCGCCAAGGACGTCACCGCGCTCAAGAACAGCTGCCGGCTGTACCCGCCGGCGTTGGTGCTGCTGTGGCTGCCCGCGGTGCTGTTCGGGGTGTGGGGCGCGGTCGAGCTGCCAGGGCTGTCGGGGCGCGAGTCCGACGTGGTGTTCGTGCGCCTGGTCGCCGCCCACCTGCCGGCGGTGGGGCAGGGCGTGGCGCTGGCCGGGATCCTGGCGGCGGTGATGTCGACCGTGGACGCGCAGTTTCTGACCCTGTCCTCGATGCTGATCCGCGACGTGCTGCGCCGGACTCGGCGCGCCCCCTCGGAAGCGCAGCAGGTTCGGCTCGGCCGGTGGTTCGTGGTGGGGCTGGCGGCGGTCACCTACGTGGTCGCCCTGTGGCGTCCGGCATCGATCTTCTCGATCGCCTCGTTTTCCTTCTCCGGATACGTCACGCTGATCCCCACCTTGCTGCTCGGGCTTCACTGGCGACGGATGACGGCGGCCGGGGCGATCGCTTCGGTCGTCGTGGGCAACGTCGCGCTCGGGCTGACGGCGGCCGCGTCCGCGCCGGTGCTGGGCGTGCTGCCGGTCGCGTGGGGATTGGGAGCAGGGCTGGCGGCGGCGATCGTCGTCAGCCGGATGAGCACGCCGCCGCCGGTCGACGTCGTCGACCGCGTCTTGGGGACAGCGCCATGACCAACGACAACCTGCAGCCCGCCATCGATGCCTTCGATCGCATCCACGCCACCGACCCGAAGGGCAAGGCGGTCGACTACCACGCGGCGATGCGTCATTGGGTCACGACCCTGCGCCCGGACGCGTCCGTGGCGTTGCGGCTGGCCGCGTCCAGCCAGCATCTGGAGCGCTGGGCGATCCCACGGACGGACTACCCCATGGATCGGGTGGGGTACCTCAAGTGGCGCCGCGACCTGTACCGGCACCACGCGGCGCGAGCGAGCGCGGTGCTGACCGAGCTCGGCTACGACGCCGACGTCGTCGATCGGGTCGCCGAGCTGCTGCAAAAGAAGAACCTCGGTCGCGACGACGAGGTCGGCACGCTCGAAGATGCGGCGTGTCTGGTGTTCCTCGCCCACGAGCTCGCCGACTTCGCCGCCGCGCACCCACGCGACAAGGTCGTCGACATCCTGCAAAAGACATGGAAGAAGATGACCGAGGCCGGACACGCGGCGGCGCGGCAGGTCGTGGCCACGCTGCCGCAGTCCGTCGGGTCGATCGTGACGCAGGCACTGTCGGCGTAGTACGGCCGACGAGGCGTTGGACGACGGTTCGCGATGGCGCCGCGGGCCGGCGCGCCGACACGTCGATCACGGTCGTGCAGATCGTCTATGCTTGGCAGCGCGTATGGCCAAGCTGCTAGAATACAACGCCACGGTCACCGAACGGGTCGATCACGAAGACACTCTGTCGAGCTTTCGGGTCGAGCCCGACGAGGTGGCGGCCAAGCGCAACGACGACGGCACCTGGTTCATCCCCGGCCAGTACGTCACGATCGGCATGAATCGCGAGGTCGTCGAGGGCGAGGACGACCCGCGCCCGGTGTCGGTGCGGCGGCCGATGTCGATCGTGTCCGCCCCCGAAGAGGGCGACGTGCTCGAGTTCTACATCCGCTACGTGTCCCATCCGGAGTCGACGCTGCCGCTGACGCACCTGATGTGGCCGATCAAGGTGGGCGACCGCATGTACCTGCGACCGCACGCGACGGGGAAGTTCACCATCGAGGACACGTGCGGGCTCGACGATCCGCGCCTGAAGATCCTGCTCGCGGCCGGCACCGGGCTGGCGCCGTTCATCTCGATCGCACGCAGCCGGATCCTCAAGGACCCCAAGGCGCGCTTGGACGATCTGGCGATCCTGCACGGCGCCAGCTACCCCACGGGGCTGGGCTACAGGGAAGAGCTCGAGCGGCTCGTGGTCGAGCACGGCCTCAAGTACGTGCCCACGGTCAGCCGGCCGCAGCAGGCGCAGGGATGGGACGGCTTTTGCGGACGGGCCGAGGCGCTCGTGGGTCCCGACAACATCGACGGCCTCGAGGACGCGCTCGGGCTGGCGCGCGGCGGCCTGACGTCCAAGAGCGCCGTCGTGCTGATCTGCGGCCTCAACGGCACGATCGCCAACTGCGTGATCAACCTCGCCGGACGAGGCTTCGTCCCGGACAACAAGAAATTGCGCCGCGCGTTGAAGGTCGACGACGACGTCAAGGCGTCGTTGTTCTGGGAGCAGTACGACAGCGCGCCGCCGCTGGACACCAAGGACGAGGCGCTGATGGGCGACCTCGCCGGCCAGCTGCACGCCGCCCTGAAGGCCTGAACGCGCCGCCGCGCGCCGGGCTCAGCCCGCTTCGCCGGGCAACGGCTCGTCGTCGGGGCCGTCCTCGACGACCGTCGGCTCCGGATCGGGATCGGGCTCGGTGGCCTCGACCGGCCCGCCACCCAGGGTCGTCTCCGGTGGCGTCTCGCCGCCGGCCGGGGCCTGTGCGGCGGGCTCGGCCGGCCACAAGAGGTCCGGCAAGCGCGACATCGCCGGGGCGCCGTGCGAGAGGGCGGCGTCGTGGAACGCCTTGTCGTCGAACGCTGCACCCGCGTCCTGGGCCCGCTGCTCGGCGGTCTGGCGCAGGTTGATCCACGCCTGCGCACCCACGAAGTAGGTCGACAGCTGGGTCGAGGTCACCTGCGCGCGCACCCACTTGCCGCGGGCTTCACCCTCTTGCTGAAACGATCGCTCGACCATCAGCTCGAGCGCGGAGAGCTCGTCCATCTGCTCGGCGTGGACGGCCTGGTCGAGGATCGCGTTGGTGATCGTGCGCAAGTAGAACTTGAGCGCGTGCAGGCGGATGGCCTTGGCCCGCAGCTCGTCGTCGGCCAGCAGCGCCTGCATCGGCTTGGACAGCCCGCGCGGCGTCGGCTCGTCGGCGGTCGGCGGCGCCCCGGCGTAGCCCGCGTCGACCATCATGCGCTCGGCGTACACGGCCCAACCTTCCACGAAGGCCCCGTTGGCGAGCACCTTGCGGATCTTCGAGGGCTCGCGCTTGCCGTAGTACAGCTGCACGAAGTGACCGGGGATTGCCTCGTGGATCGACAGCACCTCGATCATGAAGTTGTTGTACTCGCGCAAGAACGAGTCCTGCACGTCCTGCGCCCAGTCCTCGGGGACCGGCTGCACCAGATAGAAGCTGGGCAGCCCCGGCTTGCCGGCATCGAGGGGGCCGGGCGCGGCCAGCCCGGCGATGAAGACCCCTCGCTGGTGGGGCGGGGTCCAGATGACCTCGAGCACCTCGGCGTCGTCCATCGTCACGAGGTCGTGATCGCGAACGAAGGCGTCGAGGCGCTGCAGGTTGTCGGCGATGCGGTCGCGCAGTCGCGGGGGCGTGACGCGATAGGTCGCCAGCTCGTCGAGCACCGCCCGCACGATCGCGCGCTGCGGGTGGCCGTGGGCCTTGCGTCGGATCTTGGCCAGGCCCCGGCTGCCGAACAGATGCTCGGCGAGCTCGGTGGCCACCTTGGCCATCTGCGTGCGAACCCGGGCGTGCTCGAGGATCGCCGTGCGCCGCAGCTGTGACGCGGAGATGTCGGTCTGCAGCGTCAGCTGCAGCTTGCGTGCGTAGTGGTCGGCCCCGAGTCGCCACTGGTCGGACGCGTCGGGCAGCAACACGTCGCGCACGTGCGTCTGCAGCGCGGCGATCGCCGCCACGGCGGGGGCCTTGGCCGCCTCGATGCGGGCCAGGTCGTCGGGCCGGGCACCTTGCAGTCGCTCGCCGATCACCTGCTCGACGAGCACGATCGCGCCGTCGAGCTGTCCGACGGCCACCTCGGTCTGCGGTCGCAGCGTCACGCCGGGCTGCAGGTTCGCGATCGCGATCTCCACGAACGCCGGCAGTCGCTCCAGCCTCGCCGCCACGTTCTGGGCGCGCTCGGTCAGCGGGGCGAAGTCTCGCGAGACCAGGTCCTCGAGCCCGCTGCCGACCAGACCCGCGTACCACATCGGATCACGGGTCCAGGGCTGCTCGACCTCGTGCACGAACTGCTGGCGCAGCAGCTCGTTGCGCAGCATCTCGTGGTCGACCTTCTCGTCCGGGGTCTTGGGCGGCATCGCGTCCAGGCGCGCGAGCGAGTCGTCGATGCGCCGACGGTCGGCCGCGATGCCGGCGGCGGACAGATCCGGCCACATCGCGTCGTAGCGGTGCTCGCCCAGCGACGTGGCCGTAACCGGCTGCGCCTGAAACCACGCATCGAGGATCTCGTCGCCGACCTCGGCGAGCGTGGGCTCCAGAGGCGGTGGCTCGGCCTGGGGCGGAGGAGGCGGCGCGACGGGAGGCGTACAACCCGACGATCCCAGCGCCGCCGCGAGCAGGGCGGGCACGAGTCGGAAGGCAGTCGGGCGTCGCGGTCGTCGTCTCATGCGGTGGAGATCATCGAAGGGGGCAGGTGGCCGGTTTCATTGAAGCTGATCAGCGCCTCGAACCCGTTGCCGTAGACGCGAATCTCGGTGATCGAGGCGTGGGCGATGTCCATCATGGCCCAGGCCTCGAAGGGCAGCTGCAGCGCGCAGGTGACCAGGTAGCGCACGAGGTTGCCGTGGGAAAACAGCAGGATCAACCCGTTGCGTCGTGGCGGGCGAAAGAAGCGCTCTCGAACGCGCTCGACCTGGGCGGCCACGGCGGCGCGACCTTCGGCGGGCGTGGCGGGCAGCCCGACGGGGAACATCGCGAACTGCTTGGCGGTCGGGTCGACGACGGGGACGAGCTCGTGCAGGTACGGCTTGATCTTGATGTTGGACAGGTCCATCTCGCGGCCGGCGATTTCCGCGGTCTCGCGCGCGCGCGGCCAAGGCGAGGCGAACACGCCCTCGAAGCGTCCGCCGCTCGCTTCCACGACGCGAGCGAGGCGCTTGCCCAATCGCACCGCTTGCCGACGCCCGAGTGTGCTCAGCGGCCAAACAGTGTCCCCGAGGTCGCCGGTCCGTTCGTAGTGGCCGTGACGCATCAGCAGGATGCGACGGCATACGGGGCCCTGTGCCTGGCTCATGGTGGGATGCGTTGATAGCACGATCGCGCGGGGGGCCTGCTACCCTGGCGCCCCGCGATGTCGTCCTCTTCCGAGCCGCCGGTCGGCGAGCTCGCCCCGGACGGGGGATTGCCGGCCGTGCCCGATCGCAGCGGCGAGACCCTGGCGCAGCGTTATCGGCTCCTGCGCCGCCTCGGGCAGGGGGGCATGGGCGAGGTCTACCTCGCCAAGCACCTGCTGCTCGACAAGCAGGTCGCGATCAAGATCCTCACCGAGGGCCGGGCGGTCCCGCGGGCGGCCGAGCGGCTGCTACGGGAGGCCCGGGCCACCGCGGGCATTCGACACCCCAACATCGTCGACATCACCGATTTCGGCCGCGACGACGACGGCGAGGTGTTCATCGTGATGGAGTACCTGCAGGGCGAGGACCTTTCCGACCTCGTCTATCGCGAGGGGCGGTTGCCGTGGCCGCGCGTGCGGGCGATCTGCGAGCAAGTCTGTGCCGCGCTGCAGGCGGCCCACGAGCAGGGGGTCATCCATCGCGACCTCAAGCCCGAGAACTGCTTTCGCATCGAGCACGGGGGCAGTCCCGATTTCATCAAGGTGCTCGACTTCGGCATCGCCAAGCTGACGGGGCCCGGCGGGCAGCGCCGGCGGCTGACCAACACGGGGGCGATCTTCGGGACCATCGAGTACATGGCGCCCGAGCAAGCGCGCGGCAAGGCGGTCGATCATCGCATCGACATCTACGCCCTCGGCGTGATCGCGTACGAGCTGCTGACCGGCCGGGTGCCGTTCGACGGCGACGAGTGGATGGAAATCGCGCTCAAGCACGCCAACGATCCCGTCGCGCCACCGTCGTCGTGGTTGCCGCCGGCAGAGCTGCCGCCGCTCGTCGATGCCGTCGTCGGCCGGGCGTTGGCCAAGGACCCCGCCGATCGCTACCCCACGATGGCCGCCTTCGCGCGTGCGCTCGCCGGCGTCGATGGCGGGGACCCCACCGCGATCGGCCCCGTGCCGTCGCGCCCGTGGCCGCTCGTCTCTGCGCCGGCGCTCGGCGACGTACCGGCGGCGATGACGACCGCACCCCTCGAGGTCGCGTCGGACGTCGTTGCGGCGCCGCGACCGGCGGTTGCGCCCGCCGCATGGATCACCGGCATCGTCGTCGCGGCGGTGGCCGCCGGTGGGGTCGCGTGGTGGCTCGCGGCTCGCTCCCCGCGCGACGAAGACGCGTCACGGACCGCCGAGGCGTCGACCCTCGAACCTCGCCGCGACCCCGAGCGCGGCGCCGACGAGGATTCGACGGAGGCCGCGTCGACCGGTGACGTCGATGCGACGACGAGCCGGGCGGCGGCGGACGAGCGCGAGGCCGACGACCCCGCGCAGGCCGCGGATGGTGCCGGGGAGGCGTCGCCGGTCGCCGTCGGCTCGGACGTGGCGCCCGGCCTGACGCGCGCGCAGATCGACGCGACGCTCGCGACGGCGCAGGTCAAGCTGATGGCCTGCCGTGGCACGATCTTCGGCGGCAAGGCGGGGGATCGCGTGCGGGTGCAGCTGACGGTGCGCGGCCGTGACGGCAAGGTCGTCGGGGCCAAGCCCGCGGGGGCGCACGCCGGCTCCAAGCTCGGCGGGTGCGTGGCGGCGGAGCTGCGAAAGCTGAGCTTTCCGCCGTTTCCGCGGGCCAAGCAGCGGTTCTCGCGAACCGTGCAGCTGTAGTGGCAGGACCTACCCCGGTCCTGGCGAAGACCTCGTTCGACGGCTGTAATGGCCGTGGGGGTCGCGTTACTCAAAATCCGAGCCCGATGCCGCGCAGCAGCACAGACCCGGCCCTCATGGGGCCGGTGCCCACGCCGCCCCCCGCGGCGCCGGTGGTC
>CALBMM010000031.1 GCA_937896535.1 uncultured Pseudomonadota bacterium
GGCGACGGGGGCGGTGTTTAGCCGCTCAGAATTACCCGGTCGGAGGACTAGTCCGGTTGTTCGGTCGGGCGCACGAGCAGGTCGTGGACCTGCATGCGCGGAGGTGAGGCGATCGCGAACTCGACCGCGTCGGCGATGTCGTCGGCGGCGAGCACGGGGTAGCGACCGTAGGTGCGCTCGGTGGCGTCGTCGCTGCCGTGGTAGACGCTCGCGAACTCGGTCTCGACGAAGCCGGGGCTTATCGCGGTGATGCGGATCTTGGAGTCGGCAGCGCGCAGCTCGGCGCGCAGGCCCTCGGTCAGCGAGCGCACCGCGAACTTGGTGGCCGAGTAGACACCGGACTCCAGCGGAATTCGGTGGCCGGCCATCGACGAGATGTGGACGATGTGGCCGTCGATGCCCTGACGCTGCATGTCGGCGATCGCCTCGCGCGTGAAGATGCACAGCGCGAGCACGTTGGTCTCGAGCATCGTGCGCCAGTCCTCGGTGGCGCCCGACATCAGCGGCGCGTGACGGCCGAGGCCCGCGTTGTTGACGAGCACGTCGACCCCGCCCCAGTGCTGCCGCACCGTGGCGAGCGCGGCGTCGATCTGGGCCTCGTCGCGCACGTCGCAGGCTACGGTGAGCACCGGCGCGCCCGGGTGGGCGGCCTCGATCTCGTCGGCGAGGGCCTGCAGTCGCTCGGCCCGACGCGCCAGCGCACAGACCTTGAGGCCACCGGCGGCGAGTCGGAACGCCACGGCACGTCCGATGCCGCTGGATGCGCCGGTGATCAACGCGACCCGACCGGCCCAGCGAGATAGGGATCGTTGTTCGGTCATCTCGTCGCGGGTTGTAGCAGATCGATCAGCGGCGCAGCGCGGCGATGACCTCGTCGGCCCGCGCGGCGAGGCCTTCGGGGGCCCGCGGCTGTCCGCCGAAGCGGGCGCGCTCGTAGGCCCGGGCGAATGCTTCGACCGCGTCGGCCCCGGCGACGCCCTCGTCGCGAAGCCGTCGGGCGAACGCGACGGCCGATTCCGACGGCGTCGGCGCATGTCCTCGTCGCGACAGCCTCCGCAGCACGCGACGCAGCTGCCGGGTCGCGGGGTGCAGGGTCGTTCGCCGTCGCCGTCGCCAGGCCCATACGCCCGCGACGAGCAACGCCAGCGCGCCGCCTCCGATCGCGAGCGTCTGCGTGGTGGGCCGCACCAGCTGGCCCTGCCGACGGACGCCGAGGCCCTCGAGGAGCTCGAGCTGCTTGCCGAAGTCGTAGTCGATGACCCACTGCAGGTAGGCGTTGCGCATGGCATCGAGCAGCTCGGCGCCGGCCGGCCACCAAGACGCGTCGTCGCCGGCCGTGCGTCCGGACGGAGGCGTGGGGTCGAACGTCACCCAACCCAGCGGGCCGAAGTCGACCTCGACCCAGGAGTGGGCGTCGGCCTGACGCACCGCGTAGAAGTCCCCCACGTCGTTGTAGTGTGCGCCGTAGTAGCCGTTGACGATGCGCGTGGGGACACCCACCTCGCGCAGCAGCAGCGCGAGCGCCGTCGCGTAGTACTCGCAGTGGCCCGCCTGCGTGTCGAACAGGAACGTCTCGATCGGGTCGTCGTCGGGATCCGGCTCGACGTCGGACAGATCGAGCGTGTACCGGAACGTCGACAGGTGGGCCATGATCGCCTCGACCTTGTCGAGCCGAGTGCGGGCGCCCACCGTCAGCTCGCGGGCGAGCGTCCCCACACGCGGCGACAAGCCTTCGGCCGGCCGCGAGAACGGCTCGCGCAGCGGGTCGATCGGCGGATCCCCGACGGCGGCGAGCGCCTGTGGTCCGGGGGCGAGCGCCCGCGAGATGAACTCGTACTGCACCGGGCCCGGCGGCTTGCTGACACGAAACTCGCGGTTGCGCCCGCCCAGGACCTTCGCGCGTCGCTCGATCGGGCCGCGTGGCATCAGCTTGACCGCGATCGGCTCGCTGGCCACGAACAGCACGTCCGCGCCGATGTCCTCGAGCGTCACCGTCGCCAGCATCACCGCCTCGCTGCCCGCCACCCCGGGCAGGGACAGCGCGCGCATCGTCTGCCCCCGCCCCCCGCCGCGCCGCCGCTGCAGCAGCGGCGTGCCACCATCCGAAAGCGACGACCACGTCCATACGGGGCGCAGCGGACTCGCCTCGCCGTTGCGGCTGTGTGCCCACCTTCCGGCGGCATAGCGATCGAAGCTCGTCCCGCGCAGGTACCAGGTCGGCCGCGTGTCGACGCTCGGCTTGCCGTGCACGGTGATCCGCATGACGACGGTCGGGTCGTTCTTGATCCGCCCGAACTCGCCGAGCGAGACCTCGTCGGAGAAGCCGCTGGTGGTGTCACGGCTCATCGCACCCCGCAAGAAGGCCCCCACGCCCCAGCGCGGAAAGAACAGGAACACGACCGCCGCGCCGGCCGCGGCCAGCAGTGTCACGCCGGCCGCCGCGCGCACGAGCGAGCCGTGACGCCGCATGCCCTCGCGGCCGACGTCGACCATGATCGCGGCGCCGAGGCGCTCGCCGTCGGCGAGCAGCTGGTTGAGCAACAGTGCCCACGTCGCGACGAACAGGTAGGCGGCCAGCAGGGGCGGGTAGGCCAGGTCGGTGTTGACCACGCCGCCCACGACCATGAGCAGGGCACCGAGCAGCAACAGCTGCAGGTGCTCGCGCGCGCGCTGCCGATTGAAGAAGCGCTGCACCGCGAGCAGGAGCAGGAAGTCCACACTGGCGTCGATGAGCTCCGAGCCGAGCAGCGACCGGGCCAGCGTGCCCACCAGGGCCGCGGCGATGCCGAGCGTCCACCAGCGTGTCGCCGACTTCGTGGGCTCTGCCGGCAGGGGTCGCCGAAACGCCCAGATCGTCAGCAGGGCGAACAAGGCCAGGCTCGCCGGGGCCACCCCGCCGCCGAGCGCGACCGCGAGCACCGCGAGCACCATCTGGGCGAGGCTGAGGTAGTCGCGGCGCCGTCGCAGCCGCGTGGCGGCGTCCAGTCTCATGCGTCCTTGGCCGGCTCCCCCACCACGGCGAGCGCCTCGAGGATCCGCCGGCCGTGCTCGGGTCCACTGCCCGCGTCGACGAGGGGGCGGCCGCCGTAGTCGATCGCCACCCGTGCACCCTCCTCGAGCTCGGCGAGCGCCTGCGAGGCGACGCGCTCGACCTCCTCTTCGAACGCCGGATCACCGGTGCGCCCGGGTCCCAGTCCCAGACGCAGCTGTCCGGCGCCGCGAGCCTCGTGCTCGCGCACGACCGGTCGTCCGAAGCGAGCCACCGCGGGCCAGTGGATCGCGCGCACGTCGTCGCCCTCGCGGTACTCGGTGAGCCCGAAGAACTCGCCGGCGCGGGCTCGACGACCACGTCCGGTGCCCTCGTCACCGATCGTCGCGACCGGCCGCGGGGGCGATCGCACCTGACGAATCGCCGGATACACCGTCACCGTGCTCGGCGGCGCGAGGTCGCGACGCTTGACGAACAGCCCGAAAGGAAACCGTGTGGCCACCACGGCACGCGGGAGCCGGTGACGTCCACGGTGGGGCATCGTGACGGCGCCCGCCAGCTGCAGCGAGCCGCGGGCCGGCACGCGCACGGCGAAGACCGGCGTGCAGTGGGCCGGGACGTCGTCGCGGTCGTCGTCCTCCACGCTGACGGCGAGGGCGTCGCCGGCCTTGGACACGTTGTCGATCTCGACGACGAGCGGACTGGGCGCGCGCGCGTGCAGAGGACCGGCGACCCGTCGACGCGCACGGACCCGCGCCACCGCGCGCTCGGACAGGATGCCGCTGGCGACGATGAGGGCCATCTGGGCCCCGAAGATCGCGTGCAGCAGGTTGGCCCCGGAGTTGATCGCGGCGAACCCCACCGCGAGCGTCAGACCGATGAACAGCCAGCCGGCCTTCGTGATCTCCAGGCTCCGCCCGCGCGCGGTCAACATCCGCCGCAGACGCGAGACTTTCTTGCGCGGCGGCATGTCTCAGCGCGGGACCGCGGTGTCGGCCACGATCGTCCGGATGAGCTCGCTCGCGGCCGCGCCGGCGTCGTCGGGATCGGCAGTGACGACGCGGTGGGCCAGCGCCGCGGGCCCGAGCCGCTGCAGGTCGTCGATGGACACCTCGGCGCGCCCTTCGAACAGCGCGTGGGCGCGGGCGACCGCCATCCACGCCAGGGCACCGCGGGTGCTCACGCCCAGCCGCAGCCGCGGGTGGCTGCGTGTCGTCGCCACGATCGACTGCGCGTAGCGGGCCAGGTCGGGGTGCACGAACACGCGCTCGGCCTGCCGCTGCGCCGCCACGATCTCGTCGAGCGAGGCCACCGGCCCGGCGGGTCCGCGCGGGCGTGGTCGCTGCAGCAGCTGCGCTTCCACCTCGCCGTCGGCGTAGCCCAACGAAAGTCGCATCGCGAACCGGTCGCGCTGCGACTCGGGCAGCGGATACGTGCCGTGGTGCTCGAGCGGGTTCTGCGTCGCCAAGACCATGAACGGGCCCGGCAGGGGATGGCTGCGTCCGTCGATCGAGACTTGTCGCTCGCCCATCGCCTCGAGCAGTGCGCTCTGGGTGCGAGGCGGCGCGCGGTTGAGCTCGTCGGCGAGCACGAAGTTGGCGAACACCGGACCGGGCCGGAACTCGAACTCGTCCTTGGACTGCCGCCACACGTTGACGCCCACGATGTCGGCCGGCAGCAGGTCGGCGGTGAACTGGACCCGCGCCAGCGTCCCGCCGACCGATCCCGCGAGGGCGCGGGCGAGGGTGCTCTTGCCCACCCCGGGCATGTCCTCGAGCAGCAGGTGCCCGCCGGCGACGAGCGTGACGACGGCCAGCTCCACCGCTTCGCGCTTGCCGACGATCACCTCGGCGACGGCATCGACGATCCGCCCGAGCACGGACCCGGCATCGACCTCGGCGGCCGGCGCGACGGACGGAGCGTTCCCCACGGACTGCAAGGATAGCCGGTCAGCGCTTGCGTGCGAGCATCACCCCGTCGCGAACCGACAGCAGCACGTGGTCGACCCGATCGTCGGCGGCGACGCGGGCATTGAATCGCACGATCGCGCGGTCGGAGTCCTTTTGGGGGTCGACGACCGACCCTCCCCACAACGTATTGTCGGCGATGACCAGCCCGCCCGACGGCAGCATCGGGAGCACCCCTTCGTAGTAGTCGGTGTAGGACTGCTTGTCGGCGTCGATGAACACCACGTCGAACGTCTCGCCGGCCGCGGCGCGGCGGTGCACGGTCTCGATGGCGGGGCCCAGCTCGATTTCGATCTTGTCGCCGTAGGGGCTGCGGTCGAAGAACTCGCGCGCGATCCGGGTGGCCTTGGGGTCGACGTCGCACGTGACCAGCTGACCGTCGTCGGGCAGCGCCGAGGCGATCGACAGGCCCGAGTAGCCCGAGAACGTCCCGATCTCGAGGACCCGCTTGGCGCGGGTCAGCAGGACCAGCATCCGCAGCAGCGCCCCCTCGACCGGGCCCACCTGCATCTGCGGATCCTCGAGCTCGCGCACGGTGACGTCGCGCAGCTCGGCCAGCAAGGCCGGCTCGGGGTGCGAGTGCTCCACCACGTAGGCTTCGAGGGCATCCGAGAGCAGCGACAGCATGGACGCAAGGGTACTCGACTCCCCCGCCGTCGCCGGGCGCCCCGACCGCACCGACGTTGGACTACACTCGGCGCGACATGTGGCGGCACGGGCGGGCGACGGTGTTGGCGGCGACGGGGCTCGTCGCGGCGACGGCGTGCCGCGTCGAGACCGAGATCAGCCCCGTGCCGACCAGCGACGCCTCGTCGGACTCCGGCGGGGGCGAGGCCTCCGGGGGCAGCGGCAGCGGCAGCACCGACACCGGCACGGCGACCGACGACACCGGCGGTGACAGCACGGGGGCATCGGTCGAGCCGGTCTGGGCGCCCGGGGTGGTCTACCCCTCGAGCCGGCAAGTCGACGGCCGCGGCTTCGTCGATCTGCGCGGCCTCGTGCATACGCACTCGCCGTACTCGCACGATGCGTGCGATGGCGAGCCGCGCGACGACAACGGCGACCTCGACGCGCAGTGCGTGGCGGACTGGCGGCGCGACGTGTGCAAAGTCGAGCACGACTTCATCTTCCTCACCGACCACCTAGAGTCGTTCGCGGACTCGGAGTTCCCGGATGTGCTGCACTACGACGCGGCGCGCGGCGACGTGCTCGTCGACCGTGGGGGCCCCGTGGCCAACTGGGTCGGCTGCGTCGGCGAGGACGAGACGGTCGCGCCCACGCTGGTGATGGCGGGCTGCGAGGCCGAGCTCATGCCGGTCGGGCTCGAGGGCCACGCGCCCGGCCGCGGCAGCACGTACGGTGATCGCTCGGCGGCCTCGATCGCGGAGCTGACGGCCCAGGGCGCGCACACGTTCGTCGCCCACACGGAGGACTTCACGCCCGAGGAGCTGCTGGACCTGCCGCTGACCGGGTTCGAGATGTACAACCTGCACGCGAACCTGCTGCTGCAGCTCGGGCCGGCGCTGACGCTGCTGAACATGATCGACACGCCCGAGCAGCTGCCGCACTCCGACCTCATCGTGATGCCGCTGTTTTCCGAGGACCCGCGGTACCTGCAGACGTGGGGCACGGTCCTGGCCCGCGGCGGTCGCCGGGTCACGACGATGGGCACCGACGCCCACCGCAACACGTTCCCGGAGCCGCTGCCCGACGGCGAGCGCGTCGACAGCTTCCGCCGAATGATGCAGTGGTTTTCCAACCACCTCAAAGTCGTGCCCGAGGCCGACGGCTCCTGGGACGATCGCCACGTCAAGGACGCGCTCGGGGCGGGCCGGCTGTACGGTGCGTTCGAGTACATGGGGTATCCCGCGGGCTTCGATACTTGGATCGAAGCGGGGGCCGACGTCGTGGACATGGGCGCGGAGGTCTCGCTGTCGGCGGCGCCGGAGATCGTGGTGGCGCGCCCTCGCGTTGCCCGGCTCGATCCGGAGGCGACGCCGCCGGACATCACGCTGCACGTGCTGGTGGCGCGCGAAGGCGGCTTCGACGAGGTCGCTTCGGGGCAGGGACCCCAGCTGCGGTTTTCGCCGAGCTTGCCCGGGGCCTATCGCGTGGAGGTCCGCATCACGCCGCGCCACCTCGCGGGCTGGCTCGGCGCGTACGAGGACCTGGCGACCCAGGCGCGACCCTGGATCTACGCCAACCCGTTCTACGTCACGAAGTGACGTCGGCGACCGCGTCCAGGATCGCGGCGACGCCTCGCGCGAACGTCTCGCGCTCGGTCAGCAACGACAGCGCGATCCAGGGCGGGTCCGACGGCAGGTCGTACAGATAGCCGGGCTGCACCAACACGCCGTCGCCGAGCAGCCGCTGCGACCAAGCCTCGTCGTCGAGCACCTGGGGCAGCCGCATCAGGGCCGTCCAGCCGCCCTCGACGCGCGGTACCGTGACGGGCTCGCCGTGGACCGCGTTGCGCAGGCCGACGAGGTTGTAGTTGAGCCGCGCGATGACCTTGTCGCGCATGCTCTCGGCGGCACCGAGCAGCGTGGGCAGGGCCAGCTGGACCGGCCCGCCGACCGACAGCGTCGCGTCGGCCACGTGCTCGGCACGGCGGAGCACCGCGGCCACGTCGGCGGCGGGTCCGAGGGCGACGACCCACGACAGCTTCATCTGCGGCAGCGCCGAAACCTTCGACAGCCCCGACAGCAGGAAGGTGGGCATCGGCGGGTCGCCGGGGATCCGCATCAGCCGATCCGACGGGGCCTCGAGGGGGTAGTCGGAAAACACTTCGTCGACGATGAGCGACAGTCCCTGGCTCGTGCACAGCTGCACGAGGCCGGCCCACTGTCGGGCGTCGAGGTACGTCCCCGTCGGGTTGCCCGGTGCGACCACCACGATCGCACGCACGCCCGGGGCCGCCGCTGCACTCGCGAGGGCACCGAGGTCGATCGTCCACCCGTCGGCGGGATCGAGGGGGTAGGGTCGGCGCGCGACCGAGGCGAGCGAGCCGAGCACGTCGAGCAGCGGGTAGCCGGGCGCGGGCACGAGCACGGCGTCGCCGGGGTCGCACAGCAGGGTCAGCAATTGCCCGTACGCTTCGCTGGTGGAGGCGCACAGCCACACACGCGTCGGATCGATCGTCAGGCCGCTCACGCCGTAGTACGTCGCCACTGCCTCGCGGGCGGGCCGGATCCCGAACGGCTCGGGGGCGTAGACCTTCGCCGCCGCCGACGACAGCGAGGCGTAGACCGACTCGGGGTGCAGCAGCCCCACCTGCGTCGGATTGCTGATCGTCAGGTCGGCCTCGATGCGGCCCGCTCGACGCGCGGCGTCGATCGCCTTGGACCAGCGGCTGCGTGACAGTGGCCAATCGGTGCGGGTCGACAGCTGCATGGCTCAGGCGATCGGGTTGACCGAGCGGGGAATCGGAGTCGGGCGGCTGCGCCGGGCGTGGGGCGCGGGCAGCGAGATCGCGAAGATCATGCCGTCGCCGAGGTCTTCGATCGACAGGCTGCCCCCCGACAGCTCGGCGATTGCACCGGCGAGCGGCAAACCCAGTCCCAGGCCGCGGTGGCCGGGGATCCGGTAGAAGCCCCGCCGCGCCTGGTTGAGCTGCTCGGCGGTCGCCGGCCGCACGGGGGTCTGCACCTGGATCATCACCACCCGCTGGCCGCCGGCGTTGCCCACCCGGATCGAGATCTCGATCGCCTGCGCCTCGACGCGCTCGGCCGCGAACAGCAGGACGTTCTCCAGTGCCTGTACGAGGCGGTGCGGGTCGACGAACACGGGGGGCAATCCCGCGGCGGCCTCGGTGTCGAAGCGCGCGTTGGGCAGGCGCTTCTTGGCGCCGGCGATCGCCCTGGTCACCAGCGTCGCCGGCGGGGTGGGCTCGGGGTGCAGGTCCAGCCGCGACGCTTCGATCTTGGCGGTGTCGAGGATGTCGTCGATCTCGTGCAGGAGCACTCGGCCGCCCCGCAGGATCGGCTCGACGAGGTCGCGTTGATCGCTGGTGAGGTCGCCGTCGATTCCCGAAAGCAGCAGCTCCGAGAATCCGATGATCGAGTTGAGCGGCGAGCGAAGGTCGTGGCTCATGTTCGCGAGGAACTGGCTCTTGAGGCGGTCGGCCTCCTTGGCCTTTTCGATCGCGATGTACTTGGTGACGTTGGCCTCGGTGATGCGCTGCACGAGTAGGTCCACCGCCTGAACGAGCTCGCGGATCTCGTGGCTCGAAAACGACGCCAACGAGAGGGGAGCGGGGGCCTCCCCGTCGGCGACCACGGCGACCTGCGCACTGGCGCGGGTGATGTCGCGGTGCAGGTCGCCCACGACGAGGGCGATCGCCACGGCGCAGGCCACGAACAACGCGACGCCGCCCCAGATGAACACGCCGCGCGGCACGACCACGCCCAGGCTCGCCACCCACAGATACCCCGCGGCCAAGGGGGCCGCGATCGCGCCGGCGCCCGCCGAGACGGCGTTGACGAACAGGCGCGGTCGCATCTCGTCGGTGCGGCGGAACGGGGGAGGGTCCGGCCGTGGACACGCCGTCAGCTCCGGTCGGACGATGGCGTGGGCCCAGCCGTGCAGCGCCGCGGCGAGCGGACCGAGGATCGACAGCCACAACAGGCCCACCGCGGCCACGGTGGTGGCGTGCCAGTCCAGGTGCAGCCCGATCAGCACGACGTCGACGAGGTTGGCGATCGCCGCCCATGTCATGAATCGCAGCGCCATCGAGCGCGGTAGGTCGCTCAGCCGCACCCACGCGCGCTCGATGTCGTCGGGCCGCAGGATCGAACGCTCGCCGATCCGACGGTCTCGGAGCCAAGCGATCGCGGCAAACGGCAGGGTCAAAAAGCCCAGCGCGGGGAGCCACCATCGTTGCGCGCCCGCCGACGGAGACGGCCAGCGTGGCGTCGGCAGATCGCGCACGACCGCCAGGCCCGTCGCCAACAGGGCCAGGATCTGCGGGACGAGGAGCTCCAGCCAGGGCAGCGGCGTGGTGCGGTGCGGTCCCAGGCCCAGCGCCCACATCCACGACACGGCGTGGATCAGGCCCAGCAGCCACAGCCAGCCGAGCACGCCGAGCAGGCGCATCTCCGCCTGCAGGCGATGGCTGGCCTGATTGTCGATCGTCGTCACCATCGGCAGCGACGACGCCGTGACCGAGAACGCCGCGGGGCGGCCCGAGGGATTGCCGTCGCCGGTCACGTGACCCCCGGCGCGAGCGTCCGCGCGGCCTTGGCCCGTCCCGTGCGCGCCGCCATGTCGATCGCGGTGGGCCGGTGCGGGGGCTCACGGGGCAACGTGAGCGTGAAGGTGGAGCCCTCGCCGAGCGTGGACTCCACGTCGAGGCTGCCGCCGTGGTGCTCGGCGATCGTGCGCGCGATCGAAAGGCCGAGCCCCGTGCCTTTCTTGCGGCGCTTGACCGGTCCGGCCTGACGGTACTCCTCGAAGATCGCCTCGAGCTCGTCGGGGGCGATGCCGACTCCGGTGTCGATGACGCGGATGACCACGTTGTCGGCCTGCGGGTCCCAGGCGGCGCGCACGACGATGCTGCCGGCCTCGGTGAACTTGATCGCGTTGGAGACGAGGTTGGTGAGGATCTGGATGATCCGTCGTCGATCGCAGATCACCGGGGGAAGCGTGGGACCCAGCGCGAGCGACAGGGTGACGTTGCCGTCGCGCACCAGCGGCCGGTGGATGTCGACGAGGTCGGCGATGACCTCGGCCACGTCCGTTTCCGAAAAGCTCAGCCGCAGCTCGCCGGACTCGATCATCGAGATGTCGAGGATGTCGTTGATGAGCTCGAGCAGCTGGTGGCCACCGGCGCGGATGAGCCGAACGTCCTCGGCCTGCGCCTCCGACAGCTCGCCCCCCGAACCTTCCAGCAGCAGCTGCGCGAAGCCGCCGACCGAGTTCAGGGGCGTGCGCAGCTCGTGGCTGACCGCGGACAGAAAGTCGGACTTGATCGCGTCCGCCTCCCGCGTGCGATCGAGGGCGTCCTCGTACAGCTCGAGGTCGTCGAGCAGCCGCACGCGCAGACGCTCGAGGTTGGCCATCAGCTCGCCGGCCTCGTCGAAGCTCGTCACGTCGATCGGGGCGGCACTGGCGGGGGCGGCGTGCTCGGTGACGGTGCGCAGCGACTCGGTGACCACGGCCAAGTCTTCACCGGGGCTCTGCGCCAGGCTGGACCCGGCGAGCGCGGCGAGGATGGCGACGGCGAACAGACCCGCCGCGGGGGCGAAGCTCGCCGCCGACCACGTCTGCCCGGCGAGCACGCTGCGGGGCAGCCACGCGCCGAGCACGAGCAGGGCCGCGGCGAACGAGGCCCCGCCCATGATGCGGATGTACGACTCGCCCAGTCGCGGCACGGGGACGAACAGCGCCGCGCGGCTGGGAGGAGGCAGCCGGCTGCGCGCGCCCAGCGTATGCAGCACCCGCTTGGCGGCGATCGTGACGATGTATGCCGCCGACCACGTCGCACACAGACCGGGGGCGATCGCGCCGACGAGATGGTCGATGGGTCCCCGTAGGATGTCGCCGGGGACGACCGTGGGGGTCAGCAGCAGGATCGCGGCCGGCGAGGCGACGCGCACGACGGCGGCCACGCCCGGGGCGACGCGCGCCGGGCCCTCGTGCTGGAAACGAACGTACAGGATCGCCAGCCCGAGCACGCCCGACAGCAGCACCGAGACGTGGAGCGCGGCGTGGGGAATCCGGTATCCGCCCGCCGGCGTCAGCGCGTCGACGAACGCGAGGGCGAGGGCCAGGTGTACGAGCGTCGTCGCGACGACGACGGCCAGTGCGCGGACGAAGTAGTCCGTGCGCCGCTGCGCGCCACCATCCGGCATTCGGCGCTCAGGCTACCAGACTCCGCGCCGACCCCAGACGCCACAAACGCAAAAGGCCCCCCGTCGGGGGGCCTTTTCGGCGCGCGGGCCCGTGGGGCCGGTCCTACTTGCGGGCCTTGATCAGCTCGATGAGCTTGGGAACCGTGTCTTCCCACTTGGCGACCAGACCGTAGTCGGCCACCTGGAAGATCGGCGCCTCGGGGTCCTTGTTGATCGCGACGATCGTCTTGGAGCCCTTCATACCGGCCAGGTGCTGAATCGCCCCGGAGATCGCGACCGCGAAGTACAGGTTGGGCGCGACGACCTTGCCGGTCTGACCGACCTGCAGGTCCGCCGGCACCATGCCCGCGTCGGTGGCCGCCCGGCTCGCGCCGAGAGCACCGCCGAGCAGGTCGGTGAGCTCTTCGAGAACCTTGAAGTTCTCCCCCTTTTGCATGCCGCGACCACCGCTGACGACGACGTCGGCTTCGGTCAGGGCCGGGCGAGCGCTCTCGGTCTTCTCCAGCGACAGCACGGTGGCGCCGCGCTTGCTGATCTCGGGCGCCGCGATCGCGGACACCGAGGGGGTACCGCCCTCGGCGGGCGGCTCGAAGTCGCTGGCGCGGGCGGTGAACCCGAACGGCGCCGCGCTCATCTTGAGCTGCACGATCGCGCGACCGGCCGAGACCTCGCGGGCAAAGGTGTCGCCGGCGACGACGCCGGTGATCTCGCCCGCCATCGGCGCGTCGAGCACCGCCGCGACGCGGGGCACCACGTCGCGCAGGGTCGAGGTGGCCGTGCCGCCGAACGCGGTCGCGCCGAGCGACTTGACCGCATGCGCGATCGCGTCGCCCCAGGCTTCGGCCGTCATCGGCTCGAGCTCGGCGTGGGCGATGGTGTGCACCGCGGTCGCGCCGTAGCCCTTGGCGGCCACGGCGGCCGCCGCGGCGTCGGGCGAGGCACCGAGGACGAGCAGGTGGAGCTCGCCGCCGGACTTGTCGGCGATCGCCTTGCCGGCGGTGATGCCGGGCAGGCTCTGCGGCTTGATGTCGGACGCGCTGGTCTCGACGATGACGAGTACCTTGCTCATAGAACCTTCGCCTCCGTGGCCAGCTTCTCGACGAGTTGTTCGGGCGACTCCACGATCTGACCCGCGGCACGGGCCGGGGGCGGCTGCACGCCGGCGAGCGCGACGCCGAGTCCGGCGCTCACGCCGAGGTCGGCCGGGGTCAGCACGTCGACCTTCTTGCGCTTGGCCATCGTGATGCCGCGCAGCGAGGCCAGACGCGGACCTTCCTGGTACTTGTGATCGGCCGCGGTCGCGTTGTTGACCACCGAGGTCGGCAGCACGATGCGAAGGTCGACCGACAGCACGCTGGGCAGCGGGATCTGCTTGGTCTCGACGCCGTCTTCGACCTCGCGCGCGACGGCGAGGGTCTTGCCGTCACGGTTCCAGTTCACGGTGGCGCCGAACGTCGCCTGCGGCAGGTTCAGAAGTCCTGCCACGCGCTGGGCGACTTCGTTGCCCTCGGCGTCCTGCGACAGCTTGCCGGCGATCAGCAGGTCGCACGACTCCTTCTTGAACACGCCGGCGATGAGCTTTGCGACCGACTGGGCGTCGAGCGCCGTGTCGTCGGCGTCGACGATGATGCCGCGGTCCGCTCCCATCGCCAGGAACTGGGTCAGGTGCTGCTTCTTGTCCTTGGGGCAAATGCTCAGCACGACGATCTCGGCGAGGCGGTCCTTGCTGCCGACGTGCTCGGCAAGGCGAAGGGCAGTCTCGACGGCGTACTCGTCGAACGCATTGGGGACCCACTTGGATGCAGAAGTGTCGATCGCGCCGTTCGCGATCTTGAGGTTCTCATCGGGGTCCGGGATACGTTTCGCGGTGACCAGAATCTTCACCGGCAGTCCTCCTATAGACTCGGGGCATGCGGCTTATGGCCCGGGCGCACTCGCGTGTCAACGCGAGCGGGCGCAGCGCGGGCCGGCGTTCGTGCCGGCTCGGCGCGCGGCGAGGTCGGCCGTTCGCAGTCGCGCTGGGAGCGCTTGCAGGGGGGCACAAAGGCCGCTAGCCTGCCGCTCCGTTGCGACGCGTACCTCACATCGTTCTCGCCTGCGGGCTGGTGGCGATGGCTGCGTGCAGCCCGGCGTGCACCCCTCCCGACGCGAAGGCACCCGAAGGCGACGCACCCGCGAAGACCGCGAACCCCTCGACGCCCGCGGGCGACGAAGACGGTGACGAAGGCGGCGATGCCAAGCGCGAGCAAGCGCGGGCGCAGCTCGAAAACGGCGGCAACTCCGGCGACATGATCATGGACGCCAAGGGCGTCGATACGAGCAAGCTGACCGAGACGCAGCGGACGACCTTCTTCCAGATCATCAATCGCGAGCCGAGTGCCTGTGACCAGCCACACAGCATCGCGAAGTCGCTGCGCGACGACCCGAACTGCCGCGACTCGCTCATCGTCGCGCAGTTCGTCGCCGACGCGCTCGCCTCCGGTGCGCCGTCGAGCGCGGTCCGTGCCGAGATCGATCCGATCGTCGAGGCGCTGCAGCCCAAGGACATCAACATCAAGGGGCGTCCCGTCTACGGCAGCGACAAGGCGCCCGTCACGATCGTGATGTTCGCCGACTTCGAGTGCCCGCACTGTCGCGCCGAGGCGCCGGTGATGCGCAAGCTCGTCGACCAGTTCCGCGGCCGCGCCAAGCTCGTGTTCAAGCACTTCCCGCTCGGCGGTCACGACCGAGCCAAGCCGGCAGCGATCGCCGTCGAGGCGGCGCACCAGCAGGGCAAGTTCTGGGAGATGCACGACCTGGTGTTCGCCAACCAGACCGCGCTCTCGGACGCCGATCTGCTCGAGTACGCCAAGGAAATCGGCCTCGACCTTCCGAAGTTCAAGAAGGACATCGCGGACAAGAAGGTCAAGGCGGACGTCGAAGCCGACCGGGCCGAAGGCGACAAGCTCGACATCCAGGGCACGCCGACCGTCTACGTCAACGGTCGTCTCGTCAACGATCGCCTGTTCGGTGGCACCGTCGCCGGCTGGGTCGACGACGCGCTCAACCGCTGAGGGCCCGCCGATGCCGGCGCCCAACCCTTGGGTCGAGGCGTTCGCGCCCGCGACGGTCTCCAATCTCGGGCCCGGCTTCGATTGCCTGGGCCTGGCGATCGAAGGCCTCGGCGATCGCGTGCGGGCGCGACGACGCGACGAACCCGGTGCCGTGGTGCTGTCGATCGAAGGCGACGACGGGCGGCTGCCGAAGGACCCGGCCAAGAACACGGCCGCGGTCGCGGCCAACCATCTGCTGCGCGTCGCGGGCGTCGACGCGGGCGTCGAGCTCGAGCTGTCGAAGGGGCTGCCGCTGGGCAGCGGACTCGGCTCCAGTGGAGCGAGCGCGGTAGCGGCGGCCGTCGCCGTCGATGCGGCGCTGCAGCTGGGCCTTCCGGCGAGCACGTGGATCGACGCGGCGCGCGAGGCCGAAGGGGTCGCGTGCGGGACGGCCCACCCGGACAACGTCGCGCCGTCGGTGCTGGGTGGCATCGTCTTGATCACGAGCATCGAGCCGCTGCGCACGATCGCGCTGCCGGTTCCGCCGGACCTGTGGCTTGCGCTGTACACCCCCGGCTGCGAGGTCGCGACCGCCGATGCCCGCGCGGTCCTGCCCAAGCACGTGTCGCTCGCGGCAACGGTGCAGCATGCGTCCCGGCTCGCGCTGTTGGTCCACGCGCTTCACAAGGGCGACCTCGCGTTGCTCGGTGAGGCGATCGTCGACGACATCGTCGAGCCGGCCCGTGCGGGACTCATCCCCGGGTACATCGACGCGAAGGTGGCGTGCGTGGAGGCCGGCGCGCTGGCGTGCAGCATCTCCGGGGCAGGGCCGACCACGTTCGCGCTCGCCGCCGACGAGTCGCGCGCCCGCGCGTTCGCCGAGATCATGGACGAGGCGTACACGTTCGCGAACGTGCCCGGCCGCGCGCACGTCAGTCGCGTCGGGCGCGGCGCGGCGCTGACGAGCCGGCCGCTGCACTGACCCGCTTGCCCCCGGCAACCGGCGTGCTGCTCGGCAACCGCGGCAAGCTGCGGACTTGCCCGCGCGAGCGGGCGAAACGCTTCGCGGGACCGCGCACGTCCGGTCACGACCGAGGTCTTTGGCGAACGACACGCTGTCTTGGCGCGTCACGGCGTCGTATCGTCCTCGATACCCCCATGCTCAGTGGAAACGATCCTGGCAGTGAAGCGCCGTCCGATTTCCGCGGTCGCATCCTCGACGGCCGAATACGGCTGCAGGGCTGGCGCGAGGTCGAGGCGTCGTGGATTCGCTTCGACGCGATCTGGCTGCAGGACGAGCGGCCCGCCGCGGTCTACTTGCTCGATCCCGAGGGCGACAACGCCGACGAGATGGCCGCGACGATCTGCGGCCAGGAGCTGTGTGTCGGTCTGCCCGAGCACCCGGCGGTCCTGACGACGCTGGCGTCGGGCTGGACCGAGGACGGCTTTCACTGGCTGGCCACCGAAAAGCCGCCCTCGTCGACCTTGCCCGACAACCCTGGCCCGATCCCCCCCGATCTGTTCGCGCGGTGGGGTCGGCGGTTGCTCGAGGCGTTGGTCTTTCTCGAGGAGAACGAGGTCGTCCACGCCTCGATCCGGCCCCAGGCGATCCTGCTCGAGCCGCGCACGGACGAGATCGTCCTCGGGGGCTTTTCCGATCGGACGCAGCTGCTGCAGCTCGGGGCGGTCGCGGTCGCGTCCCCGTCCGACGATCCCTACGCGAGCCCGGAGCAGATCGCCGGCGGTCGCGTCGATCTCGGCACGGACATGTTCTCCCTCGGGCTGCTGCTGTACGTGCTGGCCACGGGGCTCGACCCGGCGGCGGCGCGACGGGAGCTTCACCGCGGCGAGGCGACTGGGCGGATCCCCGATGCGCTGTTCGAGCTGCTGTCGCGGATGGCCGCGTCGGAGCGGGGCAATCGCGTCGCGTCGGCGAAGCGGGCGCGCGCCGAGTTCGAGCTCGCCGCCTCGGAGCTCGAGGCGCTCGATCCTCGACCCGACGAGCGCGTCACCCAGCGCTGGCGTCGAATCTCGCAGACGCTGGCGAGCGAGCCGACGTGAGCGGGCGTGGGCTCGTCCCGATGCCCTACGGCATGGCGACGAGCGCGAAGCTCGACAGGTACACGGCCGAGGCGGACACGGTGACTTCCTCGGGGTCGACGTCGCGGTCGGCGAGGTAGTTCCAGTCGTCGGCCTTTTCGGTCATCACCGCGAGCTCGTGGCCTTCGAAGGTCTCGAGCATCCGCTCGTCGACCTCGTAGACGACCTCGGCGGGGAAGAGCAGGGGCAGACCGACGGGGCCGACCTCGTAGCAGTTGGCCAGCGCGTCCGCGCGATGGCACGGCACCTGCTCGATGGTGATCTCCACCTCGGCATCGAGCGCGCCTTCGGGGATCTCGAGGCTGAACAGCCCGTCGTCGGAGACCACGACGCCGCCGCGCGGTCCGATCGTCTCGCCGTCGCTGTCGTCGCAGCCGGCCGTCACCAAGGCCAGGAGCGCGGTCGCGAGCAGCATGCGAATGTCGTTCATCACCCGGTTCCCTCCCCCCTGCACCTACTCCGACACCGGCGCAGCGCCTTCCTTACGGGTTGGATCCAGATTCGGATGATTTTTTTGTGCGCCCGCGTGCAATTGATGGAAATCACACGAGATTTGGTTGGGCAACTTGCGCAATCGAGCGCGGTGTTCGCGCGAATTTGCGCGCCGGGTCAGCCGTCGGTCGCCGTGGAGGTCGCCGGCTCGGCCATCGTCGAGCCCGCCCCATCGCCGGTGCTGGCCCCGGTCGTGGTCTCCGCATCCTCGTCGACCTCCCCGGGGTCGGGGTCGTACCCCGGGCACGCGAACGGCTCGAACTCCACGCAGCCACGCAGCCGTCGCTCGCAGGGCGAGCAGAAGGGCGCGCCCGGATTGCGCTCGCGGCAAAACTGATTGCCCGCGACGTCCTGGTTGGCGCAGTGCTCCTCGTTGGGGACGCGACAGGCCGCCACGGAGGCCGCGGTGCAAAAGCCCAGGGCGAGGGCCAGGGCGATCGACTTCATCGCCACCTCCACGCCGTCGCGCGCGACGACTGCTTCTTGTGCCGCAGGTGCCCGACCACGATCATCACCACGCCGGTCACGAGCACCGTCGCGCCGGTGGCGAGCAGCACCGCGCCCGGTGGCCGCAGCGATCGGTCGTAGATGGCCTCGTCCGGATCGGGGTAGTCGGGGATCGCCAGAAACGCCGCCCCGGTGCCGGCCACGACCGCACCGCCGACGACGAGTCCGATGCCGGTCGCCGACAGGCGGTAGCACGGGCCACGCGCGGGGAAGCACTTGGTGCCGCGGGGAGGAGGGACCGCGGCCTCGGCCTTGCCCGCGTCCGCCTTCGGCGGTGGCGTGGGGGTCGCGACCGTCGTCGGCGGGGTCGACGTCTTCGGGGGCGGGGCCGACGTCTTCGGGGTCGGCGTCGGCGATTTCGTCGCGGCGGGCGGGGCCGGTGGCGGGCGGCGGGGGCCGGCCTTCTTGGATTTCGCGGGGGCGCGCACCTTCGTCTCGCCCGCGCCGTCGGGCACGACCGGCGCCACCGCGGCGGCGGGATCGATGTCGCGGGGACTCGGCCCCGCGGTGGCGAGCGACAGTCCCAGCAGCAGGCTCAGCGGCTGCACTGGCGCCATGTACCGCACTCCGCACCGCCGGCAAAGGGCAGGGCGGACGCTATGGCCGTCGCGGCCGGGCGGGGACGCGTCAGTTGGAGCCGGCCAGCTTGGTGGCGACGTCCGTCAGGGGCACGAGACCGGCGCGGGCGATCGCCTTGGCGTAGCGGTTGTCGCCGACCAAGCCCGCGACCGACTCGCCGTAGGCGTAGTACATCGCGACGAAGGCGGCCCCGGCCAGGTTCGGCTCGAGGAACCGGTCACGCACGCTCCGCAGCGCGGCGACCCGGCCTTGCCACGGAGCGCCGTACGCCGCGGTCGCCACGAAGCAGGCGCCGTCGACCTGGGCGAACTCCTGCGCGGGCGTCTGCACCGCGTCGGCGGTGATCGACGACGCATTCGCGCACGCATCTTCGTAGCGCACGCCGATCTGATACGTGTGATTGCCGAACAGCTCGGTCAGGTCGCAGTAGCCGGTGCCGCCGGAGTCGATCTCGCCCGAGCACGCCTCGGGCGGCGGGACCTGCTGGATCGCCGACGAGGCGTTGTCCGGCGTCAGCGTCATCTCGCCGGCGCGGTAGTAGAGGCGGATGTTGCGGATGTCGACCACGTCGTCGACCACCGGCAGCGTGAAGTGCACGCGCACCGTGTCGAAGTCGATCGCCTCGAGCTCCATGTCGACCATCGCCGGCAGGTCCTGCACCGTGCATTGCCCCCAGCCCGGGTTGTCCGGATCGTCGGGGTCGCCGGTGCCTCCGCCGGGTGGGTTCGGCCCGCCGGCGCCCGAGCCCACGCCGTGGCTGTAGACGCCGAACTTGAACGTCTCGCCGTTGAGCGTGTACGTCTGCAAGCGGTCGGCCCCGCTGCCGCCGGACGTGCTGATCGAGTCGTCGGGCGGGTGCAGGGTGCCGGTCTCACCGTCCCAGTCGCCGTAGCCGCTGTAGTCGACCGTGCCGGAGAAGCCTTCCGCGGCCGCATCGAGCTCGATGCGGTACACGACCGAGGGCTGGCCGAGATACTCGACACCGAAGTTGGACAGGCGCGGATCGACGTAGTGGTCGGACTCGCGGTCGAAGTCCCAGTCGGGGTTTTCGTCGTGCTCGAGGTTGATCTCGACCCACGCCACGAGCGGTCCGGCCTGCGCCTTCGCCCCCTCCACCACGGCGGTGACGAGGGTGGGGGAAAAGCCCATCGGCGTCGCGCCGGTCACCGCGTCGAGGTCGTTGATCGACGACAGCTCGTACACGTCGTCGTGGTCGTGCCCCTCCTCGAACTCGACGAGGTCGTTGCGGGGCGGGTACACCGACGTCGCACCGCCGGGATCGAACTTGCCCTTGTCGGACTGGAACGTGGCGGGCGAGGGACACGTCATCGTGTCGGTCGAGATCACGACGTTCTCGGCCTCGGCGAGCGGGCGGCAGTAGTAGGGCTCGGGCGAGCTGGTGTTTTCGTGCCAGCCCAGGGAGTTGAGGTCGCTCGAGTCGTCGTCGTGGAAGATCAGCTTGGGGTAGCTCTTGCCCCGCGAGTTGGCCCAGACGGGCAGGACCTGAGGCCGCGGACCATAAGGAAACCGCCAACTCGACAAAAAGTCCCACCGACCGGGGCGGTTGCCGATGCCGAGGCTGCCCGTCGCCTGGGTGACGAAGACGTCCTGGACGAAGTTGCCCTCGGCGTCCTCGAGCCAGACCGCGATCTGGGCGCGCGAGACCGGTTGGTAGTGGAACTCGAGGAGGACGTCGTCTTCGGCGGCGCTCGCCGAGTCGGCCATCGACAGGCCCACGATCGACGCCGCGACCGTCGCGGCCGCGCCGCGCAACACATGCCAAACCACGGCGCCAAGCATAGCAGCGGAATCGGCGCGGCACGCGGATCCGTGCCCCCGGATGGCCCGTTTCGTCCCCCGCCGCGCCTGGATGGGACGCGAGGTGGCTCAGATCACGGGTCGGATTTGCACTTGTCGCTATCGTTGCAGGCTGCAGGGGACACCACGCGGTGATCAGGGGTTGCACCACATTCGTTCTGGCCGCGGCGGCCACTGCGCTCGTCACGCCGGGCTGCACGCGCTCGGGCGATCCCCGGCCGCTCAACGCCGAGCCCGCCTCGTTGTCCGCCGGCGCGATCCCGCGGGGTCCGGCCCCGCCCGAGCGCGGCCTGCCGATGCCCTCGCTCGACGTCGCCTGGACCCCGCCCATGGTGACCGCCGGCGACGTCAACGCGCTCGCGCAGGCCCTCGAAGGGCATGACCACGCCCTGGTCCGCCTCGGACCCCGACTTTCGGAGGAGGCCCGCGCCGAGCTGCTCGTTCGGGCGCTGCGACCCGAGGTCGAGATCGACGCGGCGACCGGGGACCTCCAAGAAGTCGTGGAGCGTCTGCCGTTGCGGCGGGCCGAAGGGCCGGCCGGCGAGCCGCCGACGTACTCCACCGAAGGCGTCGAGCTCGATGCGACCACCGTGCGTGGGCTGGCCGCTCGCTTGCCGGACGCCGGGGTGCTGCTCGCGGTCGACGATGCCGATGTCGATCCACGGGCCTGGCAAGCGCTCCCGGCCCACGCCGTGGGCAGCTGCGAGGAGCCGCTACGCGCGCTCGCCGAGGGTCAGGAGCAGGCGCTCGCCCAGCTCGAGCCGTTCCTCGATCACGCCGACGCGGTCCTGTCGCAGATGTTTCGCGCCGAGCTCGACAGCCGTCTTCCCGCGGTGCTCGAGGGGCTCGCGCCGTATCGGGCCGAGCGCGCGCGTGCCGAAGGCGAGCCCGCCAAGGCGTGGCGACGCTACGAGTGCGGGCACGCGATGGCCCAGCTCGCGGATGCGTATCGAGGGTGCGCCGAGGGCAAGGGCTGCGCGTACGCGCCGCGCGTCCTGCTCTCCGCCGGCGCACGCGTCGGCGCCGTCGAGCCGGACGTCTTCATCCCCGAGGGCTGTGGCGACGATGCGCCGATCGACGCGGCCGAGCGCATGCGGGAAGCCGGTCGGGAAGCGACTCGGATCGCCGCCGACCACCTCGACCCGGCGTGGCTGGCCCTGGCCGATCGGCTCGGCACCGTCAGCGAGGTGCACGCCACGCTCGAAGACATCTGCGCGCCGCGACGGCGTCGGTTCGCCGACGAGGATCTCGAGCAGGCCCGACAGCGCCTGGCCGAGATCGGCGAGGCGCTCGCGTCCGACAACCTCGACGGTCCCGGGGCAGCGTGGGTGCTCGAGGACGAGACGTTCCGCGTGCCGGGCGTGGGCGCGGTGCGGCAGGTGGCGCGCTACGACGCCGGACCCGGCTCCCCCTCGCGTCAGGTCGTCGACAAGTCGCGGGCCCTGCGTCAGTTCGTGCAGTCACGCGCGCGGTGCCGGGGCACGCCCCGCCACACCCCGCTGGTGGCCGTGGTCGTCGACGTCGCCAAGGCGGGCGCCGAAGTCCCGTTCATCGGGTACTTCTACGAAGAGGAGCTCTTTTGCTCCGAGCTGCCGCCGCTGCGCGACGAGCCCCACCGTTCCCAGCCGTAGCGAAGCCCACGCAGGGCCCACATTCCGGCGTACGCGTACACCTCGCACGCCAGGAAGATGAATAGGTAGTCGTACGGCGTGCGGTGCCGGATCCCGCCGAAGAAGATCGCGGCGGTCACCAGCAGCGCGGCGAGGTTGACCGACACCATGGCCTGCCGAATCCAGCGGCGGCGCATGAACAGCGTCAGCATCCCGAGCAGCGACGGGATCCAGAACACGTGGCGATACTGCATCGTCCACCAGCGCGTGATGTTGCGCCACTGCGCACGGCCGGAGTCGGGCCACGGGATGTTGTGGCGCCACAGCACGATGAAGTTCGTCCACGAGTACTTCAGCTGCCCGGTCCAGCCAGTGATCTCGATGCACTGGCGGATGTACTCCATGTGCTTTTCCTTGTCGCCGATGTAGCCGCGGTACGTCAGCGTGTCGGTCAGCGCGGGGTCCAGCGTGATCGCCGGCTCCTCGCCTTCCTTGATCTTGCGATGCATGTTCGCGTTGATCTGAAGGAACTCGGGCGGTCGGAAGTGGACGCGTCCGTGGCCCTCGCCATCGGGCATCGACTGGATCTTCTCGTTGTGGCACCGGCCGAACACGAGGTTGAACGAGCCGTTTTCCGACACGAGGCCCCGTCGACCCGTGTTGTGGTGCAGCAGCCATGACGAAAACGCCAGGAACATCGCGATCGGGACGAAGCCGACGAGCAGATGCTTGAGCGTCAGCTTCGGCATCGCCTTGCGCCGAATGAGCCAGTACAGCCCGATGAAGGCCACCGAGAGCATCATCTGCGGGCGGACGACGATCGCGAGGCCGGTGCACACGCCCATGCCGATCGTGTCGACGTAGCGGCCGGTGTCCATCGTTCGCAGCAGGAACAGGACGCCGGCCATCATGAAGACGGCGAACGGGATCTCCGACAGGACGTAGCCGCCGAGCGAGATGTGCGGATAGTAGAAGATGCCGATCAGGCCCACCGCGGGGGCGACCCACGTGGGGGCGAACGAGGCGCGGCGGGCCACGGCGTAGCCCAGGGCGACGGTGGCTGCGCCCATCAGGGCGTAGGCCCAGCTGACGGCGACGAAGTTGTCGCGACCGAACAGGAGTTGGATCCCCGCGACCAGCCAATGGGTGCCGTAGGGAAAGAACGAGCTGTACTCGTGGGGCTCGAGTCCCTTGTCCAGCAGCAGCGCCGCGCGCTGCACGTACCCGTTCATGTCCGAGTACACGTAGTCGCCCAGCGGGTGCACGACCGTGTTCCAGTGGACCCGCACGATCAGCGCGCCGATGAAGATGGCGACAAGCCAGCGTTCTTCGTACAGCCACGCCAGCGCTCGCTCGTGCAATCGAGGCTTCAACGGGCGTATGCGTAGCCGATTGCGCCATGCCCCCGCCAGTCCCTGCGCGATGTGCGGGCGCACGCGCCCCAACGGCCGCGTGGGGCCCGGCGACCGGCCACCGTTCTGCGATTCGCGCCGATCTCCTAGGATTGTCGGACGTGGCGCGGCGCCCCCGATTTTCGACGAGCGAGACCTCCGACGAGCGCGCACGCCCGTTCGATCGGGTGCTCAAGTGGGGCGTGCTCGCGGCCGTGATCGCGCTGGTCGCATGGTCGGTCCCCAAGTGGCCCAACGCCTGGCGCTGGATGACCGGGCGCGAGCCTCTCTACGAGCCGGCGCATCCCGTGCATCTGGACCAGGTCGATCTCGATGCCGTGCATCGTCGGCTGTTGGCCGACTGGATCATCGCCGCAGACCACGCGACGCCGGGTCTGCAAGACGAGCGGCTGGACCAGGCACGCCAGGCGATGCGCGAGGCGATCGCGGCCGACGACAACCTGACCGAGATCTTCGACGAGATCGATGCGTTGGTGTCGGGCGGTCGCGTCAACGGCGAGCAGGGCGTCGAGCGCGTGCTGTGGCTGTCGCGCGCGTGGAGTCAGTATCTGTCCGACAACGACGCGCCGTACTTCGTGCACGCCAACGTGCTGTCGGGCCCCCGCCGGATGTTCTACGCGCACACCTACCGCGTCACCGCCGACACGTCGGGGACGGTCGACGACGAGTCGTACCGGGTGCGTGCCCTCAGCCGCCTCGATCGGATCAACCTGCGTGAGCTGTACCTGGGGTACGCGAGCAATCTCGACGAAGGGGCGCTGCTCATCTCGGATCGGGTGGTGGAGCTGGCGCTCGATCGGATCTGGCCGATGCTCGCCTCGCAACCTCGCGGCGATCGGCTGCAGCTGGCGTACGCCGGGGCGGTCGCGGCCGAGGTGCGGCGCGACCTGCCGGGGTCGGCGGTCGCCGTGCTGACCGAGACGGCGCCGGCCCGCAGCGATCTCGTGGCGGTGTACGACGCGATGGATGCCCGCCGCGAGTGCAGTCGCTTCTGGGTCATGCGGCCGCCCCCGCGCGGCTACGACGACGAGGTGCTCGACGACCTCGTCGACGTGATCGACGCCGGCCCGTGCGCGGCGGTCAAGCCGTCGGAGATGCAGACGCTGCGACGGGCGACCGCGACGCTGCGCGAGGCGGCCGAGCTCGACGACGCGCTGCAGCAGCTGGTGGCCTGGGTCGCGCGGCCCGTGGCGATCCACGAGCTGCGGCACGTCGCCGACGACGATGCGTTCGATCTGGACGAGGGACGCCCGTGCGCGGTCTGTACCTCGACCGACCCCGCGTCCGTGCGGGCGGAGGTCGCCGCCTACGCCGCGGAGCTGGCGTGGTCGGATGCGCCGGCGGTGGCGGCGTACCAGGTGTGTCAGACGACGCAGACCGCGGACACGGTGCACGGCCGGGCGCGGCGGGTGCTGACGGCCGCGCTGGGCTGGACGTGCGAGGAGGGGCCGCCGCCGGATCTGTCGGCGTCGATGCGCGCGCTGGAGGCCGAGTCGCTTCAGACCTCCGATGCCATCGCGCTGGCGGCGGACTTTCCGACCCGGCTGCCGCTTTCGCTACGCGGTCCCGAGACGCCCGCGCCGTAGCCCTGGCTCACGCGCTCGCGCGGCCGTCGACGGGCACGTACGGATCGATGTGCCCGTGCGGCGGCACCGTCAGCACCTCGCCGCCGTCCTCGGTGACCGCGACCGTGTGCTCGAACTGCGCCGACGGCAGACCGTCGCGGGTCGTCACGCGCCAGCCGTCGGGGGCCAGCTCCACGCGCGGCGGCGTCAGCGTGACCATCGGCTCGATCGTGAAGGTCATCCCGGGGCGCAGGCGCACGCCGGTGCCCGGCCGGCCGACGTGGCTGACGTGGGGGGCCATGTGCATGCGCTCGCCGATGCCGTGGCCGCCGAAGTCGGTCACGAGGTGACACCCGGCCGCGGCCGCGACCTCCATGATCGCGGCGGCCACGTCGCCCAGTCGCCGACCCGGAGCGACCGCCGCGACCCCCGCCTCGAGGCAGCGCCGCGCGATCTCGACCACACGGCGGGCCGGCTCGGGGGCTCGGCCGATCACGAACGTGACCGAGGTGTCGCCGTGAAAGCCCTCGAAGCAGCTGGTGACGTCCACGTTGACGATGTCGCCCTCGTGCAGGCGCTCGGTGGGAGAGGGGATGCCATGGCAGACGACCTCGTTGCGACTGGTGCAGACCGCCGCGGGAAAGCCCCGGTAGCCGAGCTGACTCGGGGTGGCCCCGCGCGCGGCGGTGTCCTCGCGCACCCACGCGTCGATGTCGGCGGTGGTGATTCCCGGACGCAACCGGGCGCCCACGCTCGCCAGGGTCGCCGCGGCCACGCGCCCGGCCCGTCGCATCGCCTGCAGCTGCGTCGCGTCGTGAATGACGATCGCCATGGATGGACCCCAGACTGGCGTCGCGTCGGGAGGCGGTCCAATGCCGATTCGGTATCGGTGGCTGCCCGCGCGCGCGTGCGCCTCGCCTTGTGGGTGAGTGCGTCGTCGGGCACGCTCGCCGCCGTGCGTCGGTTCGGGCTCGCCTGTCTGCTCAGCGTCCTGGGATGCGCGCCGGTGCAATCGGGTGCCGCGCCCAGCGAGTCCCCGGCGGTCGCGACCGCCCAGGCGCCGCGTGAGCAGGTACCGCCGTGCGCCCGCGAGGGCTTCTCCGTCGGGGATCCCACGACGCACGGCATTGCGCCCGAGGCCGTGCAGGCGTTCGTCGCCCGGGCGAAGGCCGAGCACTCGACGGCGCTCATCATCGCCGTCGACGGCACAATCGTGGTCGAGGAGTACTTCGGTCAGGACCCCGACCGGGCGACGATCGCGATGTCGGTGACCAAGTCGATCGTCGCGGTCGCGCTCGGCATCGCGGTCGCACAGGGCTGGCTGGCGCTCGACGAGCCGCTCGCGGCGCGTGTGATCCCCGAGTGGGCGTCGACGGACAAGGCGGCGATCACCCTACGGCATCTGCTGACGCAGACCTCGGGCCTGGACCCGCAGCGGTACGCTCAGGTCGACGGCGACTGGGCGAACGGATCCATCGAGGCCCACGCCCTGACCTGTGCCGTGACGGGCGAGCCGGGCACGAGCTGGGTCTACAACAACAACGGGATCGACCTGCTGTCGGTCGTCGTGCGCCGCGCTCACCCCGAGCACCTGTACCTCGACGACTTCCTGCAGGCTGGACTCTTCGCCGAGCTCGGTGTGGTGGGGGCGTACTGGATCAAGGATGGTCACGGCATGCCACGCGCCGCGGGCGAGCTCGTGATGCGACCCATCGACCTGGCCAAGATAGGTCAGCTCGTCCTCGACGAGGGGCGGTGGAACGGCGAGGCGGTCGTCGACCCCGCCTGGGTCCGGCAGCTGGTCACGCCCGTCGACGTCGCGAGGTTCTACGGCCTGTCGTGGTGGCTGCGCGGCGACGCCAGCGACGTGCGGGCGTGGGCCGCCAACGGCTATCTCGGCCAGCACATCGTCGTGGTGCCGCAGGCTCGCGTCGTCGCCGTGCGCACGCGCAATCCCGCGCTCGTCGGCGCGCAGGAGGGCGTCGACGAGTGGAACGACTTTGCGTGGGACGTGTTGGCGTTGGTCGGCGAGCCCGTCGCCGAAGCCGACCGCAACGCGTTCGCGCGACCGCGCACGCCGTGACCGGCCGGCGACGCCGTCGGTGGCCGGGACATCGACCCCGGGCAGCTGGTAGTCTGATCCCATGTCGCTGCTGCAGCTGCAGTCGTTCGTCGCCGTCGCCGAGGAGGCGCACGTGGGTCGGGCGGCGAAGCGGCTGCACATGACCCAACCGCCGTTGACGCGGCGGATCCGCTCGTTGGAGGACGAGCTCGGGGTCTCTCTGTTCGTTCGCACGCCGCGGGGAATGGAGCTGGCGCCGGCCGGACGGCGGCTGCTGCCGCGCGCCCGGGAGATCCTGGCCGCCGTCGACGATGCGCGACGGGCCGTCGTCGACGTCGCCGAGGAGATACGCCGTGCCCGCTCGCCCGACCTCGCCGATGACCCGCCTGCTCACGACGCTGGCCCCCTGCGCCGCCCTGGCGCTGGCCGCCTGCGGTGACGACACACCCGCCGGCGACGGCGACGACACCGGCTCGACCGGCACCACCGCACCGCCGGGCACCGAGTCGGGACAAGACCCGACGACGGGCGTCGATTCCAGCGACGACGGCACCGGTCCCGGACCGGCGGCGTTTTGTGCCGGCCCGACCTCGATGCTCTACGACCCGATCGGCGGGCAGCTCGACGCGTACCCCGACGACTTCTACACGGTCGCCGCCGACACGCCGACGGGGCGACAGGTCGACCTGCGGGTGGGCGGCAACGTGCTGCTGTCGGGCAACGCCGAGACCTTCGCCCGCGTCTTCGACGGCGCGTCGACGCTCGACGGCTTCGGCACGACGGCGGGCGTGTACGTGCAGTTCGACGGACCGCTCGACGAGACCACGCTGCCCGAGTCCGGCGACGGCTCGGGCACCCCGGACGCGTCGCTGTTGCTCGTGCGACTCGACGTCGATCCGCCCGAGCTCGTCGACGTGCAGCTGCAGCTGACGCCCGAGGACCCGGGCGACGGACGCACGACCGTGGTGATGCGGCCGATGGTGCCGCTGGCTTCGGCCGCGCGCTACGGCGTGGCCGTCAAGCAGATGCTGCTGGACGCCGACGGCGAGTGCATCGCGCCTTCGCCGGTGATGACCGCGGTGCTCGAGGACGCCGCCGATCCCGAGCTCGACGTGGCCGCCGAGGGCGCGGCGGCGGTCGTCGACGCGCTGTCGCAGCTCGGCGCGATCGAGTCGGTGTTCGAGCTGTCGGGGGCGGTCGCGTTCACGACGCAGACCACGATCGTCGAGTCGGCCACGATCGCCGAGCAGATCCGCGCCGCGGCCTCGCCGACGTACGCCGAGGTCACGCCGTGCACGGACCCCGACCCGATGCTGCCCTACGAGCAGTGCGACGGCACGTTCACCGCCGACGACTACACGGGGCCCGACGGCGTCGTCGATCCGTCGCTGTCGCCGCAGAGTCAGTACGACATCCCCGTGGTCGTCTACGTGCCCAAGGCCGGCACGGCGCCGTTTCCCACGATGGTCTACGGCCACGGTCTGGCCGGTGATCGCTTCCAGGCCGCGGCGCTCGCCGAGTTCGCCGCGCCGCTGGGCTTGGCCGTCGTGGCGATCGACGCGCCCAAGCACGGCGACCATCCCGACGCCGCCGGCTTCAACGCGGTGCTCGACTTCTTCGGGCTGTCGTTGAACTTCTCCGATCCCCTCGACGCGCTCGTGCTGCGCGACAACTTCCGGCAGGGCGCCTACGACCGCCTGCAGCTCGTCCAGATGCTGCGGGCCGGCGTGGACCTGGGCGGCAGCCCCGAACCCGAGCTCGACGCCGACGCGCTGCACTACCTCGGCGTCAGCCTCGGCGGACTGATGGGGCCGCAGCTGGTCGCGTTCGCGCCGGAGTTCGACACCGCGATCTTCATCGTGCCCGGCGCGCGCGTGACCAACATCGTCGCCGAGGGCGATCAGTTCTCGGTCGTGGTCGATCTGTTCTCGGGCATGGCCACCGACGGCGAGATCGCACGGTTCTTCCCGGTCCTGCAGGGCGTGGTCGACCGCGGCGACGCCGGCACCTTCGCGCGCGCGGTCGTCGATCGCCTGCCGGGCTTCGACGACGCCTCGCCGCAGGTGCTGATCCAAATGGTGGAGGGCGACGACACCGTTCCCAACTCCGCCAACACGTACTTCGCCCGCAGCGTGGGCGTGCCGCACGTCGGCGAGGAAATCTTCCCGATCGGCACGGTCGCACGGGAGCCCGAGCTGCCCGTGACGGGCAACCTCGATGCCACGCACACCGGCGGGAGCTTTCAGTACGACGTCATCGTGGGCGACGACGGGACGACGACCGAGCCGGCGACCCACGGCAACGTCGCCCGCTCGACGTTGTCGCAGCTGCAGATCACGACGTTCCTCGACTCGTTCGTGCAGTCCGGGGTCGCGCAGATCATCGACCCCTACGCCGAGCTCGGCGTCCGCTGACGGGCGGCGTCGCGCCCGCGGCGACCCGTCGATGGTTCGCCGCACAACGACGCCGTAAGCGGCCGCACTGCGCCGGCATCGGCCGACCGCCGGGTTTGCGCGCCGTAACGGCCCCTGTTACTGAGGCGCCATGTCTGTCGGTCCTCGTCGGTGGTCGGTGATGTTGATGGCCTTGTCCCTCGCGGGGGGCTGCAAGGTCACGGTGGGTGCAAAAGACCCGGACGGGGGCGGCTCGACGCAGACGGGAGGCGATGGCGCGGGGACCGATCCCGCCGACGCCTCAGACGTGATCGCGAGCTCGGACCTGCCGCCGACGGTCGACAAGCCGCTGGCCGGCGACGACATGGACGTGACGATCCACCGGCTGTCCAACGGCATGACCGTCTACATCAGCACCGATCGCCAAAAGCCGCGCTTCACCGCGTGGATCGGCGTGCGGGCCGGCAGCCGCCACGACCCCGCCGACTCCACCGGCCTGGCCCACTACCTCGAGCACATGCTGTTCAAGGGCACCGACGACTACGGCACGCTCGACCCCAAGGCCGAGGCGTCGCACGTGGAGGCGGTGCGTCAGCTGTACGCCGAGCTGCGCAAGACCGAAGACCCCAAGGCGCGCGAGAAGATCCTCGCCAAGATCGACGCGCATACGCAGGCGCAGGCCAAGACCGCGGTGCCCAACGAGCTGTCGCGCATGTACAGCGAGCTCGGCGTGCAGGGCACCAACGCGTTCACCTCCGACGAGCAGACCGTCTACATCGGCGACTTTCCGTCCAACCGTCTCGAGGCGTGGGCCACCGTGGAAGCGGAGCGCTTCGCCGACCCGGTCTTCCGCCTGTTCTACCCGGAGCTCGAGGCGGTCTACGAAGAAAAGAACCTTTCGATCGACAACCCGTGGCGCCGTCACAACGAGGCGATGATGGCGGCGCTGTTCCCCGAGCATCCGTACGGGACGCAGCCGACCATCGGCCTGGCCGAGCACCTCAAGACGCCGGCCTACCAGGACATGGTCGACTACTTCGAGCGCTGGTACGTGCCCAACAACATGGCAATCGTGCTCGCCGGGGACATCGACCCCGCCACGGCGCTGCCGATTCTGGAGGACAAGTTCGGGCGACTCGAGCCCAAGTCGCTGCCCAAGCCCGCGCCCGGCAAGTTCCCCAAGCTCAGCGGTCGCACGGTGCGCGAGGTGGTGGCCGACGGCGAAGAGTCCACCACGCTGGCGTGGCACACGGTGCCCACCGGCCACGACGACGAGCCGGCGCTGTCGGTGCTCGACCGCTTGCTCGACGACCAGCGCGTCGGCCTGCTCAACGTCGAGCTCGAGCTGACGCAGAAGGTCCCGTCGGCGATGGCCTACAACTCCACCATGCGCGAGGCGGGCTACTTCGTGGTCCAGGCCCGCGCGCGCTCGGACCAAAAGCCCGAGGAGCTCGAGCAACTTCTTCTCAACGTCGTCGGCAAGGTCAAGTCGGGGATGTTCACCGAGGCCGACGTCGACGCCGCCAAGCTGCAGGAGTCGGTGCGGCGCAAGCTCGAGCTCGAGTTTCCGTTCGCGCGCGCGAGCAAGATGATGGACGCGTTCGTCACGCACCAGAGCTGGAACGACGCGATCGGTCGCGACGAGCGCTTCGACAAGGTCACCCGCCAAGACGTGATCCGCGTCGCCAACAAGTACCTGACCAAGGACTTCCTGCTGCTGTACCGCCGCAAGGGCAAGCCCGACGTCGCCAAGATCGACAAGCCCAAGATCACCCCGGTGCCGATCGACCCGTCGCGCCGCAGCGACTTCGCCACCGAGGTGCTCGCGATGCCCACCAAGCAGCTGGAGCCGGAGTGGGCGGCCGAGGGCACGCACTACGCCCACGCGACGATCCCGGCCGGCACGCTCATCGCGGCCAAGAACACGCGCAACGACCTGTTCGACATCTCGTTCCGCATGGACCGCGGCTACCGCAAGGAACCGCTGCTGTGCTACGCGCTGGACCTGATGGAGCTCGCCGGCACGCAGACGCTGTCGGCCGAGCAGCTGCAAAAGAAGCTGTATGCGCTCGGCTCGTCGATCTACACGCGCTGCGATGCGGAGTCGGCGTCGATCGAGGTGTCGGGGCTCGACCGCAACCTCGAGGCGACGCTCGCCCTGCTCGACGACTGGATCGCGAACCTCGCCATCGACGATGCGATGCTGCAGCGGCAGTACGACACGGTCATCTCGCAGCGCCGCGACCAGCTCGACGAAGATCGCACGCTGACCTCGGCGCTGGGCACGTACGCCAACTTCGGCAGTGCCAGCGCGTGGCTCAAGCAGCCCAGCAACGCGCGTCTGGCCGCGGCCAAGCCCCGTGACGTCGCCAAGCTCGTGCAGTCGTTCTTCGACCACGAGCACGACGTGCTGTACTTCGGGCCCCGCGATGCCGAGGCCGTCGCCGGTCTCGTGCAGCGCGGCAAGAGCCACAAGAAGACCGGCGAACGCTGGGTCACCCAGTACCGCCCCATGCGCAAGTCGAAGATCTTCTTCCTGCACAAGGAGACCGCGAAGGCCAACGTGGGCTTCATGATCCCGCAGCCGGTGCTGCGCCGCGACGATCGGCCGCAGGCGCGTCTGTTCTCGGAGTACCTGTCCGGGAACATGAGCGCGCTGGTCTTCCAGGAGATCCGGGAATCGCGGGGCCTGGCCTACAGCGCCTACAGCGTCTACAGCGTCGGCGATCAACCCAAGGACGCCTCGGGTCTGCGCGGCTACATGAGCACCCAGGCCGACAAGGTCCCGGTCGCGGTCGACACCTTCCTGTCGCTGCTGCGCTCGCAGGAGGTCGCGACCGAGCGTGTCGACGCGGCCAAGCGATCGCTCGATCAAGAGTACCGCTCGACCCGGATCGACCCGCGCTGGATCGTGCAGTGGGTCGATAGCTGGGACCGCATGGGCGAGCGCAAGGACCCGCGGCCGTGGGAGTGGACCTCGATCGGCAAGCTCGAGACCGCCGACGTGGAGAGCTTCGCGAAACGGTTCGCCGATGCGCCCGTCATCATCGCGATCGTCGGCGACCGCGACCGCATCGACATGGACGCGCTCGAGAAGATCGCGCCGGTCGAGGAGGTCGACGCCGGCAAGCTGTTCTCCTACGGAGCGTTCCCGCAGGCCGAGGCCGCGACCAAGGACGAGGGCGACACGGCCCGGCCCAAGAAGGGCTTCGGGCCGAAGAAGAAGAAGAAGTAGGGGCTACTCGCCGGCCTTGGCGTCGGCGGCCTTGGCCTCGCCCTTGGCGTCGGCCGCCTTGGCGTCGGCGGCCTTGGCGTCGGCCGCCTTGGCGTCGGCCTTGGCATCGTCCGCCGCGGGAGCCTTGGCATCGCCGCCCGCGGCCGTCTCACCCTCGGGCGCCTTGGCGAACGAGCCGATCATCGTCTCGACGTGGGGCGCCCACAGATCGACGGTGGCGGTCGGTCCGACGAGCTTGAAGTAGAACGGGTCGCCGTAGCCCTGCACGATCAGCGCGAGCATGCGGTAGTCGGCCTCGTTGTGCTTTTCTTCCGCCCCCGGAACGACCGCGGCGCGGAACGTACCTTGGACGTCGACGAGGGTGGTGCGCAGACCGTCCTTGCCCTCGACTTCCTTGACCGTCGACACGTCGTCGATCGTCTTGCCCTCCGGGGGATCGAACTGGCCCTTCCAGCGGTCGATGTTGGCGTCGACGCCACCGCCGCCGCCGGGGAAGCGGTAGACGACGAGCTCACCGTCGCCGCCCGGCCCGGGGATGAACCACTCGGCCACGCGCATCTGGCTCTTGGGCGTCTGGCTCTCCCACTCCTTGGGCGCGGCGACGGCCAGCCCGCGCAGCTGCGAGGGCGTCGTCTCGCCCGAAGGGGTGACCTCGCGCGGCGGACCTTTGTGCAGCTGGCCCATGCCGCCCATCATCGGAGGACCGCCCATGCCCCCGTGGGGGCCGGCCGGCGGCATGGCGTGGGGATTCGCGGCCTTGGCGTCGTCGGGGCCGCCGTGGGGATTGGCGGCCATCTTGGCGTCGGCTTTCTGCCCCGGCTCGGCGTTGGCCTTGGCGTCGGCCTTGGCCGGAGGGGTCTTGTCTTTGCCCCCGTCACACGCAGGGACGAGGGCCACACACACGAGGAGGGCAGCGAGGCGATTCATGGCGGCCTGGAACCTACCAGGCCGCGCGCCGCCCGGCGACCCACTGCTCAGATGCAGGTCGAACCGGTGATGCCGGACTGCTCGGCCGCACCCGGCATGCACGTGCCGTTCATCGGGCAGTCCATGTCGGTGGCGCATTCGCCACACACCCCGACGGTGATGAACCCGAGGCCGGCGACGTCGGCCGGCGCACAGATGCCCGACATGCACGGGGTCCCGTCGCCGGACATCGTCGCGTTGTCCCACGGGCAGGTCGCGCCGTTGGGCTGCGAGGCGGGCGCCTGACAGGTCAGGTAGCCCGAGGGCGGCAGCTCGATGTTGACGACCGGCGAGCAGGTGTCGCCCTTGGTCGGGCACGGGTTGTCGGGTCCACACTCGCTGCAGGTGGTGATGTCGAAGACGCCGCCGGTGTCCAGCAGCAGCTCGCAGGTCAGGTCGCCACAGCTGTCGTCGCCGCTGCACATCACGCCGAGTCCTGCTTCGCCGCAGACCGCGTACAGCAGGCCGACGTCGATCTGGCAGCTCTCGCCCTTGTCGCAGTCGCCGTCCTCGAGGCACTCCGAGCACACGCCGCCGCCGAGGACCGGGATCATGTAGCAGAAGCCCGAGTCGCAGGAGTCGTTACCGCCGCACTGCTGACCATTGGGCAGCGGCATCCCGCTGTCATCGGTCGATCCGTTGGTGATGAAGCCGGCTTCGTCCATCCCGGCCGTCGTGTCGGCACCGGGTCCGGGTCCGGTCGTCACATCGGTCGTGCTCATCGCGGACGTCGCGACGGGGCCGCTCATGCCGTCGGTTTCGTCCGCGCCGGTCGTCACGCCCGTGGAGTCGGCGCTCTCGGTGCCGTCGTTGCCGGGGTTGTCGATGTCGGAGGGGCAGCCGCCCGCCACCAGGCTCACCGCGGCCAGGGCCACGCCGATGCGAATCCAAGAACCACGAACCATCTTCATGACGACTCTCCAGCGAAAAAGGGAAACGCAGCGAGCCCCTGCCCCTGCTCGCCGTCGATGATGGGTGGCGGCAGGGCGAGCTGTCCAGGTGAACCCGCACGTCCTCGTTCAGTGACCGGTCGGCGCTGGCGTCGTCCGCCGCACGAGCCACGCACGCTCGGCGACGCGTAGGGGGTGGGGGACGAGGTTGGCGGTGATCCAACTCACTGCTGGGGCCAACGGGACCAGCAGTGCGTCGCCGGCCGGGATCCGGTCCCGCAGGCCGGACGCGGCCACGGCCGCGGCCACGTGCGGTCGGCGGATCCAGCCGTGGACGATCCACGCCCGCGTGCGCGGGCCGACCCGCGACAGCCACACGTGCCCCGCGTAGGGATCGTCGAGCACGCGGCGGTCGACGGCGGTCGACCACACCGCCGCCGTGCCCGTGACGATCATCGTCGCGTCGGGGTCGTGGGGCGGGTCGGTCGCGATCGCGCCGAGCTCGGGCGCCGCGTCGCCGCGGCCGTGGGTGCGCAGCGTCCAGTGCTCGCGGACCGCCGCGAACCCTCGCGCGGCGTACCAACGCCCGAGCCGTGGCTCGGCGAGCACGTCCACCCCGCGGTGACCGGCGGCGAGTGCCGCGGCGACGACCGCATCGAGCAAGCGCGTGGCGACCCGTTGCCCGCGCGCGTCGGCGACCACCCCCACGCCGGCGGTGCGCACGAACGGTGCAGAGTCCTGCGGCATGCCGACGAGCACGTAGCCGCGCCAAGACCGGGGCGAGCGCGGGTCGCCGTGGTCGGCGATCGCGACGCGCGACAGTGCATCGTCGACGCGGGCGGTCGCCAGCTTGCGTGCCCACCAACCTTCGGGTCGGTCGCCGGTGCCGAACACCCGCAGCGCCAGCGACTCGAGGCGGTGGGCGCCCCCGACCTCGGTCGCGGCGACGATGCGAATCATCGCAGGCCGGTCGCGTGCCGGCAGTCGACCATCGTCGCCTCGGCCAGCGCCCGGGCTTTCGCGGCCGACGACTGCAGCGCGTCCTCGACCCGCTCCGGGTGCGCCACCAGATCGGCGTGGCGATCACGAGCCTCGGCGAAGTGCGTGGCGATCTTGTCGCCGAGCAGCGCCTTGGCGTGGCCGTAGCCGAAGGGCTCGCCGTCGCGGGCGCCCGCCCGGTACCAGTCCTGCACCTGCGCGAGCTCCTCGTCGGAGCAAAACAGGCGAAGCAGCCCCAGCACGTTGTCGGACTCGACCGGCAGCGGCGAGCCCAGCGGGGTGGAGTCGGTGACGATGCGACCCACGGTCTTCTTGAGCTGCTTGCCGGCCACGAAGATCGGGATCGTGTTGCCGTAGCTCTTGGACATCTTCTCGCCGTCGAGCCCCGGCACCTTGGGCGTCTTCGACAGCCGATACTCGGGACGGCGCAGCACTTCCTCGCCGCCGGCGTACGTCTGGTTGAAGTACGTGGCCATGTCCTGGGTCATCTCGACGTGCTGGATCTGGTCCTTGCCGACCGGGACCATCGAGGCACGGTAGATGAGGATGTCGGCGGCCATGAGGATCGGATACGAGAACAACCCGACGTTGGCCTTGAGGCCCTTGGCGATCTTGTCCTTGTAGCTGGTGGCGCGCTCGAGCAGCCCCATGCCGGTCACGCACGACAGCATCCAGGTCAGCTCGGTGACCTGCGGAACGTCCGACTGCCGAAACAGGCAGGCCTTCTCCACGTCCAGGCCCAGGGCGAGGTAGGTCACCGCCACGTCGAACACGTAGTCGCGCAACGTGGCCGCTGCGTTGATGCTGGTCAGGGCATGGTAGTCGGCGATGAAGAAGTAGCACTCGCCGGGAAACTCGTCGGCGAGCGCCAGGTGCTGGCTCATCGCGCCGAAGTAGTTGCCCAGGTGCAGATTGCCGGTGGGTTGGACCCCCGACAGCACGCGGGGCGGTAGCTCGGACATGGGGCGACCATGCCACGCCCGGGAAGGGGGAGGCTACCGGTCGTTGCGCAGCTTGCGACGCGCCGAGTGGTGCTCGATCGCCAGGTCGCACAGCCGGGTGATCAGCTCGCGGTACGGCACGCCGGCGTGGGCCATCAGCTTGGGGTACATGCTGATCGACGTGAACCCCGGCATCGTGTTGAGCTCGTTGAGGAATACCCGACCGGTGCCGCGCTCGACGAAGAAGTCGATGCGGGCCAAGCCCTTGCACCCGCAGCTGACGAACGCCTGCCGGGCGTGGGCTTGCAGGGTGCGGGCGACGTCGTCGGGCAGCGACGCCGGGATGTGATACGTCGCGACGTCCTTTTCGTACTTGGTCTCGTAGTCGTACCAGACGCCCGGCGGCAGCTCGATCTCGCCGGGGGGCGAGACGACGGTCGCCTCGTCGCCGTTGCCGAGCACGGCGAGCTCGATCTCGCGGGCGTCGACCCCACCCTCGACGATGATGCGGTGGTCGTACTGCGCCGCTTCGGTCAGCGCGTCGCCGAGTGCCTCGGGCGACTCGACCTTGACCACGCCGACGGACGAGCCGAGGTTGGCCGGCTTGACGAAGCACGGCGTGCCGCAGACCTGCAGCACGCGGGCGGCCGTGGCCTCGCGTGCCTGCGGCCGCAGCTGCGCCACGGTGACCTCGCACCACGGCACGAGCGGCACCTGCGGCGCGGCGGCGGCCACGAGCTGCTTCTGGGCGATCTTGTCCATGCACAGCGCCGACGCGAGCACGCCCGAGCCCACGTAGGGCAGCCCGTAGATCTCGAGCAGCCCCTGGATCGTGCCGTCCTCCCCGAACGGTCCGTGCAGGGCGGGGAAGACGAGGTCGGCCCCGAGCGTGCGCAGGTCGGTCACCCGCTCGCCTTCGGTCACGAGCGTGGCGAGGTCGGCATCGACGGGACCCGTGCGCCAGCTGCCGTCGCGGGCGATCGCCAGCGGAATCGGGACGAAGCGATCACGATCGATCGCGTCGAGGATCGAGCGGGCGCTGCGGATCGAAATCTCGTGCTCGGACGAGGCGCCGCCGTACACCAGCAGCAGACGGGTCACCGACATGCGCCGGAGCTTACCTCGGTTCAGCCCGGCAGCTCGCCGACGAGCGCGACGACGATGCGGTCCTGCAGGCGTCGGCTGCGATCGGTCGAGATCGGTCCGTTGACCAGGATCGAAAACCCGTAGGCCTCGCGTTCGTGGCGCGAGATGATCCCCGACAACGCGGACGCGCCTCGCATCGTTCCCGTCTTCGCCCGGAGTCGACCCCGCGCCATCCCGAGCCGCCGACGCAGGGTGCCGTGCTCGCCGGGCGCGGGCAGCGACGCGACCACGGCGGCGGCGTCCGAGCCGGGCCGAGCGGTCAGCGCCAACAGCCGCACCAGCGCGTCGGGGCTGACGCGACCGCGGTGCGAGTAGCCCGATCCGTTGACCAGCGTCAGGTCCGAGGGATCGAGACCGATCGCGATCCAGAACGCGCGCAGGGCGGCCGCGCCGTTGTCCCAGTCGCCGGGCGCACCGGAGCGACGCGCCCCGAGGGTCCGCAGGACCTGCTCGGTGGTGAAGTTGTTGGAGTACAGCAGCGCCGAGCGCAGCACGTCGGTCAGCGGCTCGCTGTCGTGGCGCACCAGCACCCGTGCGCTCGTGGGCACTTCGCCGCGCGAGACCGGCAGCGGCTCGGCGTCGGTCATCGTCGCGAAGCGGTGGGCGAAGGTCGTGCCCAGGTACATCCCGGGGTCGGTGATCCGCCGTCGGATCTCCAAAGGAGTCGCACCGGCGCGCATCCGGCCGCGCACGTGCACGACCGTCTGATCGCCGTCGGCCCAGGTGGAGATGTCGAGGTCGCCGCCGCGTCCGGTGGTCGCCTCGTTGACGATGCGCACGTGGGCGCACTCGGGTGAGACGCTGACGTGGGTCGGTCCCTCGGCCGCACCGGGGGCGACGCGGATCTCCACGGTGTTGAACTGCAGCGACAGGGCGCCGCTGGGGGCCTCGTAGGAAAAGCCCGGACCGGCGGGGTCGTACCCGGGGCCGAAGCGCCGCGCGCTGAAGAAGGAGTCGTCGATGACGATCCGGTCGAACGTGTCGTCGCCCGCCTCGGCGGCGGCCGCGGCGGCCAGCCCCGCGACGTCTTCGACCTGCAGCGAGGGGTCGCCGTCGCCGACGATGTACAGGGTCCGTCCCTCGCGCAGGACCTGGGTCGAGAACCGGTAGTCGCGACCCAGCAGCTCCGCCGCCGCGATCGCGGTGACGAGCTTGTTGTTGCTGGCGGGGTTGAGCGCCTGGTCGGCGTTGTGGAAGAAGATCGGGGCGCCGGTGTGCAGGTCGCGAACGGCGACGCCGATCGACACGCCCGGGGCGGAGGCGAGCAGGTCGTCGAGGTGGCGGGCCACCGGGGTCTGCGACGGCGGGGCAGCCGCGACGCCGGCCGGGGCGGACTCGGCGAGGGCAGCGAGGCGTGCGTCGATCCGGGCCTGCCAGGTCGCGGCGGGCGCGGCCGGCGGGATGACCGGGACCGCCGCGGGGGCCGGACGAAGGGGCGAGACCGTCAGATGGCGGCGACCGTCGCTGTGGCCTGCCTCCGCCGGTGCCTCGGCGCCGAGGAGGGCGACGAGTGCGAGCAGGGCGGTGGCTTTCGGTGGCCGTATCACGACGATGTATGTCCAGGTGGTCTAACTACTTACTCGGTACCACCTGCACCCCCAGAGGCCAAAAAAACGCCGATTGGCTATCGTGCGCGGCCCATGCTCGACCTCAAGCTCCTGCGCGACGAGCCGCAGCGCCTCGCCGAAAACCTCGAGCACCGTCGTGCCCAGATCTTCGACGACCTGCCCACCTCGGAGGGGGGCTGGGCGCAGGCGACGATCGACCGGATCGCGGCGCTCGACGCCCGCTACCGCGACGTGCTCGCCGAAGGCGAAAGGGTCCGCCACGCCCAGAAGGAGACCAGCGAGGCGATGCGCGACGTCGGCAAGCTCCCCAAGCCGGAGCAGGCGGCGGCCCGTGCCCCCCTCGTCGAAAAGGGCCGCGAGCTCCGCGACCGCGAGCGCGAGCTGACGACCGAAGCCGAGACGCTACAGCTCGAGCGCGACGAAGCGTTCGCGCGCCTGCCCAACCTGACGCACCCCGACTCGCCCCGCGGCCACACCGACGACGACCATCGTGAGCTGCGCAAGTGGGGGACGCCGCGCGATTTCGCCGCCGAGGGCTTCGAGCCCAAGGACCACCTGCAGCTCGCCGAGGCGCTCGACATCGTCGACTTCGCCGCCGGGGCGAAGGTGACGGGCAACAAGTTCTACTACCTCAAGCACGGCGCGGTGCTGCTCGACCTCGCGTTGCAGCGCTTCGCCATCGACGTCGCGCAAAAGCACGGGTTCGCCCTCCACATCACGCCCGACCTCGCGCGGGTCGAGATGCTGCAGGGCCTGGGCTTCAATCCCCGCGGCGAGTCGACGCAGGTGTACAGCGTCGAGCGCTCGGATCTGTGTCTGGTGGGGACGGCCGAGATCACGCTGGGCGGGATGCTCGCCGACGCGATCGTCGAGCCGTCGGAGCTGCCCTTGCTGCTGTGCGGGCTGTCGCACTGCTTTCGTACCGAGGCCGGCGCGGCCGGGCAGGAATCGCGGGGGCTGTACCGCGTCCATCAGTTCACCAAGGTCGAGCTGTTCGCCTTCGTCGAGGGGGACCTGCAGGTCTCCGAGACCATGCACGCGCGCTTCCTCGACATCGAAGAGGAGATCTTCCAGGCGCTCGAGCTGCCGTACCGCGTGCTCGACATCGCGTCCGGCGACCTCGGCGGGCCGGCGTATCGCAAGTACGACATCGAGGCCTGGATGCCCGGGCGCGGTGCGTACGGCGAGGTCACGTCGACCAGCAACTGCACCGACTACCAGGCACGGCGGCTGCGGATCCGGCATCGCACGTACGACGGCGACGGCGGCAGCAAGGGCAAGAACCGCTTCTGCCACATGCTCAACGGCACGGCGGTCGCGACCAGCCGCGCGCTCGTGGCGATCTTCGAAAACCACCAGCAGGCGGATGGATCGATCGCGATCCCGAAGGTGCTGCAGGGGTTCGCGGGGATCGAGCGCATCTCGCCGCGGACGTAAGGCTAGGCGCGGGCTTCGGCGACGAAGCGCCAGGTCAGCCACGCCAGGGCCCACACGAAGGCGAGGTCACCCAGGCCCGTCGCCATGCCGCCCAACGACAGCTCGGTGAGCCGGGCGCCGCCGCCCGCCAACCGCGGCAGCGCGAGTGCGAGCGTGCCGCCCCACAAGGCTCCGAGCGCATAGGGGTCGCCGGCACTGCGCCACTGCCAGCGCGAGACGAGGATCGAGACCACGGTGGCCAACGCCAGCAGGGCGAGGCCGACCAGCGCGCCGCCGCCCTGCGACATGACCCCGGGTAGCAGGCCGAACGGGCCGCCCTCGGAGGTCGCGGCGTGCAGGGCGAGCCCCTCGCCGGCGAGCGCCACCGGCTCGCAGGCCGGCGTGATGGCGTACGCCCCCATCGGCCAGGACACGTCCGCGTCGGGAGGGCAGCCCCCCGCACGGGCGATGATCTTGACCCACAGGTCGCACCCGACCACCCAGGCGGCCAGGAGGCCACCGGTCGCCATTTGTGCCGGACTCCAGGCCGTTCGCCCCGCTGAGCCTGCCATCGGTGCGACAACCATAACGCACTGGGCTCCAAAACCCCTACGACGAGTGTCGGATCCGTCACCGTGCTGACATCGGCGGACGAAGTCGGGGGCCGGGCGTGCACCGACGTGCCGCGAGCGCGCCGAGCTTGGTATCCTCCGTGACGAGGTGGCAGGCGAACCCGACACCGGCGACCCCTTCGCGCCGCAAACGGGAACGGACGGCGAGGCTTCTGCAGAGGCCGGCTCGTCGCGCGGATCGTCGGGCAAGGTTCGTCGCGATCCCAAGCGCAACGAGCAGCCCGCTCCGCCCGAGGACGATCGATCTCCGCTGTCGATGTACTTCCGCGAGATGGGCGCGGTCGATCTCATGTCGCCCGACCAGGAGCGGCAAGCGGCGACGCGGATCACCGGCCTGCGTCAGGCGTACTGGCGAGCGATCTTCGACTACCCGCCGTTCGTCGACGGCATCATCTCGGTGATCGAGGAGACGATCGATCCCGATCGCCGCCCGCTCGAAGAGCTCGAGGCACTCGCGGTCGCGTCTCGCAAGGCGCGTGACCGCGAGACGCGTGCGAACAAGGAGACGTTCGCGACGACGGCCGAGGCGGCGTCGAAGGCGATGGCGATGGCCGACCCCGACGGCGATGCCTCCGAGATGGTCACCCACGATCTCGAAGCGATCATCGTGGGACGGGTCGACCGGCTCACGCTGCGGGTGACGCTGCCGCGGCGCGACTCGGCCCCGTACGCCCGCTACGTCGAGACCGTGCGGCATGCGGCCGAGGCGCTGTGGCGCGAGAAGAATGCGTTCGTGCGGGCGAACCTGCGGCTCGTGGTCACGATGGCCCGTCGCTTCAACCGCGGTCGAATGTCGCTGCCCGACCTGATCCAAGAAGGGAACATCGGGTTGATGAAGGCGGTGGACCGGTTCGACCCGTCGCGCGGGTTCCGGTTTTCGACCTACGGCAGCTGGTGGATCCGGCACGCGATCAGTCGCGCGCTGGCCGACAAGGGTCGTGAGGTTCGCGTGCCGGTGCACATGCTCGAGCTGCACCACAAGCTGTCGCGGCAGCGTCGGCAGTTCGAGCTCACGCACGGCCGTCAGCCCAACGACGAAGAGCTGGCCGCCCTCGCCGACGTGCCGCTCGAGAAGATCCACCGCATGCGTCAGTGCCTGCTCGACCAGGGGCCGAGCCTGGACACGCCGCTGTCGGACGAGGACGGGCGCACCGGCGCCGACCTGCTCGTCGACGACCGCCTGCCTTCGCCCGGCGACCGGCTCGCGGTGCAGGCCCTCGGCGACAAGGTCAAGGAATTCATCGGACGGTTGCCGCCGATCGAAGCCGACGTGCTGCGCAAGCGCTTCGGGCTCGACCAGGACGACCCGATGACGCTGCGCGAAATCGGCGAGCAGTACTCGCTGTCGCGCGAGCGGATCCGTCAGCTGCAGGAGCAGGCGCTCGGACGGATCCGGCGCGAGCTCCGTCGCAACGACATGTATTAGTTTCTTCCCCCGTGCTCGCGAGGGGTGCTTGGACGGGGGCAGCAAGCTGCGGGTTCCCCCCGCAAGCGGGGGGATTGGTGGTGTCGGTGAGACTGCGAGGTGGTTGGGGCCCGCGGTCGCGAGGGGTGCTTGGACGGGGGCAGCAAGCTGCGGGTTCCCCCCGCAAGCGGG
>CALBMM010000032.1 GCA_937896535.1 uncultured Pseudomonadota bacterium
GGCGGCGACGATGCGGTAGTAGGGGCGCTTCTTGGCGCCCGCGCGAGCGAGCCTAATCTTGACGGCCATGGCGAATTGAACCCGGGTCCTCCAGCTGCGGAGGGGCGGCGAAGGTAGCGGCCGCGTCCAGACTGGTCAAGCGGTTGCGGCCGCCTATAAACCGGGCAATGGTGCGTCCCGCCCGGTTTTTGGCCCCCCGCCGAGATAGGAAGGCTCACATGCACCCCCGCCTCCCCCGACTGCCGGCGATCGCGCCGGCGCAAGCCCTTCCGCGGCTTCGCGGACGCGCGCTCGCGTGGGGACTGGTCGCGGCCTCGGCCTCGGCCTCGATGGCGGCGTGCGGCTCGACCAACCCGCGCCCGTCGACGACCGGCGAGGACTCGCGCTCGACCGCACCGGACCCACCGGCCGGCGACGAGACCAAGGCGCAGTTCGACCTGTACATGTTCGGGCGCGTGCTCGGCACGATCGCGCCGTGCGGCTGCACGACCGAACCGCTGGGCGGGCTGCAGTATGCGATGGGGTTCATCGACGCGAGCTCCGATCCCGACGCGCGCCTGGTCGTCGAGCCGGGCTCCTTCCTTTATCCCGATCCCGGTGGCCCCGAGTGGCCGACCAACGAGCCCACGTGGGCGCAGGCACAGCAGCGCGCCCAGACGCTGCAGACACGTTTTTCGGCCCTCGGTGAGCACCTCGTCAGCGGGCTCGGCCCGATCGACACGCTGTCGCCCACGGGGGCGCGGGCGACCAGCGTCTACGCGCTGCCGCGGGTCTTGGCGAACCTGACGACCCCGGCCGAAGGCATCGGTGCCCTGCCCAAGCACGAGCTGCGCACGCTGCAGGACGAAGGACGCACGCTGCAGGTCGGCGTGACCGCGGTGGTCGACCCGGCCGCCCCCGATGCCGACAAGCTCGGCGCGCTGTCCGATCCGATCGAGGCGCTCGAGGCCGAGGTGGCCGCGATGCGCAAGGCCGGTGCGCACGTGACCATCGCCCTCGTGCACGCCGAGCGGCCGTTCGTGGAGGACGTCGCCAAGCAGGTCGACGGGCTCGACGTCGCGGTGGTCGGCATCGTCGACAGCCTCGACCGGGCGCGCATCGGCACGCCGACCGCCAAGCTGTCCGACACGTTCATCGTCGAGGCCGGCGAGCAGCTGCAGACGGTCACGCACCTGCGCCTGACGATCACGGGCGACGCACCCGCGTCGACCAGCGACTGGTTCGTGGTCCCGCCCAAGTCCGTGCGCGCCGAGGAGCTCGCCCGCGTCCAGGCGCGCCTGGACAAGTTCGAGGCCGATGCCGGCGCCGACCCGAAGTTCCTCGAAGGGCTGCGGGCCGAGCGTGACGAGCTCAAGAAGGCGCTCGACAGTGATCCGGACGCCGACCGCGTCGCCGTGTTCGACCAGGTCAAGATCACCTGCAAGCTGCCGGTCGACGACACGGCCAAGGACCGGCTCAAGTCGTACAACGACTGGGTCGCCGACCAGAACAAGAAGCTGTTCGCGGGGGTCAAGCCGCCCGAGCCCGAAAAGGGCGAGCCCACGTACGTGGGCGACGACGAGTGCGAGACCTGCCACGAAGAAGCGCTCGCGTTCTGGAAGACCACCGTGCACGCCGGCGCCTACGAGACGCTCGTGGAGACCAACCAGCAGTACGACTTGTCGTGCGTGGGCTGTCACGTCACGGGCTTTCGCAAGCCCGGCGGCAGCGAGGTCGTCGAAAACGAGCACCTGCGCGACATCCAGTGCGAGACGTGCCACGGGCCCGGCTCGCAGCACGTGGCCGAGCCCGAAAAGGGCGGCAAGGTGCTCGCGATCCGGCTCGACGCCGAGTCCGACGTGTGCGGCGAGTGCCACACGCCCGAGCACTCCGACACGTTCGAATACGACGCGTACATGCGCGACATCCTCGGCGAGGGGCACGGCAAGGCGCGCCGTGATGCTCTCGGCGACGGGCCGACCGGGGCGAAGCTGCGCGCCGAAGGGCTCGCGAAGGCCGGCGGCGCCTGCAAGAAAATGTAGCTGTCGTCATGAACCGGTCGCACCGCGTCTATTTCGTCTCCCTCGGCTGTCCGAAGAACCAGGTCGACACCGAGGTCATGCTCGGCGTCGTACGCGACGGCGGGCACACGCTCGTCGACGAGGCCGAGGACGCCGACATGCTCGTCGTCAACACGTGCGGCTTCATCGACGCGGCCAAGGAAGAGTCGATCGACACGATCCTCGAGCTCGCCGAGGTCAAGCGCGGCGCCCAGGAGGGCACCAAGCTCGTCGTCACCGGGTGCCTGAGCCAGCGCTATCCCGACGACCTCGCCCGCGAGATGCCCGAGGTCGATCACTTCCTGGGCTCGGCCGACCAGCTCGGACTGGCGCAGGTGCTCGACGGCTCCGCGCCGCGCATGGCCGTGTCGACGCTGGGCAAGCGCGCGTACCTGTACGACCACGACACGCCGCGGCAGATCACCGGCGCCGGGCACAGTGTCTACGTCAAGATCGCCGAGGGCTGCGATCGGCCGTGCGGCTTCTGCATCATCCCCAAGCTGCGCGGGGCGCAGCGCAGCCGGCCGGTCTTCGACATCGTCCAAGAAGTGCACGCGCTCGTCGAGCACGGTGCCAAGGAAGTGTGCCTGGTCGCGCAGGACCTGACGCTGTACGGCAAGGACCTCGCGACGCCGGCGACGCTCGAGCAGCTGCTCGATGCGCTCGCGCAGATCGAGGGCCTTTTGTGGATCCGGCTGCACTACGCGTATCCGTCGGCGGTCACCGACGGGCTCATCGAGCGCATCGCCGGATTCGACCGCGTGGCGACGTACCTCGACGTGCCGATCCAGCACGTCGACAGTGACGTGCTCAAGAAGATGCGCCGCGGCTATACCGAAAAGACCGTTCGCCAGATGGTCGAAAAGCTGCGCGACCCGGCGTTCGTCGGCGACCGCAAGGTCTGGCTGCGCACCACGATGCTCGTCGGCCACCCCGGCGAGACCGAAGAGGCGTACCAGCGCCTGCGCGACTTCATCGAAGAGGGCTGGATCGACCACCTCGGCGTGTTCCCGTGGTCGCGCGAGCAGGGCACGTCGTCGGCCCTGCTGCCCATTCGGATCGGCGAAGACGTCGCCGCGCGGCGGGCCGAGGAGCTGATGGCGCTGCAGGCCGAGCTGCGCGAGGACGGAAACCAGAACATGATCGGGCAGACGCTGTCGGTGCTCGTGGACGGCCCGAGCTCCGAGCACGAGTACCTGCTCGAGGGGCGCCACGAAGGGCAGGCCCCGGGCATCGACGGCAAGGTGATCCTCACCAACGGCACCGCCGAGCGCGGCGACGTGGTGCAGGCCGTGGTCACGCAGGCCGATGCCCATGACTTGGTCGCGAGCCTGGACCCGACCGCCGTCGACGGCGACGACGACGACGACGACCTCGACTGAGCGACCGGTGCCCGCGGCGGGTGCCGATCTTCGTCGCCCGGGACCGCCGACGGCCTGATAACGTGGCCGCATGCACGGCGGGCGACTTTGGCTGGGGGCGTTGCTGCTTTTGGGATGTGGCGACGACGGTGGTGGCGACACGGACTCGTCGACGGCGAGCGGCTCGGGGTCCTCGTCGACGATGAACCCTCCGGACTCCACCTCCGCCCCGTCGACCATGACGACGGCGGTCGACTCGTCGTCCGGGCCGAGCGGTACCTCGTCGACCGGTGACTCCGGTCCCGCCGACTCGAGCGGCTCGGACTCCACCGGCACGCCCGTCGAGCGTGGCTGCCCCGACGGTCCGTTCGCGGACACGCCCCTGCCCTCGCCGAGGGTCACCGCGACCGCGGTGCCCGACTCCTCGTCGAACGCCCACGCCGGCGGACTCGCCGAGGGACCGGTCTGGCTCGACGGCGCCTTGTACTTCTCGCACTTCGCCGGAGGTCCGACGCCGCCGGGGACGATCCTGCGCTACGACCCGGGGATGCCGGTGGTGCCGGCGATCATGAACGCGGGCTCGAACGGACTGGCGACCGACGGGACGGACATCCTCGGCGTGTGCCACGACGACGGCAGCATCTCCCGCTTCACGCTCGACGGTACGCGCACGACGGTGGTCGCCGGCTACCAGGGCCAGCGCTTCAACTCGCCCAACGACCTCACGATCCGCAGCGACGGGACGATCTACCTCACCGATCCGTCCTACCAGGCCCCGCAGCCGCAGCCGCAGCCGGTGACCGGGGTGTACCGAGTCGACCTCGCCGGCGACGTCGAGCTCATCGACGGCTCGCTGGGCCAGCCCAACGGGATCTCGCTGTCGCCGGACGAGTCGGTGCTGTACGTCGGCACGCCCGGCGGCGTGATGCGCTACGACGTGGACGGCAACGGCATGGTCACCACGCCGGGCATGCCGTTCGGATCCGGCATCTCGGGCGTCGACGGCATGGGAATGGACTGCGCCGGCAACCTGTACGTGACCATGTTCGGCGCGGGCGAGATCGACGTGGTGGCCCCCGACGGCACGACGCTCGGCACGATCGTGGTCGCGCCGAGCCTGACCAACGTCGCGTTCGGCGGCGACGACATGACCACCCTGTATGCGACGGCCGGAAACCCGGACAACGGCGATGCTCTGTACGAGATCGAGCTGCAGATTCCCGGCTATCCGTACTGAAGCTGATGCGACGCGGTCCCGCGGGGGGCTGGCCGCGTGAGCGGATGGTTCGGGGTCGCCGGCGCCACGATCGCGGCATTGCTGGCGAGCCTGGCCTACCGCGGCTTTCGCTGCCGCGTGCACGGCCGCAAGTTCTCGCTGGTCGGGGCCGACGACGGCGACACCCTGCAGACCGAGCTCGGACAGCTGCAAGCCGACCGCACCACCGGCAAGCTCGTCATTCGTCGCGAAGGCGCCGCCGCGGCGTGGATCAAGCTCTCGGACGTGCGCGGCGTGCAGGTGCGGGTCGGGTCCAAGCGGGCGCTCGGCGAAGAGATGCTGCTGGAGGGAGTGAACCTGCTCGACCTGGTCAGCGACGAGTACCGTGATCGTCGGCTCACCTGGGACGTCGTGATCGTGACCACCCACGGGCTCGTGCCGATCGCCCATCTGTCGCAGTACAAGGTCAACGACTGGTTCGACTTCGCCACGCCGATCCAGCTGGCGATCCTGCGCAAGCTCGGCTGGTACGAGGACGGCCAAGTCGCCGCCGCGCGGATCGAAGAGGCATTGCGGGCGCTGCTGCGCCGCACCGGCCTGCAGGTCCGCGGGGGCCACGACGCGGCGCTGCCCACCGGTGCGCTCGACGGTGGCCTCGTCCCGCCGCCGCCGTTTCGTCCGCCGAGCCCGGCCGCGCTCGAGCTTCCCCCGGACTCGACCGGTCCCGGACCCGCGGGCTGGCCTTCCGCGGACGGCGGCGGCCCGCGCTGGCCGGATGCCTCCGGCCGCTGACCGCCGTCGGAACCAACGGCCCGCGCCGGCAACGTCGCCCCATGTGGGTACGCAGCGAACGGGGTGGTGGCTCGCCATCACGCTGACGGTCGGTTGCGGCGATGGTTCGTCGCGCGCAGACGAATGTGTCGACGACGCCGTCGCGTGCGGCATCGTGTCGACGTCCGCCGACCCCGGCGTGGGCGGTGACGGCGGCACGGACGGCGAGGACGACGACGGTGCCACCGACGGACCCGGTCCCGGATCGGACGACGGTACGCCCGCCGGTCCGCCGGACTTCGATCCGAGCTTCGCGATGCAGCGGATCGATCAAGCCCTCGCCGCCGGAGCTCCGGGTCTGGCGGTCGCGATCGTGGTCGACGGCTATCCCGTGTTCCACGGCGGCTTCGGGGTCAAGACGCCGGGCGGCGCCGCGGTCGGCGAGCACACGCTCTTCAATCTCGCATCGGTGACCAAGCTGGCGACGGCGAGCACGATCTTGGCGCTCGCCGAGGAAGGCAAGTTGTCGACCTCGGACCCGGCCGTGGTGCACACCCCGAACCTGACGATCGCGGGGGGCAGTGACGCGGTGACGATCCACCATCTGCTCACGCACGGCTCCGGCATCGGCGACCCGGCCAACTACGGCGCCACGATCGCCGGCACGCTCGCCAGCAACACGCTCGACCGGTGGGCGCCGCCCGGCGCGGTCTTCAACTACTCCAACTGGGGCTACACGGTGGCTGGTCAAGTCGCGGCACGGGCGTCGGGCATGGCCTTTCGCGACGCGGTGCGCACCCGCGTCATCGAGCCGCTCGGCATGCCCGACGCCACCGTCGACGCCACCGTCGCCAACGGCTCGGACTACGCGACCGGGCAGTCGTCGTCCTTCGGCCCGATCGTCCCGCTCGACCTCGGCGGTGAGATGTACGAGCCGGCGGGTGGCCTGTGGGCCAGCTCGGCGGATCTGTCGGCGTGGCTGGTCGGCCTGACCGCGGCCGACGAGACCTCGGTGCTCAGCCGCGCCTGGCAGCCGCACCAACGCACCTTCGAGGTCGACACCGACTTCTACGGCTACGGCCTGTTCATCGACGTCGCCGAGTCGCCGCAACGACCGCGACACGGCGGCAGCGTCTCGGGCTACACCGCCGAGCTGACCTTCATCCCCGCGACCGGCTTCGGAGTGGCCGTCGCCACCAACACCGACGACTGGTACGCGGGCGAGCTCGCGCGGGCGCTCGCCGATCACTACGGCGGGGAGGGCCAGTGGGCCCCACCGGACCTGCTGCAGGTCGACCTCGCGCAGACTCCGGGGACCTACGTCGACCCCCACGAGCTCGGCACCCTGCAGGTCAACGGCTCCGGCGGCGCGATGCAGATCCGCGTCGACGGCTCGGCCGAGATCGCCGTGCAGGAGTGGGGGCCGAACTTCTACAGCTTCACCCACCCCGGACTCGGCGAGGAGATCGACTTCAACTTCTCGCCCGACGACACCGGCCGCCCCGCCTACTTCGTCAGCCGCTGGGGTGTCGCCGCGCGGTCGGGCTGAACGCGCTCAGCCGCACAGCCGACTCAGGCCCTCCACGAGCACCTCGGTCGCAACCGCGACGTGGCGCGGGTCGGCGTACTCCTCCTTGCTGTGGCTGATGCCGGCCCGGCAGGGCACGAACAGCATCGAGACGGGGATCTTGCTGCCGTCGGTCTTGTCGGCCAGCCCCACCATCACCGCGTCGTGCCCCGCCCCGCTGGGCAAGCGCGTGAACTTGGCCCGCACGCGCTCGGCCGCCGCCGTCAGCTCGCCGGTCAACGTCGCGTCGAGCTCCGCGAGCCCCGGACTGGCGTCGGTGCGCTCGATGAACGCCTTGACGTTGAACTCCGCGCCCGTCCGCCAGATCACCCGGTGCACCTCCGCCGCGTAGGCATCGAGAAAATCGTCGTCGTGGCTCATCAGGTCGAGCGTGAAGTAGCCCATTCCGCTGACCTTCGTGACCGAGTTGCCATGCACGGCGGGGTAGCGCCGATCGATCTCCGGGTCGGCGTTGACGATGCCCACCGTCTGCGTGAAGACCTGCCCCTTGCGAAGGTGCTCGCGTGCGAGCTCGTCGAGTCGCACCTGCACGTAGGCCATCGCGAGGTTGACGTCGCCGCGGAACGTGGCCCCCATCGGGGTCGCGCCCGAGTGATCGAAGCGACCTTCGAGCACGACGAGAAAGCGTCGATCGCCCGCGATCGAGGTCACGATGCCGACGTCGAGGTGCTCGCGCTCGAGCGTGACGCCCTGCTCGATGTGCAGCTCGAGGTAGCCGGCGATGCGGTCGATGTACTCGCGCGTCAGGCTCGTGCGTCCCTCGTCGATGTAGGAAGGATCGAAGCCCTGGGAGCGGATCGCATCGCGCAGCGACCGGTCGCCGTAGATGTTGTGCAGGATCTGCGGCGAGGACAGCCCGAAGGCCGCCGCACTGCCCTTGTAGACCGCGTTGTACGTGTACTCCTCGCCACGCCACGCGACGACGTCCACCCCGCACGAGGACGTGGCCCCCCTCTCGGTCAACATCCGCGCCGCCTCGAGCCCGGCGATCACGCCCGCGGCCCCGTCGTAGTTGCCCCCGTGCGGGACGGAGTCCAGGTGCGAGCCGATGAGGAAGCGTCGCGATGCGCCCTCGGGCGTGGACAAGATCAGATTGCCGACGCCGTCGTAGCGGCCCACGAGACCGTGGGCCTCGCCGGCGGCGCGCACGTAGGCCATCGCCGCCGACTCTTCGTCGCTGTAGGCGAGCCGGGTGATCGAGCCGTCCTGCTCGATGCCGATCGTGGCGAGCTTGGCGAAGTGTTGCTCGATGCGACGCTGCAGCTCGTCGACGGCGTCACCGGCGTTGGCCGGCGACGTGACGAGGGCGGCGCTGTGTCGGGGATGAGGACTCATCGGATCGAAACCTTTCACACGGCCGGGCGGCCGTGACCTGCGACGAACTGGTGGTGGAGGATGGACAGGCCCAGCAGGTGGTTGAGCACGATGTCGTCGCGCACCGCGTCGCTGCGGGCCCCGGACCGCCCGAGGCCGCCGAGGAACGTGTCGACCGCCGTGGGATCGAACAGCCCCGCCTCCGCGACGGCGGCAGGCGACAAGAAGCGGTCGACCAAGCGTTGGACCGCAGCCCACTTGTCCGGCCGCAGCGTGGCCGGGGGTGCCATGAAGGCGAACTTCTCTCGCTCGTAGAGCACGCGCGGCAAGATCGCCCGCATCGCCTCGCGCAGCGCCCACTTTTCCCGCAGGCCGCGGATGCGCTGCGCCGGTGGCAGCGCGAAGGCGACGTCGGCGAGCCGGTCGTCCAGAAACGGTGGCCGCGACTCCATCGAGTTGGCCATGTCCACGCGGTCGCCGCCCCACGTGAGGATCTGGCCCTCGAGCATGGTCTGAATCCACGTGTACTGGACCTTGTCGAGCGGATGGCGTCCCCGCAGTCCCGCGGGGTCGAGCGTGTCGGCGATCGCGGCGATCGGGTCGTAGCCGGCCAGGCGGTCGCGCAGCCGCGGTGCGAGCAACGGACGCACCCGCGCCAGCGTGAGCATCCACGGCTGGATCCACGCCGGCGTGAACCCCACGAGGTCGTTGAGAGCGGGGTGCTCGACCTGATCCTCGGCCAGCAGCGCGCCGCGGATCACCGCGTTGTCGGCGTCCATCCGTTGGATGTACGCGTCGCGCTCGGCCGCGGGCAGGCAGTGGCGCAGCATGTCTCGCTTGAAGAACGCGTAGCCGCCGAACAGCTCGTCGGACCCCTCGCCGGTGATGACGACCTTGTAGCCGCACTCGTGCACGCGTCGGCTCATGTGCCACTTGGCCACGCCGAGCGTGTTGTAGAAGGTGCGCTCGGCGTGCCAGACGGTGCGCTCGAACGCGGGACCGTACAGGTCGTCGTTGGACAGCGACAGCAACTCTTGGTCGGCGCCGGTGGCCGCCGCCATTTCCTTGGCGATGGCGGCCTCGTCGTAGGCGTCGTCGTCGAACGAGATCGTGAACGCCTTGACGTGACTCTGCTGCATCGACGTGGCCAGGCCCAGCGTCGAGCAGCTGTCGATGCCGCCGGACAGATAGCACCCCACCGGCACGTCGGCTTCCAGCCGCACCCGCACCGCGTCGATGAGCGTGTCTCGTACCCGCGCGATCGCCTCGCCATCGTCGGCGTCGTCGTCGTGGTCTTCGGCGAGCGGAAACGTCGCGTGCCACCAACGCCGGGTCGTGACCTCGAATCGCTCGCCCCGCCGCTGCACGATCATCATGTGCCCCGGCCGAATCGCATCCACGCCCTCGAAGGAGGTCGTGCCGGGGACCATCGTCTGCATCAGACCGTGCAGCACCGCCGGCGCGCTCAGGGCCACCGGCACCTGCGGATGCTCGAGGATTGCCTTGACCTCCGAGCCCCACGCGACGAGGTCGTCGGTGACGTGCACGTAGATCGGCTTGACGCCGAAGCGGTCGCGCACGATGACGAGGCGGTCGGCCACCGCGTCGAAGATGGCGATCGCGAACTCCCCCCGCAGATGTTCCACGAAATCGAGGCCGTGCCGACGGTACAGATGCAGCGCCAGCTCGCTGTCGGCCTTCGTGGCGAACCGAACCCCGTCGCACGTGAGCTGGGTGCGGATCGTCTTGTAGTCGTACAGCTCACCGTTGACCGTGACCACGAGCGCACCGTCGGGTGCGACCAATGGCTGCTCGCCGGTGTGCAAGTCGATGATCGCCAGCCGCGTATGACCCAGCACGATGCCGCGCGCGTCGTCGGCGAAGTCACCCTGGCCGTCGGGGCCCCGGTGCTCGAGCGTGTTCATCATCTGCCGCAGCGCGCCACGGTCGCCGTCGCGCAAGCCGGTGGCCCGCCAAAATCCGGTGATTCCACACATGTCGTTCAGGACTTCAGAAACGGCAGACGATCGAGGCGTCCGAGCACGGCGGTCAGCAAGGCCTGACGCAGGTACACGGCCCCGGCCGCCTGTGCGAAGTACAGGTTGTGGTGCGTGTCGTCGAGCGACTCCGACAGCTCGTCGCGTCGCGCGAGCGGATGCATGATGACGGCATCGGGGCGCAGAGCCGAGTCCGCGGTGAGTCGGTACCGCGAGTCGAGGGTCTTGTAGGTATCGCCGAGCAAGGCGATCGAGTTCATGTAGACGACGTCGAGATCGGCGAGGACCTCGCTCAGATCGTTGGTGATGTCCACCGGCACGCTGCAGCGCTCGAGCGCCCCGCCGAGCTCGGGGCCCGTGGGATCGGCCATCTCCGAGACGATCGTGATCCGTCGCAGTGCGGGCTCGAACGCCAGCGACTGGAACACGAAGCTCTTGACCGCCCGCATGTTCCCCGGCGTGCCGACGATGCCGAGGTGGAGACGGTCGGCCTCGGGCACCTCGTTGCGCACGAGGCTGGGTCGCCACTTCAGCAGCGCATACCAGTCCACGAGCGCCTGGGTGGGGTGCTCGCCCGTGCCGTTGCCCGCGTTGATCACCGGGCGGTCGAGGTAGGTCTGCAGCTCGCGCAGCGCATCGGTCTGCGAGTGACGCATGATCACGACGTCGCAGTAGGCGTTGAACATCTGCCCGATGTCGGCGAGCGATTCGCCCTTGGCCACTCCGGTGGTCCGACCGTCGGGGACGCTGAGCACCTTGCCGTCGAGCCGCAGCGCCGCGCTCTCGAACGAGAGTCGGGTGCGGGTGCTCGGCTCGAAGAACGCGGTCACGATGAGCTTGCCGTCGAGCGGATGATGGGTCGCGACCTCGACCCCTTCCATGAGCGCGGCGAGTCGACAAAGGTCGATGACCTCGTCGCGATCGAGGTCGTCGTGGCCGACGATCGAGCGACCGGCGAGCGCCTCCACCGGCGAGCGACGGGGACGCGGGCCCCACTGCTCCGCCAAGGCGAACGGATCGGGGGCGAGCGCGCCGTCGGGGACGAACGGGCTCGATGCGGCGAGGGTCACCATAGGGACTGGCTCCTTGAGTCGCGGTACAGCAGGACCAAGAACACGACGACCGAGCCGCCGATCATGACGAGGCCGACATGAACGGCCGCTCCGAGAAACCACGCCGGAAACATCAGTGCGCCTCCGAGGCGGCCAGGGACGAGAAATCGAAATCGTCGCGGGACAGCGAGGTGCTCGCGATCGTGACTGCGGCCGAGACCATCGCGCTGGCCAGCGAGGCGGCGTACCAACCGACCGCGAAGTAGACGGCGAGCCCGACGACCGTACCGGCGACCATCGCCGCGACCGCTCCGCGGGCGTTGGCACGCCTCCAGTACAGCCCCGCCACGATCGGCCAGATCATCGACGCGACCATCGGGCCGGCGAAGAACAGCACGGTCGCCAGCGTGCCGATCTTGGGCACACACAACAGCCACGCCAGCAACGCCGTGCCCACGACCACGCGCGCCGCGACACGGCGCAGCGCCGCCTCCGAGGCCCGCTTCATGAAGTAGCGCCGCACGACGTCGTGGGTGACGAGATCGCTCGTCGCCGCCAGCAGGCTGTCGATCGACGAGGCGATGGACGAAAAGACCACCACGAACACGACCACCGCGCCGATGGGTCCGAGCAGCGTGCCAGCGACCACCGGGGCCACCATGTCCGGACGCGAGACGCCGATACCGAGGGCCGGTGCGGCGAGCCCGAGAAAACCCGCGACGACCGGGATCGGCAGCCAGCACAGACCCGCGAGGGCGTACGCTTTCGGTCCCACGCCCTCGCGCATCGCGAACGCCCGGCTCCACCACACGTTGGAGTGGAAGATCTCGCCGAGCCCGAACAGCAGGTTGTTGAACACGGCCAGCAGCGCCGCGGGAAAGAGCACCGACAGCAGGACGGGACGCTCGACCGACAGCGTGGCGTGGACCTCGGCGACCGAGACGCGAGACAGGACCGCCACGGCCACCACGCCCAGGCCGACCAACACGACGAGGCTCTGCACGTAGTCGGTGCCGATCACGGCGAACATCCCACCGGCGACCGTGTACAGCGTGCACACCGCGAGGATCACCGTCATGCCCCACACGTAGTCGATGCCCGAGAGCGCCTCGATGAGCAGGCCGCCGGCCATGGCCATGCTGACCAGCCACGTCATCGCGTAGAACAACGACAGGCCGATGAAGACGGCCCAGGCGTGCGGACCGTAGCGCCGGCGCACGAAGTCGGCGCTCGTGAACCCGCGCGGCATCAGGCGACGGATCCGGCCGGCGAGCGGCGCGAACAACAGCAGCCCGAACGATGCCGTCGAGTACGCGAGCATCCCCCACACGCCCAGCTCGAGGGCGAACTGCGGCGCGAGCATCGTGGTGTTGGAGGTGACCCAGGTCGCCATGGCGGTGGCGGCTCCCAACGCGATGCCGACGTTGCGACCGGCGACCGCGAAGCCGTCGAGGGTCTTGGCGCGCCGTCCCCAGAAACGACCGAGGAGCACCCACAACACGCTGAAGGCCGCGAGCAATCCCCACGCGACGCTCGGAGGTAGCAGCACCCCGTCGCTCATGCGGCTTCTCGTCTCGCTTGGGTGAGCACGACCGCCGCCGTCGCACCGAAGGTGATCGCCCCGAACCCCATGAGCACCCAGACGAGCGACAACGACATGTGCTCGACGACGATCCGACGGGGTGCCGACCATGGGGACCAGACCCCGTCTTGCTCGGCCCGCACGCGCACCGCGTAGGTGCCGTCGGCGAGGCCGGACAAGTGCGCGCTGGGCATGCGCCCCTCGTGAACGATCCGGTCGGGCACCGCGTCGCCGCGCAAGCGGACCTGGAAATGCGCGGCGTCCGAGCTCCACCGTAGCTGCGCGGCCCCGTTGTCACTGCGGATCGGGTGGCCCGCATCGACCAGCTGCGGGACCGGGGTCGCGTGGACCTGCGTCGGGGCAACCGCGACGATCGACCACGCGACGAGGCTCCACGCGTGCACGATCGCGCGGCGGAAACGGACGTAGCGCACGGAACCCAAATAGTTACGACACAAACTATTTTGAGTCAAACGACCGGATCGACACTGAACTCCGTTCCAAGCGCGCGCACGAGGCCCCAGCTGGCCCACAACGTCACGAGGCAAAACGGCAGCGCCGAGCACAACGCCGCGCTCTGCAGCGCCCGCAGCCCACCGCCGAGCAGCAAGGCCCCCGCGACCGCGCCCTCGAGACCGGCCCAGAACACACGCTGCCAAACGGCCGGATTGGGCGCACCGCCGGAGGCGAGGGTGTCGACGACCAACGATGCCGAGTCCGACGACGTGACGAAGAAGAGGACGACGCAGATCGTGCACACGACGCTCGTGACCGTGGCGGCGGGCAAACGCGACAGAAGCACGTAGATCGCCGTCGAGACGTCCGTGGAGACTGCGTCGACGATCCCTCCGGCGACGAACATCTCCTCGTGCAGCGCCGTGTTCCCGAATACCGTCAGCCACACCATGCCGGCGACGGTCGGTCCGAGCAGGGCGCCGACCACGAGCTCGCGGATCGTGCGGCCGCGGGAGATTCGGGCGATGAACATCCCCACGAACGGCGCCCAGGCGATCCACCACGCCCAGTAGAAGATCGTGTTCCCGGTCAACCACTCGTGGGTCGGGCGCGGCGGGTCTCGATCGTAGGCGGCCGTCCAAAACGAGTGGTGCGGCAGCTGCTGCAAGTACTCACCGACGTTTTGGACCAAGGCGTCGAGCAGGAATCCCGTGGGACCCACGGCGAACACGAAGCCCATCAGGCCGAACGCGAGGACCACGTTCCATGTCGACAGCAGCCTCACGCCGCGGTCGAGACCGGAGACGACCGAGACGGTGGCGGCGATCGTGATCACGACGATGATCGTGACCTGCGTCGAAGCGTCGATCGGCACGCCGAGCAGATGGGCGAGACCGGCGTTGACCTGCATTGCGCCCAGGCCCAGCGAGGTCGCGACGCCGAACAGGGTCGCCACGATCGCGAGGGCGTCGACCAGGTCGCCCCACCCTCCGGCGATCCGATCCCCGAGCCAAGGGTGCAGCAACGATCGGATCGAAAGCGGCAGTCCCTTCCGAAACGAAAAGTACGCCAGTGCGACCGCGACGACCGCGTAGATCGCCCACGGGTGCAGGCACCAGTGAAAGAACGTCAGCCCCATGGCCGCACGGGCCGAGTCCAGCGACGGCCCGCCACCACCGGGAGGGTTGGCATAGTGGGTGATCGGCTCGGCGACGCTGAAGAACATCAGCCCGATCCCCATGCCGGCCGAGAACAACATCGCAAACCACGAAGGCGTGGAGAACTCCGGACCCTCGTCGTCACGGCCCAGACGGACCGCGCCGTAGCGGGACAGCATCAGCCAAATTGCGAACGCGAGCAGGCCCGTCATGGCCGCCACGTACAACCAGCCGACATGGTCGGTGATGGCCTGCTGGGCGCCGGCCACCACGCCCCCCACGGCCTTCGTCGCGAAGACGGTCACACACGTCACGGCCGCGATCGCCGTGGTCGAGCCGACGAAGACGCGACGGTTCGTCCCCCCTTCGGGCGCACCCGGGGCGGCGGGTGGCGAGGTCACCCCGCGTTCCGGAAGTGGAAGATGCCCCACACGAGGTGGCCGGCGCGGCCGCCTTCGATCCAGTGCCCGAGGCCCGTCTGCATGCGGTCGAGGTACCCCGGATCGATGCGCGTCGACAGCTCGTCGAAGCGTGACCTGGTCTGCTCGAGCACCCGGCCGTAGTGGGTGACGAGCTGGGCGGTATGGTCCTCGAACGCAATCTCCTCGAGGCCCGCCTCGTGTGCACATCGACGGTAGAACCCGGGCGAGCCGAGGTCACGTAGATGGATCCGCTCGAGGATCGGCGCGAGGACATCCGCCGGACAGTCGTCGGCCTGCATGGGATCGGTGAAGACGAAGTGGCCGCCGGGCGCGAGCACCCGTGAGACTTCCGACACCACCTTCGCCCGCGCCCCGCTGTGCAGCAACGCATCCTGCGACCAGACGAGGTCGAACGCGTCCGCCACGTGCGGCAGCGACTCGAAGCTGCCGTCGATCACCTCGATCCGCTCGCCGAGCCCCGCCGCCGCGTTGAGTGTACGAGCGCGGCGATTCTCGACCGCGGAGAGATTGACGGCAACGACGCGCGCGCCGAGCTGGCGGGCGATTTGCCGCGTCGCACCGCAGTACCCACTTCCGAGATCGAGCGCGCGTCGACTCGGTGGCCCCGCGCGCACGCGGTCGATCATTCGCATCACGGTTCGACGGCTCGCCTCCGCGATCGACTCCTGCGGTGACGCGTACAGACCGATGTGAATGTCCTCGCCGCCCCAGACCGCTTCGTAGAACGCGTCGGCGTCGGCGCTGTCGTAGTACGCGCGTGCCGTCTCGACGACGTCGGAGCGGGTCATGGTGCCTCCGTCATGTAGCGCTTCTCGGCCACGTGAATGAAGAAATCGGGCTCGGAGACGCGGTGCGTCTCCTGAAAGTCCGCGAACGTCTCGACCCGCTGAAATCCCACCTCCTGCATGAGCCGCTGCACGTAGTTGGTGCGCAGCGGGAACATGTTGAGATGGAAACTGGTGCCGTCGGGAAAGCCGTACTCGAACCGCGCCAAGCCGTCGTCGACGTGCACCGGCTTCACCGACACGTCTTCCCCGCAGTAGTAGTACGTGTGCTTGCTCGAGTAGCCGTCGTCGAGGATCGCGTCGTAGTTGCGCTGGTCGAGGATCAACACGCCGTCGTGGCGGAGCGCGGCGTAGAACTCCGCGAGCGCCTTGCGTCGGTCGTTGTCGTCGAACAGGTGCGTGAAGGAATTGCCGGCACAGACGACGGCGTCGAACTTGCCGTGGATGTCGCGGTTGAGCCAACGCCAATCGGCTTGCGCCGTCCGCATGACGAGACCGCGGCGCTTGGCGTTCTCGAATGCCTTGTAGAGCATCTGCGCGCTGCCATCGGCGCTGACGACATCGAAGCCCGCCTCGATCAGTCGCACGGAGTGAAAGCCCGTGCCGGTCGCGACGTCGAGCACCTTCTTGGCGCCACGCCGACGCAGGTGCTCGATGAAGAAGTCACCTTCCGACGCCGCCCGAAGGTCCCAGTCGATGAGCGCGTCCCACTTGTCCACGAAGCTCTCGACGTACTCCTGCTGGTAGTGGTCGGTCGTGCGGACCTGCACGGGGACGTCGCCAAAGCCCTGAATATCATTTCGTTTTTTGGCGA
>CALBMM010000033.1 GCA_937896535.1 uncultured Pseudomonadota bacterium
TCTTGCAGCTGTCGGTCGTGACCATGTTCGGCCTGACGCTGCTGCTGGCCACCGCCCGTGAGTTCGTGCCCGAGCGCGGGCGTACGACCGAGAACGGCGCGGTCTCCGAGCTCGAGCTCGGCCTGCTGCTGCTGACGGCCGTGTACATGCTGGTGGCCGCGACCGGGGGCGTGCGGTCCTTTCTGTACCCGCTGGTGTACGCGCTCGTGTCGTTTCTGATGGTGCTGCACCGGCACCGCTGGGTGGCCGCGAGCTGGCTGGCCGCCGCCGCGGTGCTCGAGCTGCTCATCGGCTTTCGCACGGCGGGCGCCCACCTGTGGACGCACTTCGCCTACCACGCCACCTTCATCGGGTTCTTCGCCTCCGGCAACCTACTCGTGCTGTCGAGTCTGGCTCGACGACTTCGCACCGGCCACGATCGCCGCGTCGAGGATGCGCTGGCGCGCCTGCGCCAGGAGGCCCGCGACTTTCGCTTGATCGCTTCGCAGCTTCCGCCCGCGAGTCGCTCGCGCAACCGCGACGACGAAGAGGTCCGCATGGCGGTCGCCGCGGTCGAGTCGATCCACGAGCAGCTGTTTCACAACGTGGACCTGCTGCGCGCGTCGCTGTCGCTGCATACCTGCGCGCTGCTGTGGGTCCCTGCCTCCGACGAGGACGGTCCGCTCGTGGTGCGTGAGCTGTCGAGCGCCTCGGAGCTGGTGGTCTCGCGCCCGCAGCTGCCGGCCGCCGGGATCCTGACCTCGGTCCTGGCCGATCCCAAGCCGCTGCGCCTGCACGCGCTCGCCGGCAAGCGGCTGCCGCCGTACTACGCCGGGCCCGAGGACGTCACCGACTTGTGCGTCGTGCCTTTGATGGACGGGCCCAACCTGCGCGGTCTGCTGTGCGCCGACCGCATCGACGACCAGCCGTTCTCGGACGCGCACGAGCGCGTGCTGAGGCAGGCCGCGACCCACATCTTGCGGATCGTCGAGCAGGAGCGGGCGTTCCTGGCGGTCGAGCGCGGCAAGTACGAGCAGGAGCAGCTGTACCGTGCGTCCGAGCTGTTGTCGCACTGCCTGTCGGTCGGCGACGTCTGCGACAAGACCTTCGCCGCCGTGCGTCTCATCGGCCACTACGATCTGGCCGCGATCACGACCACCGAGGATGGCCGCACGCACCAGGTGCTCGCGGTCGACGTGGCCGAAGACGGCGCGCCGGAAGGCTGGGCGAAGATCGCCGCGGGTCTGCGCGAGCTGCAGTTCGGGGCCGACGGCTGCTTGGTCGGCATGGCGGTCAAAAACCGCCACTTCATGCCCGCCTCGGGCGACATGGCCGACGCCAGCACCGTGATCTTCGACGAGCGTCATCGCCTCAAGGGTCTGCAGAGCCTGCTGGTGCTGCCGCTGTCGCGCGGCGACCAGGTCATCGGCACGATCACGCTGGCGGCGGCGCGCCCTCGTCAGTACCCCGCGTCCAAGCGCGAGATGCTGCGCGTCATCGGCAACCAGGTCGGCGTCAGCCTCGACCACGCGCGCATGTACCAGGCGATGGAGATGCGGGCCACGACCGACGGCCTGACCGGTCTGACCAACCATCGGGCGTTCCAGGAGCGCATGGCCCAGCTGCACGCGCTGTCGGAGCGCACCAAGCAAAAGTACTCGGTGATCCTCACCGACATCGACCACTTCAAGTCGGTCAACGACACCTACGGTCACCCCGTCGGCGACGAGGTGCTGCGGCGCGTCGCGGGGTTGCTCGCCGGACGCTCGCGCAAGGTCGACATCGTGGCGCGCTACGGCGGCGAAGAGTTCTGCCTCGTGCTGCCCGACACCGACGCCGCGGGCGCCGAGCACTTCGCCAACGAGCTGCGCCGCGAGATCAGCGAGCAGGTCGTCAAGAGCGAGCACGGTACGTTCTCGGTGACGATCTCGATGGGGGTCGCCCAGTTCCCCCTCGACGGCACCGATCGCGCCCAGCTCATCGAGCGCGCCGATCAGGCGCTGTACGCCTGCAAGGAAGGCGGCCGCAACTGCGTGCGCCGCTACGATCAGATCGGCTCCGCAGGCTGAGGTATCCTCGTCGGCGGCAATGCCGAGCTCGCTGGCGATCGTCGCGACCGTGGCCGGGTGGGTCGCCGCCGGGGTCTTCGACGGCAATCGCGTCACACGCTCGGCCGCACCCGCCCTCGCGCCCGGCGAGACGGGCGAGGTCTCGCTGACGATCCTCGAGACGCCGGCCGCCGGCGTGCCGCTGGACGTGCGGCTCCAGGCCACGGGCGTTCGGCTCGTGTCGGAGCGGCTGGGGTGGAACGACGTGGTGGACCCGCAGGCCCGCCAGCCGCGGATCCGCGTGCCCCTGACCGCTCCGTCGACACCGGGCACGTATCGGGTGAGCGGGCTGGTGACGTACGTGGTCTGCGACGAGCACCACTGCTACACGCGCCGCGCGGCCGTGGCGTGGGACGTGGACGTGCGGGCCGCGTCGGAGAGCTGAGCCGGCGCCGGCTCAGTTCTTCTTGTTCGCGTTCTTCGGCTCGCGGAACAGCCGCTCCTTGACCCGAGCGTGCTGGCGGCGCTTGTACTGGTCGTGGGAGCTGTCGCCCGTCTCGTTGAGCTCGGCGCGCTCGCGGTCGACGATCTGAAACTCGGCGAGGACGAACACGAGGTTGCCCGGCATGCCGGCGTACTCGGTGCCCTCGAGCAGGCGGTCGACGCGAACGGGCAGGTCGGCGATGAAGTTGAGGATCTGGTAGCCGCGTCCGGAGAACTCGTTGGGATTGAGCTCGTCGGGCGGCTCGACGGTGAGCACGTCACGCGCCTTCGACAGGCGGCGGGACAGCGGAGCCATGTCCACCAGCGTGTTGACCGACTGGCCGGGCACCACGTAGTTGAAGGGGATCAGCCGGCGCAGCATCACGTTGAGCGTGGGCAGCAGGTCCTGGGCCCGGTCGACCACGAGGCGAAAGCGCAGGCGGTCGAACACCTGCGCCGCACTCGTCTCGCGCTTGACCAGCAGCTTGGTGATGAGCGACGGCCGAGTCTTGCGCGACCACGAGAACTCGACGACGGGAACGCCGGCGCGGCCGAGATCCTCGAAGACCTCCACCACGCTCTGCTCGACCATCGCGTACAGGACGTTGTCGGGGATCGACAGCACGGTCCGCAGCTCGCGAGCGTCGAGGTGGTAGATGATGTGCATCACCTTCAGCAGCGTGCAGGCGCCACGCTGGTGGCGGCCACGCCCGGACGCGAGCAGCAGCAGCCCCTCGGCGGGAATCTCGTTGGAGACGACCGGGTCGAGCCGAATGCCTAGCGTGTCGGTGATGTAGCGATGTGCCTGGCCCCGCAGCTGCTCGAGGCGGGCGCGGTCGGCCGGGTTGTCGAGGTCGATGCCGTTGACGCGCAGCAGTCGGCGCACGTCTTCTTCGTTGCGCAGCGCGAGCCGATGCCAATCGACGACCGAGTCGCCCTGCAGCAGCAGGCGGATCTCGTGAACGTCCTGAACCGAGAGCTTCGAGGCCGCGATGGGCCCGGGGGCCACGCGGTCATCGAGAAAGGCTTGGGACTTGCGCGGCGAGTCGGTCACGGGGGCGGGGATCCGCGGCGCCACGAAGGCACCGGGTGGTGCGTCGCAGCGCAGATCCTCAGCTGAGGCGACGCGTGAACCGGAGGGTTCCGACCAAAAGGCCGACGGTCACGAGCACAGCGCAGAGGTTTCCGATGTAGTAGGCGGTCATCGTGTCGTCCGTGGGAGAGCCCTACGAGGTAGTTTGATGTAGGTGCCTCTGCTGAAAGATAAGACAGCGGAGGCTTCACACGAAAAAAGCAGGCTCAAGTCTCGGTCGCCGCTATGACGCGGGCCGCTGCCTAGCACATTCCCGGCACCCGCCTCAAGGGGGTGTTGGACCTACTTTGGCCCCTCCTGCGACCATCTAAGCGCATGAAAATACTTATATTTTTGAACGCGCCGCAACGCGCCGGCGAGGCCTCGGACAGGGGGGGCGGCTGGCCCGCGAGCCGGGACGGGTCCGATCCCGGATCGAGCGCGCGATCGCGCCGCTCGCGAGGCCTTTGCGGGTCCCGCGTTGGGTTTAGGATGTCGGCCAGATGAGCGAAGACCGCGACGACGACGCCCCCGACGCTGGGCCTTCGCGCAGCCGCTTCTCCCGACTGGGCGAGCAGCTGACCGGATTGCTCGACCCCGAGTCCGCATTCCGCCGCGGTCAGAACATGGTGAGCGGGGTGACCAACGCGACCAAGGAGGAGTTCATGCGCATCGTCTCCGCCGAGGTGCGCAGCTTCCTCGACAAGATGGACGCCGCCGACCTGATCCAGCAGGTCATCGCCGGACTCGTCGTCGACGTGAACATGCAGGTTCGGTTCTCTCGCGACGACCCCAAGGGGCCGGCGCAGCCGCACATCACCAAGTCCGAGACGAAGATCGGTGTCCGAGCCCCGGCCGAGCGCGACGCCGAGCGTGAGCGCGAAGACGACGACGACGACAAAGACGACGAGTGAGCGCGGCGACGATCAGGCGTCGCCGTCGGACTCGGACTCGGGATCGTCCGGCTCGTCCGGGTCGACGTGGGTGATCCCGTCGGGGATGTCCTCGTCCTTCTGTTCCTTGGCGGCCTGCTCGGGCTTGACCAAGCCGATGCGCATCGCCACGTACCGGCCCATCTCGGCGCCGAGCTTGTAGCCAAATCCGGTGATGATCGCGCGCAGCAGAAGCAGGGGCATGAACGTCCTCCGCGATAGTGTGGCATGCCTCGAGCCGTACGCCGCTCAACAACCGCCCTTCGCAAACGCCGCCGAGCGCCGGCGACGCGACGCGATGAATTCACTGTGGACATGAGTCCCCGAGGCGGCGGCGACCGCCTTGTTGGCCGGTCTCTCGGGCCGAAATCGGAAAGCGGCCTGCTGGCCGGTTCATGTGGACAACCGTGGGTGGATCCGCTTCTTTTTTGGAGTTTGCTTGACCAGTAGTGCACCATTTGTGTACGAACGTTCAGTGACGTGGCGCAGCGTGCGCTAGGTGTACCGAACACTGAGCATACCCCCAGCACCCCCGGCAGGAGATCGAACGTCGTGCGACCAGCTTTGACCGAGCGCCAAGCGCAGGCCCTCAAATACATTTCAGATTGCCTCACTGACCGGGGCTACCCGCCGACGCTGCGCGAGATCGGCGAGCACATGGGGATCAAGTCGACCAACGGGGTCAACGATCACCTCAAGGCGCTCGAGCGCAAGGGCTACCTCGTCCGTGAGGAGCTCAAGAGCCGCGCGCTTCGCCCGGTCGATTTCGACTCGGCGAAAAAGCCCGATTCGGACGACGAGCTGTCGATCCCGATCTTGGGCCGCGTCGCCGCGGGTGCGCCGATCCTCGCGGAGGAGAACATCTCCGATCGCGTCGTGGTCGACCGCCAGTTCCTCGGCGCCGTCAAGCAGGAGGAAGTCTTCGGCCTCGTCATCAAGGGCGAGTCGATGATCGAAGACGGGATCTTCGACGGCGACTACATCTTCGTGCGCAAGCAGAGCACGGCGTCCACGGGCGAAATCGTCGTGGCGATGATCGAGGGCGAGGCGACCTGCAAGCGCTTCTTCCACGAGGGGCATCGCATTCGACTGCAGCCGGCCAACTCGACGATGGCGCCGATCTACGTGTCGCAGGACGAGTTCCGCGACGTCGGCATCCTCGGCAAAGTCGTCGGCGTCTACCGCCGGATGTAGTTTCGACCCCGCACTGCGGCCCGCTTCGTGGCCGGCGGCAGGCGGCGGATGGCCCTCGAAGGGGCCGTTGTCGTGTCGAGATGCGCTGGCCCGAAGGCCCCCCGCGTGGGGGCTTTTTGCGTGGTTGCGGGGCGGACGCCGGCTACGGGCCGGGGCACTTTCGTCGGGCTCGGACGTAGGACACATCGTGATGCAATCGGGGGATGCGCAGGGGGCTGCCGCGGGGGTTTGCGGCTAACCTATGGCCGTGCGCCGTCGGTCCGCGTCACTGCCCCTGCTCGCGCTGTGCGCGATCGGGTCGGCGGCGATCAACTACGGCGGGATCTACGGGATCACCCGGCTGCTCGAGCCCGAGCCGCTCGACATCGAACAAAAGCCCGAGATCACGATCGTGACGCTGCAGGACCCGGCGCCGATCGAGCCGCTGCCGCCGGAGCCGGAGCCCGAGCCCGAGACCCCCGAGGCCGAGCTGCCCAAGCCCCCGCCCAAGGTGCTGCCGCCCGAGCCGCCCAAGCCCGAGGACGAAAAGCAAGAGCCGGAGCCGGAGCCGGAGCCCGAACCGGAGCCGGAGCCGCAGGCCGAGCCCGAGGAACAAAAGCCCCACGAGTTCGTGCTCGAGCAGCTCAAGATGGTCGAGCAACCCGACGTCTTCGACGAAAAGGACGTTCCGGACAACTACGACTACCTCTCCAACGTCAACCGCGACGTCCTCGAGCAGACCCGGGCCGAGATCACCAACCTGCAGCAGGACGCGATCGAGACCCAGGCCCAGCCGCTCGAGCCCACCGAGTCCGAGGACAAGGGCACCGCCGACGAAAACCAGATCGCCGAGACCCAGGAGATCAAGTCGCGGCTCGACGACAAGGCGCCCAACGAGCGCATCGAAGACAAGGAGCAGCGGCCCGAGCAAAACGATCCGCAGCAGCAGAGCCTGCTCGCGATGCGGGAGCTCGAACACCGCGATCACAAGATGGCGCAGGTCGAGCACGATGCGCTCGTGTCGGAGGCGGCCGACGGCTCGCTCAACGCCGACTCGGACTACTCCGCCTCGATCCGAGCGCAGGAGCAGCAGGCGCGCATCGACAAGAAGGACCCGCGCTACGCGTTCTCGCGCCGCAGCCGAGACCTCGACGCCGTGTTCGGCAAGACGCTCAACGCCGAAAAGCGCGAGCAGGTTCAGCGGATGACCAAGAAGAAGGGCGTGTGGGACGAGCAGCGCGCCCATTGGCAGTCACCGCTCGAGAACATGGTCCCCGAGGTGCAAGTGGGCAACCAGACCGCGCTGCGGTCCCGCAAGCACCCGTTCGCCAGTTACATCACCAAGATGCATCGGGCGATCCACGAGGCGTGGGCCTGGAACTTCCTCGAGCAGCTCGATACTCGCGGGCGCGGGCACCCGCTCAACGACTACCAGCTGTGGACGCGTGTCGAGATCGTGCTGACCGCCGACGGTGACATCGACAAGGTCCGGACGGTGCGGCACTCGGGCAACCTCGCCTTCGATGCCGCAGCGCGCGAGGTGGTGCACTCGTCGGGTCCGTATCCGGGCCCGCCCGAGGAGATTCGCAGCGGCAACGGCAAGATCTACATCCACTGGGCATTCCACCGCGACGAGCGGGCGTGCGGCACGTTCGGGGCCGAGCCGTTCATTCTCGACAACGCGGGGCAGGGTGATCGTCCCGACACCAACGCGGTGGTTCGACCCGGCAGCGGCCGCGAAAAGATGGCGCTGCATCGCGGGGGCTCGGGCGAGCACGGTCACTCGCACGGTGGCGGTGGTGGTGGCTCCGGGTCCCATGGCTCCGGTGGTGGCGGCGGCGGTTCAGGTTCCGGTGGCTCGGGCGGCGGCGGCGGTGGTCCGCGTGTGAAGGCGCCCGTCGGTCCGGTGGGCCCGTCGTTGCCCCCTTCGGCCGAGGCCCCGGCGCCCACGAGCAAGCCCACGCCCAAGGAAGAAATTTCCGAGCACTCGGTCGCCGAGGACGTCGACGACCCGCAGGTGAGCAAGGCGGCGACCGACTGGATCAAGCACTTCAAGGCCGGCGCCGTGGATCGTCTGGCCGGCCGCTCGAGCCTGCCGTTTTACAGCGGCGAGACCATCGTCGCGCGCACGCGCGACGAGCTGACCGACATCCTGCAGGCGATGGTCGACGAAGCGGGCACGTCGGTCCGCGGCAAGATCGGCAAGCCGAAGGTCTACACGGCGGCCGGGCTCCGCAAGGTCTTCGGCTCCGTCCCCGCCGGCGTGCAGGAAGGCGACCGCCGCCTCTACGCGCTGACCAAGGTCAGCGGCGAGTACCTGGTGCTGATCCTCGAAAAGCGCTTCGGCTCCTGGCGGGTGCTGGGTATCAGTCGCTAGGAACGCGTCCCCGTCAGGGGACACGTTCCTCCGTGCCCGTGCCCGTGCCCGTGCCCGTCCCGGTCCCGGTCCCCGTCCCTACTTCTTGCGATAGATCTCGATCGTCTCGATCTTCACTTCGTCGTACGGCTTGTTCCCGCGGCGAGGGTCGACCTTGACCTCGCTGATCTTGACCGGGATGTCCTTGTCGCACTTGCCGAAGATCGCGTGCTTGTTGTCGAGGTGGGGCGTGGGCGCCACGGTGACGAAGAACTGGCTGCCACCGGTGTTGGGACCACGGTTGGCCATCGACAGGATGCCCGGGCCGGTGTGCTTGAGGCTGGCGTCGAACTCGTCGACGATCGAGTAGCCGGGCATCACGGGCTTGCCCGGCTCGGGGCGGCCGGGCGTGCCGGTGCCGGTGCCGGCCGCGTCGCCGGTCTGGATCATGAAGTCCTTGATGACGCGGTGGAAGATGACGCCGTCGTAGTACTTCTTCTTGACCCACTCGTCGCGGCCGTAGTCGTACGAGGGGCGGGCGCCACGGGCCAGGCCGACGAAGTTGGCGACCGTCAGCGGCGTCTTGTCTTCGTACAGCTCGCACTCGAACTCGCCCATCGTCGTCTTGAACTTGGCGTGCAGCTTGCCCTTGGAGGTGTCGGCGAGCGCTTCGTCGCCCGCGAACGCGTCCTCGAGCGAGAACTTGCCGCCGACGGGGTCACCCTGCGCGACCGCGTAGGCCAACAGGTCTTCGGCCGTGGCGCCGGGGCGCAGCATCTGGCCCTTGGTGAACGTGCCGTCGCCGGAGGGCGTGGGCGGCATGTCGTGCGGACCCTTGAGCGCGGCCTTTTGGTCGCCCTTTTGGTCGCCCTTTTGGTCTCCCTTTTGATCCGCGCGGGCCTTCGCATCGTCGGCGGCTCGGCCCGCGGCCTGGGCCACGCCGCCCTTTTCGCCTTCGTCGGCCTTGGCCGGCATCTTGCGATCGGCCTTGCCCGGCTTGTCGGCTTCGGTCTTCTCGACGGTGCACGCAAAGGCCAGCGACAGCGCGCCGACCAGGAGGAAGGGGGAGCAGAAGATGGATTTCATCGCAGCGTCCTGGGCCCGACGGGCGGGGTCGTCGATGTACCGGGCGGTCCTGCCCGTCGTCAACCGGGGTCGGCCCCTCAGCGAATCCGCCGCTGGATGTCGATCTTGCGCAATCGGGGGGCGTCGGCGGACTCGCCGGCTTTCTTCTCGAGGCGACGGGCCACGGCCGGCTGCTCACAGCGGCCGAGGATCGTGTGGTGGCCGGCCAGATGCTTGGTCGGCCCGGTGGTGATGAAAAACTGCACCGAGCCGGAGTCGGGCTGGCCCGTGTTGGCCATCGCCAGGACACCGAAGCGATTGAAGTCGTCGCCCACGCCGGTCTCGTCCTGGAGGAAGAAGCCGCCGTCGGCGAGGCGCCCGCGTCGGCCCGTCTGCACGAACTGACCGGGCTCGGCGCGGTGCCACGGCATGTCCACGTAGTAGGGTTCGCGCGTCCACGTGCCGTCCTCGGTGCGAAACGGTCGCAGGCCGCGCGCGAGGCCGACGAAGTTCGCGACGCTCAGCGGTGCGTGGGTCGGGTCGAGGGCGCAGGTGATCTCGCCGAAGTCGGTGTCGAGCACGGCGACGAGCTCGCCGTCGGGCGGCAGGCCCGAAAGCGCCTCCGAGAGGGGGAACCGGCCACCGTAGGGATCGCCGAGCGCCTCGTTCGTCGCCACGAGCTCGGGATCGGCGGCCGGCATGCGACCCGACCCGGCGCTGGCGCAAGCGGCCATGGTCGCCATGGTCGCCATGGTCGCCATGGTCGACCAGCTCAGCCAGCCCAGGGATGCGCCGACTCGCACGACGGGCAGCATAGCGCTACTGTACGGCCCACGTGGCGTTCCAAGGCCGAACGATGCGCGCCTGCCTGGGCCTTTCGCTGGCGGTGCTCGTGGTGGCCGGCTGTCGCAACCGCGACCGCTCTGCGCAGCTGCATCCGCCCTCGGACGCGCCGGCGTGGGAGCAGCGATTCGCGGTCGCGTTCGACGACGGCTACACGCGCGAGCCGATCAACCTCACCGGGCGAGCGCCGCACGACGTGCTCGACCAGCGCTTGTTCGCCGCGCGTCTGGGGCACGCCGCGATCGTGGCGCTCGTCGAGGTCGAGCAGGTCTGGGCGCGCGGGCGCTATGAAGGCAGCCAAGACCAGTACCTCGACGTCGCGATCGACCGCGTGCTGTTGGGCGAGCTGCCCAAGTTCGTCTCCGACGAGCAGCTCGTGCGCATCGTGGGGACCGAGGAGCTGCCGGGCGATCTGCAGGGCTCGCAGATGCTGATGTTCGTGCGCTGGGCCCCCGGCGAGCGGCCCGAGTACCACCACCACTTGATGCCGGCCGATCCCGAAGCGGTCGCGTACGTGGAGTCGCTCATCGAGCACGCGAAGGCCGAAGGCGTGCTCGACGACGACGGGGCGATCCGCAAACGCCCCGGTCGCAAGAAGAAGAAGGGCCGCCGCGGCGACGACGACAAAGGCCCCGAGATCGACGTCGAAGAGGCCGAGAGCCCCGTCCAGGGCTGAGCGCGGGTTGCGCTCGGCTCGCTCGCACGGAACGCGCGGACTGCTTGACGAGGCTCAGTTGCGCGATTAGAACTCCGGTCCCGATTCGTCGGGGACCTCGGGCGTGTAGCTCAGTTGGTTAGAGCGCTGCCCTGATAAGGCAGAGGTCGGAGGTTCAAATCCTCCCACGCCCACAAAGCCGCGGCTCAGGCCGCGGCTTTTTTGGTCGTGGGAGGCTTTCGCCCGCGAGGACTCGCCGTGGCGAGTCCTCTGTTGGGTCAAACCCTCTCGCGCCCCACGAGGGCGCGCTGCGTTGCGATGGACCTCACGAAGGGGCGGCTGCGATTGCGGCGCAACAAAGGGGGGCGTGCGCGTCTGCGGTGTCGTGTCGAAGACTCGTCTCCCCGTGCTGTTGTTGATCCTGGCCGCGTGTGACCCCGCCGACGACGGTGGCGCCGGTGCAAGTAGCGTCGGGGCCGAGGGCACCAGCGGCGAAATGGCGACGACGGCGGAGACGTCGGACGCAGGACCCGGGACGACGGACGATCCCGGGACGGCCGGCGACGCGCCGGGGGACGACACGGGCGCGCCGCCGATCTGCGGCGACGGTGTGCTCGATCCCGGCGAAGTCTGCGACGGCGAGGCGGGTGTCGATGTCGACTGCGTCGTGTTGGGCTGGGTGGCCGGCTCGGTGACCTGCGCGACGGATTGTCTGTCCCTGGACGAGTCGGGCTGCAGTGCGACGGCCGTCTGTGGAGACGGCGAGCTCTCCGAGGGCGAAGCGTGCGAGGGCGAGTCGGCGGACGGACCGGGCTGCGCCGAGGCGGGGGCCGGATCGGGAGCGCAGAGTTGTCTCGATTGTCAGTGGAGCGTGGCGACGTGCTGCGACACCGCGTGCATCGAAGGCTGCGACGCCACGTGTGGCGCCGATCCGGCGGACCTCACCGGGACCTGGACGATCCTCTTCTACGACAACGGGTGGTCCGGTCCGGATCCCACGATGATCATGACGCTCGAACAGACCGGCGAGGCGCTCTCGGGATCGTTCACCACCGATGCGTGGTACCTCGGCGACCACGAGTTCGAGGGGGGAACCCGCACGGGCAACGACGTCTACATGCACGTCCCGATCACGCAGCTCGAGGGCGGAATGATCATGGAAGGGACGGTGTGCGGCGCGTGCACGATGCGCGGCGTCACCGATCCGCAGGGTGGCTTGAACTCGGCCTGGATCGCCACCCGCTCCTGAGCCTCGTGCTCAGCTCCAGACGGCTTTGACGGTGTAGCGGGCGCCCGGAGACTCGAGCGTGTGGGTCGAGTCCTCGCCGGAGGTCAGCTCGGCGCTGCCGAGAAGGTCGTCGGGGGACAGGGCGTCGGACTCGTAGAGGGTGACCTTGACGGGCTCGCGGGCCTGGATCTGGGCGGTGCTGCCGGGCGTCATGTCGAAGCGCTTCTTGTCGGGCGGGCGCCGCGACGCGCGGCCGTCGGCTTGTTCGACGATCACGTACACCTCGTCGCCGTCGGCTTCCTGGGCCTGCTCGCAGGTGATCGTGATCTTGCAGTCGCGGTCGTCCATCGGGGCGATGGTAGCCCGGGGGCGAAGCGGGCGGCCAGCGCGGTCTTCGGGGCGGTATCATCTGTCGATGGCGGTCATAGCTCGGCCGTGGGCGCGCGCGGGATGGTCCTGCGTCGCGACGCTGGTGTCGGCGTGTGCCGCCGAGCCACCGATGCTCCCCGAGGTCGGCGGCTCCGACACGAGCAGCGATGCCGCGGCGTCGTCGAGCACGGGCGAGCCCGCGGGCAGCTCGGGAGACGACACCGAGTCCTCGGGCTCGACATCGTCCGCCGTAGGCTCGAGCTCGACGACCGATTTCGGCGCGACGGACTCGGGCTCGGGTTCGACCGACGGCACCGGGACCGCCGGCTCCGAGGACACCGGAACGCCGGCATGGATCGGTGACTGGGAAGGGACCTGGACCGGCATCTGCGTGGCCTTCCCGTATCCGAACCTGCCCTGGTCGATGACCGTGGCCGAGGACGGGACCGTGGCGGGCAACCTGCAGGCGGTGCTCGGCAACGAGAGGTTGCTCGGCACCGTCGACGTCACGGGCGCGATCGTCGGCACGTTCGACACGTCGCTGCAGAGCGCATGCGACTGGACGGGCACGCTCGACGACAGCGGCGGCAGCGGCCAGTGGCACTGCTCGGCGAGCTGCGAGGGGACCTGGAGCGGCGCGTTGGTGCCGTAGGCGGCCACCCTTGACCACCCCCGATCGCGCTGCTAAGCCAGCCGCTCGGCGGGGCCTCGGTCCCGGTCCCGCGCCTGGGGGATTAGCTCAGCTGGGAGAGCGCCGGCTTTGCAAGCCGGAAGTCATCGGTTCGATCCCGATATCCTCCACCGAACGACGGCCCCCAACGCGGGGCCGTTTGTTTTTGGGCGGTCGATCCGAGCTGCGCCAAATACGGACGCGAGCCGCCCCCCTCGGCTCGGCTGGGGGACGGCTCGCATGCACTCGGCCCCGCGGGCCGCTCGTGATGGCTCGAGGTCTAGGACGCGAACTTTCCGCCGTTGAAGTGGCGCCAGAAGACGTCCTCGAAGAGGATGGGCGCGCCGTTTTCATCGGTGGGGACCACGTCCACGAACAGCTCGGAGCCTTCTTCGAAGGCGCCGGGGAACAGCAGGTCGTTGGTGCCCGCCAAGGCGAAGGTGACGAAGCCGGGACCCACTTCGAAGCGCTCGAAGAACAGCGGCGTGACGACAGCGTCGATGAGCTCGGCTTCGGTCAGACCGAAGTCGGTCGAGATTTCATCGGGCAGCTCAGGGTTGAAGGACAGCGGCCGCTTGTCGAGGTCGAACGGCTGCAGTCGGCCCTGGGCGTCCTGGGCCCACAGCAGGTCGGAGTCGAGCCGGTCGCATGGTCGCAACGTCGCCGACGAGTCGAGGCACAGACCACCGCTTGCCTCTTCCTCGAGGGTGTTGGCGAGGGCGGTCACGCCCTCGACATCGAGCAACGTCGACACGCTGGCTGCCCCGATCTGCGGGAGGCTGCCGCTTCGCAGCTGCGAGAACACCAGCCACTCCTGCTGCGGCACCGTGTCGTCACAGGTCATGTGGCGCGCGACGATGTCCCCGCTGTTGATGCCTCCGATCCCCGGCGCGAGACAAGTGACGACGCCGTTGATGTCGACCTTGAAGCGGTTGCCGTCGCGGGTCCACAGCTGCCGCACACTGAGGTCGTTGCACGGCTCGATGAGGACCTTGTTGTCGGCCTTCGCCGTCAGGCACAGGTCGGCGATGGCGCTGCGGATCTGGCCGTTGTCCTCGAGGATCCACTGCTGCTGGCTGTCGGCGGGGACGCACTCCCGCGTTCGCGTCGCGCCGTTCTTGAGCTCGCCCTCGAGGTCGCGATACCCGACCCGGTTGAAGAGGCAGCGGTTGTTCGCCTGCGGGTGGATGTTCTTGAGCATCACCGACGTCTCGGGGACAGACACGACCGACGCGAAGTCGCTGAACGGATCGACGTCCAAGGCGAGAGCCCGGGATCTCAGGAGCGAGAGCTGAGCGTTCTGGGCGTCGAGTTGGCCAAAGAGTGAGGCGGCGTGTTGGATGAGCGCAAACTGTTCGAAGTCGAGCAGGGCGAGGGCGAGGTCCTCGAGGACGGTCGTCTCGTCGACCGTGATCGCGACCTCTTTCGCTGAGTTCTCCCCGGACCGCCGAAACGTGGCAGTACCGAGGGTCTGCAGCTGAGGGATGAGGATGATGTTCAGGCTTGCGTTCGTGGCACCGACCGAGATCCCGCGAAGCCGATCCGACTCCACCTGGTAGTCCTCGATGTTGCTGAGCACGTTGTCGACGACGGTTTCATCCGCGTCGGTGCCACCGTCGAGCTGCGCGCCGAGTCTCGCGAGCGCGAGCTGGTAGTGTGCGAACGTCAGCGCATCGCTGAGATCGTAGCTCGTCCGCGAGTTCACCGGCGTGCGCAACGGGACCACCAAGGCCGACACGATGATGTCGAGGTGGCCTTCGATGTCGGCGATATCTTGCCGGAGGTTGTCTCGCGTGGTCGAATCGATCGATGCGAGATCGATGTCGCCGAGATCCTGGAGATCCGCGGCGAGGTCACGCATCCGGGCCGTGGCAAAAGGCAGACGCTCCCCCGCGACGTCCGCCGCCTGGTCGCTGATCTCTTCCCTGATCCGGTCCACGATGGCTTGCTCGTCGAGGGGCTCGCCGTCGTCGCACGCGAGCATCCCGGCGAGTGCGAAGCCGGCACTCGCGGCCGAGGGGACACCCCCGACCGCGCCCTCGAGGGTGATCGCACCCGAAAAGACCGTCGCGAGCTGCAACGCCGTCCGCACACCGTCCGAGCACTCCGCGGCCTCGGCCGGGGAGGCGCTCAGTGCAACGGCGGCGGCGCCGACGAGACTAAGAACAAGCCCCTTGGCGCGCGCGGTCGAGGGAAGGGCGCGAGGGGGGCAGGTGGGGGAAAGCGGCGTGCGCGAGTTCATGGGGTGCTCGTACTCGCGGCGGCAGCTGCCCGTTGTAAGGGCCGTGTAGTCCGGCGGCGTGCGTGTCCGAGATCGCGGCTTCGGACCGCCCCGCACCGCCGGCGTCCCCCGGGCGGAAACTGCCCAATTCAGCCCTCCTGAAGGGCCTCTACGGCACAATTGCGCGAGCGCGTGTCACCGCCGGCCATAGCGGCGCTCCATCGCCGCCATAGTTCCTGCCTATGGCCTCGGGCGGTCGTCCGGCTGCGTCCCAACCTCGGCGTGCAACCCGCACTCGGCGGCGTCCGTCGATCAGGACGTGCGCGGCCCGGAGGTCAGCCCGTGCCAGTCGATGCGATGGCGTGGGACGTAGCCGAGGACGTCGCGCGCGCGCGTGCCGTCCGGGACGCCGCTGAAATGGAAGCGGCCGAGGTTGAGGTCGTAGCGAAACTGCGTGCCGCGGGTCAGGGCACGCAGGCCGTACAGCGGGCGGAGCAGGGGCCCGGGGACGGGGACATCGAGTCGACCGGCGCGCTCGATCAACGCCGACAGCGGCAGCGTGTCCGCGCCGGGGATGTTGAACACGCCCTGGGCGTCGGTGCCGATCGCGGCCGTGAGGGCGGCGACGGTGTCGTCGACCGACAGTAGGTTGAGCATCGGATCGAAGCCCATCGGTCGCAGGCAAACCCGCGATTGCAGGTAGTCGAAAAGTTGCGAGCCGATACCCGGGCCCACGCACTCCGAGCACCGCAGCACCGCGATCTGCAGGTCGCACATGCCCATGCGCGCGCACACGGTGAGGTCGGCCTCCACGCGGTCGCGCAGCCATTGGGGCGCCCGCGCGCTGAAGTTGATCGGGTGGTCCTCGGCGAACACCGAGGGCTGATCCGATCGAACGCGGTAGATCAACGCGTGGCTTTGGAACACGAAGCGGCGGATCGTGGGGTGACGCTCGGCCGTCAGTAGCAGCGCGCGCGTCGACTCCACGTTGATCGCGTGGATGTGACGGCCCGTGTGGCCGGCGTGACGGTGCAGCGGCGTGTGAACGATCGTGTCGATCTTCAGCTCGCGCACTGGGCCGAACATCAGCTCGCGGATCCCCCGGTCGCGGCGCAGGTCGACCTGGGCGTAGGTCAGTCGATCGCACGGGCGCAGACGGCTGCGCGCCTCGGCCTCGATGCCCACGGCGAGCACGTGCGCGACGTCCGGGGCGCGACACAGCTGGTCGACCAGTCGCACGCCCAGTGGTGTGGTCGCGCCGGTGACGAGAACCGCGGTCATCGGAAGACCCCTCGGCGCTCGGCGAGGCCGCGCGCGAGCAGCCCCGCCACGGCCGCGCGCACCCGGTCGGCCGCGACCCGCAGGGCGGACGGATCGTCGGCGTCGGTCGGGGCGAAGTCGCCGGTGAAGTCCAGCGGCGCGCCGTAGTAGACGTGAAAGCGCGTCGGCATGGGCAGCGGGGTCGCCGGCACCGGCAGGTACGGGATCCCGAACAGCCCCACGTCGAGCTTGGTCGCCTGCGGCCAGGACTCTTCGGCGCCGATGATCGCGGTCGGCACCACGGCGGCGCGGTGACGGATCGCGAGCTCCACGTGCCCCACGTTCCACTGCTGCAGCTGGTAGCGCTGGGAGAAGGGCTTGCCGATTCCGCGCACGCCTTCGGGAAAGATCTCGAGCAGCTCGCCCGCCTCGAGGGCTGCGTGCACGTTGCCGCGGCTGCCCGAGAGCATTCCCCCGCGGGCGAACAGAATGTTGATGAACGGCAGCTGCGGGACGAAGTAGTCGGCGACAGGTCGCGCGACGCGGGGCGGATCGGTCTGCAGCAGGATGTCGACCCACAGCATCATCGCGTCCAGGGGGAGCATTCCCGAGTGGTTGGCCGCGACGATCGTGGGGCCGTCCTTGGGAATGTGGTGTGCGCCGTGGGATTGGACGCGGAAGTAGAAGTCGTACAGGTGCCGCAGCACCGACAGGCCCACGCCGACGCCGGGCACGCTCATCCCGAAGCGATCCCACCCGTGGCCCGCGTCGTCGTGGCGCACGCGCGCGAGGTGCTCGCGCTGTGTCGGCGTCAGCGCCCAGCTCGAGACCGCGTCGGCCAGCCTTGCTCGAAGGGACATCGGCGCCGATTTCCCGTGCCAGCGTCGCGGTCGCCGGGCCGCGAAAAGTTTGCGATCGCCGAGGGGAGGAGCCGGCCGGTCGACCCCGCCGTCGGTCATGGCATCATCGCGGGCCCGTGGACATCGAACGCCTCACCGAGACGCTGCGCACCCGTGGCTACGCGCGGATCGACACCCACATCTCGTGGGTCTTCGTCGGGGCCCGCGACGTCTACAAGCTCAAGAAGCCGGTCGATTTCGGCTTCCTCGACTTCACCACCCAGGCGCGCCGCAAGGCCGCGTGCGATGCGGAGGTGCAGCTCAACCGGCGCCTGAGCCCCGACGTCTACCGCGGGGTCGTGCCGGTGACCGAGGGCCCCGCCGGCCCCGCGTTCGGTGGCGACGGGGAGCCCGTGTGGTGGGCGGTCCACATGAAGCGGCTCGACGATGCCGATCGCGCCGACGTACGGCTCTCCGCGGGCCGGCTTTCGCGCGCCCAGATCTCGGCGCTCGCCCGCAAGGTCGCGGCGTTCCACGACACGTGTCGATCCGACCAGGAGACGGCGCGTTTCGGCACACCCGAGGTGATCCTGCAAAACGTCGAGGAGAACTTCGCGCAGACCAAGGGCAGCCTCGGTCACTACTTGTCGGCGGCGGAGGCAGAGGAAGTGGCGTCGTTTCAGCGGAGCTTCGTGGCCGAGCACGGCGCGTTGCTGCAGGCGCGGATCGACGCCGGGCGGATCCGCGACGGTCACGGCGACCTGCGGCTCGAGCACATGTATCTGACCGACGACGGCGAGATCTCGATCATCGACTGCATCGAGTTCAACGACCGCTTCCGTTACGCGGACGTGTGCGCCGACGTAGCCTTCGCCGCGATGGACTTGCCGCGGCTGAGCCACG
>CALBMM010000034.1 GCA_937896535.1 uncultured Pseudomonadota bacterium
TCGACGTGGCCCAGCCACAGCCGAGATCCCGACAACTCGCGCTGGGTCCCCGACGAGACGGCCCTGACCTCGCGCACCGTCGCGGACCTGACCGAGGTCTGGTCGCTGACCCGGCTCGACGGCGCGACCTCGACCCCCGTCGTCCGCGACGGCGTCGTCTACATCTGCGACTGGAACGGCAACGCCCACGCCCGGTGTCTCGCCGACGGCAGCGAGGTCTGGACGACCGACGTGAGCACCGACGCCAACGCCTCGCTGCTGGTCAGCGACGACATGGTCTACGTCCCCGACGGCAACGGCTCGCTGCACGGCCTCGATCGCGTCACCGGCGAGATCGTCTGGTCGGTCGAGCTCGACCCGCACCCGCAGGCGAACCTGTACTCGTCCCCAGTGCTCGCCGGCGGCATGATCGTGATCGGCGTGGCGTCGACCGAGCTCGCCACCATGGTCGACGACTACGTGTTCCGCGGCAGCATCGTGGCGCTGGACCCGGCCACGGGCGCCGAGCAGTGGCGCACGTACACGACCACCGACGACGCGCTGGCCGGGGCCGGCGTGTCGGTGTGGTCGAGCGCCGCGGTCGACGAAACGCTGGGCCTGCTGTTCATCGGCTCCGGCAATACCTACGAGGAGCCCGCGGCGCCGCTGTCGGACTCGTTGCTGGCGCTCGACATCATGACCGGCGAGGTCGTCTGGAGCGCCCAGTTCACCACCGGCGACGTCTACACGGTCTTCGGCGGGGGTGGGCCCGACTCCGACGTCGGCGCGTCCCCGAATCTCTTCTCGATCGACGGACAACCCGTCGTCGGCGTGGGCGACAAGGCCGGCAACTACATGGTGCTCGACCGCGAGACCGGCGATCAGGTGTGGATGCAGTCGCTGGCGCCGGGCAGTCCGCTCGGCGGCGTGATGACCACTGCCGCCGTCGGGCAGGGCACGATCTTCGTCGCGACCAACACGTGGACCGAGCTGTTCGCCTTCGGCGATCCGGCGAACACCGCCACGATCTTCGCGCTGCAAGCCTCCAACGGCGCGGTGCAGTGGCAGGTCGACGCGCCGCAGCCGGTCTTCGGCGCAATGACGCTCGCGGCCGACGTGCTCTACCACGGCGACACGTCCGGCACGGTCTACGCCCGCAGCGCGCTCGACGGCACCGAGCTGTGGACGGCCGAGCCCGGCGGCGACATCGGCGGAGGATTCTCCGTCGTCGACGGCAAGCTGCTGGTCACCCACGGCTTTTGGTTCTTCACGGCGCCGGCCCAGCCCAACGGGGGCCTCGTCGCGTACGGCTTGCCCGAGTAGACCTGGAGCACGGCGCGGGGTTGCACGCTCGAAGCGGCGACCTAGATTGCCGCCGTGACGACCGCCGCGATCTCGCAAAGACCCCACCACGTCGACGCCGTGGCCGAGGCCGAAGCGATGGCCGACGCCCACTTGGCCAAGCAGGCCGAGGTCGAACGCGTCGGCAAGCTCGTTCGCTGGCTCGACGACGCCGTGCGCGTCCCGGGCACCCGGTTCGGCATCGGCCTCGATGCGCTGATCGGCTTCGTGCTGCCCGGCGTCGGCGACGCGATCACCGGCGCGGTCTCGCTTTCGGTCCTGACCACCGCGATGCGTCGCGGCGTGCCACGGATCGTGCTCGTCCGGATGCTGCTCAACATCCTCATCGATGTCGTGGGCGGACTGGTGCCGGTCGTGGGCGACGCGTTCGACGTGCTGTGGCGCAGCAACGTCAAGAACCTCGCGCTGCTCGAGCGTCACCAACACGAGCTCGAGCCGAAGGCTCGGGCCGGCGACATCGCGATCGTCGGTGCCGCAGCCGTGGCGATCGTGGCCAGCGTCGCGCTGCCGTTCGTCGCCCTCGCCTGGGTGTTTTCGGCGCTGTTGTAGTCGCGCGGGCGCTCAGCCCTTGCGCTTGGACGAGCCGGCGTCCATCTCGTCCTTGTCGACGCACAGCTCGGCCTTGTGCTTGTTGATCTCGGCGATCTGCTCGCTGGCCTTGTCCCGATATTCCTTGGGCGCCTTCTTGCGAGCCTTGAGCGCGTCGAAGTACGCGATCGCGTTCTGGCACTGGCCGAGCTTGGCGAACGCCAAGCCCGAGTAGTACAGCGAGTCCGGCACGGCGTCCGAGTTGCTGTCTTCTTGAATGACCCGATAGAACTCGCCGAGCGCGGACTTGTAGTCGCGCTCGGAGAAGTAGGTCAGCCCGATCTTGAAGCTGACCTCGGGCATCTGCGGATCGGTGCCGTAGCGCGACTCGAACACGCGCCACAGCTTGCGGGCCTGCTTGTAGTTGCGCTTGCCGAACTGCTTGTCGGCCTCGACGAGCAGCTCCGACTTCGTCTCGGGGATGTTCGTGGCCTCGTTGAGCTTTTCTTCGAGCGCCGTCAGCCGCTGGTCGATGTCGCCGCGGGTCTCGAGCAGCTCCTGGCGCGCCGCCGTGGCCTGGAAGTCGGCGTTCTCCGCCGCTCCCCGTAGCTCGTTGACGTCGCTTTCGAGGTTGTCGACACGCAGACCGAGATCGGCTTGATTGCGCCGCAGCAGGTCCTCTGCCTCCGCGAGCTTGGCCTCGAGCTCGTCGGCGAGCGCGTCGTTGCGCGTGGCCGCTTCGCTCTGCACGAGGACTTCCTTGCGCAGCTTGTCGACCTCTCTGGCGATCTCGTCCTGATCGGCCTTGAGGGCGATGCACCCTCCCGCGGGAGCGACGAGAGCCGCGACGATGATGACGTGCGAGAGGGTGCGGTGCTTCATGACGGTCCTGGGGCCTACGGCCAGACGAACTCGACGCGGCGGTCCTGCTGCCACCCCGCCTCGTCGGTTCCGCTCGCCTCGAGCGAGCCCTTGGAGATGACCTGCATCATCTCCTGGCTGACGCCGAGGTCTTCGAGGAACTTCTTGACGGACTGACCGCGCTTGTCGGTCAGCATGATGTTGTACTCCTCGGTGCCCCGCGGGTCGGCGTGGGCTTCGAGGTAGACCTGGCCCTCCTGCGACTTGAGGCACTCGGCCACGCCGCGCAGCTGCTCGGCCGCCTCGTCTTCGATCTTCGGGCTGTCGAAGCCGAAGTAGATCGCCTTGAGGCCGCAGGGGTCGTTGCCCGACGGAGTGATGCCCGAGAAGACGCAGGACCCGTTGTCGCAGATCTCGTCCATCGCGCAGTCGTCGTCGGTCGAGCACGAGCCGGCGCCGGTCGGCGTCGAGCAGGTGCCGGTCGACAGATCACAAGTGCCGCCTTCGCACTCGACGTCGTCGGTGCACTGCGAGCACACGCCGCCACGACAGACGTAGCCGCTGCCGCAGTCGAGGGTCTGGGTGCACGGCGAGCCGAGCCCGCCCTGGCCTCCGGCGCCCTCGGTGATCGTCGCCGGGTCCTTGCAGAGAAACTCGTGACAGACCCAGTCCTGTCCTCCGGGACCCTTGGCCTTGCAGTCCTCGTCGGTCGTGCAGTTCTGGCACTTGTTGTCGACGCACTTCTCGCCGAGGTCGACCTTGCAGTGCTTGTCCTTCTTGCACTGCGGGTACGGCGGGGGCTTGCAGCCGGCAGCGACGAAGAGCGGTGCAGCGAGGAGCGTGATCGGAGCGACTCGGGAAAGCAGCGTGCGCATCGCGGGGGAGCCTTTCGAACGCGTCCGCCAGGGTCGTGTATTCCCCGGCGCGCGAGCGCCCAAGGCATATCACGGCCGCAGGCCGTGTCAACCGCGCAGGCTGTTGGCCGAAATGCGGATTTCGTACGTTTGGGACCCGATATCGACGGTTTCCGTGATCGGCTCGCCCATCGTGGACACAATGTCGGACCGCGCGATTTCCAGCCGTTTCGCACCCAGTTTGAGGATCTGATCCCCGAACCGAAGCCGATGAAGCACGTACTCGTGGACTTGCATCTGCTCGACGGGCGCACGTGAGATCACGACGTCCCACTCCAGCTCGACCACGTCGCGGGGGTGGTGGCGGGCGACCACGTCGATCTCGAAGAAGCGTCGACCGCTCTCGGTCATCTTCGCCGACGACCACGTCGTGCGGTGGCCGTCGGGCACGACGACGCGCCGCACCGGAAGCGGATCGGCCGGTCCGTCGAGCTCGACGATCTGCACCTCGACCTCCAGCGGCCACAGCTCGGTCTCCATCTCCGAGGTGATCGGCGTGGCGAGCGAGTCGGACGCCGACACCGAGGTCGGCAGTGCCGCGGACATGACGACGGCGGCGAGCGTGGGTGCCAGGTGACGAACCGCGATGCTCATGCCGCTAGCAGACACAGCCGGGCCCACGGCGGCAAGTTTTCGGCAATTGTGGCATCGTCGGCCGTCATGGTTTCGCGCGCCACGATCGGCCTGGCCTTGGCGGTCCTGACGGCCTGCGCCGAGCCACCGAAGCAGACCGTCGACGCGCGACCGATGCTCGTTCGCACGCTCGCGCCGTGGGACCTGCAGCCGGCGTCGGCGCCCACGGCCGTGGGCATGCTGGCGTGGCAGGCCCCGCGCGAGAGCTGTCCGCATGTATACCGGCTGACCGTCTCGTACGAGCCGGACCTCAAGTTCGAGGAGGACAGCGTCTCGTACCTCGCGCTCGGCGAGGACCCCAAGCGCCAGGACCCCGATCCCGACCCGGGCCCGATCGGCACCGACGAGATCGTGGCCGGCCGCTTGTTCTACCAAGGCCTTCGCGCCGAGCGAGACGGGGCCACGCGCGACGTCTCGTACGGGCGCGAGGCATTCGGACCGGCCTCGCCCACCGCGGGCTGCCTGCCCCAGACCTGGGACCCGATGGAAGACGCGTTCGCGCTCGGGTGGCCGCGGCTGCCCGGTCGACTGACGCAGGTCGGCGAGTCGTGGAACGGGCTGCGCGTGGAGGCCAAGTGCGACCGCGCGGCGTGTGTCGACCCGAAGACCGGCGGTGGCGGACCCGAAAACCATCACCGCACCTGCACCACGCAGGACTGGCAGGAGACGCTGCTGGGCCTGTACGAGGTCGACGGCGAGCGACTGGCGTGGATCCGCAGCACGTGGACCGACGGCCACGAGGGCCTGGGCATCGACACCGAGCGGTACACCCTGCTGTCGCTGGACCACGGTCGGCCGGTCTGGTCGCGCACGATGGTCGACCACCGCTTCGCGCAACCGACCGCCGACGGCTCGTTCGCTCCGGTCGTGCGCACGTGGCAGCTGGAGTCGATCGATGCGTGCCCCGGCTCGCTCGCCGCGCTCGGCTGGACGCGCGACGAGGCGACGATCGCCGAAGCCGAGCACAACGCCACGGAGCTCGGTCGCTCCGACGAATTGCGACGCACGCGACGTCGTGCGGCGGCACGCGAGCAGCTCGAGCAGCGCCGTCGCGAGGAACAAGACAAGGCCGGTGGGCTGGGCGAGATGAAGCCGCTGTCGCCCCCGGTCGTCACCCCGCGCCCCTCTGGCGCCCCCGCGTCGCCGGAATGAGCGCGGACCCGAGCACGTAGAGCAAGACCATGGACAAGATCGTCATCGAAGGCGGCAAGCCCCTGCGTGGCAGGATTCGGATCAACGGTGCCAAGAACGCGGCCCTGCTGATCCAGTGCGCCGCGCTGTTGGGACACGGCAAGACCACGCTGCGCCACGTCCCCGCCCTGTCGGACGTGCGCACGATGTCCAAGCTGCTGGCCGGCCTCGGCTGCCAGGTCGGAGGCGACCGGACGCTGTCGATCGATCCGGGTGGGGCCGCCGACGGCCCGCTCGAAGCGCCGTACGAGCTGGTCAAGACCATGCGTGCGTCGGTGACGGTGATGGGCCCGCTGCTGGCCCGCTTCGGGCGAGCGCGGATCTCGTTGCCCGGCGGCTGCGCGATCGGGGCGCGTCCGATCGATCAGCACCTGAAGGGACTGGGAGCTCTCGGCGCGCAGATCGAGCTGTCCCACGGCTACGTGGAGCTGACCGCCAAGCGGCTGCGCGGCGCCTCGTTCGTCTTCGACATGCCGACCGTCGGCGGCACGCAAAACGTGATGATGGCGGCAACGCTGGCCAAGGGCACGAGCCGCCTCGAGAACGTGGCGCGCGAGCCCGAGGTGCAGGAGCTGGCCACCGTGCTCAACAAGATGGGCGCGCAGATCCGCGGCGCCGGCACCTCGGTCATCGAGATCGACGGCGTCGACCGGCTCGAGGGCGTCGACCATGCGATCCTGCCCGACCGCATCGAGGCCGGCACGTTCGCGGTGGCGGCCGCGCTCACCGGTGGCGACGTGCTGCTCGAGGACGCGCCGGTCGATCACATGCACGCGATCCTGGCCAAGCTCGAGGAAGCCGGCGTGGGTCTTTCGGTCGAGCCCGAGGGGCTGCGCGTGATGGGGCCCGATCGCCTCGGACCGGTCGACGTCTCCACCCGCCCCTACCCCGGCTTTCCCACCGACATGCAGGCCCAGATCATGGTGCTGGCCACGCAAGCCGAGGGACAGAGCCTCATCACCGAGAACATCTTCGAGAACCGCTTCATGCACGTCCCCGAGCTCGCGCGCATGGGCGCGGACGTGCACGTCAACGGAAACAACGCGGTCGTGCGCGGCAAGACGCCGCTTTCGGGTGCCACCGTGATGGCCACCGACCTGCGCGCGTCGGCGTCGCTGGTGATCGCGGGCCTGGTCGCCGAAGGCACGACCGAGATCCGCCGCGTGTATCACCTCGACCGCGGCTACGAGTCGATCGAAAAGCGCCTACGAGAGCTCGGCGCCTCCGTGGAACGGCAGCACGGCGCCCCCATGTGACCGGCGCTACCGCGGCTCGCAGATCTGCCCGGTCACGATGCTGCGGTCGAGCACGTCGACCATGTCGAACAGGTTCCCCGACGACGCCGCCGTGAAGTAGACGTTGCCGTCGCAGCCCACCGCGAGCGCGTCGCCGAGCTCGAATCCCATCCCGGCCGGCTGCGGCATCGAGCCGACCTGACGGGTCCACAGCGTGTTTCCGTCGGGGTCGAGCTTGCGGAAGAAGAAGTCGTCGGCGCCACCGGAGGTCTGCCCCTCGAAGGTGCCGTCGGTGGTGCCCATCACCCAGACGTTGCCGTCGACGTCGAGCACGATGCTGCCCGACAGCTCGTCGCCGTCGGTGGCGATCATCACCGTCCACTCCGGGACGCCGTCGGCGGAGACCTTGGTGACGTAGGTGTCGCGCGGGCCGAGGATCGGCGCGCCGTCGACCGGCACCGTGGTGGTGCCGACGACGAAGATCGCGTCGGCGGCGTCGATCGCCATCCCGTTGGCGAACACGTCCGCCCCGTGGATCTCCACGTTCCAGACCGTCGTGCCGGCCGGGTCGAGCTTGATCACGCGAGCGCCGACCGGGTCGCCGCCGGCATCGCGCGCCGTGGCCGACACGAGGATGTTCTGCGCGCCGTCGAGTTCCATCGAGTTGACGCGCGCCGACAGGCCGAAATCGACGTCCACGAGCGACTGCTCGACCCCGTTTTCGTCGAGCATGACGATGGCCGAGGCGTACACGTCGTCGAGTGAGGTCTGGGCGAACGTCACGAGGCCGATCACGCCGTCGTCGGGGGCGATCGCGAGGTCGACGATGGAGCGCTGCTGCAGCGTCTTTTCGTCGTAGGTCCACTTCCACTGCTCGCTGCCGTCGGGTGCGAGGCGACGGACGAACGGCGTGGGCTCGAACAGCGGACCGATGTCGTAGCCGCCGACCGCGATGCGATCCTGCGAGTCGATCGCGACCGCCGCCATGTACGCTCCGGCGGCTCCGGCCGCGGCGTACGAGTCGGTCCACGTGAGCGAGCCGTCGGGGGCGTGCTTGAACACGTAGCCGTAGCCCGTGCCGCGCTGGTGTCCGACGGCGACGACGTTGCCGATCCCGTCGACCGCGACCGCCGTGCCCTCGCTGTTGACGTTGGGCAGCTGCCAGCCCCAGCCGGTACACGCCGCCTCGGGACACGCCGGCTCGCCGCCGGTCGAGTCCGCGCCGGTGTCCCCGGTGGGATCTGCCGTGGTGTCGTCCGGTCCCACGCCGGTCGAGCCGCCCGTGCCACCGCTGGAGCCGTCCGAGGTCGCCGGCCCCATGGACGTGGGTCCTTGCGTCTCGGCGCCGCCGGAGCTCGTGCCGTCGACCGAGCCATCGTCGTCGGAGCCGGAGGACGTGCAGCCACCGAGGGCCACGAGGACGACGGCGACGATGCCGCCTCGCCGGAGTAGTTCGATTTCGAGCATGCCAAGCCTTTCAAGTCCGCGCGTACGCGGTGCCCCTTCGTCCGTCGGCGAGGCCGGAGGTTCCCGCGCCCCGCACGGTTTCGGACGTCGACGACCCGCTCAGGCCGCGGGCAGGTGCAGCGCGATCGCGTCGCCGGAGACCTCCAGCGACCCGTCCACCATCCGCAGCAGGGCCGAGGCCGCGCGCAGTCGCGGCAAGTGCTCCGACACCTCGGCTCCCTCGCGCTCGAACGTCAACGTCGGACCGTGGCCGGCGCTCTCGCCCTGGCGCACGACGATCGGCGCGAGCGCGTCGTCGGGAGCACCGAGCGCGTCGATGACGAGCGTCAGGACTTCGGCGAGCACCGCCTCGTCGGCGGCGACCTTGCGCATCTCGGCGGACAGGCGCGCGTCGACGGCCAGCTCCGGCACGAGCATCCGTTGCCGGGAGATCACGGCCCGCAGCACCTTGGCGATCTCGGCGGACTCGCCCTCGCGGTCGACGATACCGTCGAGCGCACGGTACCGACGCAGTAGGTCGCGCGCGCGCGAGAGCGTGTCCACGATCGGCGCGTCCCCGTGCCGCGCCTGGGCCTCGAGCTTGCGGGCGGCGACCTGCAGCTCGTCGTCGGTCTCCGACAGCAGCCAGCGCGCCGTCCCGCGCATGTCGGACGCCGACGCACTCGCCGCGTCCGCCTCGGGTCCGACCCCCGACAGCAGCCGATGCACGCCGACGATGAGCGTGGGCTTGCCCGTCGCATCGCGACGAACCACGCGCCCCCGATCGAGAATCCGACGCCAGCAGCCCCGCACGTCCCGCAGACGCACCTGCGCCTCGTAGCGGTCCGAGGTCCCCTCGATGAAGGCGTCCAGTGCCTTGCGCGCGGGCTCGAGGTCGTCGGGATGGACGAGCTTGCCCCACGCCGACAGCCGATCGGCCACGTGGCCACGCTCGTAGCCGAGCATCGCGCCACAACGATCGTCGTAGCGGATCTGGTTGGTGCGTAGGTCGTAGACCCACGTGCCGTCCCCACCGAGCTCCAGCGCGAGGGCCTCGAGGTCGGGTCGGCGCCGGGCGGCGAGGCTGGCCCCGTAGGTGGAGCCCGCCACGACCAGGATCGCGGCCGACAGCGCCACGACCGAGTGCAGCGGCTCCAGCAGCTGCAGATAGGCCGCCCCCGCCAGCCCCAGACCCAGCGCGGCCAGTCCCAGATCCAGATTGGCGGCCCACCCCCCGTCCGTGCGCATCTGCAACCCCGTGCTCGCCATCGCCCCTCGTATGTTGCACTTATTACATAAAATTCATCGCTTGATCTAGTTTTTTGCGAGGTGCTCGGGATCCGCGCCGGACCGCACCGAAACGCGAATCCGCGCAGCCAAGGGCTCGACCGACGTCGCGCCCCCGGGATCGCGACCGCGGGGGGCGATGGCGCCGGCGCAAGCGGGCTACCATCGCGCCGTGCCGGTCGGCCTGACGTTCGCCCTGCCCAAAGGACGCATCTGCAAGCCGGCGCTCGCGGTGCTGCAGCGCGCCGGGCTCGACCTCGGCGACGTGGACCTGTCCAGTCGCAAGCTGCAGTTCGAGCTACCCGGCGGCAACCGCTTGCTGCTGGTCAAGCCCAGCGACGTGCCCACCTACGTCGAGCACGGCGTCGCCGACATCGGCGTGGCCGGCGGTGACACGCTGGCCGAGCAGGCTCGCGACCTGTACGAGCCGGTCGACCTGCAGATCGGGGCCTGCCGCCTGGTCGTGGCCGAGCCCGAGACCCGGCCCGCCCAGCTCCGCCGCGGCATGGACCTGGCCGTGGCCACCAAATACCCCCGTCTCGCCCGCGCCCACTACCGTAGCCGCGGGATTTCGCCCGAGATCATCCCGCTTTACGGGTCCGTGGAGCTGGGCGCGATCACGGGCCTCGCCGACCAAATCGTGGATCTGGTAGAGAGCGGCGAGACACTGCGGCAGAATCGACTGGTCGAAGTCGAGACGGTCTTGCACGTCACCAGCCGACTCGTGATCCATCCAGCGACACTCAAGCTTCAACCCGAGATCATCAAGCCGATGATCGATGCGGTGCGGCGTGCCGTCGCGTCTTCCGAAGAGCTCAGGAAGGCGGCGAGCGACCGGTGAGCGGCACGCCGAAAGCAGATGCCGAGCTCGTGCGCACGGCGATCCGCGAGCACCTCAAGGTCCACGTTCGCATCAGGGATCAGGGCAACTCGCCCGACGGCGACACGCGCGAGGAGCTGATCGACGCACTGCCGGATCTGTCCGCGTTCGCCGACAACCGCTTCGTCGGCGTGCGAGCGATCCTCGACTGGGATCACCAGATCCCCAGCTCGTTCGGCCTGCTGCGGATCATGGCCAGCTACGACGCCGCCGACCTCGAGCGCGTCGACGCCGTGATCGCCGATCGCGACGAGGAGATCGCGGAGACGAACCTCTACCCGGAGTTCGACGTCCCCGACTACGCCGAGATCGAAGCGAGCGAGAACTACGTGGCGCTGTTGCGACCGGGCTCGACGAAGATCGAAGACTTCCGGTTCATGAGCCACTGGCGCAAGCAGGTGACCGCGCGCGTGGCCGACACCGCCGTCGATGCGGTGCGGCGCTCGGACAACTACAAGAAGGTCGTCAAGCAGCGCTCGACCGAAGGCCTCGGCGGACCCGTGGTGATCGGGTGGGCGCCACCGTGCCTGGCCAACGCCGACGACTGGGCGATCGAGGTCTGGGTGCTCACCGAGTTCGACGGACAGTCGGGCAAGGCCCGCGTGTTCATGGTCGACATCGAAGGCTCCGGCATCACGCGCGAGTTCGAGACCGACGTCCAGCTCGCCTGAGATCCGCGGTACAACTCGCGGGAGACATCTCCATGGACCTCGACGACGATTTCAAGTACGCGGTCGACCGTTCGCAGCTGCTGGAAAAGCAGCCGACCAACATCCTCTTGGACCTGTACTCGCTGTACAAGCAGGCCTCCGAGGGCGACGTGCAAGGCAAGCGTCCCGGCATGACGAACATGCGCGGCCGCGCCAAGTGGGACGCCTGGGAAAAGCGCAAGGGCATGGCCCGCGACGAGGCCAAGCGGCAGTACATCGCGCTCGTCGACAAGCTCGAAGAGAGCTGAGCGCCGCGTGGTGGGACGGGCTCGCGATCACGAGCCCGGGCCCGGGCCCGCGACGATCAGCGGGCCTGATACTTGGTGGCGCGCGCGCGACCGCTGGTCTTGACTCGGCGCTTCTTGACGAGCGCCTTGAGGCGAGAGCGAGCCTGCAGCGGGGTCCCGCCGACCACGTCGCGCAGCTGCTCGGCACTCATCGGCTCCCCGGTGTCCTTGAGCACGCCGAGCAACGCCACGTCGTAGGCGTCGCGGCCGACGGCCGAACGCGTGTCGATGCCGTTGCCGACGCTGGCGCCACCGCGAGCGGCACGGCGGGGCTTGGATGCCGCGGCAGGTACCGTCGCCGCGACGGCGACCGACAGCTGACCACGCTTGGAGCCCCACACCACTGCCTGCACGACCTCCTCGACGGATGTTCCGGCGGCCTCGGCAAGCTGCTGCACGGTCATGTTCCCGACGAGTTGATCCAAGGAGCTGGCGATGGTCATTGGCGCGGAAGACTAGCGGCATTCGGATCGGGGGCAAAGGATGTGAGCCGACACGGGTGAGGCGACATCACACCCGCGCGCGTTCGTAAGGTTGCCGACTGACGCATGGGCAAGGACGAGCGCAGTCTGGCGAGATGACGAAGCATGGCTTGCGTTCGCTTTCGGCAGCCTTGGGCGCTTTGGGGCTGCTCGCGTGTGGCAGCGAGGGGCGCGAGGACCCGACGCAGGCGACGTCGATGACGGGCGTCACCGCGGCCGACTTGCCCGGCGATGCGACCGGCGACACGGGCGGCGAGGACGTGATGGAGGCCGAAAAGTTCGACCTGTCCGCCGGCGGCACGGGCAACGGTGGCGACGGTCTACCGACGGGCACGTGCGAAGCGGCGGCGATGGCCGAGTCCAATCAGGGTTGCGAGTTCTGGGCCGTCGACCTGCCCAACGCGTGGTCGGGAAGCAACGGCAGTCCCGCGCCGGAAAACCAACAGTTCGCGGTCGCGGTCGCCAACACCGCCTCGGACGTGCCGGCCAACGTGTCGGTGTTCGTCGGCAACGGCGCGAACCCGGTCGACACCGCGTCGGTGCAGATCGGCCAGATCCACGAGTTTCGCCTGCCCGCGCTCAACCAAGCAGCGCGCGAGAACACGTACGACGGGCAGGCCTATCGCATCGAGAGCGACGTCCCGATCACCGCGTACCAGTTCAACCCGCTCGACAACACGGTCCAGGTCTTCTCCAACGATGCGTCGCTGCTGTTTCCGACGCACGTGCTCGAGACCGACTACACGGCGATCACGGGCGACTCGCTCATGCTCGCGAGCGACGTCGATCCGACGGGAGCCAACAGCGGCGCGTTCGTGTCCGTGGTCGCGACCGAAGACGGCACCACGGTCGACCTGTTCGCGACCTGGGGGCTGTACCCGGGAGCGACCAGCGGCGTGACGCTCGATCGCGGACAGGTGTTCACCGCGGTCTCGGTCGGCACCAACCCGGGCACGGCGGGCGACGGCAACCTGTCGGGCTCGCGCATCGCGTCCGACAAGCCGGTCGCCGTCTTCTCGGGCAACGTCGCCACGATCGAGCCCAACCCCGGCCAGTGCTGCGCCGACCACATGGAGCAGCAGATGCTGCCGCTGGTCGCGTGGGGCGACTCGTACGCCGCCGCGCCCCCTCCGGGACCCACCGGCGGTCCCAATCCCGCCGGCTACCGGATCACCGGCTCGTTCGACGGCACGCCGCTGTCGTACTCGCCCGCGCCTCCCGCCGGCGCGCCGACGACGATCAACGCCGGGCAGACCGTTCGCTTCCAGACCAACCTCGCCTTCACCGTCACCAGCGGCGACGAGACCAAGCCGTTCGCGATCACCCAGTTCCTGCTGTCGAACCAGGTCATCAGCGCCTTCGGTCAGCCCGGCGATCCGGCGATGATCTCGCTGCCGGCCGTGGCGCAGTTTCAGACCAACTACGTGTTCCTCGTGCCGCAGGGCTACCAGGTCAACTACGTGACGGTCGTCCGCCAGGCGGGCACCGAGGTCTCGCGCGACGGTGTCTCGGTCGCGGCGGCGAACTGGATGCCGCTGGGGACGCTCGGCGGCGTCGGCTACGAGTACGTCTCGCTGGAGGTCCCGCCCGGCTCGCACTCGATCGAGTCGGCGGAGCCCTCGGGCATCATCTCGGTCGGGTACGACCAGGACGTCAGCTACGGCTACCCCGGCGGCAGCGGGCTCAAGATCATTTCCGAGCCTCCCCCGCCTCCGGTCGGCTGAGCGGGCCCCCGCCGGGGCGACTTTTCGCAATCCGAGTCGGGCGCGCTGGGCTCTTCGGCGACAGAGCCCATGACACCGCCCTCCGCGCTAAGCTGGTCGTCGATGCTGCCCGGCGACCAGTTCATCTACCAGCAGATCGGCTCGTGGCTCGCCAACGAGCCGGCCGTCTACACCGCGTACTTGCAGACCGCGTCCGGCGGCGGCGTGGTCGGAGGCCTGACCACGAAGGCCTACTGGGCCGCGCTCACGGCCACGCGGCTGTATCTCATCGAGACGCGCGTGGGCGCGTTCCAGCCGCTGTACGAAAACCACGGCGTGCGCACGATCGAGCGCAACACGATCACGGGCGTGCACACGGGCATGGGCCGCACGACCGTGGCACTCCTGGGCGGCGAGCAGCTGGTGTTCAACCACGACCGCGCGGTCAAGCACGCCTCGGGCCAGACCGCGCTGTTCGACGAGCTGCACATGCGCCACGGCGGGGGCCAGGTCGCGGCGGACATCGGGCGCTCGTCGAAGCTGAAGATGGTCGGCGGCATCGCGATCGGGCTCGTCATCGTCGCCTTCACCGTCTACAAGCAGGTCTACGGCGGGCGAGCCGAGGTCGCCGTCAACTGCGCCGCCGCAGGCGACGAGTTCGTCTGCCACGTCAAGCACACTTCCGGAGGCGCGGAGGCCAACGTGTGCTGGGACGTCAAGCTCGAGTGCGCGGACGACAAGATGTCGGTCGCGCACACCTGCACGGACGTCGACGCCGGAGAAACGACCACGGTGCGGCTGGGCGAGTCGGACTTCCGCGGCATCGAAGCCTGCGCGCCGCCGGTGCAGACGCGTCTGCTCAACCTCGAGGTCAAGCCACGCTGAGACCGGACGGCCCGAGGTAGGACAGCCGCCCACCGTGGCGGGCCCCACTTCGCCCCGCCGATCGCATACGATCGACGTGCGATGCGGTGGCCATGGACGATCGTCGGGCTGTGCGTCGTCGGGCTCGGCTGCCCATCGGACTCGCGGTTTCAGTGCGCCCAAGACGTGCAGTGCGGGGCCGACGGCTTCTGCGAGCTCGACGGCAACTGCAGCTTCGCCGACGACACGTGCCCGTCCGGTCGCCGCTACGGCGACCACGGCTCGCAAGGACTCGCGGGCACGTGCGTGCAGGTCTTCGACACCGAGGGCGCGAGCACGACCACGAGCGCGGGCGTCGAAGACACCGGCTCGCCCGGTCCGACCACCGAATCGCCGCTCGACGACAGCGGCTCGACGAGCACGACGACGGCGAACACGAGCGACGAGCCGCCCGCGACGGGGTCCGACGACGGCAGCACGGGCGAGCCCGTCACGCCAACGACGTTCTTCGACGACTTCGAGCGCCCCGACGGTCCGGACCTCGGCAACGATTGGTGGGAGAAGACACCCGCGGCGCTGTCGCTGCAGGGCGGGCGCGTCGTCAAGACGACCGAGGTCGCCTCGTACCCCGACAGCCTCGTGCTGCGACCCGAGGACGAGACCTTCGCCGACCTCGAGTCGCAGATCGTCTTCGTGCCCAACGTGGCGGCGCTGGGCTACCCCCAGCTTCACCTGCGAGTCCAGCCCGACTCCGAGCTCGCCGGTACCGTGACCGCGTACATCCTGTACTGCGTCGACGGCAACTTGCTGGAGATCACGCGGCAGGAGGCCTCGTCGTTCGCCTTCCAGGAGTCGATGCCCCTGTCGGAGGCGTTGATCCCGGCAACGCCCTACCGTCTGCGCATGCGCATCGAGGGCGAAGACCCGGTACTGATCGACGGCTACCTCGAGATCGAAGACGCCAACGGCGAGTGGAGCGTCCACACCGAGGTGCACATGGTCGACACCGACGCCACGCGGATCTCCACACCCGGCCGGGTGGGCTTTTCCGCCGACGTTCCGGAGCCGACCTACGTCTACGACGACTTCGGCTACACGCTCGACGGTCCGTGAACGAAAACGAACGCCGCAGCCTCGCGGCCACGGCGTTCGCCTGTCTCGTTGCGGGGGACTCCGACTACAGCGAGTAGTTGGTCCAGGAGGCCTTGGTCCAGTCTTCGCCGCCCGGCTCGATCGCGCCGGCGTAGCTGGTGGCCTCGAAGCCGCCGGGGGTCATGCCCGCGGCCGCTGCCGGCGAGTCACCGCCGGGTGCACCGTTGACCGAGCCCCAATCGATGCTGGGCAGGCCGGGGTCGGCGTTCATGATCCCGTTTTGCATGTTGACCCACGCCTCGAGCGCGGCCGCGTCCCACATCGTGCCGTCGTCGACGCCGAACGTCGGCGAGTTGAACACGAGGCCGGCGAGCTCGATGAGACCGCCCTCGGCGTTCGCCTGCGTCTCGGGGTGCGTGAGCAGGATCGTCTCGTTGGTGATGTTGGTGAAGATCGAGGAGTAGACGTACGCCTCGGTCCCTTCCTTGAGGGTCATGCCCTTGCTCTTGTCGCCGTTGGCGCCCGAGCCGATGCAGGTGACGTTCGCGGCGTGCACCGCGGTGTGCGGCGTGGCGGTGAAGTCGGTGCCCTGGTTGGACCACTCGAAGCAGTTGTCGCCGATGGCGGGGTCCTGCTGGATGAACACGTACTGCAGCTGGCCGGCGAAGCCTTCGTCGCAGTCGATGCTGTCGTCGGCGGCACCGGTGACGATGAGGTGGTCGGCGTTGAACGCCCCTCCGAACATCTCGATGCCGTCGTCCGAGCCCATGTGGACCTGCACGTGGTCGACCGAGGTGCCCGAGCCGCAGGCGTAGAAGGTGATGCCGTTGAGCTCGTTGCCGGCCGAGAGCTCGAAGCCGGCCCACTCCACGCGAACGTACGACAGCGTGCCGCAGTCGTGCGCGTCGTCGGTGCCACCGTAGGCCGGCGGGTTGGCGAAGCCTTCCGCCGCGCCGACGCCACCGTCGAGGTTGACCGACGCGTTGCCGAGCATCACGAGACCGCCCCAGTCGCCGCGGTTGCGCGAGCCTTCGGGCAGAATCGAGGTGAACACGATCGGCGCGTCCGCGGCCCCGACGGCGTTGATGGTCGCCGTGGTGTCGATGACGAGCGCCGAGCCGGCCGCACCTTGAATCGTGGTGCCGGCTTCGATGTCCAGCGTGCCGTTGCGAACGAAGACCGGCGCCTCGAGGACGTAGATCGTGTCGCAGGTCCAGCTGCCGCCGCCGTCGAGGTCGGCGGACACCGACTCGCGGGGCGCGGCCGGGTCGTTGGGGTCGGCGCAGCCCGCGGGCACGCCGTCGTCGCTGCCGGAGTCGTCGGGGTCGGTCGTGGGATCGGTGCTACCGGTGGGGTCGGTGCCGGCGGAGGTTCCGCCATCGCCGCCGTCGCCCGAGCCGTCGGCCGCGTCGTCGTTGCCCGTGTCTTCGTTGTCGCTGCTGCTGCCGCAGGCGGTCAGAGCCAGGGGAAGGACGAGGGTCGCCGCGAGTACGCTGGTAAGCCGTTTCATCTTGGAATGCTCCCTGAGGTCGGACCCAATCGTTCGTGGGCCTCGGGGCGGTTTATGACCGGACTTCGTTACGAACGCGCGACACGGTGGGGAACAGTGCGTTACGGCGCAGACACTCTCTGTGAGCCTGCGCGGCGTTGCACGATCGTCACATCTTCCACGCGACACCGAACGTGAACGACGTGCCGGGCCACGCCAAGTAGGTGACGTCGCGGTTGTCGCCCTGCGTCAAGCGCTTGGGCCAGTTGAGGATGTTCGACACCGCCGCCGACACCTGCAGCTCCTTGTAGACCTTCTGACCGAACACGAAGTCGAAGATGTGCTGCGACTCCTCGTAGATGTCCGGCAAGCCCAGGCCCATCACCTGGTCGATTCGGCGACCGAAGGAGTTGTACAGAAGGCGCGCCGTGGTGCCGCTCTTGAGGTTGTCGTAGTCGAGGTAGACGTTGACGACGAAGGGCGACTGGCCCTGCAGCGGCCGCTGCCGCGAGGTGGACACGTCGATCTGGTCGGCGAGGCTGCACTCGGTGTCGCCCGTGGGATCGCACGGCTCCGACAGCTGCACCCGCGAGTAGATGTAGGCGAAGTTCGCGCCCACCGAGAAGTAGCGCAGCGGCCGCCCCATGAACTCGAGGTTCTTGCGTGCTTCGAGCTCGACGCCCACGTTGTCGGCACTGCTGGCGTTGCGGAAGCTGGCCAGCGTGCCGGCGCCCGAGGACAGGCCGACGCGCTCGATGGGGTTTTCGAACCGCTTGTAGAACAGCGAGGTCGCGATGACCTCCGCCGAGGTCGGAAACCACTCCCAGCGAGCGTCGGCGTTCCAGATCTTGCTCGAGACGAGATTCTCGTTGCCGAGGACCGTGAAGCCGCCGACGAAGTCCGTGAACTGAAACGGCGCGATCTCGCGGAACTCCGGACGAGCGAGCGTGCGGGTCCCGGACAAGCGCACGTTCATCTTCTCGGTCGGCGAGAAGATCAGCGCGAGCGCCGGGAGCACGTCGTTGTCGTCGACGCTGGCACCGCGCACCACCTCGCCCATCGGACGGTTGTCCGCGAACGGGTCGAACGGGTCGACCTGGATCCGGCTGGCCTCGAAGCGGGCGCCGCTCGAGAACTTGAACCACCGCACGATCGGCAGGTCCACCATCGCGTAGGTCGCGTAGATCTCCTGCGACGCGACGTAGTTGTCCTGTGCCCGCGTCTCTTCGTTGAGGAAGAAGACCTCGCGGCCGTCGAAGTTCGGGTTGCCGCCGCCGATCGTCGAGTCGTTGATGATGTTGCCCGTGCCGCGCGGCAGATCGTCGGGCCCGGCCGACGACACCGGCGAGAACGAAAAGCGCCGCGCGAGGAAGTCGCGCTGCTTGCCCTCGACCCACACGCCGGTCTTGAAGCGCGAGGCCAGCTGCTTCCACTGCTCGAACGGCAGCGTCAGGTTCGCCGCCCCGGTCTCGGTATTGTCGACCAGATCCAAGAACAGCTGCTTGCCGCCGCCGTTGGTGCGGTCGAACCGGAAGTCGCCGGTGTTCGACGCGTCCGAGAACACCATGTCGCGGATCGCCGGATCGTCGCGCCGCGCTTGGGCGTACGAGCCGAACCAGTCGAGCTCGAGCTTCTTGGCCTGCGGGAAGATGTGCCGACCACCCAGCCGGGTCAGCAGGACCGAGCGCATCACGTAGCGCAGCCGCGTGTTGAGGACGGGCAGACCCGCCCCGGCCACGCCCGATGCCTCGCCGAGCAGGCTGCGGGTCTCGTCGTCGGCATCGCGCGAGTAGAACCCGAGCAGCGACAGGCGATGGTTTCGGGTGATCCGGCCCTTGACCAGACCCACCGCCGACCAGCTCGCCGTGTTGGTGGTCTTGAACGAGCGGTACTGCGTCTTGGGCGTTTCGAGGTTGGGCTGGTCGTCCATGCCCAAGCCGTAGACCCGGATGTCCTCGCGCAGCGTCTGGTGCTGGTTTTTCAGCGACGCCGAAGCCAGCACGCCGAAGCGGCTGCCGTTGTTCCCGAGATCCTTGCCCCACCCCGTGGTCGCCTTGAACCCGAAGTTGGGGGGCGCGTTGGATCCCCGACGCACGCGCGTGTCGGTGTACATCGCCTCACCGAAGCGCTCGATCTCGTCGTCGGTGAACACCGGCTGGAAGTTGTCGTCGATGAGCGCGCGCTGGACCGGCAGGTCACCGGGTAGCTCGCCGGGCAGACCACGAGGAATGTTGCCGAACGCGAAGAAGTCCGGCCCCGGGAACGCACCGTTGGTGACCATCTCGCGGCCGGTGGTCGCCGAGTTCGCCCCGATGTCGGCGCCGAGCTCGAGGATGAACTCGTCGGGCACGTCGCGACTCTCCAGCTGCGTGGAGCCACCGGCGAAGTCGCCGGGCACGTCGGGCGTGAACGTCTTTTGAATGTTGATCGCCGACAGGGCCCCGGACGGGAAGATGTCCAGCGGCACCGTGCGCAGCTCGGGCTCGGGCGAGGGCACGCGTGCGCCGTCGAAGAGCGTGTTGCCGTAGCGGTGGCCGAGGCCGCGCACGAACAAGAAGCGCCCGCCCACGACCGTGCTGCCCACGATGCGCCGTGCGACGGCGCTCGTCGAACCGCCGCCGGACTTGCTGATCTCGTCGCGACTCATCAAGTCGCGCGTCGCCGAGGACTCCTTGCGCTGCAGCAAGCGCGAGCCCTCCGACTCCTTGTTCATCTCCGCCTGGACCGCCACGGTCTCCCCGGCGCCCTGCAGCGGCTCGAGGTCGCGGTTGAGCGCCCGCGTGCCGTCCTTCTCGACGACGACCTGCGACACGCGAAGCGGCTGCGAGGTGTCGTAGCGAAAGCGAATGTCGTACGTGCCCGGCGGCAGGTCGAGCTCGTAGCTGCCGTCGAGCCCGGTCTTGGTCTTGTACTCGGTGCCGATCGCCTCGACCATCGCCCCGACGAGCGGCTCGCCGCTCACGGCGTCCTTGAGGATGCCCGTGACCGTGCCCTTGTCGCCCTTGACGGCGACCTTCTCGACCTCGAGCTCCTTGGCGAGCGCGGCCTCGTCCTCGGTGAGGTCCACGACGTCGAACGACCAGTCACCCTCGTCGTCGGGCGGTGGGTCCTCGGCCACGGGTCCGGCCGGCGCCGTCTCGACCTCCTCGGTCGGCGCGACGGTCTCGACATCCGAGAGATCCTCGTCGACGTCCTCCTCCTCGACCGCAAAGCCGTCGTCGGGGGGCTCGTCGGCGGGAGGTGCCTCGGCGGGGGGTGACGCGGAAGGGGCGGTCTCGGTCGTCTCGTCTTCGACGGCGAAGCCGTCATCGGACGGGGGCGCGTCGATCGTGGCGGCGTGCGCCTGCCCGGTGCCGAGCAGCATGCATGCGACCGCCCACAAGCCCGCAGTGGCCTTGGTCAGGTTCATGACGAGTCCTGGGCGCGCTCTCCTTCGAGAGGCGCGAGGGAAGAGCGGGGGCTACTGAAGCTTCTCGGTGAGGATGACGACGGGGGTCGCCCCGCCGCTTCGGGCCAGATCGATCCCGTGCAGGACCGAGCCGTAGGGCGCATCGTCGGCGCCATCGAGATACAGCACGTTGTCGGTGCGCGCGTTGAACATCCGATGGAGCCGATCGGAGACTTCCTCTTCGGGGATCGCGACCGAGTTGACCTCGTAGCCACCTTCGTCCGTCACGGACATCACCAGCGGCTTGGTCGGATCGTTGGCCTGCTCGAGTTGGTCGTCCTTGTCGTCCTTGGGCGGCAGGCGCACGAAGAACGCCTGCGTCATCACGGGCGCGAGGACCATGAAGATGATGAGGAGCACGAGCACCACGTCGACGAGCGGCGTGACGTTCATGTCGGGGCGGACCTTGGCCTTGCCGCCACCACCTACTGCCATACCCATGGGTCAGCCTCCCTCCGCTTCGGACCACTCGCGCGCGACACCGACCGCGAGGGCGACGTTGACGAAGCCGATCTGGCGAACCTCGTGGAAGAGCGCGCGGACCTTCTTGTACGGCAACCGGGCGTCGCCGCGCAGCAGGACCTTGGTCTTGGGGTTGTCGGCGTACGTGCGTCGCAGCGAGGCGAGCGCGCCGTCGAAGCTCATGTCCTTGTCGTCGACCGTGTAGACCTCGTCGAACGACACGGTGATGGTCACCGGCTCGTCCTCGTCCTTGAAGGCGTCGGCGACCTCGACCTGGAGCATCTCGATCGTCTTGCCCTCCTGCATGTTGGGGATGATCACCATGAAGATGATCAGCAGCACGAGCACGACGTCGACCAACGGGGTCACGTTGATCGTGGGGGACACGCTGGTCCCCGGGCGCGGCTTGGCGCCCTTACTTCCGAGGCGCAGCGCCACCGGCTCCCTCCAAGAAGTCCACCATCTCGCTCGCCGCGTGCTGCATCCGCAGGTCGAACTTGTCGAAGCGAGCGGTCAGGTAGTTGAAGAACAGCACCGCCGCGATGGCGACGAACAGACCGATGGCCGTGACGATGAGCGCTTCGGCGATACCGGCAGAGACCGCCCCGATGCCACCGCCGCCCGAGGCCGCGATGCCCTGGAACGCGGTGATGATGCCGATGACGGTGCCGAACAGGCCGATGAACGGCGCGGTCGAGCCGGTCGAGGCCAGGATGCCCATGCCGCGACGCAGGTCGCCAGCGAGGACCTCGAGCTTGCGGTCGAGCTCGCGACGGGCCATCTCCACGGGGCCGACGGCTTGGTCGTCCTTGTTGACCCGGTACGAGGTCAGCCCGAAGCGAAACAGCTTCGGCAGCGGCGCATCGGCGTACTCCTTGCCCTTGGCGAGGTCGTACAGCGAGTCGAAGTCGCGCTCCTCGAGCAGCGGCCGCGCCTTGTGGGCGAAGGCCCCGCACACGCTGTCGACCTTGCGCAGCACGAGCAGGCGCTCGATCGCGACGGCGAGGCTCGCAAAGCCCATCCCGACCAGGCCGATCGCGACCGCCTTGGCCAGAAAGCCCATCGAGTTCCAGATTTCGACGAGAGACAGTTCCATGATTGATTCCGGGGTGGTTCCGTTCGGGACGGTTGTGATTTCCGTTGGTCAGTCCGCCGCCGTCAGAGAAAACGGGATGTTGACCTTGTGCCAGACCGTGATCGGCTGGCCGTTGAGCTTGGCCGGCTCGTACTTCCACTCTTTGACGACCGCGATCACGGCCTTGAGGAAGAGCTTGTCGGCCGTCTTCTGGTCTTCCTCGGTGGTGGCGTTGTTCTTCTTGCGCAGGATCTTGGCGCCGCGAACGGTGCCGTCCCGGTGGACGTGGAGCTTGAGCAGGACCGAGCCCGTGATGCCCTTGTCGCGCAGCTCCTTGGGGTAGGCCGGCTTGGGGTTGCCCGCCAACGGCTTGGGCGCGGTGGCGTTTTCGGGGCGGTCGATCGGCTGCGTGGGGTCGATCTTCGGGCCCGCCTTGGGCTTGGGCTTGGGCTTGTCCGGCTTCGGCTCGTCCTTGGGCTTGGGCTTGGGCTTGTCCGGCTTCGGCTTGGGCGTCTCGCCCGACCCGCCGCCGCCCGGCGCCGGTGTCCCCGGTCCGACCTCGAATTCCTTCTCTTTGGAAGACTCGTCGGCCGCCTCGGTGACCTTCTTGTCCGGCGTCTTGATCTTCGGCCGCGGCTTCGGCTTTTGGACGACCTTGACCTTGGTGTCCGGGGGGGGAGGTGGCGGCGGCTCTTCCTCGATCTCGGGCTCGGGCTCCTCTTCCTCGACCGAGAAATCCTCGATCGTGGGCTCGAGCTCGACCTCGACCTCCTCCTCTACGGGAGCGTCCTGCATCCACATGACCAGCCCGACGCTGGCCAAATAGACGAGCACCGCGCCCAAGAAGGCCTGGGTGCGACGTCGCGGGAAGAAACCTTCGCGCAAACGGGGATCGAATCCGCCCAGCATGCTCGAATCTGCGGCGGAATATGGTCGGGACCCATGTCGCTGCGGTGACCCGATTGTATCAAGCAGGTGACATGTCCTTCGGACGCCCCCCCGGGACGTGAGTCGTCGCGCCACGGGTCCGATCCGAGATCGACCGCCGCGCGCGACACGACCGGGACAACAGTTTTCCGCCGCGTCACTGCGCCGTCACTTGGTACCGCCAACGTAGCGGGTACCAAAGCGTGAACCCCATGATTCTCATCGTCGACGACGAGAAGGACATCACCGACACCGTCGCGTACGCCTTCGAGCAAGAGGGGTGGCGCACCCGGACCGCGGCCGACGGGGCTTCGGCCCTCGATGAAGCCAGCAAGGACCCGACCCCCGATCTGGTGGTGTTGGACCTGATGCTGCCGGACATCTCCGGGACCGAGGTTTGTCGGCAGCTGCGCTCCAACGCCAACACGAAGGACACGCCGATCGTGATGCTCACCGCGCGCAACGAGGAGATCGACCGCGTGGTCGGCTTCGAAGTGGGCGCCGACGACTACGTGGGCAAGCCGTTCTCGGTGCGCGAGCTCGTGCTGCGCGTGCGGGCGATCCTGCGGCGTTCCGAGCAGCCCCGCGCCCCGACGGGAGAAGTCAGCTTCGGTCGGCTGCGCCTGGATGCCGCGGCGCACCGAGTGTGGATCGACGCCGAGGAGATCGAGCTGACCGCGCTCGAGCTGCGCCTTTTGTCCACGCTGCTGGCGCGACGCGGGCGGGTGCAGACACGCGAGGCGCTACTGCTGGACGTGTGGGGCCACGACCCCGACCTGCCGACGCGCACCGTCGACACGCACATCCAACGCCTGCGCAAGAAGCTCGGCGACGTGGCCGAGTACATCGAGACCCTCCGCGGGGTCGGCTACCGCTTCCGTAGCCAACCCGACGGACTCTGAGCGACGCTCAGAACACGCAGTCGACCTGTCCGGACGCGTCGGCGAAGACCGACTGCCCGCCCACGTCGAGCTCGACCTCGATCGTATACGTGCCGTTGCACATCGCGACCCCGCATCCGTTGGCCGGCATCAGGCTGTTGGGCGCCTTGACGATCGCGAACGGCTCGGTCCCACCGGGATCGACCGGACCGAGCGAGGTGGGCGCGACGTCGAACGAGCCCACTGCGACCATGCCCGCGTCGAGAATCTCGACCGCCACGATCTCCGCGCTCGCGGCGACCATCCCGGTGTTCTCCAGTGTCAGCGTGAAGCTGGCGCCGAGCGGATCGGGCGGCACGATCGGCATGCAGTCCTGAGACAGCTGCACCGCGGACATCGTCGCGGTCATCGACGCCATGCCCCCCGTGTCGGTCGCGCCCGTATCGGTCGCGCCCGTGTCCGTGCCGCCGCTGTCGGTCGCCCCGGCCGTCCCGCTGGAGTCGGCCGACCCCTCGGTCGTGTCGGAGGTCGGCGATCCCCCCGAGCTCGAGTCCGCGGAGCCGCTGTCGGTGCCGGGCGTGCCCGAGGTCCCCGGGGACGTGCCCGTGGAGCCGGGGTCCCCCGTGCTCGAACCGGCGGTCGTGCCGTCGCCCGAGGTCGTGTCGTCACCACATGCCGCGACCGCCAGGGCCGCCACGAAAATCCAAGAACTACGCATCGGGCCGTTCATGGCCGCAGCATCGCCGCCCCTTCGTCGCGCACCGTTTGCGTGCGTTGTCCGACGCGCGACCGCCCGCCCGGCAGATGCTTCGCATGTTCGTCGCGTCATCCGCCCCACATTGCCGATGCGTGGCCAGGTACGACCAACCCATCGAGAACTTCATGTCCAAACGCGCCGTCACGGTGGACCTCGAGACGTCGCTGTCGCAGGCCCGCAAGGTGATGTCCGAGCACGCGGTTCGGCACCTGCCGGTCCTCGACGGCACCAAGATCGTGGGCCTGCTCAGCGAGCGCGACCTGAGCAAGCTCGAGGGCTTTTCGATGCTCGACATCAACCTCGTCTCGGTGCCGGACGCGATGTCCGAGAACCCGTACGTCGTCGAGCCGAAGACGCCGGTCTTCGAGGTCGTGCGAACCATGCGTCGCAACCGCTACGGCTCGGCGGTGGTCGCCGACGGCGGCAAGGTCGTCGGCATGTTCACCACGATGGACGCGCTCGGCCTGCTCGGCACGATGCTCGATCCCAGCGATTGACGGAAGGTACCCATGCGTTGGCTCGTCGGAATAGACCTGCGAAACCTCGGAGCGGGGGCGGTGGAGTACGCCCGTTGGCTGCACGCCCGAGATACTTCTGAACACTTCGTCGGTGCCCACGTCGTGGACTTCGAGCTGCGCGAGCTGTTTGCTCGCGTACACCCCGCTCCCCCCGACGAGACGGTTCCGCCCTACGTCGACGAGCTGCTCGATCCGCTCCGCAACGACCCCGCGTTCGTCGAGGTCGGCTCGATCGCCGCGACCGCGGCCGAAGACGGTCTCACGGAGGCCGCCCGCGTACATCGCTGCGACGCGTTGCTGATCGGACGGCGCAAGCCGATGCACGAGGGTGCGGTGTTCCGGCTCGGTCGGGTCGCGCGTCGCTTGCTGCGGCAGCTGCCGCGGCCGGTGGTCGTGGTGCCGCCCGACGCCAAGGCGGCCGACTTCTCCGACGGCCCGATCCTCATCGCGTCGCAGCTGGGTGGCTCCTCCGACGGCGCGGCGCGCTTCGGCCTGCAGCTCGCGCAGTCGCTGCAGCTGGACACGCTGGTGACCGCGGTCGCCTCCGTCCCCGACGAGCTGTCGTTGTTCACGGGCCACGACCACTGGCGCCAGGTCGTGTCCGAGTCCGTCAACGGCACGCGCGAGCGGCTGTCGGACTGGGTGAAGACCCACGGTCTGGCGGACGCGCGAACCTCGGTCGTGGAGGGTCACGTCGGCCCCGCGCTGCTCGAGGTCGCCCAGGTCTCGGGCGCGGCGATGATCGTCGTGGGCTCGCGTGGCCTGACCACTTTCGATCGACTGATGTTGTCGAGCGTCGGCACCGAGCTGGCCGCGTCCGCCCCGATCCCGGTGGCGGTCGTGCCCCCACGCTGGCCGAACCTCGATTCCCCCTCGGAGTGACACGCATGAAACAAAACCAACCCGTCTCCAAGTTGATGGCCGACGATCCGATCACGGTCCACGAAAAGCAGAAGCTGTCGGACGTCCGCAAGCTCATCACCGAGCACGGCGTCCACCACGTCCCGGTGGTGTCCGGCAAGAAGCTCATCGGCCTGATCTCGGCCACCGACCTGCTGCGCGTGGGCTACGGCGACATCTCCAAGATCGACGCCCGCGCGTTCGACACCGCGTTGGACACGATGACGATCCGCGAGACGATGGTCGAAGACGTCGCCACCATCCAGCACGACGATCCCATCAAGCTCGCCGCGGACCTGCTGTCGACCGGCCGCTTCCACTCGCTGCCGGTGCTCGATGGCGAAGACCTGGTCGGCGTGGTGACCTCCACGGATCTGATCAGGTTCCTGCGCGAGCTGTACTGATCGCTCGAAACCGCACACCCGCGAGCGAGCGACCTTCCGGCGCCGTCGCCACTCGATCCGACGCGGCGCACATGAGCCGTTCGCGGCCCACGTGCGCCGGGACTCAGCCGCCGACCTCCACCACGATCGACGCCGTGCCCGGGGCCACGTCGATCGACGCTTGCACGGTGGGATCGATCAGCGACGAGCCGAACGCCTGGCATGGGCCCTCGTCCGTCGGATCGCATTCGCAGGCCCCCGGCTCGGTCTCGACCGCGAGGCAGTCCTCCTGCGTGATCGCCTCGACCGTGACCGTGACCGTCTCGTCGTAGTCGGCGCGCGCTTGCTGGCAGCTCGGGGCACACATCCCCGACTCGAAGCACGAGGCCGGCGGGTTCGTGCGCTCGAACAAGCGGCCGTCCCACTCGATCGTGATCACGTCGCCGGGCGCCGCGACGGTGTACGCCGCGATGGCGCACCCGGCTCCGCAGACGATGCATCCGCTGACGAACTCCTGCTCACACGTCTGGGTGCAGAATCCGCCCGGCCACCGCAGCTCGGACACCGTCGCCAGCTCGAGGTAGTCGTAGCCGAAGCACGGTGCGTTGAACAACAGGGTCTGCGTGCCCACGTTGCGGATCTCGATCGTCGCCGCGGAGGTCGCGGCCTCGTCGTGGAACGCCTCGCAGCTCGCGATCCCGCCGGTCGATTCGCCGACCGTGGTCTCGCCCACGGACACCGCGGTCGTGCCCGTGTCCTCGCCCGTGGATCCGGTCGAGCCAGCGCTCGTATCGCCGTCGCCCACCGCCGGCCCGCAGCCGGCGATCCCGGCCAGGAGGGTCACCGTCAGCCGTCGCATGCGACTATCCGCCGATCTCGACGAGGATCGAAGTGGTGCCCGGCGCGACGTCGACGATCGCTTGCACCGTCGGCTCGATGAGGCCCGAGCCCAGCGTCTCGCAGGGACCGGTGGCGGCCGCGTCGCACTGACAGGCGGCCGGGTCCTTCTCCACGGCGAGGCAATCCGCTTGCGTGATCGCCTCCACGGTGATCGTGACGGTCTCGTCGTACGCCGCGCGCGCTTGCTGGCAGCTGGGCTCGCACTGTGCTCCGTCGTAGCACTCGGTCGGCGGCGTGCGCCGCTCGAACAAGCGGCCGTCCCACTCGACCGGGATCGCCTCGCCCGGAGCGACCACGGTGTACGCGGCCTCGGCACACGCCCCGCAGTCGATGCAGCCGTCCGTGAACGCGTTCTGACACGTCAGCGAGCAGAAGTTGGGCGGCCACTGCAGCTCCGACGGCGTGGTCATGTCCACGTAGTCGAAGCCGAAGCACGGGTCGTTGAACAACAGAGGCTCGGTTCCGACGTTGCGGATCTCGATCGTCGCCGGCGAGATGGCCACCTCGTCGAAGTAGTCCTCGCACACGAGCGCGGTCCCGGTCGACTCGGACGCCGAGGTCTCCGTCGCCGAGCCGGCGCTCGAGTCCGTCGAGTCGGTCGCGTTCGCGGTCGACTCACCGCTCGTGTCGTCGTCTCCTGCGCTCGGCCCGCACCCACCACCTGCCGTCGCGAGGGCGACGAGCATCAGTCCAGTTCGATAGTCCATGCGACCCAGTGTAGTGCGGATCCGCGTACGTGCCGCCCTCTCCGGACCGATCGAGGCGGGGTGCAATCGATCGGCGACCCCGGGCACTCTGTCGTCGCGTGACCCGCGGCCGACGCCTCGCCCTCGCAGCCTCCTTGCTCTCGTTCCTGCCCGGATGCGACCGGATCAAGTCCGCCGTGGGACTCGGTGACGGCGAACCGGAGGCGAAGGCCGACGACCCCAACGACGCGAAGGTGGCCGCCGCCGACGCCAAGGGCGACGACTCGCAGGCCGGCGACGCAGAATCCGCCGGCGCGGCGAAGGCCGCGGGAGTCGAGCCCGAGGCCCCCGTGGCCGATGCGCGGGACGCCGCACCGTCCGACACCCCCGAGGCCGCCCCACCCGAGGCCGCCCCACCCGAGGCCGCCCCACCCGAGGCCGCCGAGGGCGAGCTGCCCTGCATCATCGGCACGTGGGACGCGACCGACTACTCCGCCGCGGTCGAGCGCGCGATCCGAAAGGACCCGCAGCTGGCGAGCCTCAAACGCTCCAGCTCCGGGGGTCACGTGCAGTACGTGCTCGCGGCACCCGAAGACGGCCGCGGCGACGTCACGGCGGTGGCCGAAGGCCTCACCTACGCCTTCACCGGCAAGGTGCAGGGCATCGGCGTCAACCTCGAGGTCGTGATCGACGGCGAGACGAAGGCCAAGTACCAGCTCGTCGGCACCGACGGCATCACGATCGACAAGCCCACCTCCAACACGATGAAGGTCAAGGCCAACGTCCAGATCAAGGGTCTGGGTTCCAAGCGCGCGTCCGACAAGGTCGACCTCGACTTCGACGGTGACTTCGTCTTCGACTGCACGGACGACTCGCTGCAGGTGTGGCGTGAGGCGAGGACGAAGAACCGACCGATGAAGTTCGAGCGCGCCGAAACGCCGTAGCCTTGCCGCCACGCGACTCCCCGGGGGATGATGGGCCGGATGCGCTGGCCCGTCGCGTTGATCGCCGTGCTCGGATGCGCGGGCGATCCCCCGGAGCTGCCCTACGGCGCAGCGACGTCCGCGGCGGCGACCTCGGCGTCGTCGACCTCGGAGGTGGTCAGCGACGACGACACCGAAGCGCCGAGCCCGAGCACCTCGACCTCGGGTGGTTCCGCGGGATCGGTCACCGACCCGGACCCGGACTCGACGAGCGCGGGCTCGGACTCGACGGGGGCCCCCGAGGTGCCGCAGTCGTGCCAGTCCGGCGCGACGACGTGCGACGGCCGCCCGGGCACCGTGCCCGACGGGCAGTGCAACGCGTTCTTGCAGGACTGCGGCGGACAGCAGGTGTGCGTGCCGCTGGGCGGCCTCGGCGGTTCCACGACGTGCATGAACACGTTCGGTTCGGTCGCCGAGGGGGAGATGTGCTCGACCAAGGCTCCGGGCTTCGACAACTGCGCCGCGGGGCTGATCTGCGTGCAGCTCGACGACACCGGGCACCGTTGCTACCCGTTTTGCGGCTGCGGTCCGGACTACCCGACCTGCGCCGACGGGACGCTGTGCTCGCTGGGCGCGAGCGGGACGTGGGGGGCCTGCGGTCCACCGTGCGACCCGCTCGTCAACGACTGCGCCTTCAACTCGGTGCTCGGCGACCTCGGCTGCTTTCCCGCCCCCCTCTCGGGTGGCTTCGTGTGCACGCAAGCCGTCGCGAGCGACGTCGAGTCGGGCTCGCCGTGCGACACGCACCACGACTGCGGGGCGGGTCAGGCATGCGTACCTTCGCCCTCGGTGGCGACCTGCAATGGCATGGCCACCTGTTGCGTGGACCTGTGCGACCTCGCCGACCCTGCCGCGTGCGGCACCGGACGCAGCTGCTCGCCCTGGTACGATCTGCCCGGCCCGGGCTGCAACGAAAACGTCGGCTACTGCGGTTTCCCACAGTAGCCGACGGGGTGGAGGGGGCGAGAGGGTGACGGGGCAGACGGCCCGTGGAGGGTCGAGCGCTACTGCCAGTGACGGCGAAGCGAGACCCAGGCGCGGGTCATGTCGGCGGCAAAGCCGAGCATGAACATCCCGCCGAGGATCCACAGGAAGGTGGAGTGACGCTCGTACCAGGGCGCCTGGCACTGTCCGTGAGCGCACTGCGGCTCGCCCGCGGCCGCGACCGCCTGGGCCCGACCCTGGCCCGGCGTGCCGAGCTCGGCCCGGATGACGTCGAGCATGTGCGAGCGCAGCGACTTGAGCTCGTACGAGTCCACGTTGGGCGCGGCGTGGGCGTTGCCGATGCCGGAGTGATCGGTGAGGAACAAGTACTGCCCGCCGGTGGTGCGCGCGGCCCAACGCATCAGGTATTCGCACTGCGTGTCGATGCCGCTGGACGCGACCGGGTAGACCGACACTTCGGCGTTGGCGAGGGAGGCGGTCGCCTTGACGTAGCGCTGGTAGTCCTGGGTGTGCGGCGGCGCGTCGGCGACCATGAACACGAGCTTGCTCGCGCCCTGCGACCACTGCAGCTGGCTGGCGCTCTCGAGGGCTTGGTCCATCGCCTCGGGCGTGTCGCCACCACCGGACGCGTGCTCGGAGCCGAGGTGGCCGAGGAACGCATCGATGGGCTCGAAGCCGTGGTCGCGCACGACGTACTCGTCGCCGTGGTCCTTGTAGGCCACGAGGGCGAAGCGCTGCTGCACGCCGGGGTACTCGGTGTCGATCGCATGGGCGATCGAGCGCAGCTCGGTCTTGAGGTACTCGAGCTCGTCGCCCATGCTGCCGGTGGTGTCGATGACGAGGCCGATCTCGACGACGTCGGGCGTGACCACGTTGGCCGGCAGCGGGGCCGCGGCGCCGTGGTCGGGGATCGCCTGCGCGATGTCGTTGTCGTAGCGAAGCTTGGCCCGCAGCTCGTCGAGGCTCTGGCGCGAGGTGACGTCGTCGATGATGCCGGCGGTCAGCTGACCGGCGCGCATCTGCTCGTCGAAGCCGCTCTCGTCTTCGTCCGCGTCGCGCGCTTCTTCGCGCTCGGTCTCGCCGCGACCGCGCAGGCCATCGCCACCGCCGCCCGGACCACCGCCGATCTCGAGCGCCTTGTCGGCTCCGAATCCACCGCCTTCGCCCGCGAAGCGACCGTCGGCCGCCGCCGATCCCTTGCCGCCGCTCTTGGACTTGCGCATCGGGGCCGCGGGCGGCGGGCTGGCCGGGTCACCGGCGGGCATCGCATCGTCGATCGCGGCCGTCGGCTCGGGCTCGGCGGCCGGTGCTTCCTCGGCCATGTCGAGCTTGGCCATGTCGCCGACATCGGCCGGCGCGTCCTTGGTGGAGACGGTGCCGGTCCAGCTGGGGATCTCGGGGGCGGCCGTCGAGGGCGCCGACTTCTCGGCCACGACCGTGCGATCGTCGGCCTCGCGGGCGGGGGTGGGCGCGCTGGCATCGGCGCTGGCGACCTCGACCTCCGCCGCGGCGGGCTCGTCGGCGGTCATCGTGGCCACCACCATGTACAGGGGGATCGCGATCGCGCTGCCGGCGAGTGCGGCGAGGGTCAGCGGGAAGCGGCGCCGCGGCGCCGAGGTCGTGGAAGTCTTGGAATCGCTCATGACGTTGCCCTGCTCGGTTCGGGGGCGGCCCATCGCCGCGTGCGATCGGGGCAACGAGCGACGAAAACGCTTGGGTCTACCGGCCTCCGGATTTCCCCGGCTCATGACGATTTCATGACGATACCGGCGTCCGTGGACCCGCCGCGGGAACCCCGCAGGCCACGGAATTCGGCCGCAGAGCACCGTCCAGGGCCGATCCCCGACGAACGTCGCGGACTGCTATGGATGCGTCGCGATGACGGCCCTGCCCGACCCGATCTCGGTCGTTCCCCCCGCTCCGGGCTTTGCGCTGCACGTGCGGCCCCCCGGCTCGAAATCGCTGAGCAATCGCGCCCTGCTGCTGGCGGCGCTGGCCGAAGGGACCTCGCGCGTGCGCGGCTGTCTGCACGCCGAGGACACCGAGCTGATGCGCGGGTGTTTGACCGCCCTCGGCGTATCGATCGACGAGGACGGTGACGAGCTGCGGATCACCGGCGTGGGCGGACCGTTGGGCACCACCGACGCCGCGCCCGACTTGTTCGTCGGTACGGCCGGCACCGTCGCGCGGTTGTTGAGCCCGGCGATCGCGGCCGGCTGCGGACAGGCCCAGATGGACGGCACGCCCCGCATGCGCGAGCGCCCGATGGGCGAGCTCATCGACGGGCTGCGCGAGCTCGGTGGGGTGATCGCCGAGCTCGGCGAGCCGGGCTTTTTGCCGATCGCGATCGGCCCGCGCACCGAGCCGATCGCGGGGGGGCAGGTTCGACTGCAGCGCCCGGCGAGCTCGCAGTTCGTCAGCGGGCTGATCGTCGCCGCCGCCCTCGCCCGCGGCCGCTCGCGGATCGTGCTCGAGCAGGGCACACCCGCCCGGCCTTACGTCGACATGACCCTGGCCACGCTGTGCGCCTTCGGGGGTGAGGCCGACTGGGACGGCGACGACGCGATCGTCGTGCAGCCACGCCCGCTGACGGCCCGCACGTTCGACGTGGAGCCCGATGCGTCGTCGGCGAGCTACTTCCTGGCGCTGGCCGCGATCCACGGCGGGACCGCCACGATCGAGGGACTGGGCCACGCCTCCTTGCAGGGCGACGCCGCGATCGGCCACGTGCTCGCTCGCATGGGCGCGCAGATCGAGCAGACCGAGGACCGCACGACGGTGCGCGGAAACGGTTCGCTGCACGGCATCGAGATCGATCTGTCGGACATGCCCGACATGACGATGACGATCGCGGCCGCGGCGAGCTGGGCGCAGGGCCCCACGACGATCCGCGGGGTCGACGTCCTGCGCCATCACGAGAGCGACCGGCTGACCGCCACCGCCACCGAGCTGCGCAAGATCGGAGCCACGGTCACGGTGCACGACGACGGGCTCACGATCGCGCCCCCGACGTCGCGTCGCAGCGGGGTCGTCATCGAGACGTATCGGGACCACCGGATGGCGATGGCGATGGCGTTGGTCGGCACCGTACGGATCGCCGACCCCTCGTGCACGGCCAAGACGTTCCCGGGGTACTTCTCCGAGCTGGCGAAGCTCGGTATGGTGCAACTGCCCCCCGCATGAAGACTGGTGAAACCATCACCGTGATGGCGCAGACGCTGTCCCGGCATGGCGAAGGCGTCGCGCACCACGGCGAGATCGAGGTGCACGTCGCCGGCCTTCTGCCGGGCGAGACGGGCGACGTCGAGCTCGACTACGTCAGCCGGCAGCGACCGCGCGCCCACGGGATCGCGCGCACCCGTCGAAACACGCACCCGGGGCGACGACCCGTTCCGTGCCCGCACCACGGTCGCTGCAACGGCTGCCCGCTGATGCAGCTGACGCTGCCGGCCCAGCATCAGCTCAAGCGCGAGGAGCTCGCGCGCGAGTACGGGCTGCCGATCGATCGCCTCGTCGCCGTCGACGACGGCGAGTTTCGCTACCGCTGGTCGAGCAAGCGCGTCGTGACCGGTGAGCCCGGCGAGCTGCGGCTGGGCAGCTACATGCGAGGCACTCACAAGATCGCCGACATGAGCGGGTGTCTGGTCGACCACCCCGACATCGTCGCGTGCGCCGAGGAGCTGGTCGCCGTCGCCAACGAGGCCGAGATCGCGCCGTACGACGAGCAGCACGAGATCGGCGACCTGCGCTACGCGTGGTTCAAGACCGACGGCAAGGGCCAGGTGCTGCTCACGCTGATCACCGCCGAGCCGCGAGCCAACGCGGTCCTGGAGATGAGCGAGTCGCTCAAGGTGCCGGCCGGCATCGCGTGGGGCGTCAACTCCAGCCGCGGCAACGACATCCGCGGCGCGACGGTTCGACCGTGGCGCGGGCGGCAGATCCTCGAGCTCGACTTCGCCGACGTTCGCTTCCACGTCGGCCCGCTCGGCTTTTTGCAGCCCAACCCGGCCGCGGCCGCGCGCGCCTACCACGATCTGGTCCGCGTGCCGGCGGGTGGCCACGTGCACGGCCACATCGCGCTGGATCTGTATGCGGGCGCGGGCGTGACCACCGAGCTGCTGCGCCGCCGCTTCGCGCGGGTCTTTCCCTGCGAGTCGTACCCCGAGAGCGCGCAGCAGCTGGGCATCGAGGCCGAGCTCGTCGAGGAGTTCCTCGCCCGACTGCTCGTGCCCAACCATGCGGGACACCGACCCGATCTGGTCGTGGCCAATCCGCCGCGCGGCGGCATGGGCCCCACGGTCTGCGACCAGCTCAACGCCCTCAAGGCGCCGCGGCTGCACATCATGAGCTGCAATCCGCGATCGCTACGCGAGGACCTCGACCGGCTCACCGACGTCCACGGCAGCTACCGGCTCATCGCCACCCGCGCCTACGACACGCTGCCGCAGACGGCCCACATCGAGATCGTCGCCTGGCTGGTAGGCCGGCGCTAGATCTCGACGTCGGACAACCCCGGCATCGCGGCGAAGTCGGCCTCGAGGATCCGATCGGACTCGCTGCCCGAAGGCACCGACGCCGGCCACACCGAAAACGTCGCCTTCGCCAGGTGCTGGCGACGCTCGTGCAGCCAGCCGTCGCGCTCGCGCAGCCAGTGATCGATCACGCGGCGCGCCGCTTCCGGGATGTCGCGGTCGTCGTCGGCGTCGGTCTTGGTCAGGCCTTGCCCGCGCACGAACATCAGCGCCATCGGTCGGGCGGCGTCGCCCGACCCCGAGGCGGTCGACGTTCCGGTCGCCTCCGCTTGCAGCCGCCGCAGCTCTTGGCGCCGGTCCATCTCGCGCTCGAAGTCCTTCTTGTTCAGAAAGTCCCGTTCGTCGTCGTCGAACGGTCGCATCGCCTGGCGCAGCTTCGTCTCGGTCGCCTCGTCGATCTCGGAGACGACGCGCACCACCTCGACCAGTGGCGGTCGCTGCGCCAACCATGTCAGTGCGTCGTCGATGCCATCGAACTCGGCGACGAGCACTTCGTCGGTTTCCAGGCGGCGGATCTTCAGCTCGAGCTTGGCCATGGCAGGTGCCGAGGATATCGTCCAAACCCGAGGGCGACGATGATCGATCTGTACACCGCGGCGACCCCCAACGGTCACAAGGCCTCCATCGCCCTCGAAGAGCTCGCCCTGCCCTACCAGGCCCACCGGCTGAGTTTGCGCGCCGGCGACCAGCGGGCCCCGCAGTTTCTGGCGATGAACCCCAACGGCCGGATCCCGGTCATCGTCGACCGCGACACGAGCACGACGGTGTTCGAGTCCGGGGCGATCCTCGTGTATCTCGCCGAGAAGGCCGGCCGGCTGCTGCCGACGAGCGGTCCGGCCCGCTACGACGTGCTGCAGTGGGTGATGTGGCAGATGGGCGGTCTCGGGCCGATGCTGGGCCAGGCCAACGTCTTTTACCGCTACGCCCCCGAGAAGATCCCCTACGCCATCGGACGCTACCAACGCGAGGGTCGACGGCTCTTGGAGGTCCTCGACGGTCGACTCGCCGACCGCGAGTACGTGGCCGGCGACTACTCGATCGCCGACATCGCGTGCTTTCCGTGGGCGCGCACGTACGAGTGGTCCGGCGTCGATGCCGAGGGCCTGCCCCACCTGCACGCGTGGCTTTCGCGCGTGGAGGCGCGCGAGGCCGTGGTGCGGGGTCTGGCGGTGCCGGCCCGCACCGACCGGCGCGCCGAGGACGTGGAGAACACGGGTCGCTCGCTGCTGGTGTGAGCGGTGACGCGCAAACGCTTCGGCGACGCGGCGTCGGGCACCTGCCGCCAAAGTCGCTACAGTAGTCGCATGTCCGAGAACACCGACGGCAAGCCCAACTGGCGCGAGCAGCTGCAAGCGCGCCTGGACGACCTCAAGGGCATCGGCTCCGAGATCGCCGACCGCCTCGAAGCCGCAGGCCACACCGCCCAGACCGAGGCCACCGAGGCATGGCACAAGCTGCAGCCGCAGCTGGGCAAGGCGGAACGCAAGTTCGTGGCCGCCACCGACGATGCCGTCGACGAGCTGCGGGCGATGTTCGGACAGCTGTCGGGCAAGCTCACCGAGCTGCGAGAGAAGCTCAAGTAGCGACGGTCATCCTCGGGTAAGCTGTCGGTGACCGCCATGACGACGCCGACCAACTACATCACCGAAGACACCACCATCAAAGGCAGCATCACCACGGCGTCCTCGCTGACGGTGGCGGGTGCGGTCGAGGGTGACATCAACGCCGGCGGTGAGGTCGAGGTGCTCGGTGATGCCGTGGTCAAGGGCGACCTGTCCGGACCCAACGTCAAGATCGACGGCCGCGTGGAAGGTCGGATCACCGCCTCGGGCAAGCTCGTGATCGGGGCGAAGGGTTCGGTGCGTGGCGACATCGCGGTGCGCTCGCTGCTCATCGAAGAAGGCGGCACGCTCGAAGGTCAGTGCAACATGGGCAAGGCCGCGGCCGAGTCGAGCGCCTCCAAGCCGATCGCCAAGCCGTCGACATCGTCGTCGGCGTCGACGTCGGGCGTCACCGCGCCTCCGCTGCGACCGCCGACGCGCGCGTGATCGATGGTCCTGGGATGGTTCCAACGACCATCCGTTCGAGCATCGTGTGACCGCGCACGACGTCATCGTGCGACGCCGCACGCCGTGCGCGTCCGCACGGCAAAACGGCCGTCTACACCCGTCTAACGCACGTATTTCGCGGGTTCTCGCTGCTAGCTTTTCGTAGTGATGCAGCAGCCTGCTTCGGATGTTTCGACCCACCTTTCGTCGGATGCGTCGAACGATTCGCTGCCCCCCCCGGTGCACTTCGAGGTCGACCCCAGCGCCTACAAGCACTGGAAGGTGAGCTTCGACGGACCCATCGCCCGCGTGGCGATGGACGTCGATCCCGACGGAGGCATCCGCGACGGCTACGAGCTCAAGCTCAACTCCTACGACCTCGGCGTGGACATCGAGCTCGCCGACGTGGTCCGCCGCATGCGGTTCGAGCACCCCGAGGTGCGCGTCGTGGTCCTGACCTCGGCCAACGACCGGGCCTTCTGCGCCGGCGCGAACATCAACATGCTCAGCCAGTCCACGCACGCGTGGAAGGTCAACTTCTGCAAGTTCACCAACGAGACGCGCTGCGAGATCGAAGACGCGACCGAAGCGAGCCATCAGGTGTGGGTCGCCGCGTGCAACGGCACCACCGCCGGCGGCGGCTACGAGCTGGCGCTGGCCTGCAAGGAGATCTACCTCCAAGACGACGGCAACTCCGCCGTGAGCTTGCCGGAGGTACCGCTGCTGGGGGTGCTGCCCGGCACCGGCGGCCTGACCCGTCTGGTCGACAAGCGGATGGTCCGCCGCGACCGCGCCGACGTGTTCTCGACCACGGCCGAGGGCATCCGCGGCAAGAAGGCGGTCGACTGGAACCTCGTCGACGGCGTGTTTCCGCGCTCGAAGTTCGACGAGAAGGTGCTCGAGCGCGTGCAGAAAGTCGTGGCCGAGGCCAGCGACGACCTGCCTGCCGGCGAGCGCAAGGGCGTCGAGCTGCCGCCGCTCGCCCCGGAAGTCACCGACAGCACCCGCACGTACAAGTACGTGTCGCTGTCGCTGGACCCCGTCACCCGCGTGGCCGAGCTGACGATCGAAGGCCCGAGCGCCGACGACGTGGCATTGCTGAAGAAGGGTGCCGAAGCGGTGCACGCCGCCGGCGCCGACGTGTGGACGCTGCGGGCCTACCGTGAGCTCGACGACGCGTTGCTGCACCTTCGCGTCAACGAGCAGCAGGTCGGCCTGGTGCTGCTGCGAGCCAAGGGCGACGCGCAGACCCTGCTCGATCACGACGCGGCTTTGATCGCGGCCCGCGATCACTGGTTCGTCCGCGAGATTGTGCTTCACATGGCTCGGGTGCTTCGTCGGTTGGACAACACGAGCCGCTCGTTCTTCGCCCTCGGCGATGCCGGCACCGCGTGGGCCGGCAACTTCCTCGAGCTGGCGATGGCGGCCGACCGTTTCTACCTGCTCGACGACTCGGACAACCCGGTCAAGGTCGGTCTGTCGGAGCTCAACGAGGGCGGCCTGCCGATGCTGCACGGACTGACCCGGCTGCAGACCCACTTCATCGGCTACCCGCAACAGCTCGACGAGCTGATCGGATCGCGCGAGCTCATCGATCCCGAGGACGCCGACGAGGCGGGGCTCGTGACGGTGCTGCTCGACGAGATCGACTGGGACGACGACGTGCGCATCGCGATCGAAGAGCGGGCGAGCCTGTCGCCCGACGCGCTGACCGGCATGGAGCAGAACCTGCGCTTCGCCGGCCCCGAGACTCCCGACTCGAAGATCTACGCTCGCCTCTCGGCCTGGCAAAACTGGATCTTCATTCGCCCCAACGCGACTGGGCCCGAAGGAGCGCTCACGCTCTACGGCCGTCCGGAACGCCCTCAGTTCGACTGGAAGCGGGTCTGAGCCCCATCTTGGGCCAACGCCTCGCTCGACCAACCCCTCAAATCACAGAGCTGTCGACCATCCATGATCGCAACCACCTCCGTCGATCTCAACGCGAAGATCCCGAACAACGTCGGCCTCGCCGACGACCCGAAGCTGCAGCGTGCGCTGGAAAAGTGGCTGCCCAACTACCTCGAGTGGTGGCACGACATGGGCCCGACCGATTTCGAGGACAAGCCGGTCTTCCTGCGCACGGCGATCTCGGTCGAGCGTGGTGGCTGGGCCAACTACGCCCACGTCCGCATGCCGGACTACCGCTGGGGGATCTTCCTCGAGCCGAACAAGACCGACCCCACGATCAAGTGTGGCGACGACGCCGGCGCGCCGGCGTGGCAGGACGTTCCCGGTGAGCATCGCAACGCGTTGCGCCGCATCATCGTGACGCAGGCCGACACCGAGCCCGCCTCCGTGGAACAGCAGCGCCTGCTCGGCCACATGGCCCCGAGCTTGTACGACCTGCGCAACCTGTTTCAGGTCAACGTGGAGGAAGGCCGTCACCTGTGGGCGATGGTCTACCTGCTGCACAAGTACTTCGGTCGCGACGGTCGCGACGAGGCCGACGAGCTGCTGCTGCGCCGCTCGGGCGACGAAGACAAGCCGCGCATCCTCGGCGCGTTCAACCAGCCGTGCGACCACTGGCTGTCGTTCTTCGCGTTCACGATGTTCACGGACCGCGACGGCAAGTACCAGCTGGCCGCGCTCGCCGAGTCGGGCTTCGACCCGCTCGCGCGCACGACCCGGTTCATGCTCACCGAGGAAGCGCATCACCTGTTCGTGGGCGAGACCGGTCTGGGCCGGATCATCCAGCGCTCGGCCGAGCTGCAGAAGATCGATTCCAACGGCGACGTGCGGGCGCAGGGCGGCATCGACTTCGACCTGATCCAGCGCACCATCAACTACTGGTACACGTACAGCCTCGACCTGTTCGGTGGCGAGATCTCGAGCAACGCCTCGACCTTCTTCGCCTCGGGCCTCAAGGGCCGCTTCCGCGAGGACAACTACGAGGACCACAAGGCGATCGAGGGCATGTACCGCATGCCGGTGGTCGAAAGCGGCAAGCTCACCGAGCAGGACGTGCCGATGCGCAACGCGATGAACGAGGTCCTGCGCGACTCGTACGTCAAGGACTGCGAGCGTGCGCTCGGCAAGTGGAACAAGCTGCTGGAAGAAGCGGGCTCGCCCACGCGCCTGACCCTGCCCAGCCGCCGCTTCCATCGCCACCAGGGCATCTACGCCGGCCAGTTCTTCACGCCCGGCGGCGAGCTCATCTCCGAGGACCAGTACCGGGCCAGCGAAGACAAGTGGCTGCTCGTCCCCGAGGACAACGACTACCTCGTCTCGCTGATGAAGCCCGTCTACGAGCCGGGCAAGTTCGCCAACTGGATCGCCGCACCCCGCAAGGGCATCGACGGCCAGCCGATCGACTTCGAATACGTCCGCATGGACTGAGGCGCGAGGTCGCTCGCGGCCACGTCGGAGCAGCGCGAGCCGCTCCGGCGCGGTAGGCTCAGAGCGATGGCTCGCTCGCCCTGGGTCTCGTGGCTCGCGCTCGTCGCCAGCTGCGGGTCCGCCCACGGTGGCGACGGAACGGACGGGACCGAGGCCTCCTCCGCCGGCGCGGGGTCATCGACCGACGAAGCGGCGACCGGCTCGACGGAAGGCGACGCCGCCACGACCTCGACGACGGGCGACGCAGATACGACGGCGGCCGCGTCCGACGGTTCGTCGGCGGTGTGCGGCAACGCCGTCGTGGAGCCGGGAGAGCACTGCGACGGGGAGGACGTGCTCGGCGTGCCCTGCCCCGTCGATTGTCGGTTTCCCTCCGGCTTCGAGCTGTGGGCGACGACGTTCGACGGCAACGGCGGGAACAGCCCGCTCAGCAGCAACGACCATCCGCTGGCGGTAGCCGCTGCGGACGATGCGATCGTCGTCGTGGGATCGCTCGGGACGGTCGACAACGGGGACGCTGGCTTGGTGGCGAGGCTGTCCCGCTCCGGCGAGCTGCAGTGGATGGTGGGCCACGTAGCGGTCGTTCGCCATGCGGGGCAGCACCGGGCGACGGGGGTGGTCATCGACCGTGACGTCGTGCTCGTGACCGGCATCGCGTCTCGGTCCGTTTGGACCGCGGGCTTCGATGCGTTCGACGGCACGCTCCTGGACCAGGACATCGTCGTCGGGCCCAACCCGGACTCGGACTACCTTCCGGGAAATCCTGCACTCCGACCCGACGGAACGATCGTGGTCGTCGGCGCGAGCGACTTCCCGTCCGACGCGCCCGGCTTCATCCTCTCCTACGACCCCCTCGGCACCGCGCCGACGGTGGAGTGGTTTTCCGGCCCGGAGTATGCCCCCGGCTTCTCGCAGCTCGCCGGCCTGCAGGGTGTGGTCACCGACGACGACCAACTCCTCGTGACCGGCCTCGCCTTCCAGCCGGGCGGGGACGCATGGATGCAACGGCGCACCTTCGACGGCGACGTTCTCTGGGGCGTGACCGACGGCGACAACGGCAGCGCCTTCACCCGCGCCGCGCTCCTGCCCGACGGCTCCTTCGCCGTGGCGATGGATCGCCGTCCCGAAGCCACGGCCGACGAAGCGATCTGGGTCGGACGCTACGACCCTAGCGGTAAACCACGATGGTCCGAGATGTGGTCCAGCGAACCCGGCACCGACGCCACGCCCGCCGGCGTCGCGGCCGACGAGCAGGGCCGCGTGTACGTCCTGGGCACGATCGCCGACGACACGTCGCCTTCGCCCGCGGGACGCGACTACGACATGGTGGTGCTCGCCTACGACGCCGAAGGCAACCAGCTGTGGGAAGACATCTACTCCGGCCAGGGCATGGGCGGCGGCGAATACAGCTGGGACTACGCCCGCGCCATCACCATCGACCCCGACGGCTTCATCGTGACGACGGGGTGCACCATGACGCCGACCAATCAGTACGACGTCATCGTCCGCGTGCTCGCCCCGTGACGGGCGGCGCCTTCACCCCCAGGCTGGGGCACCGCGCAGCGAAAGCTCCATCGTGGTGCCCCCGGTCCACGCCACCGAGACGGTGAACACGAGCGTGCGGTTCTGACCGCCGCCGCGGACGAAGACCGACAGCCAGCCCATCGTCTTGGGTGGGGCCAGCGGCGAGGGCACGTGGATCTTCGCGCCGTCGGCCCCGAGCTCGACGATGCGGGTGGCGTGCACGAGGTCGCGACGGTTGGTGAACACGACCTCGGCCGGGATCTCGACGCCGAAGCGGGCGAGGCTGACCACCGTGGAGGCGCCGTCGCCCACGAGAAACCGAGCGGCGAGCGCCTGGTAGCGGGCGAGCTGGTCGGCATCGAGCTCGCCCCGGGCCTGCTGCAGTCGCAGGATCCGAAACGACGCGACGTCGAGCAGCAGCGCCATGTGCCCGCCGCGATCGGAGTCGACGGTCAGCGGCGCGAGATCGTCTTCGCCCACGATCGTCGCCGCGTCGTCGGGCTCGAGCTGCATCGTGATCTGTCGTTGCTTGCGCCGTGACTGACCCGGGGCCCCGCCCAACCCCACGGGCTCCAGTCGCGGCTCGGCGAGCTCGAACATCGAGCCGCCGATCGTGAAGCAGTCACCCACCTGCACCTCGGCCCGCGACACTCGCTGCGGCCCCATCCACGTCCCGTTGGCGCTGAGCGTATCGACGAGGATCATGCGGCCGTCCTCGACCATCAGCATCGCGTGCGACCGCGACACCCGGGGGTCGACGAGCTGGATGTCGACGCCCTCCCCTCGCCCGATCTCGAGCTTGCTCCGCAGCACGAACCGCCGGCCGGCCAGTGGCCCCGTGGCGATCTGCACGACGCATGCCGCGGTGGGCGTCGATGCCATCTGCACCAGTGTGACCGATCTCGGACACCCGTGCTCGGGGCCTGCAATGGACGTGACCGGGTCTACGTCGTGGGCACGCGGCGCGGCGAGCTCAATCCACGTCCGCCCGCCCGCCAAACTCGATGAAGAGCAGCTCGGAGGCGGTCGTGGCGGTGAACGACAGCGACGGCATTCCGGTCAGACCCGCCCCGTCGCCCGCGGCGACCTTCGTGCCGTGCAGCACGCCGCTGCCGTCGACGACGTGCACCCACAGGCTGCGCGCGGTGCCCAGCGCGTGGACGAGATGCCGACCGGGCAGCAGATTGACCGAGAACACGCGGACGTTCTGCTGCAGACGCAGTGCGTCCTCGCGTTCGCTCGGCGATGCGACCAGACGGGGAACATCGCGGCGCTGTGCGACGGTGAACACCTTGAACTCGTTGCGATGGTCGATCGGGCCGGCCGACAGGCGCAGCGCGATCTGGAAGATCCGAGCGGCGGCATTGCTCGCCGCTCGACACTCCCCATGGCTCAGCCCCGCCTCGCCGCAAGCGCGGTGGAACTCCCCCGCATGCAGCGCGCGCGTTCGTCCGACCGACTGCTCGAACTGCAAGCCGCCTTCGCACACGTACGTCAACAGCTCGCAAGGCTGCTGAGACCGCCCCTGGATCGACTCGCCCGGGGCGAGCCGGTGCTCGGTGAGCTGCTCGATGACATCGAACGCGCCGGTCTCGGTGCGAGCCGCGGCAGAAGGATCGAAGGTCAGCCACGTCTGCTGTGACCGGTAGCGGTTCGCATCGGGATACACGGTAATCATCGGATCGTCCTCGCAGCGCTGGGTTCTCTCCGCGGTCTTCGGGGCGCTTCGAAGCGGCGAACGCCAGCACACACGGGGCGTCCGCCGACGCCGCGGGTACTGCGGTTCGATCAACTTGAAGGGCCCCGCCTTCGAAATGAAGGCGTTGTCTACGTTTCCGGGGCGAACGGGAAACCAGCGCTCGACGCCGCCGACGCGAACGTCTCGCGTTTGGGCATGTGACTGTCCTTGACGCCGATCTCGATCTCGCCGGTGTCCAGATGCAGCTGTGCGCGCTCGACCCCTTTGACGCTCCGAATGGCGGCCAGCAGCTTGGTCAGGTCTGCCTGTGGGGTGTCGTTGGTCAAGCCAGGGACTCTGTACTTTTCGATCATGTCGCTTCTCGTCTTCGCCGAAGACGGGCGTCATGCCCGGCTCGCGCGTGGCCCCGGTAAGCACGTCCCGTGCCACCACGGGCAATGCAGGCCGGGCGCGGTGGGCGGCAGGCGCGCTCCTTCGCAATGAAGTACTCCCCCACTCGAAGTGAAGGACCCTCCGCTGCTCGACCGCCTCGATCACCAAGGCCTGCTGGACTTGAACGCAGACGGCGGGGTGATCCGGTTCGCGGGGCAGCGGGCGTTGCTCGTCGACGCCGTCGCGATGGGCCTGCTACGCAAGTACCTCGCAGAGAACTTCGGCCGGGATGCCGCTCGCGCCGTGCTGACGCAGTTCGGCTTCGCCCACGGCTGGCGTCTGGCCGAGGCGATGAAATCCGAGTTCGATTGGGCCGACGACGACCAGTGGCGGCGCGCTGGCCTGCGCATCCACACGCTCCAGGGACTGTTCCTGCTCGAGACCGAGAGTGCGGACCCGCAATCGAAGTCGGGCGCGACACTCGTGGGCTCGTACGAGGCCGAGCAGCACCTGCTCCACTTCGGGATCGCCGACGTTCCGGTTTGCTGGACGATCTGCGGGCTGATCTCCGGATACCTCAGCTACACCGCGGGGGAGGAGATCTACGTCCTCGAGGACCGGTGCGTGGGTCGAGGACAGGCGTCCTGCCACCTTCAGGGCCGCACGCGTCAGGAATGGGGAGACGCGCGCGCCGAGGAGCTTCGCTTCTTCGAGCAGGGGCGACTCGCCGAGTGTCTGGACGTTTCCTTGGAGCGAGTGACGCGAAGCCTCGAGGAAGCCGAACGCAAGCTGCGCGCCCACCACGTCGCCCTCGTGCGCGCCGTGCCCGATATCGAGGAGCCGCTGGGGCTCATCGCCCGCAGTAGCCCGATGCGACGGCTGATCGATCTGACTCGCCGCATCGCGAAGGTCGACTCGACCGTCGTCATCACCGGGGAGAGCGGCTCGGGCAAAGAACGCATCGCTCGCTTCGTCCACGAACACTCGCCGCGCGCCCACGGCCCGTTCGTCGCCGTCAGCTGCGGTGCGATCAGCGAGACGCTGCTCGAGAGCGAGCTGTTCGGGCACGCACGGGGCGCCTTCACCGGAGCGTCGCACGATCGCCCGGGGCTGTTCGAGGCCGCGGACGGCGGGACGTTGCTGCTCGACGAGATCGGGGAGGTCTCGCCGGGCATGCAGGTCAAGCTGCTTCGCGTGCTGCAAGAGCGCGAGATCCGACGCGTCGGCGAGAACCACAATCGCAAGATCGACGTCCGCCTCGTGACCGCCACCCACCGCGACCTCGCCACGGCGGTGGCCGACGGCGACTTCCGCCAAGATCTGTACTACCGCCTTCGCGTCGTCGAGCTGCACGTGCCGGCTCTTCGCGTCCGACGCGCCGACATCCTGCCGTTGGCGCGGGTGCTGCTCGCGGACGCGGCCCTTCGCATGAAGCGCGACGTCCACGAGCTGTCGCCGCGCGCGGCCGACCAGCTGACGCGCTACACGTGGCCCGGCAACGTCCGTGAGCTCGAAAATGCGATGGAGCGGGCGGTGGCGCTGGCGCAAGGCAATCGCGTCGAGCTCGACGACTTGCCCGAAGAGGTCCGCGAATCCCGAGGTCGGTCGATGCCGACACCGGGCAACGTCCAACCGCTCGCGCAGGTCGAAAAGGAGTACATCCTCGCCTCACTCGAGGCCAACGACGGCAACCAGACGCGAACCGCTCAGCAGCTGAAGATCGGCGCAGCGACGCTGTACCGCAAGCTCAAACGCTACGGCATGATCGCCGACAGGGTGGCGCCCTCGGACGCCGCCAGCTGAGCAGCCCTCAGCGCGCCTCGACCTCGACCACGAGAATCTCGGTGTGCTCGCGTGCCGTGACCGAGATCGTGGGCGAGGCGAGCCGGACGCCGTCGCCCTGCATCAGGACGAGCTCACCGACGGAGAGCGCGCCCGACACGACGTGCAGCCACGCCGTCCGACCCGCGCCGAGCGGCTGGGTCACCTGCTGTCCCGGGTACAGCAGCCCCGAGTAGATCGACGCTTCCTGGCCCAACGACAGTGAGCCGTCGCGCCCGTCGCGAGAGGCGACGAGCACGAGACTGGCCTTGCGATCCACCTCGGCGAACCGCTTGCGAGCGTAGCGACGATCGACCGGGTTCTGCGGGCCGTGCAGCGAGATCCGAAACAAGTGGGCGATGTGTGTGCGCGATGGGTTCGCCTCCATGTCGCGGTCGCCCGGCTCTGAGAAGGTCCGCTCGAACTCGCCGGCGTGCAGCGTCCAGACGTGGCCGTTCGCGCCCTTGCGCGTCAGACGCCCCGCCCGCAGGTAGGTCACCACCTGGACCCCCGCCTCCGGTCCGGGTCGAAACGCGGTGGCCTCCGGTTCCCAACGCGACTCGGCGAGGTTGTCGAAGACGGAGCTGTCGCTGGCGTGCTTGCGAGTCTCCGGATCGAACGTCAGCCACGTCTGCTGCGAGCGCCGTCGCTCGTACCGACGACTGCTCGACGACCGGACCACCATTGCGGGCCAATCCGACACGCGAGGAGAGAGGATGTAGCCCACGGGCCCGCGACCCTTGCACACGCCGATCCGGCCAACGAAAGGTGTGGTGACCGTGACTTGGCGCGACGGGAGCCTTCGGTGGCGGATCGGTCGTTCAAGATGATGGACCGACGTCTTGGTCCGACTGGGGGCGGCGACCCCGGCGTCGCCGACGGCCAGCGGCCAGACGCGTTCCCAGCGCGACGATCGCCACGAGTCGTCGACCCGCCGGCTCCAGAATCCAGGTCTCGCGCCACCCGCCCATTCGCTGGGGCGTCACGGGTGGGGATGCGTCGAAGCGTGACGCGATCCACGCCTGGGCCTGCGCCACGGCGCTCGCGTCCTCGAGCACGAGCAGCACCTCCAGGTTGGACAACGAGAACGCATCGAGGTTGAAGCTGCCCACGAGCAGCCGTCGTCCGTCCACGGTGGCCACCTTGGCGTGCAGGACCGAGCCGGTCCACTCGCTGATCCGCACCCCTGCGCCCAACAGCCGCCGATAGAAGCTTCGCGCGGCGATCCTCGCGAGGGGTACGTCGCTGTGGCCGGCCATGAGCAGGCGGACGTCGACCCCGCGCTGCGCTGCCATGGTCAGCGCTCGGATCACGCGTCGGTCGGGCGCGAAGTAGCCGTGCGCCAGATCGATGCGGTGCCGTGCCCCGGCGAAGGCATCGACGTACCACCGTCGCAGTCGCCAGCCGCCACCGGGTCCCGACAAGAGGATCCGCGTGCCACTGGCCACCGGCACCGGCGGCTCGCCGCGCAGCTGCCGTCCCAGCTGCACGCACAGCGGACCGCGGATCTCGACGGCGACATCCGCCCACCCGAGCCGCTCCTCGTCGGCGATGTTTTCGTCCCCGATGTTGATCCCGCCCACGAACGCCACGCCGTCGTCGACGAGCAGCACCTTGCGATGGTTGCGTCCGAGCCGTCCGACGAAGAGCGCGACGAGACGATTGTGGATGTCGACCTCGCATCCGGCCGTTCGCAGCCTTGCGGCCACGTGACGGCCGCCGCGCATCGACCCCCATCCGTCGATCTTGACGTGCACCGCGACCCCGCGCTGGGCGGCCGCCCGCAACGCGTCCACGAACTCGACCCCGACCCCCGTCGCCGAAAACGAGTACACCTCGAGGTGAATCGCGCGCCGGGCCGCCGAGATCGCCCCGAGCATGCGCGGGTACGCCTGCGCACCGCCGTCGAGCAGCACGACCGTCTCGCGCACCGCCGCGGCGTCCGGCGGCTCGGACGACGACGCACGTGCGAGCGCCGGGTCGTCGCCGAGAACCAAGGCAGGGGGAATGGTCACGACGTCTTTCACGGGTGGAGCACGCAGCCGCCGACGAAGGTGCTGTTCCACTTGGCGAGCATCGCGTCGCGGTACGCCGACAGCTCGTAGACCGCCCCCACGTGTGGGCGCAGGCGGCCCTGTGCGACGCGATCGAAGATCCACTGCAGCCTGGTGGGGCGCAGCGTCGGGTCGTGCTTGGTCGCGATGACGGCCGGGCAGCCGAGCACGTCCAGCCCCTTCATCTGGATGAGGTTGGTCGGTAGCACGTTGGCGTTGGCCGAGCCACGCTCCCCCTTGCCCTTGGCGACGAACGGCGTGGCCGCCCAACCCACGATGCAGAACCGGCCGCCGAAGCGCATGGCCCGAATGCTCTGCACCGAGATCGGTCCACCCACCCCGTCGTAGACCACATGGGCGCCCTTGCCTTCGGTGCGGGCCTTCACCTCGTCGCGAATGCGGGCCAAGCCGCCCTCTGCCTCGTCGGTGCAGATCACGTGGTCCGCTCCGAGCCGCTGCACCTGCGCGAGCTTGTCGCGATCTCGGCCGGTCGCGATCACGGTGGCACCGAGCATCTTGGCGATGTCGACGGCGGCCAGTCCCGTGGAGCCCGAGGCGCCGTTGACGAGCACGGTCTCGCCCGACTGCAGCCGCGCGCGGTGCACGAGCACGTGGTAGGCGGTCTCGTAGTTGCCGAGCAGATTGACGGCTTGGTCGTAGGACAATCCCTCCGGGATCGGCATCGCCGCCGCCTCGGGAAGCACGGCGTACGACGCGAAGCCGCCCCACTTCTGGTAGGCGCCACTGGAGCGCGGGCCGGTGAGGAAGCCGTCGGCGAGCACGGCGTCGCCCACGGCCACGCGCTCGACCTCCGCTCCCGTCCACACCACGTCGCCGGCGAACTCGAGCCCGGGCGTGTAGGGCGGCGGCGCCATGTGCTGGTACTGGCCGCTGCTCATGATCAGATCCACCCAGCCGACCGCGCAGCTGCGAACGGCCAACACGACGTCGCGCGGTCCGAGCTGCGCGGGATCGGGCTGCGCCTGCGGCTGCAGCTGCATGAAGTTGTCGAGGGCGTCCATCGGGGTCTGCCCCCACTCGGTCACCACGACCCGCTGCGTCGGCCCGAAGCTCGTCACGCGCCGAGTGTACGGCAGGTGCGCTACTGTGACGGCCATGCGTTTGGTTTCATGGATCGGTGTGCTGGCGATCGTCGTGGCCGGGTGTGGGGATTCGTCCGAGGGCGACTCGGACTCCGGCGGTAGCGCCGGCGACGGCGACGGCGACGGTACCGGCGCGGCGACGAACGCCACGACCGCGGCCGACGGCGCGGACGGCTCGAGCGGCCAAGGTGGAACCGGCTCCGGCGACGGCGGTCCGTTCTCGGGCGACTGCAGCGCGAACGTGCCGCTGGCGGTCGCCGACGGCGTCGAGCTGACGGCGATGTCGGCGGAGGCCGTACGACAAGTCGACGAGACGAGCAGCGTCCCGCTGTACATCGTGCAGATCCACGGCAGCGACGAGGGCGCCAACCGCCTCGACGTGCTGTTTCGCGGCGACCCCGTCCTGGGCACCACGTACATGCCCACCTCGCCGCCTGGCACGGGACCCGGACCCTCCTTCGTGGGCCTGTACCCGCAGAACGTGACCGACGCCCACGACTTCGTCTCGGGCACGCTGCAGTTTTCCGAGGCCGGCACCGAGGACGGCGAGCTCCTCGCCGCCTCGTTCGACTTGACGTTCGAAGGCGGCACCGTCAGCGGCTGCTTCGCGCTGCCGATCTCGGTGATGTTCGTGGCCCCGCCCTGAGTCGCGACGACGGCGAGCGGATCGATGCGAACAAACGCGGTATCGTTGGGCATGACTCGCCGCGGGTGGATCTGGCTCGTCGCGGTCGTCGCGGGCTGCCCCGCCGACGGCGGCAGTGGCAGCGGCACCGAGAACGCGGCGTCGTCGAGCGAGGCGTCGACCGAAGCCGGGGCCACGCCCACGACCACCCCCACGCCCGTCACCGGCGACGGCACGGCCGAGGGCGGATCGGCGTCGACGTCGGGGCCGACCGCGACGGCCACCGGCATGCCGCCGGCCGAGACCGGCACGGCGGACTCGGGCTCGGACTCCGGTGGGGTCGTCGACACGTGCGGCCGTTTCCCCGCGGTCGACGACTTCGGCGCGGCGGGCCCCTTCGCGACCGAGCAGATCGGCGAAGGACCGCAGTGCACGATCTTCCGACCGGCCACCCTCGGCGAAGGCGGTTTGCGTCACCCGGTCATCCTTTGGGGCAACGGCACGGCGACCGTGCCCGCGATCTACGGGGGCCTCCTGACGCATTGGGCCTCGCACGGCTTCATCGTCGCCGCGGCCAACACGTCCAACGCCGGCACTGGACAAGAGATGCTCGCGTGCCTGGATTGGTTGACGGCGCAGGATGCCGACCCCGCCAGCCCGTACGCCGGCGTCGTCGACCTCGCGCACGTCGGCGCCAGCGGTCACTCGCAGGGCGGCGGCGGATCTCTGATGGCCGGCCAAGACCCGCGCGTCGTCGTGACCGCCCCGCTGCAGCCGTACACCGAGCAGGGCTTCGGCGGCTACGACCAGGCGTGCCAGTCCAACCAGAACGGGCCGATGTTCATGATGTCCGGCGACGCGGACTTCATCGCGCCACCGCAGCCCAACCAGCAGCGTGTGTTCGACGACAGCAACGTGCCCACGTTGTGGGCCACGCTCGCCGGGGCCGATCACATCCTGAGCCCGATCGGCAACGCCACCGACTACCGCGCACCCGCCACGGCCTGGTTTCGCTTCCACTTGATGTGCGACGCGACTGCCGAGCCGGTGTTCTACGACACGTGCGAGCTGTGCAACGACCCGCAGTGGTCGGTCATGACCAAGAACTGGTGACGCGGCCGACGGGCCATCGAGTACGATGGTCCCCATGCGGCAGCTCGGGGTGGGAATCGGAGCAGTGGCGCTGGCACTCGCGTTCGCGTGTGGCGGCGACGATGGTGGTGACGACGGCGGCGACGATGCGGGCAGTGGCACCGCGGCGACCACGGCCGTGACCGGCGGCGACGACGGCGGACCGGCGGGACCGACGACGACGCCGCCCGGCGATGCGGGAGACGCCACCGCCACCGCCACGTCCAACGGCGACACGACCGGTGGCGGCGCCACCGACGACGCGGGTTCCAGCGACGACACCGGCGGTCCCGTCGGAAGCGCCGGCTGCGGCATGGCGATCGGCGATCCGGAGCAGACGTGGAACTACCGCACCGTCGACGTCGACGGGACCATGCGCGAGTACTGGCTGTGGCTGCCGCCGGGCTACGACCCGGCCACGCCCTACCCGATCGTCTATCAGTTCCACGGCTGCAGCAGCTCGCCCAACCCGCAGGACAACAACCCGCCGGTGCAAGACGAGAGCGGAGCCGCGGCCGTGCACGTGCGCGGGCGCGCCGTGACCGACTGCTGGGACAACAGTCCCAACGGACCCGACGTCGCCTTCTTCGACGCGCTCGTCGGCGCGGTCGAGGGCGAGGCCTGTGTCGACACGGGCCGCCGCTTCGCCACCGGCTACTCCAGCGGGGCGTTCATGACCCACCGCCTGTCGTGCGAGCGCGGCGACATGCTGCGCGGCGTCGCGTCGATCGCCGGCGGCTCCGGGGGCAACATGTGCGTGGGCCAGGTCGCGGCGCTGCTGATCCACGACCTCAACGACATGCAGGTCGGCATCGACACGAGCATCGCCGCCCGCGATCTCAACCTGGCGCGCAACGGCTGTGACGCGAAAGCGACACCGACCGATGTCGACCCCGCACCGTGTGTCAGCTACGCCGGCTGCCAAGACGGCTATCCCGTCGTGTGGTGCCAGACGTCTCAGCAAGGCCACTCGCGTCAGGACGGATTGTCGGCACCCGCGTTCTGGGGATTTCTGGAAGCTCTGCCGGCGTCGAACTGAGGCTCGCGTCGCGAAAGGAGAGGGCGCATCGGCCCGCCTGCGCGAATTCGCACGTGCGTCCAAACGCGACAATTCGCCATCAGACGCACCGCCACGGCCTTTTCGCGATGGCGCCGCCCTTGCACTGAGGGTGGCGCATGTCCAAGACCATCATCGCCACCTACGAACACGTCGAAGCCGCCAACCGGGCGATCCGCCGCCTGTACGAGGACGGCTTCACGCAGCCGCAGATCAGCCTGTTGGTCTCCGACCCCACGAAGGAAAAGCACCTCGCGATCAAGCCCGGGACCAAGGCCTCCGAAGGCGTGGCCGCGGGCGCGGCGGCCGGCGGCGCCCTCGGTGCGATCGCGGTGGGCCTGACCGCCGTCGCCGGGATCGTGATCCCCGGCCTGGGTCTTTCGATCGCCGGACCACTCGTCGCCGCGCTCGCGGGCCTGGGTGCCGGTGCCACCGCCGGCGGCCTCGTCGGTGGTCTGGTCGGGCTCGGGATCTCCGAGCACGAGGCCAAGGTCGTCGAAGATGCGGTCAAGCAGGGCAACGTCGCGCTCGCCGTCACCGACGACGACGCGGACCGCATCGAGATCGTGCACGGCGTCTTTCAGTCCACCGGCGCGCTGACGATCACCAAGCAGTAGCCCGCTGCCTCCCTGATCCTCGTCTGTGGCGCGGCCCGCGGCCGTCCTTTGCACTACCGCGGGCGCGTCAAAGACCCACTTGCCGCCGCGGCACGTTTTTGAGGGAATGGAACCGATGGACGCGCGGTCGAAGGCCACGGTGAATTCCCAGCTCAACACGTGGCTTTCGTCGGAGCGCGCGCGCCGACGCACGAAGCAGGCACTGTTCGGCAGCATCGCGCTGACGCTGCTGCTGTACGTCGTGCCCTTCGGCCACGTGCTGGGCTACCCGCTGATGCTGCTGAGCACGCTCGTGCACGAGCTCGGCCACGGCCTCGCGGCGCTGCTCGTGGGCGGGCAGTTCGAGTCGCTGCGGATCTTCGCGGACGGCTCGGGCGTCGCTCGCTCCGGCATTGGCGGCGGCGGAGTCTCGAGCGCACTGGTCTCCGCCGGCGGTCTCGTCGGTCCCGCGGTGCTCGCCGGCGTCGCGTTCGTGATGGCCCAGCGCGCCAAGCTCGCCCGCGGCTTCATGGCCCTGCTCGGTGTCGCTTTCCTCGTGGTCCTCGCCGTGTTCGTGCGCAACACGTTCGGCATGGTCTTCACCGGAGCCGTCGGCGTCTCCCTCGCCCTCGTGGCGTGGCGCGGTTCGGAGACCACGGTGCAGCTGACGCTGGTGTTCGTCGCGGTGCAGATGGCCCTGAGCGTGTTCTCCCGCGGCGACTACCTGTTCACCGACACGGCCCACACCGGCGCCGGCGTGATGCCGTCCGACGTCGCCCACATGGCCACCGCGCTCGGCGGTCCCTACTGGATGTGGGGGGCGGTCTGCGGCCTGTTCTCGGTGTTGGTGCTGACCCTCGGAGTCTGGATCTTCCTGCGCAGCACCCGGCGCACCGTCTTGCCCGCCTGAGGCTCACAGCCCGCGCATCACGAGCACCTTGGGCTCGGTCATCTCTTCCATCGCGAACTCGACCCCCTCGCGACCGAAGCCCGAGTCCTTGGTCCCGCCGTAGGGAAAGTTGTCGACGCGGAACGTCGGCACGTCGTTGATCATCACGCCGCCGTACTCGAGCACCTCGAACGCCCGCAGCGCCCTGCCGACGTCGGCGGTGAACACACCGGCCTGCAGGCCGAAGCGGCTCGCGTTGCAGCGCTGCAGCGCTTGGTCGAAGTCCTCGTAGGTCTCGACCACGGTGACCGGACCGAAGACCTCCTCGGTGCACACCTTCGCGTCGGCGGCGACCTCGGTGAGCACCGTGGGCTCGACGATCGTGCCCTTGCCCCCGCCGCCGCAGTGACGCTTGGCCCCCGCGGCCATGGCTTCTTCGATCCACGCCCGCACGCGCTGCGCGGCACCTTCGTCGATGAGCGGTCCGACCCAGGTCTGCTCGTCGAGGGGATCGCCCACCTTCAGCGCCCGCGTCTCGGCGACGAAGCGCGCCAAAAACGCGTCTCGATCGTCGACGTGCACGAGCACGCGCTGCGCCTTGATGCAGATCTGCCCGGCGTGGGCCCACGCCCCGATCATCAGCCGCGGCATCGCGGCGTCGAGATTCGTGCCGCGATCGAGAATGCACGGCGCATTGCCGCCGAGCTCGAGCATCACCTGCTTCTTGCCCGCGAGGGACTTGAGCTTCCAGCCGACCTTGTCCGATCCGGTGAACGAGAGCACCGCGATGCGATCGTCCTCGACCATGCGCTGGGCGACCTGCGGCGAGCAGTGCAGCACGCTCAGCGCCGCGGCCGGCAATCCCGCCTGCGCCATCAACTCGGCGAGCCGGTAGCCCGTCAGCGGGCACTGCGGCGGTGGCTTGAGCACCGTGGTCGTCCCCACGGCACACGCGGGCGCGAGCTTGTGTGCGATGAGGTTGAGGGGAAAGTTGAACGGCGAGATCGCGGCCACGGGTCCCCGCGGCACGCGTGAATGCAGGCACAACCGACCTTCGCCCGCCTCCGACAGATCGATCGGCATCACCTCGCCGCCGCCGGTACGCGCTTGCGCGGCGGCCAACGTGAAGGTCACCTGCGCGCGACCGACTTCGCCGCGACACCAGCGGATCGGCTTGCCGCTCTCGCGTGCCATCAGCTCGGCGAGCGCGTCGGCATTCTCACGGATGAGCTGCGAGGTCTTTTCTGCGATCGCAGCGCGGGCGTGCGTGGGCAGCTTGCGGACTTCGGCGAAACCACGACTGGCGACCTCGATCGCGTCATCCATGTCCTGGGCACCACCGACGACCACTTCGCCGACTGCGGCGCCGTCGAAGGGGCTGATCACCGTTTCGACGTCGGGACCATCACGGAGCTCTTCGCCGATGCGCAGACGCTTGCGTTCCATCGCCAGCGGACTAGCACGTCGACGAAAAGCGCAACACGGTCGCGCGCGCTCGCACGCGTTTGCCCCGGCGCGGTCGCTTTGATACCCGCGTACCTTGCGACCGTTTTTGCGGACGCGCCGACGACTCATGAACGACCCCCAACACTCCGCTCTGCTCCAACGCCGCGACGCCGTGCTTCCGCGTGGCGTGGCCCGTCTCAACGACGTGGTCGCGACCCGCGCGCGTGGCGCCATCGTCACCGATCACGACGGTCGCGAGCTCATCGACTTCGCCACCGGCATCGGCGTGATGGTGCTCGGCCACGGCCACCCCGAGGTGATCGCGGCGACGAAGGCCCAGCTCGACCAGATGCAGCACCTGTGCATCCACGTCGCGACCTACGAGCCGTACGTCGCGCTGTGCGAGGCGCTCGCTCGCCGCTTCCCACACGGCGACGCCACGAAGGTCATGCTCGTCAACAGTGGCGCCGAGGCGGTGGAGAACGCCGTCAAGATCGCGCGCCAAGCGACCGGCCGTTCCGCGGTGATCTGCTTCACCGGAGGCTTTCACGGGCGCACCCTGCTCGGCCTGTCGCTGACCAGCAGCGTCGGCTACAAGCTCGGCTGCGGGCCGTACGCGACCGAGCTGTACCGGCTGCCCTACCCCGACCGCCGCGCGGCGCGGGAGCTGTCGGAAGCGGCACTCGTCGCGCGCGAGCTGAGCCGGCTTCGCCACGCGTTCAAGAACACCGTGCCGGCCGATCAGGTCGCCGCGATCATCCTCGAGGTCGTGCAGGGCGAGGGTGGCTTCGTGCCCTGCCCCGACGGCTACCTGCAGGGGCTGCGGCAGATCTGCGACGAACACGGCATCGTGCTGATCTGCGACGAGGTACAGACCGGCTTCGGGCGCACCGGTCGCTGGGCCGCGTACGAGCACGCCGGGGTGACCCCGGACATCTCCACGTGGGCCAAGGCGATGGGCGGCGGCCTGCCGATCTCGGCGGTGATCGGCAAGGCCGAGGTCATGGACGGTGCGCGCCCGGGCACCCTGGGCGGCACGTACGGCGGCAACCCGGTGGCGTGCGCGTCGGCACTCGCGTCGCTGAAGATCATGGAGTCCGTCGACATTCCGGCCAAGGCCGCCGCGCTCGGCGAGCGCATGTCGGCCCGGCTGCGCGCGATGGCCGAACGCGCCACGGTCGTGTCCGACGTCCGCGGGCGTGGGGCCATGCTGGCGTTCGAGATCTCCGAGGACGGTGACCCCGATCGCCCCTCGCCCGAGTCGACCAAGCGGATCATCGAACACTGCATCGCCGACGGCGTGCTGGTGATCGCCGCCGCGGGCAACAACATTCGCCTGCTGCCACCGCTGACGATCGACGACGCGACGCTCGACCGCGGACTCGACGTGATCGAAACGCACGTGCTGGCCGTCGGGGGAGCTCGCTGATGCGACCCTTCGCCATCGCCGGGGTGCAGATGTACCTGTCGGCCGTCGAGAGCAACGTCGTGCGGATGCAGCACCGCGTCGGCCTGCTGCTCGAGCTGTTTCCGTGGGTGCAGATGGTCGTGTTCTCCGAGCTCGCCCCGCGGGGACCGCTGCTGAAGTTCGCCGAGCCGCTGCCGGGTCCCACCGAGGCCGCGTTCCAACAGACCGCCGAGCGCCACCGGATCTGGCTGGTGCCCGGCAGCATGTACGAAAAGCACGGCGAGAAGATCTACAACACCGCGTCGGTCATCGACCCGTCCGGCAACGTGGTCGGTCGCTACCGCAAGATGTTCCCCTTCACGCCGTACGAAGAAGGGGTCACCCCGGGCGACGAGTTCCTCGTCTTCGACGTTGCCGACGTCGGCCGGTTCGGCGTGTCGATCTGCTACGACACGTGGTTTCCCGAGACGGTGCGGACGATGACGTCGATGGGCGCGGAGGTGATCTTGCACCCGTCGCTGACGCCGACGATCGACCGCGACGTCGAGCTGTCGCTGGTGCGGGCGCTCGCGGCGACCCACCAGTGCTTCTTCTTCGACATCAACGGTCTCGGCGACGGCGGCAACGGCCGCTCGATCGTCGCCGGTCCGGCCGGCGACGTGCTGGTACAGGCGGGGACGAGCCCGCAGCTCATTCCGCTCGAGATCGATCTGGACCGGGTCAGCCGCGGCCGCGAGCGCGGCCTGCTGGGGCTGGGGCAGCCGCTCAAGGCGTTCCGTGACCGCAAGGTGCAGTTTCCCGTCTACGCGCCCGGAGCACGCTCGGAGTACCTCGACACGCTCGGGCCGCTCGAAAAGCCGACCCGCTCGGACGCGACGAAGGCCACCCGCCCCGCGGACACCTTCCGCGCCGCCGGCATCGACGACGAAGAGACGACGATGCGGGCGAGCCCGGACGTCCACGGACCCGACGAGACCGGAGACTGAAACGCACCATGCCGCCAAGCAAGCTGTCGCTGTCGATGTTCTACAACGCCTCCCGCCTTCGCACGGACGGATGGGACGAGCTCAAGGCGCACGGACGGCGACTGCACGACGCCGTGCGGCGCGGCGGCGACGTCGAGTCCCTGCGGGCGAACGTCCAGGACTGCCTCGCCCGCCTCGCGCCCTTGGAGGCCTACTTCGCCTTCCCGGGCGCGCGTTCGGTCGACGAGCTGACCAAGCGCGCCCGCGCCGGACACGAAGGCGAGTTCGCCCGCGCCGCGACGCACCTGGCGCGCATGCTCTCCAGCGACGGTTGGCGCAGTCTCAGCGGCCGTGGTCGGCGCGCTCCGGACATCGAGACGTTGGCGACGCTCGAAGACGCCGAGCGGATCGAGGGGGAGGAGCCGCGCCGGTCCACGCGCCCGTACTTCGAGGTGCTGGTCGTCGGCACGCTGTCGGACCGCGAGGAAAAAGACCTGCGCGAGCAGCTGCTCGCCCAGCGCGACGACGGTGACGAGTTCATCTACGACATCGTCGCCGTTCCGAGCTTCGAGGACGCGCTCATCGCCGTGCTCCTCAACGTCAACCTTCAGGCGGTCCTGCTGCGCTACGGCTTTCCCCTCGCGTCCGACAACAAGTTCGACATCATGCGGGCCGGACTCGTGGAGATCGACGACGACCTCGACGCGTCCAACGAGCCGCTGATGGCGCTGTCGCTGGCCCAGTCGATTCGGCGGCTGCGCCCGACGCTGGATCTGTTCCTCATCACGGACTCGCCGGTCGAGGAAGTCACCGGGATCGTCGGCCGCCACTTCCGCCGCGTCTTCTACCGCACCGAGGACTATCTCGAGCTGCACCTGTCGCTGCTCAAGGGGATCCGCGAGCGCTACGAGGCTCCGTTCTTCAACGCGCTCAAGAAGTACAGCCAGCGCCCCACCGGGGTCTTCCACGCGCTGCCGATCTCGCGCGGCAAGTCGATCACCAAGTCGCACTGGATCCGCGACATGGCCGACTTCTACGGCCACAAGGTGTTCCTCGCGGAGACCTCGGCCACCACGGGCGGACTGGACTCGCTGCTGCAACCGCACGGTCCGATCAAGCGCGCCCAGATTGCGGCCGCGCGGGCGTTCGGCGCCGAGCGGACCTACTTCGTCACCAACGGCACATCGACCGCGAACAAGATCGTGCTGCAGGCGCTCGTGCAGCCGCGAGACATCGTGCTGGTCTCGCGCGACTGCCACAAGTCGCATCACTACACGATGATGCTGACGGGCGCGCAGCCTCTATATATGGATCCGTACCCGCTGCCGGAGTACTCGATGTACGGCGCGGTCCCGCTGCACGAGATCAAGGCGCACCTGCTCGCGCTGCGCCGCGCCGGTCAGCTCGAGCGCGTCAAGGTGGTGCTGCTGACCAACTGCACGTTCGACGGCGTGGTCTACAACCCACGACGGGTCATGCGCGAGGTCCTGGCGATCAAGCCCGACATCATCTTCGTGTGGGACGAGGCCTGGTACGCGTTCGCCGGGTTCTCGCCCATGACGCGGCGCCGCACCGCGATGGCCGCGGCGGCCGAGCTGCGCGCGACGTTCAAGACCGAGGAGTATCGCGAGCAGTACGAGCGCTGGAAGATCGAGCACGACGCGCGCGATCCCGACGACGACGCCACGTGGCTCGACCACGCGCTGCTGCCGGACCCGGACAAAGTCCGCGTGCGCGCCTACGCGACGCAGTCGACCCACAAGACGCTCACGAGCCTCCGCCAGGGCTCGATGATCCACGTGCTGGACCAGGACTTCGAGCGTGAGGTCGAGTTCGCGTTCGACGACGCGTACATGACCCACACGTCGACCTCGCCCAACTACCAGATCATCGCGTCCCTCGACATCGGCCGGCGCCAGGTCGAGATGGAGGGCTACGAGCTCGTGCAGCACAGTGCCGAGCTCGCCATGACCCTGCGCGAGCGCATCGCCAAGCACCCGCAGCTGGCCAAGTACTTTCGGGTGCTCGGTCCGGCGGAGCTGGTCCCGGAGGCCTATCGCGCGTCGGGCTTCGCCTCGTACCGCGAGGTGGGCACGGACTGGCGGACGATGGACGCGGCGTGGGAGCGCGACGAGTTTTGCCTCGACCCGACCCGCGTGACGATCGCGGTGGGCAAGACGGGCCTGGACGGCGACACGTTCAAGCGCGTGCTCATGGAGCGGTTCGACATCCAGATCAACAAGACCTCGCGCAACACGGTCTTGTTCATGACCCACATCGGCACGACGCGGGGCTCGGTCGCCTATCTCGTGGACGTGTTCGACGAGATCGCCCGCGACTTCGAGCACGACCACGAAGACGAGAGCGAGATCGCCAGCCGTCTGCACGGCGACGCGGTGCGGTCTCTGACGGAGGAGCTGCCGCCGCTGCCCAATTTCTCTCGCTTCGCCGCCCCGTACGAGGCGGCCCCCAACTGCAGCTCGAGCGTCGGCGAAGTCCGGCGCGCCTACTTCGACGCGCAGGACGAGTCGCGCATCGAGTACCTCAAGCTCGGCGGACCGATCCGCGAAGCGATGGACTCCGGCCGCGAGGTGGTAGCCGCGTCCTACGTGACGCCCTACCCGCCCGGGTTTCCGATCCTGGTTCCGGGTCAGGTCATCAGCACGGAGATCCTCGCGTTCCTGCGCGCGACCGACGTCAAGGAGATCCACGGGTACAAGCCGCAGTACGGCCTGCGCGTCTTCACCGAGCAAGGACTGCGGGCCGCCGGCGCCGCGTGAAACGAAACGACAAGGAAAGACCCATGGACGCACCCAAGACCCTCCGCAGCCTCTCGGACATCCGGCGCTACTTCATCCGCAACGAGACGCCGGTCTACTTCGTCAGCGCGACCAACTTCAATCTGCTGGGCGTCGACGAGTGGGTCCGCAACTTCCACTACGTCAACTACGTCGACTGCTTCGACGGCGCGCACCCGAGCGTGTTCTCCCCGCCGGAGCTGCCCCACGAAGAGTTCACGAGCATCGAGGACATCAACGCGTACCTGCTCGGGCACAAGGCCGTGGTCGACTACATCGAATCGCACGGCCCCGGCAAAGCCGTGTTCCTGATGTTCGACGAGCGCTGCGAGCAGCTGTGCGACGAGCTCGGGCTCGACGTGTGCTTTCCCGCCGCGCACCTGCGCGAGAAGGTCGACGACAAGATCAGCTGCACCCGCATCGGTGACGAGGCGGGCGTGCCGTCGGTGCCCAACGTGCTCGCGAAGATCGGCAGCTGGACCCAGCTGCGCGAGAAGTCCGAGACACTGGGCGAGCACCTGGTGGTCCAGACCTCCTTCGGCGACTCCGGGCACACCACCTTCTTCATCTCCAACGAAGACGACTACCAAGAGCACGCCGAGGAGATCGAGGCCGAGAGCGAGGTCAAGGTGATGAAGAGGGTGCGCAACCGCGGCACCGCCATCGAGGCCTGCGTGACCCGGCACGGCACGATCGTCGGCCCCTTGATGAGCGAGCTGGTGGGCTTTTCGGAGCTGACGCCCTACAAGGGCGGCTGGTGCGGCAACGAGGTGATGCCCGAGGGCTTTTCGGCCGAGGTGCGCAACCAGGCCCGCGACAAGACGTTCGCGCTCGGCGAGCAGCTGCGCAAGATGGGCTACCGCGGCTACTTCGAGGTCGACTACCTGCTCGATCTGGACACCCACGATCTGTGGCTGGGCGAGGTCAATCCGCGGATCACCGGCGCGAGCGCGATGACGAACTTGTCGGCGTTCGCCCACGCCGATGCGCCGTTGTTTTTGTTCCACTTGCTCGAGTACTCCAAGGCCGACTTCGAGCTCGACGTGGACACGCTCAACGAGCGCTGGTCCAATCCGGAGAACATCGACGCGTGGAGCCAGATGGTCATCAAGCACGTCACCGCCGACGTCGACGTGATCACGGCCGCGCCGCCCTCGGGGATCTACGAGATGGCCGACGACGGCAGCGTTCACTACGTGCGAATGCAGACCCACCGCCGCACCGTGCAGAGGCCCAACCGGGCGTTCTTTCTGCGGATCGCCCGCACTGGCGACTTCCGCTACGAGGGCGCCGACCTCGGGATCTTGATCGGGCCCGGGCGCATGATGACCGAGGATTTCCGTCTGACCGAGACGGCCAAGAAATGGGCGGCCGGGATCCGACGGTGGTACGTGGGTCGCTCGCTGCCCGGACCCGCGCTCACGCCGGCCCTCGACGCGCTCGGTGGGTTCAAGTTCATGTGACCGCAGTGATCGCACTCGACTCGGTCGCCGAGCCAAGCCCCGGTCCACGGTGGGCGGAGGTCTTCCGCGACCTGTGGCCCGGCTATCGGGCGTGGTTTCACCGCGGCTCGACCGACGACCGCCCGAGCTACCTCGAGTCGCGGCGAAAGCTCCGCGAGCACATGCCCGAGCTCGTGCCCACGTGGAACGCGTTGGTCGAGCTGGCCGGTGGCGGCGACACCGAGGCGCGCTTCCTCGCGATGTGGCGGCCCCCGCCGTACATCGCCGCGTGCAGCCAGGTGGTGTGGCCGTCGGATCCGCCGGTGCTCGCCCGCAACTACGACTACTCGCCCCGGTTGTGGGACGCGATGCTGTGGCGAACGGCGTGGACCTCGTGGCCGGTGTTGGCCATGACCGACTCGCTGTGGGGCGTGCTGGACGGAGTCAACGCCCAAGGGCTGGCGGTGTCGCTGGCCTTCGGGGGGCGCCGCATCGTGGGCCCGGGGTTCGGGATGCCGTTGATCCTGCGCTACGTGCTCGAGACGTGTGCCGACACCGAGCAGGCCTGCGCCGCCCTGGCTCGGATCCCGACGCACATGGCCTACAACGTCACGGTGCTCGATGCGGCCGGGGCGTGGGCGACCGTGCACACCGCCCCGGACCGCCCGGCGGAGCGCACGAATGCCCGGGGGTGTGCCAATCACCAGCCGATCTCGGACTGGCCACAGTACGTCGAGGCGACGCAGTCGCACGCGCGGCAGCAAGCGCTGACCGAAGCGGTCGAAGACGAGGACGGCGACATCGTGACGCGACTGCTGCGACCACCGCTGTACCGCGACGCGTTCGCGCGCGGCATGGGAACGCTCTACACCGCGGTCTGGGACCCGGCGGCGCGCGCCGTCACGCTCGCGTGGCCCTCGGTACGCTTGGTGCAATCGCTCGATGCGTTCGTGCCCGGCACGCTACGGCTGCCCATCCCGGGGGTCGAGCCCGAGCGGCCGTGACGACGGGCCGACGCAATCCGGTTACCATCGGGGTGTGACGTCGTTCGATCAGACTCTTCCCGCCACGCTGGCCGCGCTGCACGAGCTCGAGTTCGACTATGCCGGTGGTGAGGGCATGGACTTCGAGCCGTACGACGAGTTCTTTCCCGCCGAGGAGAACGCGGCCTGGATCCGGGCATGGACCGGCAACGCGTCGCTCGACGGGGCGGCGTATCGGATCTTCGGGCAGGACGGGACCGGCGGGTATGCGGCGTTCTGGCTCGTTCGCGAGGGCGAGCCGATCGAGCGGCAGCCGATCGTCTTCTTCGGTTCCGAGGGCGAGCTCGGCGTGGTCGCGAGCGACCTGTCGGACTATCTGTGGTTGCTCGCCGACGGGGTCGGTCCGATGGAGGCCGTCGAGTACGGCGCCGGCGCCCCCAAGCCGCACGCCGAGTTCACCGCGTTCGCCCAGACGCACGCCCCCGACGCCAAGAAGAGCGGCGCCGAGGTCTTGGCGCGGGCGTCCGCGGAGTTTCCGACCTTCAGCGAGGACTTCCTCGCCCAGTGCGGCCACTGACGCGGCGACCGCCGGCGAGCGAGCGCGCGCGCGAAGCCACCGTCCGCGACCGGAGCTCGGCGACGATGAGCCCTTCACCTCGCGACCCGTCGCCGGCCCCACGCTCGCTCCCCGACGGCTCGTCGCGTTCGGCGATGGCCTGAGCCTTCTACGCCACGCGGCGCGCCTTTCCGCGGGTGGGGCCCGAGCGACCGCGGAAGCGCGCGGCACCGCGAACCGCGGGCTCGTCGACCGTCCTGCCCCGCGAGCGAGGGCCTGACGTCACGACGCCAATGTCGTACCACCGTGACAGATCGGTCGCAGTCTCTTGCCACCGGGCTCGCCTCTGTCGGCGCATTGTGCCCGCGAGGCGCCCCGGCGTCGGGGAGAGTCGCTGGCGCGTTTATTGCTTCGCGGCCCCCTCGTGCGTACGTCCATGCTCGTAGTCGCTGCCTTCACCGTCGTAGCGGGATGCACCGAGGCAGAGAAATCCGGTTCGCAAAGCGACCCATCGACCGACGGCGGCTCCGGGCTTGGTGACGAAAGCGGGGAAACCGGCGAGGTCGAGCCGCTCCCTGACGATGCCGACCTCCAACTGGAAACGAAGGATTCCAAGTTCTTCGCGTTCGCGACCTGCCCGGCGCAAGACAGCGCTCACATCAGGGTCACCATGACTGCGCCGCCCGACATGGACATCGTCTCGACGCGACTTCGGTCGTTCGACTTCGATGACGTCCTGCGGCGAGACGACCTCGCCGTCGCCGGTGTTCTTCCGGGCAGCCCGCGCCCGGAGTCGCTGGCGGCCGGCGAGCGCGGCGTGTTCGTTTTCAACGTTCCGGTCCCGGACGGGCCCCGAATCTGTGCCCCCGACTCCGCGGACCTGCTCGGGAGCACGCGGGCGACGTTGGAACTCGAAGTCCACGGATCCGAGCTCGAGGTCGTGGGCGAAGTGGAGCTCTGGTGCGCGGTCGAGGCCCCGCATACCTGCACCTGACGCCCTCGTGCCGTACGACGAGCCGAAGTAGGGTTGCGGACCACCTCAGGGCGTGAGTTGGGCGGCATCTCGCGCCTCCGGCTCACACACTACGCGTCAGAGTCGATCGACTCCGCTTCAGGGTCCACATCACCGCCGAGGTCAAAGTCGGGACCGAGTGACAAGGATCTTGAGAGCATGCGACTTACGCGACTATCCACGATCGAGTATTCGTGGGCCGGCTTCCCGCCACTATCGCCCTCAGCTGCGCGCGTCCCGGTTTGTGCCGCAATCCCCGCATCGATCCAAGCTCGAATCCGGTTCCGAGCCGATTGGACGTTGATCCGGAACTTTGACTGGACCTCCCGGTTTGTGAATGTCGTCGTCTCAAGGCGGGAGATCTGCTGCAGATGGGTACGTTCGTAGACTCTAGGAAGCGTCTCAAGCGTGTACTTGTCCAAAGCCAGATCGAGCGTCCGCATCGTTATCGAGTGTGATGACGAGCGGTACTTCTTCGCCGTTCTCCTTCTGGGCCCATGCATGCTTGAAGAACGCTAGGCGCGTCGCGCTCTTTCCCGCCCCGCGTGCTCCAAAGAGGATGAGCGTCCTTCCCGAGGAACCGCTCGAGGTAACCTCCTGGTAGTACGGCGGCCGGACGAAGTAGCTCTCGATGTCGGGCTCGTTTTCCGCCACGTAGCTAGCAAATGGGCTTGGGAGAAGCCCATCTTCTTGAGAAGTTCGTTCATCGTACCGGATCCACGTCGAGACTGCCCTCAAGGGCGAGAGTTGGTCAAGCGAGTGTTTGCCGAGCTAGTTTCGTCCATGACCGGAGAGATGAAGAGTCTCACCGGTGCCACAGTGGACGAGGATCAACGTTCGCGTAGTTGCTGTCAGGGCGACGCTGGAAGCGGGATGTCGACGGAGAGAGATCCACGTCGGTCCATCACGTGCTGGCGAGCGTACGCTGCAGGCTCAGGTCCGCCTAACGTATCGGGAGTTCAGGTGCGACCCGCGGCAGCGTAGCTGCCGTGAGTCGTCAGCTGCAACTCCAAGTTAGCCAGCTCCTTGCTCCTTGCCCATCAGCGTCCCGGATCCTCGATCCACTTTGCACGGACGCCGGAACGTCGGCTCCAACCATCCGCTGGCGGCGACGGTGTCTTCACGATCCAGCTCGCACAAAGAGAAGCCTCATGAGCCGAGTGTCGAGATCCGCGGGCTCTTCATCCAGGTTGGCGTAGGCGCGCAGGAGATTGAGCCCCGCGGCCGCGCCCATCGCCCCGAGTTCGTGGAGCGAGTACATGCGCCAGTTGGTTCGTCGCACAACCACGCCGGACTGCTCCCTCCGCGTGATCGTGGTCTTGATCCGGCTTTTGAACAGGTCGAACTCACGTTCCTCGACGACTTCGATGCCCTCGACGACACGCTCGGCTCGCGGCTCGAAGTGCCGGAGAAAAAAATCACGGTTCAGGATCTCTAGGACGAAGCGGCCTTCCGGTTGCAACGCGCGTCCGATCTTCGCAAGGAGACGCAGGTCTTCTTCATCGGAGAAGAACCCAAAGCTGTGCCACATCAGAATCGCTGCGTGGAAACCCGTGCCGAAATCGACGGTCCGAACGTCGCCAACGGTGATTGACGGAGCGACGCCTCTGCTTTCCGCGCGCTCCAAAGCCAAGCGTGCGTAGTCGGGATTGAGCTCGAAGCCGGTGGCGCGGATCCCTCGCCTCTCGAGTTCGATCGAGTGGCGACCGGTACCGGCGCACACGTCGAGGACACGATCACCGGGACGCAGGGCGCATAGCTTGACGATGAAGTCTACTTCGCGAGCGGTACGCTCGTCCGAGATGTTCCCAAACCCAGTGCGCTGGCGGAAGTCGTCGTATAGCTCCTGGAACCACTCCATGCTGTGACTTCCCGGGGAAAGGACCGCGCGCGATGCCAGCCTGGCCTGGCCAACGTGGTGGGCGTTTAGGTGCGCCCCGCGGCAGCGTAGCTGCCGTGAGGCGAGAGCTGCAATGCCGTGTTAGCCAGCGACCCGGTACAGCCCGGGTACATAGGAAACAGATGTCCGGGGACATGGGTAACAGTCAG